>NZ_FMHZ01000002.1:5109612-5788168 GCF_900090315.1 Micromonospora citrea | reverse complement strand
GTCCTCGTGCGTGTGCTGCGAGACTGCTGGGATGCTCGACGACCGCCGTGCCGCCGTCGCGGCCCACACATCGCAGGACGCGATTCTCGACGCTCTGCGGCCCGTCATTGAGGGCATCGCCGAGACCTTCGGACCTTGGTGCGAGGTCGTGCTGCACGACTACCGGCGCCCAGAACGCTCGGTCGTCGCAATCGCCGGTTCGGTCACCAACCGGCATGTCGGGGGCGCGATGAGCGAGATCGGCCTGTCGATGCTGGCCCGCGGCGATGACGCGGTCAACGACCTCAACTACGTCAACCGCACCCCGCACGGCAAAGTCATCAAGTCGTCCACCATGCCGCTGCGCGACGCGAACGGGCACGTGTTCGCCGCGCTGTGCATCAACCTCGACATCATGCCGCTACGGCAGGTCGGCAGCCTCGTCAACCACCTGATCGGAGCTGAAACGCGGCAGGTCGCCACGACAACGTTCACCGACGACTTCGACGAGGTCCTCGACGCCATGGTGACCGCGGAGGAGGCTCGACTGGGCAAGCCGGTCGCCACACTCACCCCCGAGGAACGCATCCGGTTGGTCGGCGCCCTTGATGCGCGCGGCGTCTTCAGTGTCCGCAACGCGGTCCCTCGGGTGGCGGCGAAGTTGGGCGTGTCCCGATCTGGTCTCTACGCCACCCTCACCCGCGCCCGAAACGGATGATCGTCTGGATTTTTTGTCCAATGCTAGACTGATCATCTTAGCCGGTGGGAGGTCGCCGTGGACACGTACTTGGACCCGAGATCGGGCCGGAGTTACCCGTTCAACGCGCTGCGGTGGCGCGGTGACGACGGCGCCCCGCTGACGATGACGCCCCGGCCCGGCATCGGTCCCAGCGACATCGACGGCCCCATCCGGTCACTGTGGCGCTACCGAGCGGCCCTGCCCGGCCGGGTCACCCACCCGGTGTCGCTGGGCGAGGGTTGCACCCCCTTGATTCCCGGCCGGTGGGGCGAGCACGAGGTGCGGTTCAAGCTGGAGTGGTTCAACCCGACCGGCAGCTTCAAGGATCGCGGCACCAGCGTGATGGTGTCGCACCTGGCCCAGGCCGGTGTCGACGCCGTTATCGAGGACAGCTCCGGCAACGGCGGCTCGTCGGTCGCCGCGTACTGCGCCGCCGCCGGGCTCCGCGCCCGCATACTCGTCCCGGAGGCGACCTCCGCGGCGAAGGTGTTGCAGTCCCGGGCGTTCGGTGCCGCGCTCACCCTGGTGCCGGGTGGCCGCGACGCGACCGCCCGGCAGGCCCTACGCGACGCCGAGACCACCTGCTACGCCAGCCACAACTGGCATCCGCTGTTCCTGCAGGGCACCAAGACCCTCGCCTACGAACTGTGGGAAGACCTCGGCTTCACCGCCCCGGACGCCGTCGTCACCGTGGCCGGCGCAGGCAGCACCGTCCTCGGCATGGACCTCGGTTTCAGCGAGCTGCTCGCCGCGGGGCACATCGCGCGCCTACCGCGGCTGCTGGTCGCCCAACCCGCCCGCTGTGCCCCGATCCACGCCGCGTTCAGCGGACTGTCCGACGTGTCGTTCGGGCCGACGATCGCCGAAGGCACCGCGATCCGCGAACCAGTCCGGCTGGCTGAAGTCGTCGACGCCATCCGCCGTTCCGCCGGCGACACCACCACGATCGACGAAGCCGACATCGCCGCCGCCCTACGCCGCCTCACCAGCCGAGGCCTGTACGCCGAACCCACCTCGGCAACAGCCGCCGCGGCGATCGACGCCTTCGCCGCCCAGGGAGCGATCCGCCCCGGCGAGACCACGGTCGTGCTGCTCACCGGCTCCGGTCTCAAGGCCACCAACGCAATGACGGTGCTCTTCGATGACACGCAGGTACCGGCATGACTCAAGACCGGGCACCGCTGCGCGGGTCCCGTCCCTCCCGTCGACCGATGAGGACGTACTGACGGATCCAGTTGCGTTGATCATCAGTGTCCGGGACGCGGTGCCCACCGGCCGCGGAGATGAGCTTCCACGCCCGATCGGGGTCGCAGCCGTGCGCGGTCAGCAACGCGGCGGCGAGGAGGGACGCCCGCCCGATCCGGAAGCGGCAGTGCGCGACGACGTGGTGGCCCCTGTCGAGACGATGGACCAGGTCGCCCAGCACCGGAAGGAATGCGGCGGCGTCGGCAACTCCGCGATCCGCGACGGGCAACCAGACGAAGTCCAGACCGGCGCGACGGGCCGCGTCCCGCCCCCCGTCCAGGCCCAACTCGCACGGCTCCGCCGCAGTGAGCAGGCAGACGACGACGGCGAGCGCACGCAGGCCGGCCATCGTCGCCCGCCCCTGTGTCGAGGCGCTACGTCCGCAGGCGGCGGACGAGCTTGCGCAGGCCGGACTGCCAGCCGTCCGGGTCCTCCGCGCGGCGGCGGGCGTACGCGGCGACCTCGGGGTGCGGCAGGATGAGGAACCGCTCCTCGGCCAGGCCGGCGATCACCGAGTCGGCCACCTGGTCCGGCGTGAGCACCGCGCCGGAGGCGGCGATGACCCGCGCGCCGAGGTGGCCGGCGGCCAGCCCTTCGGCGAGCATCGGCGTGTCCACGCCCTGCGGGCACAGGGCGCTGACCCGGACGCCCTGGTCGCGGTAGGTGACCGAGAGCCACTCGGCGAAGCCCACGGCGGCGTGCTTCGTGGTCGTGTAGGGCGCGTCCCCGACCGCGGTCAGCACGCCCGCGGCCGAGCAGGTGTGCAGCAGGTAGCCGCCGCCCCGGGCCAGCATCGCCGGCAGCACCGCGCGGGCGGCGTAGACGTGGGAGAGCACGTTGACCCGCCAGGCGCGCTCCCAGCCGGCGTCGTCGACCTCCACTCCCCCACTGGTGGCCACGCCGGCGTTGGCGCAGAACAGGTCGATCCGCCCGTACCGCCGCTCGGTGTCGGCGACCAGCGCGCGGACCTGCTCCTCGTCGGTCACGTCGAGGGCGGCGGCGTGGGCGGCCGCACCGATGCCGTCGGCGACCGCGCGGGCGGCGTCGGCGTCGAGGTCGGCGACCACCACGGCGGTCGCGCCCTCGGCGACGAACCGCCGCGCCAGGGCCGCGCCGATGCCGCCGGCTCCGCCGGTGACCACCGCCACCCGGTCGGTGAGGTTCACCGCGCGCCGCCCGTGCCCAGCCGCGCGATCACGTCGCCCAGCGCCTTCGCGCCGCCCGCGGCCAGCTCGGGGGTGGGAAGCAGGGCCAGCACCGGCACGTCGACCCCGGCGTCGGCGTAACGGCGGACCTGTTCGCGGCACCGCTCCGGCGAGCCGTGCAGCACCAGCGCGTCGACCACCTCGTCGGGCACCGCCGCGCCCGCGCCGCGCCGGTCCCCGGCGTCCCAGGCCCGCCACATCGGCCCGAGCGTCTCCTCGCGGCCGAGCCAGCGGTGGAACGCCGCGTACGCGGGGACGGTGAGGTAGCTGGTGATCAGCCGGCGGCCCAGGGCGCGGGCGTGCGCGGCGTCCTCGGTCGGACAGACGAAGATCCGGGCGACCACGTCGAAGCCGGGGCGCCGCTCGCCCACCTCGGCCAGCGCGCGCGGCACGTCGTCGGCGCCGAGCCAGTTGAGGATGACGCCGTCGGCCTCCGCGCCGGCCAGCCGCAGCATTCCCGGGCGCAGCGCGGCGAGCAGCACCGGCGGCGGCACGGCCGGCTTGCGGTCCAGCGTGAAGCGGCGTACGGCGAAGGTGTCGAACTTGCCGTCGACGGTCTCGCCGGACAGGGCCGCGCGCAGGAACCGCAGCACGTCGCGGGTGCGCCGGAACGGCTCGTCGAACGGTACGGCGTTCCAGTTGCCGACGACGACGGGCGAGGACGCGCCGATGCCGAGCGCGAACCGGCCGGGCGCGGCGTCGGCCAGCGCGGCGGCGCTCATCGCCAGCAGGCCCGGCCCCCGGGTGAACACCGGCGCGATGGCGGTGCCCAGGCGCAGCCTCGGCTGCCAGGCGGCGGCGAGCGCCAGCGGGGTGAACGCGTCCGCCCCGTTGACCTCGGCGGACCAGACGTCGGTGAACCCGGCGGCGTCGAGGGCCGCGTAGACCGCGGCGTGCTCGGCGAGCGGGATGCCGTCCAGCGGCACCGTCATGCCCCATCGCGTCGTCATCGGTCGATGGTGCCCGCTCTCCGCGCCGCTGGGCAAGATCCCGTGGACCATCCCACCCGCGGCACAGGCGACCGGAACTGCCGCCGCACCACGGCGGTCGCGCCGCCGACCGACCCCGACGACGGACGAGCCCCGGCCGATCCGCTGACGGATCGACCGGAGCTCGTCACGTGGAGCCGGATCAGGCGAGGTCGAACCGGTCCAGTTCCATGACCTTGGTCCAGGCCGCGACGAAGTCGGCGACGAACTTCTCGCGCGCGTCCTCGCTGGCGTAGACCTCCGCGAGGGCCCGCAGCTGGGAGTTGGAGCCGAAGATGAGGTCGACCGCCGTGGCGGTCCACTTCACCTGGTCGGTGGCCAGGTCCCGGATCTCGTAGACGTGCTCCTCGGACTCCGACGCCTTCCACCGGGTGCCCGGGGAGAGCAGGTTGGCGAAGAAGTCGTTGGTGAGCACGCCGGGCCGGTCGGTCAGGACGCCGTGCCGGGTGCCGCCGGTGTTGGCCCCGAGGGCACGCAGGCCGCCGACGAGGACGGTCATCTCGGGCGCGGTCAGGTTGAGCATGTAGGCGCGGTCGACGAGCAGCACCTCCGGCTGCGTCTTCTCGCCGGCACGCAGGTAGTTGCGGAACCCGTCGGCGCGCGGCTCGAGGACCCGGAAGGAGTCGACGTCGGTCTGCTCCTGGCTGGCGTCGGTGCGGCCCGGGTGGAACGGCACGGTCACCTCGACGCCGGCGTCACGCGCCGCCTTCTCGACGGCGGCCGAGCCGGCCAGCACGATCAGGTCCGCGAGCGAGATCCGCGCGCCGCCTGCGGCGTTGAACTCCCGCTGGATGCCCTCGAGGGTCTCCAGGACCGTGGCGAGCTGCTCGGGCTGGTTGACCGCCCAGCTGCGCTGCGGCTCCAGCCGGATGCGCGCGCCGTTGGCGCCGCCCCGCTTGTCGGTGGAGCGGAAGCTGGCCGCCGAGGCCCACGCGGTGGTGACCAGCTGGGCGGTGGTCAGGCCCGACTCCAGGACCTTCGCCTTGAGCGCGGCGACGTCGGCGTCGCCGACCAGCTCGTGGTCGACGGCCGGCACCGGGTCCTGCCACAGCTGGGGCTCCGGGACCCAGGGCCCGAGGAAGCGGCTGACCGGACCCATGTCGCGGTGCAGCAGCTTGTACCAGGCCTTGGCGAACGCCAGCGCGAACTCGTCGGGGTTCTCCAGGAAGCGGCGCGAGATCTTCTCGTACGCCGGGTCGAAGCGCAGCGACAGGTCGGTGGTGAGCATCGTCGGCTTGTGCTTCTTCGACGGGTCGTGGGCGTCGGGGATGATGGCCTCGGCGTCCTTGGCGACCCACTGCTTCGCGCCGCCGGGGCTGGTGGTCAGCTCCCACTCGTAGCCGAAGAGGATCTCGAAGAAGCGGTTGCTCCACTCGGTGGGCCGGTCGGTCCACGTCACCTCGAGACCGCTGGTGATGGTGTCCCCGCCCTTGCCGCTGCCGTGGGTGCTCAGCCAGCCCAGGCCCTGCGCCTCCAACGGGGCGGCCTCGGGCTCGGGGCCCACGTGGTCGTCGGCGACGCCGGCGCCGTGGGTCTTGCCGAAGGTGTGGCCGCCGGCGATGAGGGCGACGGTCTCCTCGTCGTTCATCGCCATCCGGGCGAAGGTCTCGCGGATGAAGTGCGCCGCCGCGATCGGGTCCGCGTTGCCGCGCGGGCCCTCCGGGTTGACGTAGATGAGACCCATCTCGGTCGCCCCGACCTCCGGCGACATCTCCTTCTCGGAGACGTAGCGCTCGTCGCCGAGCCAGGCGTCCTCCGGGCCCCAGAAGATCTCCTCGGGCTCCCAGACGTCCTCCCGGCCGAAGCCGAAGCCGAAGGTCTTGAAGCCCATCGACTCCAGGGCGACGTTGCCGGCGAGCACGAGCAGGTCGGCCCACGAGATCTTCTGGCCGTACTTCTGCTTGACCGGCCACAGCAGGCGGCGGGCCTTGTCGAGGTTGGCGTTGTCGGGCCAGCTGTTGAGCGGGGCGAAGCGCTGGCCGCCGTCGCCGGCGCCGCCGCGACCGTCGTGGATGCGGTAGGTGCCCGCGGAGTGCCAGCTCATCCGGATCATCAGGCCGCCGTAGTGACCGAAGTCGGCCGGCCACCAGTCCTGCGAGGTCGTCAGGGTCTCGACGATGTCCCGCTTGAGGGCCTCGACGTCGAGCTTGGCGAACTCCCTGGCGTAGCTGAAGTCCCTGCCCAGCGGGTTGGCCGTGGAGGAGCGGGAGTGCAGCACCGACAGGTCGAGCTGGTTGGGCCACCAGTCCCGGTTGGTGCGCGGACGCCCGCCCGTCTTCGGCGTGGGCGAGTCGATCGCCGGGTTCTCGCTCTCGCTGCCGTGAGAGGTCACGGAGTCGTGCGCGATCGGGCAACCGGCCGCCGCCTTCTTGTCCACGCCCTGGGCGCTGGCGGGGCCGTTGTCCTGGATGTCGCTCATCTACTTCCTTCCGAACCGGTGGATCAGTGGGAGGTGCGTGCGGTCGCGCAGTCGGGGCAGGTGCCCCAGTAGACGACCTCTGCCTCGTCGACCACGAAGCCGTGGTCGTCGGAGGCGGTGAGACAGGGTGCCTGGCCGACGGCGCAGTCGACGTCGGCGATCGCGCCGCAGGAGCGGCACACGATGTGGTGGTGGTTGTCCCCCACCCGGGACTCGTACCGGGCGGTCGCGCCGGCCGGCTGGATGCGCCGCACCAGGCCGGCGTCGGTGAGCGCCCGCAGCACGTCGTACACCGTCTGGTGGGAGACCGTGGGCTGCTGGGCGCGCACCAGCGCGATCACCGCGTCGGTGTCGATGTGCGGGTGGTCGCGCAGTGCGGCGAGCACCGCCAACCGGGGCCGGGTCACGCGCAACGAGACCGCCCGCAACTCGGCCTCGAAGTCGGACGTCATGCGGCGACCCTAGCTCACTTTTTTGGAATCAATCAAGTTTTCGGAGGTGTCGACCCGCACGTGTCCGCCGCGGCCCTCCGGGCAGCCCACGACCCGGCGGCGGTGACCGTACGTGGTCGCGGCGGCTAGTCTCCGTGCGTGACCTTCTCGCTCGTCGCCCGCTCCGACGACGGCCGCCTGCACGGCGTCGTCGTGGCCAGCCGCTTCCTGGCCGCCGGCGCCCTGGTCCCGGCCGCCGAGGCCGAGATCGGCGCGCTCGCCACCCAGGCGCACGTCAACCTCGCCTACCGGCCGCAGGGGCTCACCCTGTTGCGCACCGGAGTGGCCGCGGCCGACGTGGTCGCCGGCCTGGTCGCCGCCGACCCCGACCGCGACCACCGCCAGCTCGGCGTGGTCGCCGCCACCGGCACCGGCGCGACCTGGACCGGCCCGGCCTGCCACCCGTGGGCCGGCGGCCAGGCCGGGGACGGCTGGGCGGCGCAGGGCAACATCCTGGCCGGCCCGCAGGTCGTCGACGCCCTGCGCGACGCCTGGCTGGGCGGGGCGGCGCTGCCGTTCCCCGACCGGCTGCTCGCCGCGCTGCGCGCCGGGGACCAGGCCGGCGGCGACCGGCGCGGCCGGCAGAGCGCCGGGCTGCTGGTCGTCGAGCGCGGCGGCGGGTACGGCGGCACCAGCGACGTCCTGGTCGACCTGCGGGTCGACGACCACCCCGACCCGGTGACCGAGCTCGGTCGGCTGCTCGCCGTGCACACCCTGCTGTTCAGCCGTCCCGACCCGGCCACCCTGCTCGACCTGACCGGCGCGGTCGCCGCCGAGGTCGGCGCGCTGCTGGCCGCGTTGGGCCTGCCGGTCGACGCGGAAGGGCCGCAGGAGGCGTTGTTCGCCTGGGCCGGAATGGAGAACCTGGAGGAGCGGCTGGTGCCCGGCCGCATCGACCCCGTGGTGCTGGACCACCTGCGCAAGGCCGTCCCGCGCGTGCCCGCGCCCCGCCCGGGGACGGATCCGCTGGGCGCCGACGCCTGACGGTCCGGCGGACGGGTCTGCCCGAACCCTCCGCCCGGCTCAGCCGCCGAAGGAGAGCCAGCGGAAGCCGGCCGCGTCGACGACGGCCCGCTCCCGGTCGGTGAGCTGCGCCCGGCCGGTCGCCTTGCGGATCAGCGTGAGCCGGTCCCAGCCCAGCTCCGCCGGGACGGGCCCCCCGCCGGTCAGCAGTTCGGCGACGACCTCCGCCGCCGTGGGGGTCAGCCACGGCTCCCGGTCGAGCGCCGTCGCCAGGTCCAGGCCGTGCACCCCGACCTCCACCACGCGGGTACGCAGGAACTCGACAAGCGCCATCGCGTCGCCGTGGCGGGTGCGTACCAGCCGACCGGGCGGCTGGGCGTCCACGGCGGCCAGGGCGGCCCGCCACGCCCGGTCGAAGTCGGCCACCAGGGCCGGGCCGTCGAGTTCCCGGGCCTCGCGCCGGCCGCTGTCGATGCGGGCGGCGTCCACCGGCGGGGTGAACTTCGCCGCGCCGAAGTAGCCGGCGGCGTCCACCTCGGCGCAGGATGGGGCAGGCGCGGCGAGCATGTCCGTCAGCCGCCCGGCGCCGGTGCGCACGTGGGCCAGCAGCTCCCGCACCGTCCAGGGGTCGCAGTCGGTGGGGCGGTCGAGATCCGCCGCGTCGACGCCGCGCAGCGCCTCGCCGAGCCGCTCGCACTCGGCCCGGAACGCCGCCCGTTCCCGCTCCACCGGATCTCCCTCCGCCCGCAGCCTTCAAGATCCTTCCACACCGCCGGTCCCGCCCGTGCGGCCCGTTTCGGCGGGCGTCGGGCGGGTACGCGCGCCGGGCCGAGGAGAGGAGCGCCACCGATGGCCGGGATCATGCTGCGCAGCACCGCGTTCAACGACCACGACATGCTGCCGAGCCGCTTCTCCCGCGAGGGCGGCAACGTGTCACCGCCGCTGGAGTGGTCGCAGGTGCCGGAGTCCGCGACCGAGCTGGTCCTTTTCGTCGAGGACCCGGACGCCGGGAAGGCCCCGTTCCTGCACTGGCTGGTGACGGGGATCGCGCCGAGCGCGGCCGGGGCCCCCGAGGGCGGGGTTCCCCTGGGCGGCCGGGAGTGGCCCAACGACTTCGGCACGACCGGTTGGGGCGGCCCGCACCCGCCGCAGGGCGACGACCCCCACCGGTACTTCTTCCGGCTCTACGCGCTGGACCGACCCCTCGACCTGCCCGACACCCCGCGCGCCGCCGACGTGCACCGGGCCCTCGTGCAGCGGGACATCGCCAGCGGGACGATGGTGGGCACCTTCTCCCGCTGACGCCGGGCCGGCCGCGCGGGACGCCGGGCCGGCCCGACCGGGCGGCGGAGCGCCGTCAGCCCTTCACGCGGGGCACCAGCCGGTGCACGACGGCCAGCACCAGCGCCATCACCACGCCCATCGTCCCGGCGATGCCCGCGGCGCTGCCCGCGTAGCCGACGAACAGCGGCCGGCGGGCCAGGTCGGCCGGCAGGACGGGTGGCGTGCCGTACGTGTCGACCAGCCAGGCCAGCGCGAGCACGCTGGCCACCGCCGCCAGCACGCCGCCCACGCCGAGCACCGTCGCGGCGACCCGGTGCGCGTCGGCCGGCTCCACCTGCGCCTGCTCCCGCTGGAAGACCAGCAGCAGCAGCCCGGCCAGGGCCGCCCACACCCCGACCACCAGGAACGCCGCCACCGCGTCGCTGGGCCGGTGCCAGCCGGCGGAGAGGGTGGCCACCCCGGCGATCGCGGCGTAGCCGGCCCCGAGGAACGCGCCGAGCGCCCGCACCTTGCGCGGCAGCACGAGCACCAGCGCCACCGCGACCGACGCGGCGACCGTGGCGTGCCCGCTGGGCAGGCTGTTGCCGGCGTAGATCCGTTCCGGGTCGATGCCGAAGTCCGGGCGGGCCAGGCCGTGCTTGAGCACCTGGGTGGCGCCGTTGGCGCCGGCGATCAGCAGGGTGGCCGTGACGGCGAGCGCGATGCGGCCCCGGATCAGCGCGATGAAGCCGATCACCGCGGTCGCGGCCAGCAGCGACACGACCGACATGGCGTTGAGGATCCGGTCCACCGGGCCGTCGATGCGGTCCTGGCCGATGCGGTTTCCGGTCAGCGCGACGGTGTCGGCCCACTGGCCGATCTCGGTGTGCACGGCGACGCGCCAGACGGCCAACAGGGCGGCCGCCTGGACGATCGCCATGACGACCAACCAGACCGCGGTCCAACCCCTCGGCGTCGCTCGCACCCGCACACGGTAACGGCCGGCCCGCCCCGGCCGCCCGGTGGCCCACCGACCGGCGGCGGCTAGGTTGGGGTGCGGACGTGAGGAGGGCGCGGTGACCAGCACACCGGAGCGCGGGACGGCCCTGGCGGACCGACCGGAGACCCTCGCCGACCTGCTCGGCGGGCGCCGGGGCGCGGTCGACGCCACCCTGCCGCCGGTGGCGTTCGCGGCCGGTTGGCTGCTCGGCGGCCACTCGCTGTGGGCCGGGGTCGGCGCGGCGGTGGTCACCGGCGCGGCCCTGGCCGCCTGGCGGCTGCGCCGGGGCGACCGGCCCCGCTCGGTGCTGGTCGGGCTGCTGGCGGTCTGCGTGGCGGCGCTGATCGCCCTGCGCACGGGCCGCGCCGAGGACTTCTTCCTCGTCCAGCTGCTGTCCAACGCCGCGAGCGCGCTGGCCTGGGTGGTCAGCATCGTGGTGCGCTGGCCGCTGCTCGGCGTGGTGGTGGGTGTCGCGCTCGGGCAGCGCGGCCGGTGGCGGCGCGACCCGGCGCTGCTGCGCGCGTACGCCCGGGCCAGTTGGGTGTGGGCGGCGACCTACGTGCTGCGGGTCGCGGTGTTTCTGCCGCTGTGGCTGGCCGGGCAGGTCGTCGCGCTGACGGTCGCCCGGGTGGCGCTGACGTGGCCGCTGGTGGCCACGGCGCTGGCGGTGAGCTGGGTGGTGGTGCGCCGGTCGCTGCCGGCCGGTCATCCGGGGCTGCGACACCCGGTCGACCGGGTCGTGGCGGCGGAAGAATAGCGGAGAGGCCGCCACGGGGGGAGCGGCCTCTCCGGTGACGTACGTTACTCCGTCGCGGTCCCGCGCGTGATCCCGCGAGCCCGGTTTTACGGGCTTTTTCGCGCCCGTTGCGTATCCGGGTGGTGGGGTGGGCCGGTCCGCTCCGCTGCGTCGGCCGGAGGGCCGACCCACCCCGGCCTGACCGTGGGAGTCAGGCCGTCCGCCGACCGGGCGTCGCGTTCCCCCTCGCCCGGTCGGCCCCCGGGTGGACGGGCCTCGCCGCCCACCCGGAGGCGCTGGTTCAGCCGTTGGGGAACAGCTTCCCGTAGTCGGCGTACGCCATGGCGACGTCGGCCTGGGCCCAGAACCGGTGGTACCGGAACTCCGGCTCGGGGCCGCCGTCGAGGTACGCCTGGACCTTCGGCCAGGCCGGGTCGTTCTTGTAGAAGGAGCGGATGTCGACGAAGCTCTTGCCCGGGGCGATGGCGTCGCCGTTGGCCATCGTGCCCGTCCAGCCCGGGGGCACGTAGAGGCCCTGGCCGGTGGCGGCGTCATAGGTGTCGTCGAAGCGCCGGTAGTCGCCGCGCTTCTCCACCGTGGACACGCCCTGGGCGTCGCTGGCCGCGTGCAGGGCGTCCAGCAGCCCCTTGGCGGTGTCCTTCGCCGCCGCGTTGCCCGACTTGGCCGCGTACGCGATCAGGGTCCGGGCGTAGGCAGCGGCGACGCCGACGTCCTGGCCCTTCACGGTGACCTCGACGTGCAGGTTGGTGTTGGGCTGCGGGTTGGCCGGGTTCCAGGTGGTCGGCTGGCCGGTCCACTTCATGTCCGACGGGATCGACCAGTTGGCGCCGAGCGTGGTGTTGGCGATCGCCCACGGCACCCACTTGTCCAGCAGCGCCTTGGCCTTGGCGTTGCCGGTCTGCAGGTACAGCTCGGCGATGCGCTGCATCGACCAGGCCTGCATGCCGAACCACTGGTTCGACGGCGGGTCGTTGTAGACCGGGTCGACGTCGTAGTACATGCCGTAGAAGGTCGACGTGCCGGCCGGCGGCTGGCCGTAGTGGCCGCCCCAGCTGTTGGTCGCGCCGCCGGCGATGCCGCCCTCGGCGGACTGGAGCCAGGTGTAGAACTCCAACTGCCGCTCGAAGCTCTTGGTCCAGTCGGCGACCGCGGTCGGCGACTTCGGCTTCAGCTCGTTGACGTTGGTCAGCGCCCAGGCCGCGAACGGGTTCTGGTAGCCGAAGTGGTTGTGGCTGGAGCCGATGCGCCACGACCAGTTCTGGTTCGTCTCGTACGCGCCGCCCCAGGCGTAGTACCAGGACATCAGGTAGTGCGCCGAGTCCTTGCCGGTGCCGGCCGGGCAGGTGGACGCCCCGACGCAGTTGCCGATCTTCTTGAAGTACTTGTCGAACATGGCGTACCGCAGGTAGTCGCCCATCTTCGCGGCCTTGGCCACGGTGGCGGCCACGTCGGCCTCCTTGCCCTGCTCGCGGGCCCACGTCAGGGCCCAGTACGCGGCCTGTACGGCACGGGCGTCGGCGTCGGGGGCGTTGGTGTACTTCCACTGCTTGGCCGGGGCGTTGGCCTCCTTGACGAACAGGTCGAGGTAGCCGTACCGGCCGCCGTGGGCGAAGGTGTCGCAGGACGGCTGCGGCACGGTCTCCCACACCGACTCCTGGGTGCCGCGCTGGAAGGTGTTGATGTACGCCGGCCGGGTGGTGCCGTCGCCGCAGCGGCCGTAGCCGTAGGTGTTGTCCACGTCGAGCAGCCAGTGCATGCCGTAGATGTCGCCGGTGCCGTAGGTGGACTGCAGCTCGGCGCGCAGCGGGTCCTGCCCGACCGGCACGGACGGCTCGAGCTGGGACGGGTACTGGCTGGGCAGGTCGTGCTCGGCGGCGTACTGCGGGGTGCCCGCCGCGCCCGCGGTCGGCTGGTCGGCGTGCGACGGAATTATGTATTTCTCCATCACGGTCCAGGCGTTGTTGAACGGCGCCCAGTTCTGGGTCACCCGCCCGTAGTTGGCCTCCAGCCACAGCCAGAAGCTGAACGCCTCCGAGGTGGTCTCGTGGCCGTGGTCGGGCGCCTCGACGATCAGCGTCTCGATGGAGTGGTACGGCACGCCCTCGGGACTGAAGTAGCCCGAGTTCTTGATCTTGCCGTACTGGTCGAGGAACCGCTTGACGTAGGTGTTGTCCCCGCCCCCGGTGTCGTTGTCGACCTCGGTGGCGGTGATCGCCAGCGGCGCGTAGCCGGTCGCCGAGGCGGTGACCGTGGCGGTGCCGCCGACCGTGTCGGCGTCCTCGGCCGCCGCGACGGTCACGGTGGCCCCGGTGTTCCAGTTGCTCGGGGTCAGCGTCACCGAGGCCGGCGAGACGGTGATGTCGGCGTCCCCCGTACGCGCCAGGGTCACCGGCACGTTGGCGCTCGGCGCGGCGCTGAGCTTGAGGTTGACCGTCGAGCTGCCGCCCTCGGTCACGCTGACGGCCGACGGGGTGGCCACCAGCACCGGTCCGGACGCGGCCGTGACGGTGAAGGACTTCTCCGCCGTGGCGGTCAGGTTGGCGTTGTCGTACGCCTTGGCCTGCACGGTGTACGCGCCGGCGGGCAGGTCCTCCAGCGTGTAGCCGTACGGGGCGGTGGTGTCGGTGTTGACCAGCAGGCCGTTGCGGTAGAACTCGACCTTGCTGATGGTGCCGTCGGGGTCGCTGGCGGTGGCGGTCAGCGGCACGTCGGCGGGGGCCTCGAAGGGCCCGGCCGGCACGCCGAGGGCGACCGTCGGCGGCTGCTGCTGGGTGCCGCCGCAGGTCACCCCGTTGACCGAGAACGAGGTGGGCTTCGGGTTGGTGCCGCCGTGCGAGCCGTTGAAGCCGATGCTGGTGGAGGCGCCGGTGCCGAGGCTGCCGTTCCACGACTCGTTGGTCGCGGTGACCTCCTTGCCGGTCTGGCTCCACCTGGCCGACCAGCCCTGCGTGACCCGCTGGTCGCCGGGGAAGGCGAACTTCAGCGTCCAGCCGTTGATCGGGTCGCCGAGGTTCTTGATGGTGACGTTGGCGGTGAAGCCGTTGTTCCAGTCGCTGGTCGCGTAGACCACGTCGCAGGCCGGGGCGGCCTGCGCGGCGCCGGCCGGCAGGGTCACCCCGCCGACGGCGAGCGCGGCGGCGGCGACCATCGCCAGGCGGCGACGTCTTGCCAGATCTCTCATGTGCGCGGTGTCTCCTCGGACCTGGCCGGGAAGCGGGTCCCCGGCGGGGGCGCCTCCCCGCGAAGGGGGATTCGAGGCGCCCGGGGGATGGTGGTCGGCCCCGGCCCGGCCGGGGTGGCGGCGCGCGGCGGCCCCTTCGGTGGGGCTGCGCCGGCCGCGTCGGGTGCCGCGCCGGAGACACCGGCTGCCCTCGGCCACCCACGCTCACGTGATCTGGCTCCGTGTCGCGGTGGCGTCAGTGTGCCACGCATGGAAGCGCTCCCACAACAGGTGCGGCCACTTCGGACAGTCAGATGTTTCGATCTTGTTTTGGGTCTTTCACAAAGCCGTGACGGGCGTTACAGTCGCAAGCATCGTCGATGGGAGCGCTTCCATCGACAGAGTTCCAAGTGGAAGATCACCCGGAACCGTCCGACGGGACCGGGGAGTCAGCCCGAGGGCTGACGGCGGGCCAGCCCGGACGCCGCCGCCAGCCATCAACCCGCCAGCGTGGAGGGAGGTGGATCCTCAAGCCACTCGCGTGGCCCGGCTCCCGCGCGACACGCACGGCAGGACGCCAATTCCGCCCGTGCGTGTGCAGCAACGGTGGGGACGGGGGTTGCCCTCCCCCGTCCCCACACTAAAGCCCCTCACACGATGGGAAAAGAGGCCGACGGAACTGGCCGGTGTCGCCGTTCCGACCGGCCTCGTCCGCTGTCCGCACCCCCTCGCCCGCCCGGGTCCGCCCGCTCCCGGCGACCCACGGCGCCCCGACCCCGCGACACCCCACGCCCGGCCCCTTCCCGCCGGCACGCCAGCGCGCGCCCACGCCCCGCGCCGCCGCCCCACTGGCGCACGCCGCACACCCCTTCCGCCAGCTCCGACCGCCGCCCGCACCGCCCGCCCCTCCGACCGGCCGACCGGCGGCGATCGGTGGGCACCGTCCGACTATGCTGGGAGCGCTCCCGGCCCGGCGGTGGCCACGCAGACCACGAGGAGAACCCATGTCGATGCCCACCCGGCGGCAGCCGCTCGCCCACGCCGCACCCCCCGCCACCGCCAGCACCGGGCTGGGCGCCGCCGCGACCGCCGACCGCACAGACCGGGACGGCGACCCCACGCCGCACGCCGAGCGGACGCCGGCCGACGGCCTGCGCTTCCCGCCGGGCTTCGGCTGGGGCGCGGCCACCTCGGCGTACCAGATCGAGGGCGCCGCCAAGGAGGACGGCCGGGGCGAGTCGGTCTGGGACACCTTCAGCCGTACGCCCGGACGCACGCGCAACGGCGACACCGGTGACGTCGCCGCCGACCACTACCACCGGTACGCCGAGGACCTCGACCTGATGCGCGACCTTGGCCTGCACAGCTACCGGTTCTCGATCTCCTGGCCGCGCGTGCAGGCCGACGGCACCGGCGCCCCCAACCAACGCGGCCTCGACTTCTACCGCCGGCTGGTCGACGGCCTGCACGAGCGGGGCATCACGCCGATGGCGACGCTGTTCCACTGGGACCTGCCGCAGGCCCTCCAGGACGCCGGGGGCTGGGAGTCGCGCGACGTCGCCCACCGGTTCGCCGACTACGCCGAGATCGTCTACCGCGCCCTCGGCGACCGGGTGCCGACCTGGCTGACCATCAACGAGCCGAAGACGGTCGTGCAGAACGGTTACCTCTCGGGCCACCACGCGCCGGGCCGGCAGGACCCCGACGCCGCGTACCTGGTCGCCCACCACCTCCAGCTCGCCCACGGGCTCGCCGTCGCGGCGCTGCGCGCCACCGGCCCCGGCCGGATCGGCCCGGCGCTGAACCTGCACCCCTGCTACCCGGCCGACGCCTCCCCCGAGGCGGCCCGGGCGAGCCGGCTCCACGACGGCTACGAGAACCGCCTGTACCTCGACTCCATCCTCACCGGCCGCTACCCGCAGGACGTGCTGGACGACCTCGGACCCGACAGCCGGATGGCGCGCGGCATCCGCGACGGGGACCTGGCCACCATCTCCGCCCCGGTGGACCTGCTGGCCGTGCAGTACTACACCCCCTACTACGTCACCGCCGACGGCCGGACGACCGGGCGGTGGCCCACCTCCGAGGCCGACTGGCAGCAGATCTACCCCGACGGGATGTACGACATCCTGACCCGGGTGACCCGCGACTACGGCCCGATCCCGCTCACCGTCACCGAGAACGGCCTGCCCACCCCCGACGTCCCCGACGCCGACGGCGTGGTCGACGACGCCGGGCGGATCAGCTTCCTGCGCGACCACCTCGCCGCCGCCCACCGCGCCGTCGCCGCCGGGGTGCCGCTGGAGAGCTTCCACGTCTGGTCGTTGCTGGACAACTTCGAGTGGGCCGAGGGGTACGACCAGCGCTGGGGCCTGGTCTACGTGGACTATCCGACCCAGCGGCGCGTGCTCAAGAGCAGCGCCCACTGGTACCGCCGGGTCATCGCCGCCAACGGCCTCTGACCGCCGCGCCGGGCGGCGCCGCCCCACCGGCGCACCTGGACCGGCGGCGCTCTCACCGCCCACCTTCGACCGGCGGGACCCCGATCGGCGAGGCCCCGACCGGCGATGGCGCCGCCGGCGCGGCGGCCGGCCCGGGCGGGGCGCCGCCGGTCGCCGCGTACGGGTCGCCTCAATCCACCGGCGCCGTCTGCCAGTCGGCCCCGATGACGCCCAGCAGCCGCAGCGCCTCGGCCGACCGGCTGCCTCGCGCGGCGATGTGCAGGACCAGCCGTTGCCCGCCCTCGGCCAGCTCCAGCACCTCGCGGTCGAGCGCCAGCTCGCCCACCGCCCGGTGGGTCAGCACGATCCGGTCCGGGCCGTCGCGCACGCACACCCCGTGGTCGCGCCAGCGGCGGTCGAACTCGGGGCTCTCGGCGCGGAGCCGCGCCAGCAGCCGACCCAGGCCCGGATCGCCCGGGTAGCGGCTGGCGGCCGCGCGCAGGTCCGCCACGCACCGCGCGGCCACGGCCCCCGCGCCGGCCGGATCGACCTCCGGCGCGGTGCGGCCGCAGAGCATCCGCCAGGCCAGGTTGCGCTCGTCCGGCGCCCAGTCGTCCGGATCGCCCAGCACGGCCACCGCGAGCGGATTCCAGGCGAGCAGCTCGTACCGGGCGTCGATGACGTAGGCGGGGGTGTCGGCGAGCCGGTCGAGCAGGTGCCGCACCCCGTGCGGCACCACGTCGTCCGGGCGGGCCGGCGGGTCGGGCACCTCGCCGGCGAGGCGGAACAGGTGCGCCCGCTCGGTCGGGTAGAGCATCAGGGCGCGCCCCAACGCCGCGAGCACCTGCCGGGACGGCCGCGACGCCCGGGCCTGCTCCAGCCGGTTGTAGTAGTCCACGGAGATCGCGGCGAGCTGGGCGACCTCCTCCCGCCGCAGCCCCGGCGTGCGGCGGCGCGCCCCGGGAGGCAGGCCGACCTCCGCGGGACGCACCCGGGCGCGTCGGCTACGGAGGAACTCGGCGAGCAGAGCGCGGTCCATCCGCCCATGATGGCCCCCGCCGCGACCGCCATCCAGGGACCGCCGGTCCCTGGACGGCCGGTGCCTTCCCGGCCCCGACCCCACGCCACAGGGTTGGCGGCATGAGCGCACAGGTCGCCCTCGTCACGGGGGCCAACAAGGGAATCGGTTACGAGATCGCACGCGGCCTGGCCGCGGCCGGGCTGCGGGTGCTGATCGGCGCCCGGTCGGCGACGCGGGGCCGGGAGGCCGCCGGGAAGCTCACCGCCGAGGGATACGACGTGTCGACGGTGCGGCTCGACGTCACCGACCCCGAGTCGGTGGCCGCCGCCGCGCACACCGTCGAACACGAGCACGGCCGGCTCGACGTGCTGGTCAACAACGCCGCGGTGCTGCTCGACTTCGGGGTCGCCCCGAGCGCCGCCCCGCTCGACGCGGTGCGCGGCACCCTCGAGACGAACGTGCTCGGGGTGGTGGCGGTGACCAACGCGATGCTGCCGCTGCTGCGCCGCGCCCCGGCCGGACGGATCGTCAACCTCTCCAGCGGGCTGGGCTCGCTCGCCGTCACCACCGATCCGGCGTCGCCCTACGCGCGGATGCCGATGGTGGCGTACAACGTCTCGAAGACCGCGGTGAACGCGGTGACCGTCTGCTACGCCAACGAGCTGCGGGACACCCCGATCAAGGTCAACGCGGCCGACCCCGGGTACTGCGCCACGGACATGAACGGGGGCAGCGGTGACCGCACCCCCGAGCAGGGCGCGTCGGCCGCCGTACGGCTGGCGACCCTGCCGGCCGACGGGCCGAGCGGGGGCTTCTTCGACGAGGACGGCCCACTGCCCTGGTGAACGACCGGAGCCGCCGCCGGCCCTCCCGTCAGGGACCGCTGGCGGTGGCTCCGACCACGTGAGCGTGCGGCGGGGGCCGGCGCGACGCCGTGGCCCGGCGGCCCGGGCCGCCGGGCACCCTCGGTCAGCGCGGCAGCGCCTGCTGCAACTCCGCCCGCAGCGCGGGGGTGAGCATCTCCCCCGCCTGCTTGGCCAGCCGCGCCATCTCGTAGCCGACCACGCCGATGTCGGCGTCCGCGCCGGCCAGCGTCGCCAGGATGGACCCGTCGCGCACCTGCATGACCAGGAAGTAGCCGCGCCCCATCTCGACGACGGTCTGCTTGACCACGTCCCCGTCGAACATCTGGGCGGCGCCCGCGGTGATGCTCATCAGCCCCGACGTCACCGCGGCGAGCTTGTCGGCGTTGTCCCGGGGCAGGTGGTCGGAGATCGCCACCAGCAGGCCGTCGGAGCTGACCACGATGGCGTGCGCCACCCCCGGCACCCGCTGCGCGAAACCGCTGACCAGCCAGCTCAGGTCCCGGGCCTCCTGGCTCAACGTCGTCATCGCTGTCCCCCTTCGGTGCGCACGCCGCCGGGCGGCATGAATATCTCGGTGGTCTCCTCGGCCTCGGCCCGCCGCACGCCGCTGTAGAGCCGCGACAGCATGCCGCCGACCGCCTCCGGGTCCGGGTCGTGGCGTGCCGCAGGCCGCTGCGGCGGCGCCGGCTGGGTGACGGCCGAGAGCTGGGCCATCGGCACCCGTACGGGCAACCCGCGGGCGTTGGTACCGCCGGTGACCGGCACGGCGGGCGGGGTGGGCGCGGTCTCCCGCGCCGGCGCCGGCCCCTGCCGGGACCACCAGCCTCCGCCGGCCGGAGCGGCCGGGCCGGCCGCCGGGGCGAGCACGTCCTCGGCCCGCACCGGAACGGGCCGCGCCTGACGGGGCGCGGGGTCCGGGCGCCTGCCGGCCACGGGCATCTCGTCGGGCGACGGCGCCCCGGCCCAGGCGACGGCGGCGACCGCGGAGGTCAGCATGCGCGCCGGGGCGGACGCGTCCGGAGCCGCCGACGGCGCCGGGGCCAGCAGGTCGCCGGGCAACCGGATCCGGGCGACCAGACCGGCGCTCGCGCCGGCGCGCAGCCGCACCTCGAGACCGAGCCGGGCGGCCAGGTGGCTGACCACGAACAGACCCATCCGCTCGACGGTCGCGACGTCGGCGGCCGGCGGCGTGGCCAGGACGGCGTTCGCCTCGGCCAGGGCGGCCGGGCTCATGCCGAGGCCCTCGTCGGCGAGCTCGACGACCGCGCCGTCGCCCTCGACCCCGGCGGTGACCACCACGACCGTGTCGGGGCGGGAGAACGAGGTGGCGTTCTCCAACAGCTCGGCGAGGACGTGGACCAGCTCACCGACGGCATGCCCGACGATGTGCAGGTCGGCCACCGCGTCGTGGCGCACCCGCTGGTACTGCTCGATCTCGGCGCTGGCGGCGAGCAGCACCGCGCCGAGCCCCACCGGCCGGTTCCACCGGCGGGTCGACTCGGTGCCGGCCAGCACCAGCAGGCTGTCGTCGTTGCGCCGCATCCGGGCGGCCAGGTGGTCGAGCTTGAACAGGTTCTCCAACTGGTCCGGGTCGCTCTCCTCGCGTTCCAGGTCGTCCAGCAGCTCCAGCTGGCGTTCCACGAGCACCTGGCTGCGCCGCGCGAGGTTGACGAACATGGCGTTGACGTTGCGCCGCGTGGCGGCCTGCTCCACGGCGACGCTGACCGCGCTGCGGTGCACCGCCACGAACGCCTCGGCCAGCTCGCCGATCTCGTCGAGCGAACGGACCACCGCCGGCGGCACCTCGATGGTGGGCACGCCGCCGGTCACGGTGCGGAGCCGGTCCAGGGCCTCCGGCAGCTCGATCTGGGCGATCCGCAACGCCTGGCCCCGCAGCAGCCGCATCGACCGGGCGATGGACCGGCCGACCAGGACGGAGATGAGCAGGGCCACCAGCAGCACCACGACGATCACGCCGATGACCAGCAGCGTGGTCCGCAACTGCGCGGCGCTGACCTCGTCGGCCCGGCGTACGGCGTCGTCGAGCACCGACGCCTCCAGCCCGCGCAGCAGCTCCTGACGCTGCTCGCTGGCCGCCCACCACTGTGGAGCGGGCAGCACGGCCGGCGGACCCGCGCCGCTCGGCAGGCTCTGCTCCTCCAGCCGGGTGGCGGCCAGGAACGCCGGGTCGGCCGAGGTCTCGTCGTAGCGGCGCACCTGCGCGGCGGTCGCGGCGACCCGGAACGCGCCCAGCGCGGTGAGCTGCTGGGCCCGCAGGTCGCTGAGGACCACCTGGGCCTCCACGCCGTACCGGCCGGCGCGGGCGGCCTCGTAGAGCTGGGCGCGCACCCGGGAGGAGAGCTCCTTGACCCGGGCCAGCTGGACGTAGCGCAGCACCGCGTCGCTGAGGGCGGGCTGGTCCTCGCCGGGCGACGGCTCGGCGAGGAGGCTGAGCAGCGCGTCGACCGCCCGGTGGTAGTTGCTGAGGATGGTGTCGCTGCCCAGCACCGCCGGGGGGATCGCCGCCCGGATGTAGACGACCTGCTGGTACGCCTCCAGCGCCTCCGAATAGGCCACCCGCCAGGACGCGTCGGCGTCGGCCAGCGGCTCGGCCGCGCGGCGCAGCTCCCGCAGGGCCTGGTCAGTGGCGGCCTGCAACGGCTTCAGCGCGGCGATGGCCGCGTCCCGGTCCGCGCCCGCGCCGCTGCGCCGCAGCTCGCTCAGCTCGCCGGCGGCCCGGTCCCGTTCCTGCTGGAGCTGGTGCACCAGCACGGTGATCTCCCGGCCGATGCCCACCTGCCGGGCGAAGTCGCCGAGCGCGGTGGTCTGCCCGACCAGGGCGTGGGTCTGCACCCCGGCCAGCACCAGGAACGCCACCGAGGGGATGACCAGCACCGTGGCGAGCTTGGTGCGCATCCGCCAGTCCCGCATCCGGAACGGCGAGCGGCGGCGGTGCGGAACGACCCGGACGTCGAACCGGCGCCGGCGGTGGTGGGCCACCGCGGCCCGCGCCGAATCCGGACCTGCGCCCACACGTGCCTCCTACGTCCCCTCGCGTCCGCCGCGAGCCGGGGAGCGGAGTCCATCCAACCAGGCCCGCGAGCTGTGTCAACGGGCCGGGCTGAGGTGCGACTCAGGAGGGTGAGGCGGTCTCGTCCATCCGGCCGATGTCCGCCAGCCGGGTGGCGTCCCCGACGCGCCCCAGCGCCACCAGCGCCGCGCCGCGCGCCCCGACCTCCGGGTCGCGCCCGTGCCACACCGGCCGCGGCGCGAGCGCCGAGGCGAACGCCGAACGCCACCACGGCGACGCCGCCACCGCCCCGCCGCCGAGCACCACCTCGACCGGCCTGTCGACTGTGGACTCCAGCACGGCGAGGTCGTCGGCGACCAGGTCGCAGAGGCCGCGCATCAGCCCGGCCAGGATCTCCACGGCGGTGGTGCCGAAGCTGAGCCCCCGCAGCTCCCCCGAACCGGCCGGAGCCAGGCCGGGCGGCCGGTCCCCGCCGAAGCGCACGTTCGCCGGCAGCAGGTCGTCCGGCGCCAGCCGGGACAGCGCGGCGTCCAGCTCCGCGCCCTCGGGCAGCCGCAGCTCCCTGCTGGCCCAGGCGAAGAGGTTGCCGCCGGAGGAGTACGCGGCGCCGGTCACCACGTGGTCGCGGTCGACCCGGTAGCGCCACAGCGACTCGGGCAGCGCCGGCAGCTCCTGCCCCGCCGGGACGCGCTGCACCAGCCGGACCGCCGCCGACGTGCCGACCGTCACCGCGACCCGCTCCGGCCCGACGCAGCCGGAGCCCACGTTCGACGCCGCGCCGTCGCCCACCGGGCCGGCCCACGGCGCGTCCGTCAGCTGCGGCCAGCGCCGGGCGTACGCCGCCCGCAGCCGCCCCCGCCAGCCCGACGGGGCCAGCTCCGGCAGCTCGCCGGCGCGGCTGCCGGCCAGCGTGCAGGCCTCGGCGTCCCAGTCCAGCGTCCGCAGCCCCAGCAGCCCCGTGCCGGACGCCTGGGAGACCGACATGGGCGCGGAGTCGAGCAGCTCACCCAGCACGTACTCGGTCAGGCCGACGAACCGGGTCACCCGGCTGCCGGTGTGCTCCCGCAGCCACGGCAGCCGGACCGACCAGTAGCAGCGGTGCCACCAGGTGCCCGTGCGCTGGTGGAAGTCGTCCGGGTCGGCCGGCCCCGCGGCCCCGGGCAGGGCGTGCGGGCGGGTGTCCAGCCAGGTCAGCACCGGCCCGAGGGGCGCGCCGTCGGCGCCCAGGGGCAGCACCGAGTGCCACTGCGCGCTGGTCGCCACCAGCGACACGTCGCGCAGGTGCCCGCCGGCGGCCAACTCGTCAAGGCACTCGCTCAGGCAGGCCAGGTAGCCCGGGCCGTCCAGGGTGCCGGTGCCGTCGTCGTGCACGACCAGGCTCACCCTGCGCCGGGCCAACGCCCCGGGCAGCGGCCGGGCGTCCGCGTCCAGCACGAGCCCGCGTACCGAGGAGGTGCCCAGGTCGAGCGCGAGAGTGTTCATCGCGGGTCAAGTTACCGGTTGCGCCGCGTCCCCGCGTCCCACCGGGTGGGCCGTACGCCCGATCGGCTTCCCGCTTCGCGGGCCGGCCCGTAGGGTGGGTGCCATGCTCGCGCACCTGTCCTGCTGGTGGCCCGCCGACCCGGCGGCCATCCCCCGCGCGTAGCTCCCCACGCGGCCGCCCGACGAGGCGGCCGCCGGTACTCGCTCCGGCCTCACGGTCGCCCCGCCGGCGCCGCCCGGCCCGAGGAGACCCGATGACCCACCTGCCCGAGCTGCTGGCCGCCGTCGCCGCCGCCGGCGACCCCGGCCCGTTCGCACTCGTCCGGCGCGAGGGCGCCGACCACCTGGAACTGTTCACCGGCGCCGTACGCGCGGTGCCGCGCCTGGCCGACATCCCGCTGCCCGACGGGGCGTCCGGCCCCCGCACGCTGGCGCTGGTGCCCTTCCGGCAGGTCGCCGAGCGGGGCTTCGCCTGCGTCGACGACGACACCCCGCTGGAGTGCCTGGAGATCGACCGGCACGAGCGGGTCGCCCTGTCCGACGCGCTCGCCGCGCTGCCCGACGTGCCGGTGCGCACCGCCGACGCCGCCTTCGACGTCGACGACGACACGTACGCGGCCACCGTCGGCCGGGTGCTCGCGGAGGAGATCGGGCGCGGCGAGGGCGCCAACTTCGTCATCCACCGCTGCCTGCGGGCCACCGTCGAGGGGCCGCCACTGGTCGCCGCGCTCGCCGCGCTGCGCCGGCTGCTGCTGCGCGAACGCGGGGCGTACTGGACCTTCGTGGTGCACACCGGCACCCGGATCCTGGTCGGGGCCAGCCCGGAGCGACACGTAAGCGTCGGCGACGGCCTGGTCATGATGAACCCGATCAGTGGCACGTTCCGGCACACCGGCGCGGACGCCGACCGGGACGCCCTGCTGCGCTTCCTCGCCGACCCCAAGGAGGTCGAGGAGCTGTACATGGTGCTGGACGAGGAACTGAAGATGATGGCCACCGTCGCCGAGCACGGCGGCCAGGTCGTCGGGCCGTACCTCAAGGAGATGTCCCACCTGGCGCACACCGAATACCTGCTCGCCGGCCGGGGCACGAGGGACGTGCGGGAGGTGCTGCGGGAGACGATGTTCGCCCCCACGGTCACCGGCAGCCCGATGGAGAACGCCTGCCGCGTGATCGCCCGCCACGAGCACACCGGGCGGCGCTACTACGCCGGGGTGCTGGCGCTGCTCGGCCGCGACGACGACGGCCGGCAGACCCTGGACGCGCCGATCCTCATCCGTACCGCCGAGATCTCCCCCACGGGCGGGCTGCGGGTGCCGGTCGGGGCCACCCTGGTGCGGCACTCCACGCCCGCCGGCGAGGTGGCCGAGACACACGCGAAGGCGGCCGGCGTGCTCGCCGCGCTGGGCCTGGGCCCGCAGGCGCCCGCGTCGGGCGCGCGCCCACCCGTACGCCTCGCCGAGGACCCCGAGGTCCGCGCGGCGCTGGCCGCCCGCAACGCGCCGCTGGCGCGGTTCTGGCTGGACCAGCGCGACCCGGACGCCCCCGGGCTGCCGGGGCTGGCCGGGCGGCGCGTGCTCATCGTCGACGGCGAGGACACCTTCACCGGGATGCTGGCCCACCAGTTGGGCGCGCTGGGCCTGGCCGTGACGCTGCGGCCCTGGCAGGCCGCCGGGCCCGTGACCGGTTTCGACCTGGTGGTGGTGGGCCCCGGCCCGGGCGACCCGGGCAGCCCCACCGCGCCGAAGATGGCCGCGATGCGTGACCTGCTCGCCGGGCTGCTCGCCGAGGGCCGGCCGACCCTGGCGGTGTGCCTGGGCCACCAGCTGCTCTGCGGCCTGCTCGGGTTGGCCCTGCACCGCCGGGACGCCCCCTACCAGGGGCTCCAACGGGAGGTGGAGATGTTCGGCGCGCGCCGCCGCGTCGGCTTCTACTCGTCGTTCACCGCGCGGGCCGACGCCGACCGGCTGGCCACCCCGTACGGCCCGGTGGAGGTGGCCCGCGACGGCGCGGACGGCGCGGTGCACGCGCTGCGCGGGCGAGGCTTCGCGGGGGTGCAGTTCCACCCCGAGTCCGTGCTCAGCCCGGACGGCCTGGCCGTCCTCGCCGACCTGCTGACCGGGCTGCTGCCGCCGGCGGCCGGCCGGCTGCCGGCGACGACGGGCGCGGCGGAACGCGCATAGTCGCGCCGATCGGGGGTAGGGCTGGGGGCGACCGGCGGTCCGGACGGGTCGAGAGCCCCCGCCCGGGTCGCCGGTCGCCACCCCCAGCCGGTGATCATCCTCGTACCCGCCGGGGTTACCGCGGCTCGCCGCTCGGCAGGCGGGACAGTGCCGCAACAGCAGGTCTACTTCGTCTTCGGTGTTGTGGCTGTGCACGGATGCCCGCACGACCGCAGGAAGCCTCGCGCCGCCAGGTCGTACCTGGCGGGTCACCGTCAGCGCACTGTCAGTGCACGGTAAGTCCGCTCGGGACGGTGGAGGAAACCGAGCGAGAGAGCCGCCTGACCATGGACACTCCGATGACCGCGAGCGAACTGCATGCCTACCTTCGGCGGATCGACGTGGCCGATCTGCTCGGCGCGTGCCCGGAGCCGACACTGGGCACGCTCGAGACGGTGGTGGCCGGACACATCCGCAGCATCCCGTTCGAGACTCTCGATCCGGCACTCGGCCGTCCGGTCGCCGACCTACGCACCGGAGCACTGGTCGAGAAGCTGGTGCACCGGCATCGGGGCGGCTACTGCTACGAGCAGAACGGCCTCCTCAGCGGGGCACTGCTGGCGCTCGGATACGACGTCGCCGCGCTCACCGGTCGAGTCGTCTGGAAGCAGCCCGATGACGCCCCGCCCACACCGCGCACCCACCTCGCCCTCGCCGTCGCGGTCCCGACCACCGGCGAGCGGTACCTCGTCGACGTCGGTTTCGGGGCACAGACGCTCTCCGCGCCCATCCGGATCGACGGGGAAGGTCCGCAGCCGACCAGGCACGAGCCGTACCGCCTGGTGGCGATGCCCGACGGTTGGCGCCGGCTGGAGGCCGAGATCCGCGGCACGTGGCGGCCGCTCTACGTGCTCGGGCCGGATGCGCAGGCACGAATCGATCTCGAAGTGGGAAGCTGGTACGTCTCAACCCATCCCGAGTCGGCCTTTGTCCGGGGCCTGAGTGCCGGTCTCGTAGCCGACGACGCCCGGTGGGGTCTGCGCGGCAACCTCCTGAGGGTGCACCGGCGCACCGGTGACAGCGAGCGCGTCGTCCTCGGTTCGGCGGCAGCGGTCATCGAAGTGCTCACCGGCCGCTTCGGCATCGACGTCACCGGCCTCGGTGACGTCGAGGCTCGCCTCACCCGACTGCTCAGCGGCTAATTCGAGGTCGGTCGTCCCGCACGTCACCCGTCACCAGCCGGGCGGCGGCGATGCGGCGGCCCGGCGCGACGAGCGGGTACGCGGACGCTCCGGCCATGTCGGGCCCGGACGCGGGCCAGCGCGAACGCGAGAAGCGTTCCGTCCGGGGCGGGCGGGTACCGCTGGTCACCTCACCCACTACCCGCCGGCCATGCCGAAGAAGCTGCCGCGCATCGCCGCCGAGGCAGCGTCGCGAGAGTCGACCCGCCGCCCTCGCCGTCCACCTCGTTCCCCTGGCGTCACGGCCGACCGGATCAGGCGGCCATCCCGGCCTTCAACGCCGCGCCGATCTGCACCGCCCGCCGCACCGTCAGCGCGGTCGCCCCCAGGGCGATGTCGTCCGGCGCGATCTCGCCGTTGTTGCTGGTGTGCGAGGCGCCGTACGGGTTGCCGGCGACGAACTGGCTGGCGTCGGTGTAGCCGGGCGTGACCACGACCCCGCCCCAGTGGTAGAAGACGGTGAACAGCGACAGCAGGGTCGCCTCCTGGCCGCCGTGCGACGTGGCCGTCGTGCAGAACGCCGAATAGACCTTGTTGGCCAGGGCGCCCTGCGACCACAGCGGCCCGGTGGTGTCGATGAACTGCTTGAGCTGGGCGGCCATCACGCCGTACCGGGTCGGCGTCCCGAAGATCACCACGTCGGCCCAGGACAGGTCGTCCAACTGCACCTCGGGGACGTCCTGGGTCTGCAGATGGTGCGCGTGCCAGCCGGAGTTCGACCGGATCGCCTCGTCCGGCGCCAGCTCCCGCACCTTGCGCAGGCGCACCTCGGCGCCGGCCTCACCGGCGGCCTCGCACGCCGCCTGCGCCATCTGGTACGTGATGCCGGTCGCGCTGTAGTAGATCACCGCGACCTTCGTCTGGGCAGCCATCAGGTGTTTCTCCCCTCATGTCGGGTCAGCCCCGGCGACTACCCGTCAGCCGCGCCGGCAAACGGTGCCCGCTCCGACCGCCTCGACGGCGGCCGGCACCCGGCGGCGGCCGCCCGCGGCCGGCGGGGGATGCTGAGGCATGCTGATCAGAGCCGCCGCCGCCGACGACTGGCCGAGGATCTGGCCGTTCCTCCGCGAGATCGTGGCGGCCGGCCAGACCTACACCTGGCCCCGCGACGTTGACGAGGAACGGGCCCGGACGATGTGGCTGGTGCCGCCGCCCGGGCGCGTCGTGGTCGCCGTCGACCCGGACGGCACGGTGCTGGGCTCGGCGAAGCTCGTGGCCAACCAGCTCGGGCCGGGCGACCACGTCGCCAACGCCAGTTTCATGGTCGACCCCGCCGCCGGCGGGCGCGGGGTGGGCCGGGCCCTTGGCGAGCACGTGCTGGGGCTGGCCCGCGCCGACGGCTACCGGGCCATGCAGTTCAACGCCGTGGTGGCGACGAACACCCGGGCGGTGGCCCTGTGGCGGTCGCTGGGCTTCGAGGTGGTCGGTCGGGTGCCGGAGGCGTTCCGGCACCCGACCGAGGGCTACGTCGACCTGCTCGTCATGCACCGTCGGCTCTGAGCCTCCGCCACCGATCGGCGCTCCGGCCGTTGGCGGTTGCCCTGGCGGCCCCTCGCAGCGCGCAGCGACGGCCGTTCGGCGATCCACGCCCGCACCCGGATTGGCCGGGTTAGCCTCACTTCGGGCCAATTCGAGGGTATTGCTCGCATGCTGGCCGCCAGAAGATCCGTGGACGGAGGTGCGACGGATGCGGGGTCCCCTCTGGCGGGGCTGGCTGTGGAGCCCTCGGATCTACCTTTCAACGGCGATGCGCCGCACCGTGTCCCGACTGCAGTGGTGGGAACAGGGGGAGCAGCGGGCCCGGGCCACCCAGGCGGCCACGACCGCGCGCTGGTGGCACCGTCCCTGGTGGTGGCTCACGCTCGCCACCCTGGCGGTCGTGATCGCAGCGCTCTGGACCCTCACCCAGCTCGTCCTGCCGGCGATCGACATCGCCCTCGCCTGGCTCGACCTTCCCCGGCGGCCACCCCTCCCCTGGCTGTCGAGCAAACACTGGTGCCCGAAGGGCCAGCAGGGCAGCTGCGCGAAGGCCGGCGACTTCCTCGGCAAGGCCGTCACCCTGGCCCTCGCCTTCGTCGTCTTCTTCGCCTTCACCCGGTTCCACGTGCACAACTGGTATCTCCGGATCGCCCGCCGTATGCCCGAGCGGCTGGTCACCACCTCCAACGACACGCTCGCCGACATCACGGGGCGCGACGAGTTGTGCGAGGTGCTGATCGAACGCGTTCGCGACCCCGATGTGCGCTGTCCCATGGTGCTAATCGGTGGCGTGGGATCCGGCAAGAGCGCCGTCCTGGCCAAGCTGGCCCATGAACTGGCCGCCCGTCACGTGCTGCCGATACCGCTGCGGATGCGCGACGTACCGGTCGACGGCGGCGAGATCGATTTCGAGCAGGCTGCCAAGAAGCGGTTCGCCGACTTCATCGACCCGCGCCTGTACAGCGACTCGCAGGCGGACCGACTCTGGCGACAACTGCGTTGGAGCAACCAGATCGCGGTCCTCGCCGACGGACTCGACGAGATCGGGGGCGAGGACCAGCACGGACCGGCCGGCCAACACGACAGCCTGCTGCGGAACGCCTTCACGAAGTCGGCCCAGGACGGCCTGCCCCTGATCGCCGCCACCCGCCCGTACGACCCGCTGCGCGCCATGCCGGTGGTCGTCGTCGAGCTGGAGCCGCTGAGCGAGGGCCGGGCACTGGAGTTCGGGCTCGCCACCGACACCCCCCACGCCCGCCCCTCGTGGGCCACCGTGGCACACCTGATCGTCGGCGCCGACGCGACCGAATCCCCCCTGTATCTGAAGATCATCCGGGACCTCAACCAACAGGGTCGGCTGCACGGGTTCATTCCGCCCGAGTCGAGCGCGACGATCCGCCCGACCGACCGCGCCGAAGTACGCTGGAAGCTGCTCGATGCCTGGTCCCAGGCACTCGAGGAGGGCTACATCTGCGAGAACTTCGCGCGCGACCACGACCAACGGGCGCAGGCCCTCCAGGTGGCCGGCGCCTTCGCCTGCGTCGGCCTGCGCGAGAACACCCTGCGGGTGCGGTACGACCAACTCCTCGGCGACGATGGTTGGCAGCAGCGGTCTCACCGGCAACACGTGCTCTACGAGTACCTGCACGGCCGAACCGCCGGAAACCTCGACCTCAGCAGCAGGGCGGATCTGGCCGCCGCGGTGACCACCGCCGGCGAACTGTCCCTCGTCGAGGTCGAATCCGAGGGGGTGCGCTTCCACCACGGGGTCATCCAGGCGTTCCTCGGCGCGCGGTTGCTTGCCGACACCGCCGTACGCGAGACACTGCTGCCCGACCTCGTCGCCCACGAGCCGAGCCGTGAGTCCCTGATCGCGCTGGTCCTGCTGTCGCGCCTGCTCGTCGGTCAGGAACAGGAGCGTGGAAAGCCCGACCCCGGCGAGCGTGGACGGCAGGTCGGGCGTCAGATCTGGCAGACCTTCCTTCGGCTACCGCCGCCGGCGCCCCGACACCCCCTCGCCGAAATCGTCGATCAACTCAGGAGGCGCGCGGCAGAGGACGAAGGGAACCGGTGCTGGCAACTCGAGATGTACACCGCGGGCATGGAGGTGGCCGTCAAGGCGCCCCCGCCCGCGCTCGACCTGCTCGTGGCCGAGATCGAACAGAACTGGCCCCGCTTCCAGGAGCCGGCGATCGGCGACCGCCCTCTCGACGAGGCGAAGCTGGGCCTGATCCGCTGCTGGGGAAACGTGGCTCGGCTCGTCGCCGACGACCGCAGGCACGTCACCCGGGGAGATCAGGACCGGCCCGCGCCGCCCGCGTACGACCGGCTGTTCCGGGTGGCGGCGCAGGAGGAGTCGTACCGGGTCCGGCTCTGCGCCGCCCGGGAGATCGCCCTGGGGGGCCGACCGGCCGCACGCGCCCTGCGCCGCCTCGACGGGCTCGCCCCCCGGCCCGATCCGCCCCACGACGACCACGCCGAACGGGACCAGCAGCTTCGTGCCTGGGTGGTGCCACTGCTCCACCTCGCCACGATCCGGGACACCGACGACGCGGAGGACCTGCCCCAGGACACGAAGGACCTGCCCGGCGAGACGGACACCTACCTGCGAGACTGGCTGCAGGCACTGGCGGCGCACGGGACGACGGGGCGCTCCCTCGGCCTCGGCGCCGAGATCGCCCTCGCCCAGGGTTTCCGGCTCGCCGCCAACGTGCGCCAACTACCGGTGGGCCGTCAGGACGCCGACCGCAGTTTCCTCGTCGAGAAGGCCGAGTTCGCCCTGGCCCATTCCCGGTTCTGGTACAGCCACCTGGCCCTGGTCCAGGCCCTCACCCTGCTGTCCCTGCCGATGGACCCCGCCGAGGAACTGCCGGTACGCGGACATGGCGCCAACCCCGTCGGCCTGGTGCAGCACTGGTTGCGGACAGCCGGCAGCGCGGTGCCGGACCGGGACAGGTGCACGGCCCACCCGTTCCTGCTCGAAGCGGGGCGCCTCTGTCTCCAAGCGCTGGTCAGCCGGGAACCGGAACGGTTCTGCTGGGTGGACGAGGGTGAGACGGCCGGGCGCGTCGGCTCGTGCAGCCCGTCGCCGGACGTACGACGGATCCAGAGCCTGTGGATCCCCGACTCGATGGGTTGGAGTGTGCTGGACCCGCGGGCGGAACGGCTCCTCGCCGACGTCATGCTCCTGCTCAACCTGGCACAGCGTGGCAGCTCCCCCGCCCACCGCGAGATGCGGCTGCATCGCGCGGACCGCTGCGACCTGCCCCCGTGCCTCACCAGTGACCGATCGGCGATGGAGCCGCAGCGCAGCCTGCGCACCACCGAGCCGTGCACGCCGGGGGAGACGTGCCTCGACGACTGTCCGTTCCGGCTGTGCCCACTGCCGGCGAAGGGTGAACCGCTGCCACACCGGATGGACCAGAACTTCTGCGCCCGTCAGGCCGACCTGTCCACGCTGCGGTACGTGCTGCGCGCGCGAGCGCCCTGGCAGGGTGTCCACCGCGCCAACATGCGCCGGTTCTGGCGGCAGATGTCCCGGCGCGATGTGCCGAAGTGGCGACGATGGTGAGCGTCCCCGCGGTCAGGGACGGGAGATGGTCGAGCCGACCGGGACGCCGCCGTACCTCAAGATGTCCGCAAGAATCGATGCGTACGGTGCCGGTCGGGCCGCCGGACCGGGGATCCTGGTCACACCGGTGCGGGCGGAAACGGCAGCCGCCGACGCGCCGGCGAACCTGAACGGGGGATCGCGCTCCGCCGGCAGCGCCGCTGGCGAAGCGCGATCAGGGGAGCCACGGGCGTCACTTGTCCAGCTTGTCCCGCAGGTCGTCGACCTCCCGCTGGATGCGGTCCACCGCGCCCTCGTCGTTGAGGACGGTGGTCACCCCGGCGGCGAAGGCCAGCCCGATCAGCACCGCCAGGGCGCTGAGCACCAGGCCGCCGATCGCCACGCCCCGGCCGGTCACCCCGGGCCGGCCGGCCATCCTGAGCCCGACGATGCCCAGGATCACCCCGATGATGCCCAGCAGCAGCCCGATCCAGGACAGGATCACGGTCAGCACGCTGATCAGTGCCGCCACACCGAAGACCAGCGCGAACGCGGCGGCGGCACTGGTCTTCGCCGACGTGCCGGCCCCGCGCTCGGCGGACCGCGTCGGTGCGGCGCCGCGCCGGGACGGCTCATTGGACGCAGTCATTTCGCTCCCTCCACGCGCACCGTTGCGCGTACCTGGGCGGGCGCTTTCCCGCTTCGGCCGCGCGTATGCGAGCCCGGCGACGTCGGTGGGCGGTCCTAGGCTGACGGCGACCTTTCGTGAAGGGAGCCCGATGACGGTGGACCTCGACGGGCGCGAGGCGCTCGCGCTGCGGATGACCAGCCTGCTGCTGCGCCCGCACCCCGGCGCGCACCCGGCCACGGTGGCCGACGTGGTGGAATGGTTCGGCGCCATGCAGGCGCAGGACCTGGCCAGCGGCATGTGGTCGCTCGGGGTCCGGCTGCCCGCGCTCGACCACGACGAGGTGCACGCCGCGCTGGAGCGGCGGGAGGCGCTGCGCACCTGGCCGATGCGGGGCACCGTGCACCTGGTGCCGCCTCGCGACGCCCGCTGGATGCTGGAGCTGACCGGCGTACGCCCGCTGACCTCCGCCGCCACCCGCCGCGCCCAGCTCGGGCTGACCGAGGCCGACGCGGACCGGGCGGTCGACGTGCTCGGCGCCGCGCTCGCCGGCGGCGGCCGGCTGACCCGGGCGCGGTGCCTGGCCGCGCTGGAGGCGGCCGGCATCGGCACCTCCGACCAGCGCGGCTACCACCTGCTCTGGTACGCCAGCGTGCGCGGCGTCACCTGCCTCGCGCCGAGCGTGGGCACCGAGCAGACCTTCGCCCTGCTCGACGAGTGGGCGCCCGCACCGCGCCGGCCGGAACGGGACGAGGCCCTGGCGCTCCTCGCCCAGCGCTACGTGCGCTCCCACGGCCCCGTCACCGCCCGGGAGTTCGCCGGGTGGACGGGGCTGACGCTCACCGACGCCCGCCGGGGTTTCGCGGCCACCGGCGGCGCGCTGGCGACCGTGCGGGTCGACGGGGAGGAGGCGTTGGTCGACGCGGCCCTGCTGGACGCGCCGCGCCCGGCGGTCGACGACCTGCTCGTGCTGCCGGGCTTCGACGAATACCTGCTCGGCTTCAAGGACCGCTCGCTGATGCTCGACGCCGCGCACAAGAACGCGATCGTGCCGGGCGGCAACGGCGTCTTCCAGGCCACCGTCGTGCGCGGCGGCCGGGTGGTGGGCACCTGGAAACGGTCCCTGGACAAGGCCCGCGTGACGGTCCGGGTGCTCCCCCTGGTGCCGCTCGACGGGCCGACCAGGGAGCGGGTGGAGGGGGCGCTGAGGCGCTACGCCGAGTTCCTGGGCCGGTCGCTGCGGGTCGACTGGCCCGACTGACCGCGGGCCTCCCGGCAGCCCCGCCGGCACCGCAGGCCACGCTGACCTCAGCGGTGACGGCGACCCGCCCGCCGGCACTGCTCCTATCCGACGGCCCGTCGACGAATCCGCTCCCGGCGGCCGGGTATCCGGGCGGTGACCGAGAGGGAGGTAGACGACCGATGAAGCTCAACGCACAGCAGGCCAACTCGCTGTACGGGCAGGACGTCAAGGACCGCTCGGGGTCGAAGATCGGCAACGTGGGTCAGATCTGGACCGACGCCACCGGCGAGCCGACCTGGGTCAGCGTCAAGACCGGGCTGATGGGCCAGAAGGAGTCGATGGCTCCGCTGGACAAGGCCCGGATCACCGACAGCGGGCTCGCGGTCGACTACGACAAGTCCACGGTGAAGAACGCCCCCGTCGTGGACGCCGGCACCGACCAGCCGCTCGACACGGCGCAGATCGAGCAGCTCTACGCCCACTACCACCTGCGACCCCAGCCGGCGCCGAGCGCCTCGCGGGGCCGGGCACCGGGTGCGGGCGAGGACCTCGTCCGGTCCGAGGAGCGGCTCCGGGTCGGCACGGAGAGCCAGCCCGCCGGCACGGCACGGCTGCGCAAGTACGTCGTCACCGAGGACGTGCACACCACCGTGCCGGTCGAGCACGACGAGGTGTACGTCGAGCGGGAGCCCATCGCCGCCGGCGACGCCCGTGGTGTCCGCGCCGACATCGGCGAGGCCGAGCAGGAGATGACCCTGCGCGCCGAGCGGCCCGTGGTCGCGAAGGACACGGTGCCCGTCGAGCGGGTCCACCTCGCCAAGGACGAGGTCGTCGAGCAGCAGCCCGTCGACGACCAGATCCGGCGCGAGCGGGTCGAGGCGGACATCCCGGAGCCGGCCCGGCGACGTCGCTGACCGCTGGCACGGCGAAGGGCGGGTGGGTCGGTGCGACCCATCCGCCCCGCGCGTCGTCGCGTCAGTCGGCGAGCGCGCCCGCCGCCCGGCCCTCGTGCAGGGTCAGGTTGCGCCCGTTGGACGGGTCGAACAGGTGGATCTTCTCCAGGTTGAACCAGACCCGCCGCGGCTGCCCCTCCTCGACCGGGGACTCGGCCGACAGCCGGGTCACCAGGCTGGCGCCGCCGCCGCTGAAGTCGGCGCCCGCGTCGGCGGCGAGTTCCTCCAGCTCGGCGGCGCTGGCCCGCTCCCCCTCGACGGTGAAGTAGACGTACTTGTCGGAGCCCATCGACTCGACGATGTCCACCGGCGCCTCGAACTCCATGCCCCGGCGCCGGGTGTCGTCGTCGATCAGCGCGGCGTCCTCGAAGTGCTCCGGGCGGATGCCGAGGATCAGCTCGCGCGGCGCGTCGGCCCCCTCCAGCTCGCGCCGGATCCGCTCGCCGATCGGCACGTCGCCCAGCGCCGTACGCAGCTTGCCGTCCTCGACGGCGGCGTGCAGGAAGTTCATCGACGGCGAGCCGATGAACCCGGCGACGAAGAGGTTGCGGGGGTGGTCGTACAGCTCCTGCGGCGGGCCGACCTGCTGCACCGCGCCGCCCCGCATGATCACCACGCGGTCGCCGAGCGTCATCGCCTCGGTCTGGTCGTGGGTGACGTAGACGGTCGTGGTGCCGAGCTTCTTCTGCAGGCGCGACACGACGGTGCGCATCTGCACCCGCAGCTTCGCGTCCAGGTTGGACAGCGGCTCGTCCATCAGGAACGCCTTGGGCTGCCGGACGATCGCCCGACCCATCGCCACCCGCTGGCGCTGGCCGCCGGAGAGGTTCGCCGGCTTGCGGTCCAGCAGCGCCGACAGCTCCAGGACCTTCGCCGCCTCCTCCACCTTCCGGTTGATCGTCTCCTTGTCGAGCTTCGCCAGCCGCAGCGGGAACGCCATGTTCTCCCGCACGGTCATGTTCGGGTAGAGCGCGTACGACTGGAACACCATCGCGATGTCCCGGTCCCGGGGAGCCTTGTCGTTGACCCGCTCGCCGCCGATGCGCAGCTCGCCGGAGCTGATGTCCTCCAGGCCCGCGATCATGTTGAGGGTGGTCGACTTCCCGCAGCCGGACGGGCCGACCAGGATCACGAACTCGCCGTCGGCGATCTCCAGGTCGACGTCCCGCACCGCCGTGGTCCCGTCCGGGAACCTCTTGCTCACCTTGTCGAGCACGATGTCAGCCATGACTACCACCTATCCCTTGACTGCGCCGGAGGTCAGGCCGGAGACGATGCGGCGCTGGAAGAAGAGGACGAACAGGATGATCGGAATGGTGATCACCACGGCGGCGGCGCAGATCGCCCCGGTGGGGTCCTCGAACTGCGACTCGCCGGTGAAGAACGACAGCGCCACCGGCACCGTGCGGGCCCGCTCGGTCGAGGTCAGCGTGATGGCGAAGAGGAAGTCGTTCCAGCAGAAGATGAAGACCAGGATCGCCGTGGTGAACAGCCCGGGCGCGGCCAGCGGGGCGATGACCCGCCGGAACGCCTGGCCCTGCGTCGCGCCGTCCATCTTCGCCGCCTTCTCCAGGTCCCACGGGATCTGCTTGAAGAACGCCGACAGCGTGTAGATCGCCAGCGGCAGCGCGAAGGTGATGTACGGCAGGATCAGGCCCGGCCACGTGTCGAAGAGGCCGAGCTGCCGCTCGATCTCGAACAGCGGCGACACCAGCGACACCTGCGGGAACATCGCGATCAGCAGCGAGACGCCGACCAGCAGCCGCTTGCCGGGGAAGTCCAGCCGGGAGATCGCGTACGCGGCCATCGCGCCGAGCACCACGGCGATCAGCGTGGCGATCAGGGCGATGCCGATCGAGTTGACCAGGGCCCGGACGAACTGGTCGGTGGAGAAGATGCTCCGGTAGTTGTCCAGCGTCCACTCGCGCGGGATGAACTTCCCGTCGGTCAGGGTCGCGGGCGTCTTGAACGACAACGACATGATCCACAGCACCGGCACCAGCGCGAAGACGACCACGATGGCGTCCAGCAGGCCCCAGCGCAGCTTGGCCCGGGTGGTGGTCTCGGCCATCTCAGCGCCTCTCCCCGTCGTCGCTGCCGGGGGCAGCGGTACCGAACAGCTTCACGAAGACGAAGGCGATGATCGCCACGGTGAGGAAGATCAACACCGACATCGTCGACCCGATACCGAGGTTCAGGCCCCGGATCAGGTTGTTGTAGGCGAGCATCGACACCGACGAGGTCTCGTTGCCGCCCGCGGTGAGCACGAAGATGTTGTCGAACACCCGGAACGCGTCCAGGGTGCGGAACAGCAGCGCGACCAGGATCGCCGGCTTCATCACCGGCAGCATCACCTTCGTGAACCGCTGCCAGGCGGTGGCGCCGTCGGTGGAGGCGGCCTTGAGCAGGTCCTCCGGCACCAGCGCCAGGCCGGCCATCAGCAGCAGCGCCATGAACGGCGTGGTCTTCCAGATCTCGGCCAGCATGATGATCGCCAGCGAGCTGGCCCGCTCGGTCAGCGGCGCGCCGTCGCTGAACAGGTTCGCCAGGTAGCCGGTCCCCGGCGTCCACGCGTACCGCCAGGAGAACGCGGCGACCACCGTGACGATGCCGTACGGAATCAACGCGGAGGTGCGCACTAGGCCCCGGCCGACCAGCGTACGGTGCATGATCAGCGCGAGCCCCATGCCGAGCACCAGCTCGACCGCGACCGTGACCACGGTGATCAGCGCGGTGACCCCGAACGCCGTCCACCAGAACTCGTTGGTCAGCACGGTGACGTAGTTCTCCAGCCCGATGAACTCACGCTCGTCGGGAAAACGCAGGTCGAAGCGCTGCAGCGACAGCCAGACCGAGTAGATGATCGGGTACGCGGTCACCAGCACCATGACCAGCGCGGCGGGCGCGCAGAGCAGCCAGCCCAGCCGCCGCTCGGCCTTCTTGTTCTCGCTCAGCGGGGCCTTGCGGCCGCGCCCGCCCCGCTGGGCCGGCACCGCGGCGTGCCGGTCGGGACGGGCCGTCTCCTCGGCGGTCACGTCGGCGCCCGCCGGGGTGGCGTTGACGCTCATGCCCCCACCTCCCGGCCGTCGGCGTCGGGTCGCCCGGTGCGCTCGCTCACGGCAGGACCCCCTTCGATTCGAGGGCGTCGGCGATGGCGTCGCGCAGCTCGTCGGCGGTCCGCTGCGGGTCGATGGCCGACGGTGGCGACAGGATCGCCGACATGACGGTGGAGATGCTCTGGTACGCCGGGGTCAGCGGCCGGACCGCCGGGTCCTTGAGCTCTTCGAGGATGGTGTCCCGCATCGGGTACGCCTCGGCCATCTCCGGGTCGGCGTAGACCTTCTCGATGGTCGGCGGCACGCCGTCGTTGACCGCGGAGAACTTCTGGTTCTTCTCGTTGCGGATGCACCGGGCCGCCTCGAAGGACTCCTCGGGGTGCTTCGAGTACGCGCTGACGGCCATGTTGACCCCGCCGATGGTGACCTTGCTCGGGGTGTTCTCGTCGACGCCCGGGACCCGCGCCCAGCCGACCTGCTTCGCCAGCTCCGGGTTGGCTTCCTGCATCGCCGGATAGACGAACGGCCAGTTGACCTGGAACGCGCCGTTGCCGGACTGGAACTCCAGCCGCACCGGGTCCTCGGTGGCGTTGCTGAACGACGGCGACGTCACGCCCGACGTGGCGAACCGCTGGAGCTGCTCCAACGCCCGGACGGTGCCGGCGTCCATCACGGCCTGCTCGCCGTCGTCGCTGAGGATCTTGCCGCCGGCGCTCTCGGCGAGGGTGTTGTAGAGCACGACGAGGCCCTCGTACTGGGCGCCCATGGTGAGCACCTGGTGGGGCTTGCCCTGCTGCTTCAACTCCTGGGCCGTGGAGATCATCTGGTCCCACGTCTTCGGCGGCTCGGGCACGAGGTCCTTGCGGTACCAGAGCAGCTGCACGTTGGTGTTCTTCGGCGCGCCGTAGAGCTTGTCCTGGTAGCGGGCCGTTTCGAGTGGGCCGGCGAGGGTGCCCTGCTCCACCTCGGCCTTGTCCTGCCCGGTCCACTCCAGGATCCAGTCGGCGCTGGCGAACTCCTGGGTCCAGGTCACGTCGAGGCCGAGCACGTCCATGCCGCTGTCCTGCGCGGCCAGCCGGCGCACCATCTGCACCCGCTGGTCGTCGGCCTGCCGCGGCAGCACCCGGTAGGCGATCTGGTAACGCCCCTGGGCCTGCGCGTTGCAGTCGTCGACGACCTTCTGCAGGTTCTGCTCCGGCGGGTAGTACAGATTGATCGTGGGCGTTCCGCCGTCCCCGCCGGAACCGCAGGCGGCCACCGTCGGCGCCACCAGCGTCAACGCCGCGGCGGCGGCCATCGCGCGTGCGCGGGGCCGCCTGCGGCGTCGGGCCTTGTCAGGGTCGCTCATTCGCCCCTCCCCTCGTGTCGGCCAAAGCCGGGGTGGGGCTCCGTGCCCCGGCGCACGGCGGAACTCTCAGGGCGCTGACCAGCGAAAATCTGCGACCCCGGGGTTTCGTGGCCCCAACACTGCCCGACCTGCGAAGCGGCGAAACCTGGCGCTGGTGAGACGGCCCCGACAGAGCCCGGTGTGGCGTGGTTCACCGCCGTGCGGGCCGCCCCCGCCGACCGTAGGCTCGGCCGATGGACGCCACCTTCTTCTTCGACCCGGCCTGCCCGTGGACCTGGCGCACCTCCCGCTGGCTGGTCGCCGTCGCCGACGCCCGCACCCTGCACGTCGAGTGGCGGGCGTTCAGCCTGGCCATCCTCAACGAGGGCGACGTCGCGCCGCAGTTCGCCGAGGCGCTGGCCGCCTCCAGCCGGGCGCTGCGACTGGTGGAGGCGCTGCGCGCCGACGGCCGCCACGACGCCGTCGCCCGCTTCTACGCCGAGGTCGGGGCCCGCAGCCACGACGCCGGCAACCCGCTGTCGCCGAAGATCGTGGACGCGGCCGTCGAGGCGGCGGGCCTGCGGGAGGCCGCGCCGGCCCTCGACGACGACCGCTGGGACGACGCGGTACGCGAGTCGCACGCGCTGGCGTACGCCTCCGCCGGCCCCGACGTCGGCTCACCGGTGCTGATGGTGCCCGGCGCCGACCGGGGCGTGCACGGCCCGATCCTGACCGAGGTGCCCGGCACCGACGACGCCCTGACCATCTGGGACTCGCTGCTCCCCCTGATCCGCATGCCCGCCTTCCACGAGGTCAAGCGCGCCCGCCACTGACCTCCTCCGTCCTCCCGCCCCCTCATCCGGTTGATCATGAGGTCGTCGACGCGAATCGTCCGCGCCGCCGCAGCCAACTTCGTTTTCAACGGGCTGGCGGGTGAAGAGGCGGAGTGGTCGGTGGAAGGTGGGGGCGGGCGTGGCGGGCCGGGCCGGGCCGGATCGGGCGGGATGATGGGGGCGTGATCGCGCGCTTCAAGGATCTCTGTCTGGACGCCGCCGACCCCCGCGAGACGGGAGCGTTCTGGTCCCGGGTGCTCGGCGGGGAACTGGTGGACCTCGGCGACGGCGACACCCGCGTCGACCCCCGGGCGGCCGGCGCCGACGCCGAGTCGATCTGGGTCAACCGGGTGCCCGAGCCGCGTACGGCCAAGACCCGCGTACACCTGGACCTGCGGCTGCCCCAGGCCGACCCGGCGGCACTGCTGGCGGCCGGCGCCCGGCTCGTGCGCGAGCCGGACGCGGAGGTCGAGTGGTGGGTGCTGGCCGACCCGGACGGCAACCAGTTCTGCGCGTTCCCGCCCGGGGAGGACGCCCGACCCGGCCCGTTCGAGCTGGTCGTCGACGCGGCCGACCCCGCCGCCCAGGCCGCCTGGTGGGCCGGCGTGACCGGCGGCAAGGCCGACACCAGCGCCACGGGCGTCGCGTTCGTGGTGGACGCCGCCGGCTTCCCGTGGGACTGGTGGGTGTTCGTCCCGGTACCGGAACGCAAGTCGGTCAAGAACCGGATGCACTGGGACGTCGACCTGAGCGCCCCGGAGCCGACCGCACTGATCCGGGCCGGCGCGACGCTGCTGCGCGAGCCGGACGACGCCGTCGACTGGTGGGTCCTGGCCGACCCGGAGGGCAACGAGTTCTGCGCCTTCGCGCCGCGTCCCGGCCGGTGAGCGGCGGGCCGTCCAGCAAGCGGCGCGATCGACTGGTGGCGGTGGTGTCCGACATCCGGGCGAGTGGTTGACGAAACCGTTGCAGTGCCGTCGCCTGGGCGACGCGCACGTACGTGCCGCGCCACCCGCAGCAGCCGGGCAGCCTCCGCCTCCGAGAAGACCTCACGCTCCAGGACATCCACCACATGGCCGACCTTCCACGCGTTGGCTCTTCCCTGGGTCATGGCAGACGCCCCTCGCGCTCAGGCCGAGGTCGAGCAGCTCCGTGCGAGACAGCCCGGCAACGGCCACCCCCTCGCCCGCGATCCCGACCCACCTGAGCGCCGCCTCGACGCGCCTGCGCCGACGAGGTTGCGCGCGAGATCGCCACGGCACACGACGACCAGTGTTCTTCCCGGAACGTGTATCGCGGACGTATCGAAAAACGCATACGCCACCGCAACAGCCTGACGTCTTCAGTGGAGGGACGAACCGCGGCGCATCAATGTCAGCGCCAGATTTTCGACCGGGAAGGACCGTGAGCATGGACTCGGATTCGGTACGTGGCATCGACCGGCGGCGGCTGGTCAAATGGGGCGGGTTGGCGGCCGCCGGCGCGGTGGCCGCCGTGCCGCTGGTGAGCGCCGGGATCAGCCACGCCGGCACCACCCCCGCCGCGCCGGACCGGATTCCGCCGGACACCCTTCCCGGCGGAGCCTACGACCGGTACGTGGCCCGGTTGGCCGCCGAGGGCAAGTTCTCCGGTGTGGTGCTGCTGTCGCACCGGGGCCGGACGGTGCTGTCCCGCAGCTACGGCATGGCCGACCAGGAGAAGGGGATCCGCAACCATGAGGGCACGGCATTCAGCCTCAGCTCGGCGGGCAAGCCGTTCCACGCGGTGGCCATCTTGCAGCTGGCCCAGCAGGGCAAGCTGTGGCTGTCGGACACGGTGGGCACCCACCTGACCGGCTTCGCCACGGACATCGCCGACCAGGTGAACATCCACCACCTGCTGACCGGCACTTCCGGGCTGGAGTCCCCGGATGAGGACGTGCAACGCGTCTTCCAGAGCCGGGATGAGGTGCACGAGTACTACGAGCAGCGGGCCCGGCAGGCGAAACTGGTGGGCGTCCCGGGCCTTCCCGGCACCCGCCACGCGGAGGCGGAGGTCACCATTTCCGCGCTGATCGTGGAGGCCGTGGCCGGCACGACGTACTGGGACTACGTCCAGGAGAACATCTTCCGGCGCTGCGGCATGACCGGCTCGGCGTTCTACACCCGGCCGCAGTGGCTCACCGACGCGCACATCGCGCACCCGTACATGACGCTTGCCGACGGCAGCGTGGTGGACGCCGTTCGCAACTTGGACCAGGGCAGCCCGTACCCGTACGTACTCGGCAAGAACCCGGGCCGCGCCTTCATCGACGCCCCCGGAGACGGCGGCTTCGCCACCGCGCCGGATCTGGTCCGGTTCGCCCAGGCGCTGAGCGACGGCACGGTGCTGGACAGGCCCTGGGCCGACGTGCTCACCGGGGCCAAGATCCCCCACAGGCCGGGGTCGTTCGGGACGTACGGGATCCCGATCCGCATCGTCGGCGGCCAGTGGATGTTCCAGCGCGCCGGGGGCAATCCCGGTGTCGGCGCCAACTGGAGCATCTACCCGGACACCGGCTGGGTCGGCGTCATCCTCAGCAACCGCGACGGCGCGCCGCTGCAGGACATGATCGGGCGGGAGATGCAGGCCATCACCGGGGCTTCGCGCGGTGACGGGTCGGGTGGCTGAGGCAGTTTGCTCGCGACACGGCCTGGAGCGGTGTGAGTCATGATTCGTCGATGCGAGCCCATCGGAGAAGGCATGGGCGTAGTTGTGCAGGGCTCCGCGCAGCGGAGCTGCTGGTGGCTGCCGGACGGAGCAGATCGAGCCGCCGGTGAGCGGGCGCATCGACCGGGTCGTGCGCTTCGCGCTGCACCAGGCCGAGCAAGCGCTGACCGTCCGAATCGTGGACCGGTCGCCCATCGACGTCGGCACCCCGGCTGCGGGCCCCGGTCGCAGCCGGGGTGCCGGGCGACGACGCCGGGATTCCGTGTATCGCGCACGTATCCAAAAGTGCATACGCCACCGCAACGGCCCGCCGTCTCCAATGGAAGCCATGAACCACAGCGCATCCCCGTCAGCCCCGCCCCGCCGCACCCGCAGGATCGTGCTCGCCAGCCTGGCGATCCTCGGCCTGGCGAGCGCGGCGTTCGTTGTGTGGCAGCCGCTCATGATGTCCGCTCCGAGATGCATGGCCGGGCGATGGCACGGCTGCTACGACACGTTCAACGGGGTGCTGCTGATGATGCTGGTCGCGCTGCCGCTGGCCGCTCTGGTGGTGTGGGCCCTGGCGCACCGCCGACGTGCCGACGGCCCCACGTCGGCGTGGCGGACGTCGACGGCCGAGGTGAGCATGGTCTACGGGACGGTGCCGCTCGTATGGATGACCACGATGCCGGGCCCGGGGGCCGGCATCGCCCCGGGCCGGGTGAGCCTGGTCCCGCTGCGGGACCTGCTCACGATGGGGCCGGTCGGAATCGGCGGCAACCTGCTGATCTTCGCGGCGCTGGGGTTCTTCGCTCCGATGCGGTTCGCGGCGCTGGCGTCCGTGCCGCGGATCCTGGGACTCGGGGCAGGCTGCTCGGCCCTGGTCGAAACCGCACAGTACATCCTACGGCTGGACAGGGTCTCCTCCGTCGATGACGTACTGGTCAACGCCGCCGGCGCCGTGCTGGCCGCGCTGGCGTCACGCCACTGGTGGCGCACTACGGCGGAGAGGCCGTCGGACCAGCCTCGGCCCGCCCCGACGGCGGCAGGCTGAGTCGCGTGTCCGGTGTGCACACCTCGGCGCTATCTTTTGCCGATCATAGGCTTCAGGCATGCGCGTACTGATCGTGGAGGACGAGCCCCACCTCGCCGAAGCCGTCCGTGACGGTCTGCGGCTGGAGGCGATCGCCGCCGACATCGCCAGCGACGGCAACACCGCCCTGGAACTGCTCAGCGTCAACTCCTACGACCTCGCAGTCCTCGACCGCGACATCCCCGGCCCCTCCGGCGACGAGATTGCCCGGCGCATCGTCGCCTCCGGCAGCGGCACCCCGATCCTCATGCTCACCGCTGCCGACCGGATCGACGACAAGGCTTCCGGGTTCGAGCTCGGCGCCGACGACTACCTCACCAAACCGTTCGAGCTGCGCGAGCTCGTCCTGCGGCTGAGGGCGCTCGACCGTAGACGCGCGTACGCCCGACCCCCGGTCCGCCAGATCGCGGGCCTACGGCTCGACCCCTTCCGCCGGGAAGTCTTCCGCGATGAACGCTACGTCGCGCTCACCCGCAAACAGTTCGCCGTGCTGGAAGTCCTCGTCGCCGCCGAGGGCGGTGTCGTCAGCGCCGAAGAGCTCCTGGAACGGGCCTGGGACGAGAACGCCAACCCCCTCACCAACGCCGTGCGCATCACCGTCTCCGCACTGCGCAAACGGCTCGGCGAACCATGGATCATCGAGACCGCGCCCGGCGTCGGCTACCGGATCAACACCGATACGAACACCATCGCCCCTGGCAGTGACACCACCACCCCCGGCAGTACGCATGCATAGACGCCCAGGGCTCAGCGCCCGACTGAAACTCACCCTCAGCTACGCCGGGTTCCTCGCCGTCGCAGGCGCGCTCCTGCTGGCCGTGGTGTGGGGCTTCCTGCTGCGCTACGTACCCGACACCTCCCAGGGCCTTCTCGGGATCTCGCCCAACCGCTACGTCCTCCTTCAACTCTTCGCCCCCGCTGCCGCCGTGGCGATGGTCTTCCTGCTCGTGTTCGGGCTCGTCGGGGGATGGATCCTCGCCGGCCAGATGCTCGCACCACTCACGCAGATCACGGATGCGGCAAGGCTGGCCGGGAACGGTTCGCTGTCCCACCGGATCCGCATGAAGGGCCGCCAGGACGAATTCCATGAACTCTCCGACGCGTTCGACTCGATGCTCGAACAACTCGAGTCCCACGTCGCCGAGCAGCAGAGGTTCGCCGCGAACGCCTCCCACGAACTGCGCACCCCACTCGCGATCTCGCGAACACTCCTTGACGTCGCCCGCCAGGACCCCACGCGGGCCCGGGGCGAACTCATCGAACGCCTGCACTCCGCCAACATGCGGGCGATCAATCTCACCGAGGCCCTCCTGCTACTCAGCCGCAGCGACCGCGGAAACCTCACCCGTGAGAGGGTCGACCTGTCCCTCATCGCCGAAGAAGCCGCCGAAACGCTGCTTCCCCTCGCCGAACAGCGCCGGACCACGCTGGACCTCACCGGCGGGGCGGCCCCGACCAGCGGCTCCGCCGAACTCCTGTTGCGGATGGTGACGAACCTCATCCAGAACGCCATCGTCCACAACCTTCCCACCGACGGCACCGTAACGGTCCACACTGAGGCGCTCGGCGGAACAAGCGTGCTGCGGGTCGAGAACAACGGCCGCCGGCTCGCACCAGAACTGATACCGACCCTCACCGAACCCTTCCAGCGCGGAACTGAACGCGTAAGCACCGACCAACACGCCGGCGTCGGCCTCGGCCTGGCCATCGTGCACAGCATCGTCCGCGCCCACCAAGGAACCCTCGACCTCGCCCCCAGCCCCAACGGTGGCCTCCTTGTCACGGTCCGACTACCCCGCACGCCGTAGGCATCCTTGCGGCACCACGGTCAGCCGCAGTGTTCAGTGCGCGGGGCTCGCCGCGGCGGCCAGGATGCTCTCGATGAGGTCGGCCGCGCGGAAGGTGCCGCCCTCGGCTCGGGCGGCGGCCTGCAACCGCTTGGACCGGTCGGCGCGTTCCGGATCCGCGACCAGGTCGTCCAGCGCCGCGCGCAGGGTCTCGGCGGTGGCGTCAGCGGTATCCACACGGCGGGCGACGCCGAGTTCCACGAGGCGGTCGGCGTTCATGAACTGCTCGGCTCCCTGCGGCACGGCGATCATGGGAACGCCGGCGAGGAGCCCTTCGCCGCAGCCGCCCATGCCGGCACGGGTGACGAAAGCGTCGGCCTGTTCGAGGACTCGCCCGCTGCGAACGCGAGCGCGACCAGGCCCTCAACCGTTCACCGCCGACGTCGACCCGCCTCCGGCCGACCCCGCCCCCGTCCGATCGGTTAATTCTCGCGGGAACTCCCCTGCACCGCCGGCCCGGTTGGGCAGGATCGTCCCCAACGAGGAGGTGCCGTCGTGCAGGACACCCGCGCTCTCGCCCTGACGTTCGAGGTGAGCGGCCTGCCACCGGTGAAGACCGAGGCGCTGTCCGTCTTCGCCGCCGGGCACCGGCAGGCGACGAGGGTCCGCACCCTGCTCCTGGCGGCCTGCGAGGCGGCCCAGCGCACCGGCTGGACCCCGCTGTCGGGGCCGGTCGAGGTGGATCTCGTGCTGCGCTGCCCGCCGGGGCACCGCACCTCCGACGCCAGCACCCTGCTGGGCGGGGTGTGTGCGGTGCTCCAGGACAAGAAGCGGGTGACCAGCATCGGCCTGGCGCACCTCGGCGTCCTCGTGGATGTCGCCCTCTACGACGACGACCGGCAGATCCGCCGGCTGTCGTACGTCGAGGAACCGGCGGAGGACTTCTCGTACCGGGTGCGGGTCGCCGCCGTACCGAACGTGGTTTGACCGACGACCGCGGTGGGGTATCGCGGACGCCGACGAAGGGAGCGCCGATGTCGGAGCCACATGTCACGCTGGACCCTCGCGGGCTCGATCCCGTGCAGCAGAAGCTGCGCGGCCCGTTGGAGGACCAGCTGACCTCGGCGCTGCGGGCCGCGACGGAACGGGTCAGCGCCAGCTACGCCGGCGAGCCGGTCGAGCAGGTCTGCCAGCGACTGCTCGACGAGACCCGTGGCGGCCTGCACCCCGACATCGCTGCCGGCTTCGAGCCGGACATGGACGAGTTCTGCCGGGTGGCGGTCGCGATCGTGCGCGGCGAGGTCTCCTGACCCAGGCGTGACCGCCCGTACACGACGCCGGAAGACCGCTCGCCTACGGCGCGGGCAGTCTCCTCGGCGACATCACCGCCGGAAAGCTGACGGACAGGTCCGTGAGCGCGACCGTACGTGGGGTCTTCGGCGGGCTGACGGGGACGCTCCTGCTCGTCCCGTTCGCCGTGGTGCGCTGGACCGGCCTGGCGGGCGCGGCGCCGAGCCTGATCGGGCTGGACGGCCGAGCCGCCACCGTCCCGCGCTTCGGACACCGACGCCCGCGCGGGGTGGTCGGGCCGATTCCGGCGTCAACGGCGGTGTCGTCGGCTCCCGGGATCGCAAGCGGGCCGATTCCGGCGTCAACGGCGGTGTCCTCGGCTCCCGGGATCGCAGGAGGAGGCGAGCCCTCGCCGGACGGCCCTGCCGAGGTCGTCGGCGGGGGCCTCCGCCGGGACGGCGATCGTGGTGTCCGTGAACACGAACCCGAGGCCCGCGCCCCGGTACTCGGTGGCGACGACCACGCAGCCGCCGGAGTCGTGACGCTCGACGCCCACCGCCCGGGCGCCCCGGGCGAAGACGGCGACGGAACCGACCCGCGCCAACGCCAGGAGCCGGCGCAGGAACTCCCGCACGTCGTCCGCCGTGACGTCCCGCAGCGGCTCCTCGCCGGCCCGCAGGCCGTCGCGCACCAGCGCGCCGAGGCGGCCGTCGGCCACGTCGGCGGTGGTCGCCTCGCACCAGCCGTTCACCACCCTCGGGCCGCCCACGACGCGGGAGTGGCTGGACACGTAGAGGCGGCCGTCGTCGCGCTGGTAGACGTCGACCCAACCGCCCATGTCAGTGACGGTCGAGGCTCGCGTACGGGCGGGGGATGCCTGGCGTCACGGTGTCCCGGGCTCCTTCGCGTCGAGCGGGGTCGACCCCCGGGCACCTGCCGGGGCGGGTCAGGACCGGGTCCGCAACTCCCCGGTCCTGACCCCCAGCCGTCCGGCGTGGTAGCGGACTTCGCCAGATGAGCGCGCGGGCGTGGCACGCCGCCCACGCCGGGCTCAACACGGCGAGCCTGCCGCCTGCACTCAGCTCCACGGTGCCCAACTACCGGACTTCGGCGCGCCCCCGACTCACCCCGAGGAGCCGTGAGCGCCGGATCAGGCTAGGCGTGCCGCCGGTGGCCGGACAAGGACGAACCGGGGCCGGGCGCGGGTGATTGATGTCAAGGTGAAAAAGCGGCATGTCGACGTAACACGGCCATGCCGAGCAGCGCTGTTTTCCCGTCGAGGCGACAACCGTGTGGCCGGTGCCCGCGCCGCCGCCGACACCCGGCCTTCGGCCCTCGGCGGTGGCCGGCGTACGGCCCGCGCCGAGGGCGCGGTGGCCGGCGTACGGCCCGCGCCGCCGCCCAGCCTACGGCCCGCGGCGGCGGCCGGCGTGCGGTTCAGAAGTGCAGCAGCAGTTCGGGGAAGGCGGACAGCCGCAGCACGCCCCGGTCGGTCGGGTCCAGCTCGTCGTGCTCCAGCACCCACGTGTTGTCGTTGGGGATGAACACGGCGTTCATGCCGGCGGCGCGGGCCGGCAGGATGTCGGACTTCGGGGAGTTGCCGATCATCCACGCGCCGGCCGGGTCGAGGTCGTGCTCCCGGGTGAGCCAACGGTAGGTGTCGACGTCCTTCTCCGGCACGATGTGCGCGGCCCGGAAGTGGTGCAGCAGCCCGCAGGCGTCCAGCTTGCGCTGCTGTTCCTCGCGGTCGCCCTTGGTCAGCAGCAGCAGCTCGTGCCGCCCGGCCAGCTCGTCGAGCGCCTCGGCCACCCCCGGCATCAGCTCGACCCGGTGCTCGACCAGCGCCGCCGCCAGGCCCTCGATCTCGCGCCGCTCCGCCTCCGTGGCGGGCCGCTGGCGCAGCCGCTCCAGGCACTCCGCCAGGCTGCGCAGGAACACCTTGCTGCCGTACCCGTGGGCGACCGCGTTGGCCCGCTCGACGTCGTCGAGGATGGCCCGGGTCTCGGCCCGGTCGAGGGTCGGGTGGTCCAGCCACTCCAGGAAGTCGTCGATCACCCGCTCGAACAGGACGTTGTTCTCCCAGAGCGTGTCGTCGGCGTCGAAGACGAGCACCTGCCCGCCGCGCCTGCGCGTCGCGTCCCCCATGACTTCCTCCCCGCGATGCGACTCCGGGCCGAGCTGGCGGGGGCGCACCCATGTGATCTTGGACAGTTCCCGTGCGGTGCGCACCGTAACTGTCCAGGATTCCGAGCGGCAAGCGAGTTGGGAGCGGCTCGCGACAGGGGTCCGGGGTGCGGGGGTCACGGGTTGGCGAACACACCGGAGACGATCATGTCCTCGCGCTGTTCCTGCCTGTCGGGGCGCAGCCGCCCGCCCCGGGTCAGCATGACCGTGCCGTGCAGCAGCGCCCAGCCGACCTCGGCGAGCGTGTCGGGGTCACGGCCGGCGGCCAACGGCGCCAGGGCCACGCGCAGTTCGGCGAAGGCCGCCCAGGGTGCCCCGGGACCCGGGTCGCGGCCCAGGGTGAGATCCGAGGTGTGGGCGAGCATCGCGTCGTAGACCTCGGGACTGGCGTACGCGAAATCCAGGTAGGCCGTCACCACGGCCGGCCACTCGCCGTGCCCGCCCCCGGCGGCGGTCTCCCGGGCGGCGGCGAGCGCGGCGGCCAGGTCGGCGAAGCCGAGCACCGCCACGGCCGACATCAGCGCGGCGGGATCCGGAAACCAGCGGTAGACGACCTCGATGTCGATCCCGATCCGCTCGGCCAGCCGGCGGTGGGTCACCGCCGCCCACCCCTCCGCCTCGGCCAACTCCCGGGCGGCCAGCGCCACCCGCTCGCGCTCGGGGGCGGCGTCTGATCCGTCTGCTGGCGACACGCCGCCGATGCTAGCGAGTGTCACAGGCCGTGACGACTCCGCGACGGATTGGCGACTGTCGCCGGCATGGGGCGACGGACCGGGGCCCGGACCGCACCTCGGCGCGGGCACAGGGCGAGACGGGCAGGTCAGCGTCGCAGGGTGAGGATCAGGTCGGCGACCAGCGCCGTCCAGCCGGTCTGGTGCCAGGCGCCCAGGCCGGCGCCGTTGTCGCCGTGGAAGTACTCGGGGAAGCAGATCAGGTCCCGCCAGTCCGGGTGGGTCTGGAAGAGCTGGGCGGCGCCGTAGATCGGTCGCCGGCCCCAGCCGTCGCGGGTGAACAGCGAGACCAGCCGCGCGGAGAGGTCGTCGGCGATCTCGTCGAGGGTCCGCTTCACCCCCGACCGCGTCGGGTACTCCACCTGCAGGTCGTCGCCGAAGAAGGCGGCGTAGTCGCGCAGCGCGCTGATCAGCAGGAAGTTGGTCGGCATCCAGATCGGGCCGCGCCAGTTCGAGTTGCCCCCGAACAGGCCGCTGGTCGACTCGGCCGGTTCGTAGCCGACGCTGAACTCCTGCCCGCCGAGGGTCACCGAGAACGGCTTGTCCAGGTGCGCCCGCGACAGCGTCCGCAGCCCGTACTCGGAGAGGAACTCGTCGGTGTCGAGCATCCGGGCGAGCAGCCGCACGATCTGCTCCGGGCCGACCATCGACAGCAGCCGGTGCTGGCGACCGTCGGGCCCGAGCCGCCGGGCGCCGATCACGTCGGCGTACTCGGGGCGGTTGGTGAGGAACCAGCGCAGCCGGGCGTGCAGCTCGGGCAGCCGGTGCAGGGTGTGGGCGGTGAGCCGGGTCGTCGCCGCCAGCGGCAGCAGGCCGACGACCGAACGGACCCGCAGCGGCACTCTCGTGCCGTCGGCCAGCCGCAGCACGTCGTAGAAGAACTCGTCCTCGGCGTCCCACAGGCCCTGCTCGTACGCGGCGGCGGCGATGTAGGCGAAGTGCTCGAAGAACTTGGTGGCGGTGTCGACCCAGGTGCGGTCGTGCTCGGCCAGCACGACGGCGATGTCGAGCAGGTTGAGCGCGTACATCGCCATCCACGCCGTGCCGTCGGACTGCTCCAGTACCCCGGCCACCGGCAGCGCCGCCGAGCGGTCGAACGGGCCGACGTTGTCCAGCCCGAGGAAGCCGCCCTCGAAGACGTTGTTGCCGACGGTGTCCTTGCGGTTGACCCACCAGGTGAAGTTCAGCAGCAGCTTGTGCATCACCCGGGCCAGGAAGTCGTGGTCCCGGCCGCCGTCGATCTCGAAGACCTTCAGCGCCGCCCACGCGTGCACCGGCGGGTTCACGTCGCCGAACGCCCACTCGTACGCCGGGATCTGCCCGTTGGGGTGCAGGTACCACTCGCGTAGCAGGAGCAGCAGCTGCTCCTTGGCGAAGCCGGGGTCGACCCGGGCGATGCTGACGCAGTGGAAGGCCAGGTCCCAGGCCGCGTACCAGGGGTACTCCCACGGGTCCGGCATGGAGATCACGTCGAAGCTGTTCATGTGCCACCAGGCGCTGTTGCGCCCGTGCCGGCGCCCCGGCGGCGGCGCGGAGCCGGGATCGCCCTCCAGCCACCGCTTGACGTCGAAGTGGTAGAACTGCTTGCCCCACATCAGCCCGGCGATCGCCTGCCGGGCCACCAGCGCCTCGTCGGGGGTCGCCGCGGCCGGGATCACCCCGGCGAAGAAGCGGTTCGCCTCCGCCCGGCGGGCCCACACCACCGCGTCGAAGCCGTCACCCAGGTCGGCCGGGGGCGGCGGGCTGCCGCCGGGCGGCGGGGCGGTGCGGGTCAGCCGCAGCCGGATCCGCCGCTGCGCCCCGGCCGGCACGTCCAGCACGTAGTGCAGCGCGCCCTTGGTGCCCTCCCGCGCCGGATTGACCGTCGCGGCCCCGTCGACCACGTGGTCGTTGATGCCGTCCTTCGGGTAGCGGGACCGGCCGGGCAGCCCCCAGAGCCGCTCGGCGTTGGAGTCGTTGTCGCACAGCAGCGGCGTCGGCTCGCCGTCGCCCTCCAGCAGCAGTTGCCCGAGCACCCGGTGCTCCCCCACCAGCCGCGAACCCTCACCCACGAGCCGGGGCACCCGGTCGCCGCCGGGCAGCCCCCACGCCCAGGTGTTGCGGAACCAGAGGGTGGGCAGCACGTGCAGGGTGGCGGCCCGGTCGCCCCGGTTGGCGACCGTGATCACGACGCACATGTCCGTCGGGCCCGCCTTGGCGTAGTCGACGGTCACCGCCCAGTACCGGTCGTCGTCGAAGATGCCGGTGTCCACCAGCTCGTACTCGGTGTCGTCCCGGCCGCGCAGCGCGTTCACGGCGACCAGCTCGTCGTACGGGAAGGCGGCCTGCGGGTAGTGGTAGCGCCAGCGCATCCAGGAGTGGGTGGGGGTGGAGTCCTCGTACCACCAGTACTCCTTGGCGTCCTCGCCGTGGTTGCCGCCGTCGCCGCCGAGGCCGAACATCCGCTCCTTGAGGATCGGGTCCCTGCCGTTCCACAGCGCGAGGGCGAAGCAGAACGTCTGCCGGTCGTCGCAGACGCCCGCCATCCCGTCCTCGCTCCACCGGTAGGCTCGGGACCGCGCGTGGTCGTGCGGGAAGTAGTCCCAGGCCGTACCGTGCTCGCTGTAGTCCTCCCGTACCGTCCCCCACGCCCGTTCGGACAGATAGGGACCCCATGCGCGCCAGTCCTGCTCGCCGGCGTCGGCCTGAGCCAGCCGGAGCCGTTCGGGGTCGGGCGCGCGGTCGTCGATGGGCGGCACGTCGGTGATCACCCGCACATCTTCGACGCTGCCGGAGGACTTCACCACACGGGCCATTGTCGTCGTGGTCCGCCGCACGCCGCCGCCGGTGGAGGAAAGTTGATCGATCTTCGTTTCGGGCCGCAGGTCTGCGGTGACGTCGCCGCGGGGACGGCCCGGGAGTGGCTGGTCACCGACGGCCTCGGCGGGTACGCCACCGGCACGGTCGGCGGGCTGCGCACCCGCCGCTACCACGGCCTGCTGGTGGTGGCCGGCGAGACGCCGGCGTCCCGCCGGGTGGGACTGGTCAGCCTGGACGCGGCCCTGCTGTTCCCCTCGGGCGCCCGCGTGCGGCTGGGAGCCCACGAGTGGGCCTCCGGCGACGTCGACCCGCGCGGCTTCGAACTGCTGGAACGCTTCGACCTGACCGACGGGCTGCCCCGGTGGCGCTGGCGGGTCGGCGACGTGGTCGTCGAGCGGGAGTTGGCGATGACCCACGGCCGGCCGTGCGTGGCCGTGGTGCACCGGCTGGTCTCCGGCGGGCCGGTGCGGCTCGACCTGGCTGCGGTCTGCACCTGGCGAGACGCGCACGGCGAGCGCCGCGCCGACGGCCCCGATCCGCGCGTCGAGCCGGCGCCCGGCGGCGCGGTGATCGAGAGCGCGTTCCGGCTGGCCGGGCCGGACTGGACCCCGCAGGGCCAGTGGTGGCTCGGCGCCCACCACCGGGAGGAGGCGGCGCGCGGCCTGAACCCCGACGAGGACCTCTGGTACGCCGGTCGCTTCTCCGGCGAGCTGGCACGCCCGGGCGACACGGTGTCGGTGCTCGCCTGGGCCGGCGACCTGGCGCAGGAGCCGCCGCCGGCCACGGAGGTGGTCGCGGCGGCCCGGGCGCGCAACCGGCGGGTGGTGGCGGCGGCCAAGCCGGCCGACCCGGTGGAGGCGACGCTCGCGCTGGCCGCCGACGCGTTCGTCGTCGACACGGCCACGGGGCCCGACGTGGTGGCCGGCTACCCGTGGTTCGGCGCCTGGTCACGGGACACGATGATCTCCTACGAGGGGCTGTTCCTCTGCACGAACCGGGCCGACGAGGGCCGGGAGCTGCTGCGGGCGTACGCGGCGACGCTGTCGGAGGGGATGCTCGCCAACACCGCCGACACGGGCCGGGTGGAGTACAACACCGTCGACGCGACCCTGTGGTTCCTGCACGCGGTGAGCCGGCACGTCACCGTCACCGGCGACACCGACCTCGGCGACGAGCTGCTGCCCGCGCTGCACGGGGTGGTCGACGCGCACGTGGTCGGCACCCGGTTCGGCATCGCCGTCGACCCGGCCGACGGGCTGCTCACCCAGGGCGGCACCCCGGGCACCGCGCTGACCTGGATGGACGCCCGGGTGTACGGGGTGCCGGTCACCCCCCGCACCGGCAAGCCGGTGGAGGTCAACGCGCTGTGGGTCAACGGGCTGGCCGGCCTCGCCGAGCTGACCGAGCTGGCGGGACGGGACGCGGGCGAGCTGTGGCGGCTGCACGGGCGGGCCGCCGCCGCGTTCCGGGCCCGCTTCCCGGCGCCGACGGGCTGGCTGCACGACGTGCTGGACGCGCCCGCGCCCGCGTACCCGCTGGGTGGGGCCGCCCAGCACGACGACGACCTGCTGCGTCCGAACCAACTGCTGGCCTGGTCGCTGCCGAACGCCCCGCTGGAACCCGACGAGCCCACGCTGCGCCGCATCGCCGCCGGGCTGCTCACCCCGCTCGGCCCGCGCAGCCTCTCCCCCGACTCGCCGGAGTTCGTCGGGCGGCACCGGGGCGGCCCGGCCGAACGGGACGGCGCCTACCACCAGGGCACGGTCTGGCCGTGGCTGCTCGGCCCGTACGCCGACGCCGCCCGGCGGGCCAAGATGTCGGTTGACGACCTTTTCGTAGGCATCGAGGCCCATCTGACCGAATACGGGCTAGGCTCGGTGAGCGAGACGGCCGACGGCCTCGCGCCGCACGGCGCGACCGGTTGCCCCTTCCAGGCATGGTCGGTCGCCGAGGTGCTGCGCGTCCGCCGCACCGGCCGGTAGCGCTTTACACGACGGCAACGGCGACGTCTCCGCCGGTTAGCCGGGCGCCAGCAGGATGGGTTCCGATCCGGTCGCGACGACCGAGGCACCCGCCGCGGTGCCCGTGCGCGCGCTCGGGGACAACTCGAAGGGGGCCGCATGTCACCTGACGCCGACGTGATCGACATCCACCCCGCCCGGCGGCAGCGGGTGCTGATGCTCTCCTGGGAATATCCGCCGGTGCTGGTCGGCGGCCTCGGCCGGCACGTGCACGCCCTCTCCGTGGCCCTGGCCGCCGCCGGCCACGACGTCACCGTCGTCACCCGCCACGCCGACGGCGCACCCCTCGAGGAATACGCCGACGACGTGCGCATCATCCGCGCCGCCGAGGACCCCGTCACCTTCCCCCTGGCCACCCCCTCCCTGCTCGCCTGGACCATGGCCTTCAACCACACCCTCACCCGCGCCGCCCTACGCGCCACCGAAGCCGACACCTACGACGTCATCCACGCCCACGACTGGCTCGTCGCCCACACCGCCATGACCCTGCGCGACCACCTCGACATCCCCCTCGTCACCACCATCCACGCCACCGAGGCCGGCCGACACCAGGGCTGGCTACCCGACGAGATGAACCGCACCATCCACGGCGTCGAACACTGGCTCGCCGGCGAATCCGGCCGCGTCATCGCCTGCTCCGGATACATGCGCGACCAGGTCACCACGCTGTTCGGCGTGCCGGCCGAGCGGATCGACGTGGTGCCCAACGGCGTCGACGACCGGGCCTGGCGGGCGCGCCCCCGCGCGGTCGCCGAGGCCCGGGCCCGGTTCGCCGGCGACGGGCCCCTCGTCGGGTACGCCGGCCGGCTCGTCTACGAGAAGGGCGTGCAGCACCTCGTGCACGCCGTGCCGTACCTGCGCGACCGGCACCCCGGGCTGCGGGTCGTGATCGCCGGGGACGGCCCCTACCGGACCGAACTGGAGGAGGAGGCCCGCCGGCTCGCGCTCGGGCAGACCGTACGCTTCGCCGGCTTCATGGACGCCACCCAACTTCCGGCGCTGCTCGGCGCCACCGACGCGACGGTGGTGCCCAGCCTCTACGAGCCGTTCGGGATGGTGGCGCTGGAGGCGGCGGCGGCCGGCGCGCCGCTCGCGGTGGCCCGCACGGGCGGTCTCGCCGAGATCGTCGAGCCGGGCGTGACCGGCGTGACGTTCCCGCACAGCGACCCGGACGCCCTCGCCGGCGCGGTCGACCAACTCGTCGGCGACGAGGTCTTCGCCCGCCGGGTGGCCCGACGGGCCCGCACCATGGTCGGCCGGCGGTACGGCTGGGCGACCATCGCGGCCCGGACCGCCGCCACCTACGGGGCCGCCCGCCGGGAGCACGGCCCGGCGCGGGCCCACCGGGCCGCCGCCCGGCCCGGCGAGGCCCGACAGAAGATCACCATTCCTGAGGGGAACCTCCTCGCGGTCGGCGACGCCGCCTGCTGAACGGGGGGCGACGGCCACCCTTGACGGCGTGCCGCGCCGCCCCGCGACACACCGTCGCCTGGCCGGCAGAACGCCGCCGCCCACCCGCCGGCCGGCCGGCGATAATTCCTGGTGGCCCGGCGGTACCACCACGCGAACCGCGCCGCCACGATCGCCGGTGACCCGCCACCACCCTGACCGACCTCGAGGTGTCCGAGCCGACAGGGGGCAGCCCCCTTCGTCTCGACGTCACGGCTTGACATGAAGTCGAGTTGAGGTTTGAGGATGGCCGCATGGCAGAGACCATCACAGTTATCGGAACCGGCGCCATCGGGACAGCGGTGGCACACCGTCTACTCGACGCGGGCCGCGAGGTGACGGTGTGGAACCGCACTCAGCACCGGCTCAACGGCCTGGTGGAGGCGGGTGCTCGGCCCGTCGACTCGGTCGCCGCGGCCGTGTCGTCGAGCGATCTCGTCCTGCTCACCCTCACCGACCACCGCGCGGTCGCCGACTGCCTGGCCGCCATGCACCCGGACCGGGCCGGGCGGACCATTGTCGCGTTGTGCACCGGCACACCGGCGGAGGCGCAGAAGACGGCCGAGCTGGTCGCCGGCATGGGCGCTCGGTATCTTGACGCGGGCGTCCAGGCCTCGCCGGAGACGATCGGCACCGCCAGGGCCACCATCCTGTACGGCGGCGACCGCGCCGCGTACGAACTTCACCTCGACACCTTGCGCCTGCTCGGTCCGCCCCGCTTCGTCGGAGACGCGCCAGCGGCCGCCGCGATCTGGGATCTGGCCCTCTTCGGCGTCTGGTACGACGCACAACTGGGCCTGCTCCGCGCTCTCGACACCGTACGCGCCGCTGGCATCGACATCACCGAATTCGCCCGGACCGCCGGTACCCAACTCGGCCACGTGGTCAACTCGGCCACGGCCACCGCGACCGAGCTTCTCGAAGCTGACTACCCGCCCGGCCCGGCCAACCTCGGCGAGCACCTCACCGTGCTCCGTCATCTCGTCGAACAACGTGCCGGCAGCCCGCTCGGCGACGGCGGCCTTCCGATCGTGGCAGCGCGAATCGAGGCGCTCCTCGCCGACAACCGCTCAGGCGAGGGTCTCACCGCCGTCGTCGATCGACGAGAAGTCCCATAGGAGGCCGGACAGCCTGCCTCGATACGGCCCCGCCACCGACATGCCCAGCTGTACGCAGGTCAGGCACGTGCAGAGCCGCCACTCAAGCGTCGCGAGCTACTAACGCCAGCCGACGTCCTGCGCGATTCGACAAGCACGGAAGGAATAGCTCACCGATGCCCCGGTCAACCACCCAGTTGGCAGATGGCCCGATTCTTCTCCGCAACACCATGCGCATCAAGGAGGGCCACCTCGAAGCATATCGAGAGGCGGTTCGTTCTGCTGTTGACTTCGTAAGGGAGCACGGCCCGCAACTCATGGTTGAAGTGTTCATTGACGAAGCCAACCTACGCGCCTACAGCTTCCAGCTGTACCCTGACTCTGCCGCGGTGCTGAAGCACTGGCAGCTCGCCGATCCCTACATCCAAAAGGTCATGGAGCACTGCTCCGTGGAGGCACTTGACGTTTACGGGCAGCCCAGCAAGGAAGTCATGGACGGTCTGACGAAAAATGGTGGCACGGCTTCGCTCGGGGTCACCCCACACCTGACAGGCTTCTTCCGTCACCGCTGATCGGCGTCTTTCGGGCGTCCGTCAATTCCGTCGCACGGACGCCCTACAGCGCGAGGACCAGTCCGAGATTCCCCCGACCCGGGGGCTTTCGATCATGCACTGATGGAGCTGGCGGAACGCATCCCGGGGCAGCACCGATGAAAATGCCCGATGAGCCGCGGAACGTGCGATGCGTTCAGACCGGAAGTCGGACCCTGACGGTCGGGCCGCGCAACTCCACCTCGGAGCGGGCGCCGCCTGCGGGCCGCGTCAGCTGACACCCCCTCATGCGTGTTCTGCCGGCGTCCGCCCGAGCTGGGCGAAACCGGATGACGTGATCAGCCGGGTGGCCGGCGTAGACTGGCCACCCGGCCCGAGGATGCCGAACGACACCGACGACCAGCGGTAGTCGGTCCTATCCGGCCAGCCCGTACGCGCGGATCATCGTCTGGTCGACCGCGTGATCCCACCGACACGTCAATGCCCCCGCCCAACGGACGGGGGCGCTTCAGGAGTACCACCGGTTCGCGCAATGGTGCGGCCGGTGGCCCGGCGGGGCGTCGCACCCCTCCCCGGCACCGGCCCCTGTGGACCGTCCGGGTGATGCCCTGCGCCACGGCGGCGAACTACAGTGGCGTAGCTTTGGCGCTCAAGATCCCTGGGGAGGGTGAGCCGACATGATGGGACCGTCCCACGCGCTGTCCGGCGCGGCGGTGTGGCTGACCGGGTCCTGGGCGCTGGACCACTTCGCCAACTACCACCAGACCCCGCTGGAACTCGCCGTCGGCACCGCCGTCTGCGCCGGCGGGGCGCTCTTCCCCGACCTCGACCTGTCCGGCAAGGTGACCCGCAACCAGGGCGGGGCGACCGTCGCCCGCACCTTCGGCGTGTTCTCGCTGTTCATCGCCGAGGTGATGGAAAAGATCTCGCTCGGCGTCTACTACGCGACCAAGCTCAGCAAGGACCCGCGCCGCAACAACGGCCACCGGACCCTGACCCACACCATCCCCTTCACCGTGCTGGTCGGCTGGGGCACCACCACGCTCTGCGCCGCGTACGGCAAGTGGGCGGTGATCGGCATCCTGTTCTTCATGTTCGGCCTGGCCCTGCGCGGGCTGTTCGACAAGTGGGCGGAGCGCGCCGGCTGGGTGATCGTGACCCTCGCGTCGGCCGCGGCGGCCTGGTTCACCTTCGCCAACCTGCCCGGCGGCCGGGGCTATCCGCTGATCGGCACCGCCGTCGGCGTCGGCTGCTTCGTGCACATCCTCGGCGACATGATCACCCGGGCCGGCGTGCCGATCCTGTGGCCGATTCCGATCAAGCGTCGGATGTGGACGCCGATCGGCCTGCCCAACAAGATCGCCCTGCGGGCCGGCAGCAAGACCGAGGTGGTCGTCGTCCGGGCCGTGCTGACCGCGATCTCGGTGCTCGCGGCGCTCGGTCTGGTCGCCCCGTCGGTGTTGCAGCGCTTCAACATCGAGGGCTGACCCGGTCGGTGCCGCCTCGTCGGCCTCGACGGAAGCTCGGCGTCGCCACGCCGCCCGGCCGTCACGCCGGCCCCGACGGAACCTCGGTGTCGCCACGCCGGCCGGCCGTCACGCCGGCCGGACGGAAGCTCGGCGTCGCCACGCCGCCCGGCCGTCACGCCGGCCCCGTCGGGGGTGTCGTGGTGTGCCGCCGCCGGCGGGCCAGGAGCAGGGCCGCCGCCCGCGAGCCGTGCACCACGGACGCGTAGGCCACGACGGGGCAGAGCACCGAGGCCGTGGTGAGCGGCCAGGCCAGCGCCGCGTCGGCGACCGCCGTCCCCGTGGCCGCCGCAACGCCGCCGACGTACAGGCCGACGATCACCACGGCGACGAGGCAGGCCGCCAGCGTGCGGCCGAGCGGCCCGCGACGGCTCGCGGCGACGTCGCCGACCACGACGGCGGGCGCCACGACCAGCGGCACCAGCGCGGCACCCAGCAGGGCGGCGCCCAGCACCATGAACGGCCCGGCGAGCGGCCCGCCCGGGTCGACGTCGGCGAGCATCGCGTACGCCGTCAACGCCAGGTAGCCGAGCAGGCCCTCGGCGACGCAGACCAGCCAGGCTGCCACCGCACCGGCGACGTGCCGGGCCACCGTGCCGACCATCGGCGTACCTCCCCGTGCCGGCTGGCCGCGGCCGGCGTCGCGCGGCGGCGTCGAGCCGCCACGGCCCGGACGCTACCCGAGGCGAACCCGCGGTGGATGTCCCGCCCGGACGCCCACCAGCCGGCGCCGGGATGCGCGTCGGCTGGACGTCCCGCCCGGGCGTCGCGGTGGAACTCGTCGGCGACGCCGGTCGGCCGGCGGAGGCACCGGCGCCCATGCTCGGCCGGGGCGGTGTGCCGACCGGCCGGTGGCTATCGTCGGCGGGTGATCCCGATGGAGGCCGTCGCAGCCGCGTACGCGCGGTGGGTCACGCCCGCGCTGCCGCTCTACGGCGACGACCACGAGCGGGCCGACTTCGCTCCCTGAACCGCTCCCGGTTCCCCTCCACCCTTCCCCAGCCCAGAAACGCACCGGGAGCGATGCCTCATGTCCGTCGACAACCCCGGGATCCGGATGGTGCTGCGCGCACCCCAGGTCCTGCGTGTCCTCGTCAGCAGCCAGGTCGGCCGGCTGCCCACCGCCAGCGGCCCGCTGGCGCTGTTGTTGTTCGCCCGGCAGTCCCTGAGCCTGACCACCGCCGGGCTGCTCGTCGCCGCGTACACCGCCGGCATGGCGGTGGGCACGCCGTTGCTCGCCCGGGCGGTGGACCGCTGGCGGCAGCCGCCGGTGCTGTGGGGCTCGGCGGTGCTCTCCGGCCTCGGGTTCGGCGCGGTGGCGCTGAGCGGCGGGCACCTGGCGGGCGCGATGGTCGGCGCGGCGGTGGCCGGGCTCGGTACGCCGCCGCTGGAGGCCTGCCTGCGCACCCTCTGGCCTGGAATGCTCCCGCCGACCGCGGTGCCGACGGCGTACACCCTCGACATCGCCGTGCAGGAGGTCATCTTCGTGGTGGGTCCGTTGGTCACCGTGCTGGCGGTGACCGTGGGCGGGCCGTCGGCCGGGCTGGCCGCCGCCGCGTTGGCGCAGCTCGTCGGCACCGCGGCGTACGCGACGGCCCCCGCCGTCCGGGAGTGGCGTGGGGTGCCGGCGGCGCGGCACTGGGCCGGCCCGCTGCGCGTGCCCCGGTTCACGGTCATGGTGGCCGCCGTTATCGGCGTCGGGGCGGCGGTCGGCAGCATCGCGGTGGCGGTGACCGGCTACGCGGAGGCGGCCGGCGACCGGCGGCTCAGCGGATGGCTGCTCGCGGCCCAGGCGGCGGGCGCGCTGGCCGGCGGGCTGCTCTACACCCGGGCGCGGCCGGGCGGTCCGGGCCGGCTGCCGCTGCTGGCCACCGCTCTCAGCTTGGGATACCTGCCGCTACTGCTCGCCCCCGGCCCGCTGCCGATGGCCGGCCTGCTGGTGGTCAGCGGGCTGGCGCTGCCGCCCGTACTCACCGCGGTCTTCCTCGCCGCGGAGCGGCTGGCGGAGCCGGGGACGGTGGCCGAGGCGTTCGCCTGGGTGGCCACGGCGTTCGTGATCGGCAGCGCCGCCGGCTCCGCGCTCGCCGGCCCGCTGGTGTCGGCCGGTCTCCGGTACGGGCTGGCCGTGGCGCCCGGCGCGGCGCTGCTCGGGGCACTGGTGCTGTGGGGCGTCTCGGCGGGCGAGCGGACGGGCGGGGTCCGGGACGGCGACCCGTCACGGGCTCACCAGCATGCGGCCGGGCACGACGCAGCACGCTCCTGATCCTGAAGGGACGGTCGATTCCTCGCCAGCACCGGCTCGACGAGGGACTCGGGTGTTCAGGTACACCTGGCGGTCGGCCGCTGATCCAGCACCGCGCGGAGGGCGCGCTCGCCGATGCCGCGCATCAGCGGGTTGTCCGCCGAGTGCGTCAGGAAGACCAGCGACAGGACGAGCGCCCACCCACGCGACCGCTCCCAGGTCGCGTCGTCTGCGCGGGCATACGCCCGTCGAAGAGCGGCACGCTGCTCCGCCGTGAACAGCATCCAGGCCACGGACAGGTCGGTGGCGGGATCGCCCGAGGTGATGTCACCGAAGTCGATCACGGCGCTGATTCGACCGCGGTCGACCAGGATGTTGGCCGGGTGCAGGTCCCCGTGCAGCCACAGCGGCGGACCATCCCATGCAGGTGTGGCGGCGGCTGCCTCCCAGACCCGCAGTGCGGCGGCGCGGTCAGCCGGATCGACGTGTGCCAGCCCGGTCAGGACTCCCTCGGCGCGCCCGGCCAGTGGAATCCCGCGAGACGGGTTGACGGGTGCCTCCGACGGAGCCGGGGCATGCAGCGCGCCCAGGAAGCCGCCGAGGGCGGCGGCGGCTGACCAGAGGTCGTCGGGCTTCGATCGCGCCGCGATCCGGCCCGGGAAGAACGGCACCACACTCCAGGGCCACGGGTACTGAGCCGTCGGCTGCCCGACACGCACCGGCGCTGGCACCGGCAACGGCAGGCGGCCGGCCAACTCCGGCAACCACCGCTGCTCGTGGGCGACGAGTTGGGCGGCCATGGCGCGCCGAGGCAACCGGGCCAGGAGTTCCTCACCGAGCCGACACACGAGGTTGTCCCAGCCGTTGGCCAGCACCTCGACCGGCAGGTCCGCCAGATCGGGGTGCTGCTGATCGAGCAGACGGCGCACCAGCTCGACAGAGACTGGCACCTCCGCAGCGGGCATCCGGTGCACTGTCACAGCGAGAACCCTACGGCCGCACCCCAGCGCGCTCGGCAGCCAGCCAGGGAAACGGCTGAGCCGCGCAAGGCCGTCGCATGATCCGCCGGGCACCCCCTCGGCGACTCGTCTCCTGCCTGCCCGGATCGCCGGTGACGGCGGAGCGGCCCTTCTCCTCCGGCCGAGGAGAAGGGCCGACGGGGCTGCCCGGTCAGCGGCCGGCGGAGGTCACGTCCCAGACGTGCACGGTCTGATCCGGACCGTCGGTGACGACGACCGGGCTGCCCGCCAGCTCGGCCGCGAGAAGGAACTGGTGGTCGACGAGGGTGTTCCCGATCTGGTCACCCTGGCTCAGATCCCACAACCGAGTGCCGTCGCTACTTCCGGTCACGGCCACGGTGCGGCCACCGATCCTCACGACTGCGATCCGGTCGACCTGCTCCGGGTGGCCGGTGCGGGGCGGGCCGATCTGATCCTGCGTCGCCACGTCCCACATGCGTAGCGTGCGATCGCCGCAGCCGGCCACGACGACCCCCCGGCCGCCCAACTCCGTCAGCGCGACAACGCCGGCTCCCTCCTCGACGCCAGGCAGAGTCGCGATCTTCTGGCCGGCCAGGATGTCCCACGCCTCGAGGTGGTCGTCGTGGCCGCCGGTGACGGCGATCGGTCGGCCGCCGATGTTCGCCGCACCCATCGCGCCGTTGTAGCTGCCCTCAAGCCTGGAGACGAGTTGCCCACTGGTCAGGTCCCAGGCCAGCAGGGTGCCCTCCTCCGAGCTGCTGACCGACAACGGGCCCCGCTCGGACGCGACGACGGCCATGGAGGTGACACCCAGGCCGTGACCGGTCATCGTCCTGCCCAGTTTCCGGCCGGTGCGCAGGTCCCAGACCCGCAGGGCACCGCCCATCTGATCCTCGTCGTAGAACGCGAGATCGAACCGGCTGCCACCCGTGACGAGCACACGTTGGGCGTCGATCTCGGCCACCACCAACGAGTCGACGATCTCGGACGCGTCGCCCACCGCGTCGCCGTCCTCGTCGTCGTATTCGTCGTATTCGTCGTCGACCTCGTCGTCGTGCTCGTCGAGCAGGCCGTGCTCGCGGAACCACTCCTCATCGGGCGCGGCGGCGTCAAGGGACAGAGACAGCTGCGAGCAGTCGCCACGGCGCAGGTCCCACATCCAGACCTCGCCTGAGCCGTTCACACCGACCAGCTGCGAGGCGCCGTCCGTCTCGGTCAGCGCTGCACTCTTGACGTAGCCGTCGTGGCCGGACAAGCGATGGACAATCCGGTATTCAGTCACGGGAGACAATCTATTGATCGAGTCCGACAACCGGTGCATCATCAGTCGGTGATCGGCCGATGACCAGACGTGTCGTGAGGTCTATGGTTGGCGCAGTCGACCGACCGACACCACAGAGGAGAATCGCGTGCGCCGTAGCCTGACCACCCTCGCGCTGCTCGCCCTCGCACTGTTCACAATGCTGGCACCGACTCCGGCGAGCGCGGCCAGCACCGTCGACGTCACGTCCGCGACCCTGGTCGCCCGAGGCGTCGCCGTGGACCTCACCCTCACCGTGGCGTGCCCCGCCGGCTCGACCGGCGCCTTCGAGTTGAACCTCAGGCAGCGGTCGGGCAACGGCGTGGCGTACGGGTCCGGCTGGGCACCCGTTTCCTGCACGGGCCAGCCCCAGGAGGTGACGGGGCGGGTGGCGGCCCAGCCCGACGGCGCCATCTTCCGGCCCGGCGAGACGCTGGTCACTGCGAGCCTCGAACTGTGCGGCTCGGAGACGTGTGAATATCTGTTCATCGAGGACGCCGTCCGCGTCACCCACTGATCCGTCGGCGGGCGGCGCCCTCCCGGCCGCGACGACCTAGACGCCGACGCGCTGGGGCGGGACGGTCAGGCCGTAGAGCGTCATCAGCTCCGGCGTGTCGACCCGGCTGCCGTCGGCGACCGAGTCGCAGGAGATGTCGACGATCTGGTCCTTGTGCGCCAGCAGGTAGGGCCGGGCGCCGACGTCCGCGCTGGCCAGGGTGGCGATGCCGGACCAGTGCCGGCGGCCGAACAGCATCGGGTAGCCGCGCAGCCCGTCGTAGGTGGCGCAGACCAGCACGTCGGGGTAGGGCAACGCGGTCACCCGGCGGACGGCGGCGGCGGTCAGGCCGGGCATGTCGACCGGCACGACCACGACCGCCTCGATGCCCTCGTCGTCGAGCGCGGCCAGGCCGGCGCGGATGGACGAGCCGACGCCGGTGCCCCACGCCCGGTTGATCACCACCGTGGCCCGGCTCAGGTCGGCCGTCTCGCGGACCTGGTCGGCCGCCGCGCCCAGCACGACCACGATCCGCTCGCAGCCCGCCTCGGTCATCGTGTCGATCATCCGGTTCACCAGGGGCTTCTCCCCCTGGTGCAGCAGGGCCTCCGGGCCACCGATGCGGCGTCCCCCGCCCGCGGCGATGATCATTCCTGCGATCCGGTTCAGCTGGGCCCCCTCCACCGTGGAGCGGGCCGTGTCGCGAGGGCACGGCCCGCTCCGTCGTACGGACATCGGGAGCAACGAGGACGACGCGCGCCGGGTAGCGGGGCGAAAGGGGAAAATAGTGCAACTGTTACCGATCGGCAACCCCGTCGGATCGCCGGTCCCGGGCTGTCCGTCCGGTCAGGACGACGCCGTCGCGGCGGCCACGGCGACCGGCATCGGATCGCGGGGCGGGCGCGCCAGCAGGCGGGCCAGGTCGCCGCGGGTCCCGGCGAGGAAGCCGCCCGCCGTGGCGGAGTAGATCGACATGAGCATCGCCGGCTGGAACGGCAGCAGCCCCGCCCCGGCCAGCGCGACCCGCCGCGCGCCCAGCGGCTCCGGACGGTAGGGCACCCCCAGCGCGGCGGCGAGGTCGGCCGCCGTGAGCGCCACCGGCCCGGCCAGCTCGTACGTGCGCCCGCGGTGGGCGGCCGGCTCGGCGGCCACCCGCACGGCGACGTCCGCCAGGTCCTGCCGGGCCACCGCGGCCAGCCCGCCCGCGCCGAACGGGGCCGTGACCGCCCCGCCGGACGGGGCCGCCAACTGGCCGAACAACTCGGCGTAGAGGCCGTTGCGCAGGATCGTCCACCCCAGCGCGCTCTCCCGCAGGCGGCGCTCCGTCCACCGGTGCGCCAGCGCGAACGCCAGGTGGTCGCCGGCGCCGACCAGGCTCGTGTAGACCACGTGCTCCACCCCGTGCCGCTCCGCCGCGGCGATCACCCGCTGGTGGCGGGCGGTGACCACGTCGTCCTCGCCGTAGCCGGCCGAGACCAGCACCAGGGTGCGTACGCCCGACAGGTCCGGCCCCGCCGGGTCGTCGAAGTCCATCCGCCGCCCGGCCCCGGCGAACCGCCCGGGGGTGCGGGTGCCGGCGAGCGGGGCGAGACCGCGCTCGACCAGCCCGGCGTGGACGAGGGAGCCCAGGTGCCCGGAGGCACCGGTGACCAACAGCATGATGAGCCTTCCGCGTGGTACCGAATCGGAACTAACCTCATCGTCGGGAACCACGGAATCGGGCACAAGGAGGCACTTCCATGTCGGCAGGGCACACGGCGGTAACCGACGCGCTCGCGCCCTGCGGGCTGCCCGAGCACCCGGACTGCGGGATCCGCGACGTGCTCGACCGCATCGGCGACAAGTGGTCGGTGCTCGCGATCGTCGAGCTCTCCTCCGGCGTACGGCGGTTCCGGGAGCTACAGCGGGGCATCCACGGCATCTCGCAGCGGATGCTCACCCTGACCCTGCGCCGCCTGGAACGCGACGGCCTGGTGCTGCGCACCGCGTACCCGACCGTCCCGGTGACCGTGACCTACGAGCTGACCGAACGCGGCAGGAGCCTGACCCACCTCGTGCGGCAGTTGGCCGACTGGTCGCTGGCACACAAGGAAGCGATCGCCGAGTCCCGCCAGGCGTGGGACGCCGCCAACCCCGGATCCGCCGTCTCCTGACCCGGGCCCGTCACGCCGCGTCGGCGTAGCAGTCCACGACGGACAGATCCAGCGGGAAACGGACCGGGGTGTCGCCGAAGAGCAGCGCGGCCGCCCGCTCGCCCGCGCGGCTGACCGCCTCGGCGACCGCGCCCGCCTGCTCCGCCGGGCAGTGCACGATCACCTCGTCGTGCTGGAAGAAGACCAGCTCGGCGCGGGTACCGGCCAGCTCGCCGCGGAGCGTCGCCAGCAGCGTGGAGGCCCACTCGGCGGCGGTGGCCTGGATGACGAAGTTGCGGGTGAACCGGCCCCGGGACCGGGCCGCCCGGGCGCGCGGCGACCGCGGGTCGCCGCCGCCGTCGGGCTCGGCCTCCTCGCCGTCGCCGAACCCCGCCGTGCCCGGCGGGCAGGTGCGCCCCAACCAGGAACGCACCAGGCCACCCGCCTCGCCGGTGCGGGCGGCCGCCTCGACGTAGCCGAAGGCGGTCGGGTAGCTGCGGCGCAGCACCGCCAGCGCCGGCACCGCCGACCCGCCGGTCTGCCCGTACATGGCACCGAGCAGGGCCACCTTGGCCCGGGCCCGGTCGCCGCCGAAGGCGTCCTGGGCGAGGGCGGCGTAGAGGTCGCCGGCCCCACCGGCCGCCGCCAGCCGCGCGTCGCCGGAGACCGCGGCGAGCACCCTGGGCTCCAACTGGCCGGCGTCGGCGACGACGAACCGCCAGCCCGGGTCGGCCACCACCGCCCGCCGGATCACCTTCGGGATCTGCAACGCGCCGCCGCCCCGGGTGGCCCAGCGACCGGAGACCACCCCGCCCGGGACGTACTCCGGCTGGAACCGCCCGTCGCGCACCCAGGCGTCGCGCCAGGCCCAGCCGTGCGCCGTCCAGATCCGGTAGAGCTCCTTGTATTCCAGGACCAGCGGCACCGCCGGGTGGTCCACCCCGCGCAGCACCCAGGCCCGCGTGTTGGGCACCTCCACGCCGGCCCGGGCGAACGCCCGCAACAGCTCCGCCGGGGAGTCGGCGTGCAACTGGCGTACGCCGAACGCGGCGGCGATCCGCGCGGCCAGCTCGGCCAGCCGGCGGGGCGGGCCGCCCACCGGGGACGGCTCGCCGAGCAGCTCGGCGAGGATCTCGTCGTGCACGTCGGCCCGCCAGGGCAGCCCGGCCGCGCCCATCTCCACCGCGATGAGCGCGCCGGCCGACTCGGCGGCGACCAGCAGCCGGAACCGGCCGGGGTGCTCGGTCGCGGCGATGCGGGCGACCTGGTCGGCGTACACCCGGGTCAGGGCCTCGATGCCGGGCCCCGGCGGGCCGGGCAGGGCGTCGAAGAGCGCGCCCTGGCCGTGGCCGGGCGGCGCGGCCGGGCGCGGCGGCGGGTCGGCCGGCACCGGCGCGCCGGTGAGACGGGCCCAGGCCGCGGCGAGCGCGCGGGGCTCGCCCCAGCGGCCGGCGTGGCCCAGCAGCAGGGACTCGGTCAGCTCCACGTCGTGGCAGCGCTCCACCCGCACCCCGGCGCGCAGCAACGGCGGGTAGACCGTCGCGCCGGAGGCCCACACCCAGCGCGGCCGGTCGGCGGCCTCCCGGGCGGCGACGGCGGCGGCCAGGTCGGCGACCGGCTCGGCGGGCCCGGCGGGCAGCCCGTCGGGCCGCAGCGGGCACAGCACTCCCCCGCCCCGGTCGTCGGCCACCACCGCCACCAGCACGGACGTGATTCTGCCTCGCCCCTGTGACACCCGGCGTCAGGCATCACCGACAGGCGGCGCCATGTCCCGCCCCCGCGACACCCCGCTCGCGGGCCCGTCAGCCGGCCGGAGGCCGCCTCGGGCCCGTCAGCCGGCCGGGGGCCGTCGTGGAAGGATCACCATCATGGGCGATAAGCGGGCCGACGACGTGGAGCTGCGCACCGAGCGCCTGTCCCTACGGCGTCCCCTCCCGGCCGACGTCGACGCGATCTACCGCGTCCATCACGACCCGGAGGCATGCGCGCACAACCCGGCGGACCTGCTCGCCACCCGGGCGGACGCGGAGGACCTCTACCGCCGGTGGGACCGGCACTGGCGGCAGCACGGCTTCGGTTACCGGGTCGTCCAGCCACGCGCGGCCGACGAGCGGCACCTCGTCCTCGGCTTCTGCGGACTCAAGCTCATGCGGCTGCACGGCCGGGAGGTGCTCAACCTCTTCTACCGCCTCGACCCCGCCGCCTGGGGCAACGGCGTGGCCACCGAGGCCGCCACCGCGGTCGTCGACTGGGCGGCCACCCACCTGCCCGGCCGTCCGCTCGTCGCCCGGGTCCGGCCCGCCAACGTCGCCTCCGCCAGGGTCGCCGCGCGAGCCGGGCTGCGCCGTGCCCCGGGCCTCGACACCGAAGGTGAGGACGGCCTCGACTGGATCTACACCAGGAACTGGCCGGGCGGCCCCGTGGGGCCGCCCGGCCAGCCGGTCACTTCACCGCCCCCGAGGTGAGGCCGGACTGGATCTGGCGCTGGAAGATCGCGTACACGACGATCATCGGAAGGATCGCGATGGTCAGGGCGGCGAACAGCCCCGACCAGTCGGCCTCGTAGCCGGCGTTGACGGAGATGTCCGCGATGCCCTGGGTGAGCACCCACTTCTCCTTGGCGTTGGAGAGCAGCACGAGCGGGAGCTGGTACTGCGCCCACTGGCCGATGATGTTGAAGATCCCGACGCTGATCAGGCCGGGCTTCGCCATCGGCAGCATCACCTGGAAGAACAGCCGGGTGTGCGAACAGCCGTCGATCATTCCCGCCTCGGCCACCGACGCGGGCAGCGTCTTGAAGAACGCCGCCAGGAAGAAGACGGTGAACGGCAGCGAGTAGGCGATGTAGACCAGGACAACCCCGGTGTGGGTGTCCAGCAGCCCCAGGTTCTTCACCACGAAGAAGAGCGGCACCAGGGCCAGGAAGACCGGGAAGGCCAGCCCGGAGACGAACAGGTAGTAGATCGCCCGGTTGCCCCAGAACCGGTAGCGGGCCAGCACGTACGCGGCCATCGAGCCGAACAGCATGGTGCCGAAGGTGCTGAACGTCACCACGATCACGCTGTTGAGGAAGTAGCGGCCGACGTTGGCCTTGTTCCACGCCCGGGCGTAGTTCTCGAAGCGCAGCTCCGCCGGCAGGGTCCACGGGCTGCTGAAGATCTCCGTGGTGTTCTTGAACGAGGCGAGGAAGGTCCAGAGGATCGGCACGATCACGATGACCGCCCAGACGGCGAGGGCCACGTGCCCGAGGCCGGCGAGCAGCCGCACCTCCGAGCGGCGGCCCCGGCGTCCGGCCGCGGCACCCGGCTTCACTGTCTTCGGCGGTAGCGCCGCCGGCGTCGGCGGCAGCGTCGTCTGCGGGTTCATCAGTACTCCACGCTTTCCCGCTTGGTGAGCCGCAGCGTCAACGCCGCGAAGGTGATGGTGAGGAAGAACAGCGCCACGCCCATGGCGGAGGCGTAGCCGTACTTCGAGTAGACGAAGGCGTTGCGGTAGATCTCCATGGCCAGCACCGTGGTCGCGCCGTCCGGGCCGCCGCTGTCCACCGAGAGCACCGCGACGATGGCGAACGCGTCGAACGCGGCGATGCCGAGGTAGACCCAGGCGACCTGGAGGGTGTCCCACAGCAGCGGCAGGGTGACCCGGAAGAAGAGCGTCACCCGGCTCGCCCCGTCCATTTCGGCGGCCTCGTAGATCTCGCCGGGGATGGAGGCCATGCCGGCCGAGAAGAGCACCACGTAGAAGCCGACCGCCTGCCAGACCAGCACCGCGATGATCGACCAGAGCGCCAGGTTCGGCCGGACCAGGAAGAGCACCGGGTCGAAGCCGAGCTTCATCAGCACGCCGTTGATCAGGCCGGACTCGTTGGGCCGGTAGACCATCTGGAACAGCACCGCGATGATGGCCACCGCCAGGACCTGGGGGAAGAAGAACACCACGCGGTAGAACTTCGCCCCCCAGACCCCCTGGCGCTGCCCGCCGCTGCTCTTTCCGCCCACGTTGAGCAGGAACGAGAAGAGCAGCGCGATGGCGATGGTGATCAGCGGCAGGGCAAGCAGGAGTACGCCGTGGTGCTGGACGGCCTTCCAGAAGCTGTCGTCGTCGAACAACCTCCGGTAGTTGTCGAAGCCCACCCACTGCGGGGCCGACAGCCCCCGCCAGTTGGTCATCGAGATCTGGAACGCCTGCGCGTACGGCGCGATGACGAAGACCACGTACAGCGTGACCGGGACGAAGAGGAACCCGATCACGAACGGATACTTGCCGTGCCGCATGACCCCCACGCCCCGATCAGCGCTTGAACTTGGTGACGGAGCTGTCCTTCTTGATCGCGTCGGCGCGCTTCTGGATGCGCTCCACGAAGGCGTCCGCCTTGATCCGGCCGAACATCAGCTCGTTGGTGGCGGTGCGCGCCTCCGTGTCGAGCTCCTTGTACCAGCCGTCGAAGTACAGGTTGAACACGTCCTGGCCGGCGGCCTTGAGCGCGCCCTGGGAGCTGGCCACGCCGGGCGGGAAGGCGTAGCCCTCCGAGCCGGCGGTGACCACCGTCGGGGCCTTGACGACCTCGGTGAAGCCCTTCGCGCCGGCCACCGACAGCATCTGGCGCATGTACTCCAGGCCGCCCCGGGGGTTCTTGCTCTTGGCCGAGACGAAGTAGCCCTCACCGGCCGTCGCCCGCAGCGCCGTTGTCGGCAGCTTGTCGGAGGCGGACAGGCTCGGCACCGGCATCATCTGGTATTCGAAGCCGGGCGGCGTGTCCTTCTTCTGCTCGCCCTCCAGCCAGTCGCCGCTGGGGTAGAGCGCCAGCTTGTACTGGTTCTGCCGCAGCTGCACGTCGGTGTGCTTGAGCCCTTCGAAGCTCTTGTCGACGTACTTGGCGCCGATCTCGGCCCACGCCTCGGCGGCCTGCTTGACCGCGTCCTGCTGCCAGGCGCCGTCCTCCAGGTTGTCGATGTTCTTGAGCACGTCCGTGCCGCCGATCTTCGCGGCGTGGGTGAGGATCACGTTCCACTGGTAGTAGGCCGCGTTCGCGCCCGCGTAGCCGTACGGCGTGATCCCCTTGGCCTTGATCTTGTCGAGCAGCGCGGTGAACTCCGACCAGTTCTTCGCCGGCGCCCAGCCGTTGTCCTTGAACAGCTTGCCGGAGTACCAGATGCCGAAGACGGTGGAGACGTAGTAGAGGACGTACGGCTTGCCGTTGAACGACCCGGCCTCGACGGTGCCCGGCACGACGGTGTCGCGGACCTTCTTGTTCGGGTCGTCGACCGACGGGGCGTCCCACAGCTCGGTGAGGTCCATCAGCTGGCCGTCGGCGACCAGGGCGCCGAAGTCCATCAGCTTCTCGCCGGAGTTGTTGACGAACTCGGGCGGGTTGCCCGAGGCGAACCGCGGCTGGAGCACGGTGGAGACGGCCTGGGTGGACTGGTGCTTGACCTCGGCCTTCGGGAAGGCCTTCTTGTACAGCGGCTGGTGCACGTCGGTGGCGTACTTCTCGCCGTAGCCGCCGTTGAAGATGATCACCTCGACCGGCGCGTCCTCGGGAACGCCGAGCGGGTTGGTGGCGCTCTTGGTGCCGCCCGCGACCTGCTCGTTCTTCTCGTCGCCACCGCTGGTCGCGCAGGCGCTCAGCAGGCCGACGGCGGGCGTGGCGAGCAGGCCCGCGGCGGCCGCCCGGCGCAGCACCGTCCGGCGGCTCAGATCCACCGGGTTCTCGGGGGTAATCGACATCGTCGTCTCTCCTTGTGGTGTTCGGGTCAGGCGGTCCGCCGGAGGCGCCCGGCGTGCCGCGACTCGAGGGCGTCGTGGTGCTCGTCCCCGCCGGGGACGTCGGCGGTGAGGTAGCTGGGGGTACCTCCCCGCCCTGGTGGAACCGTCGTGCGACCACTGCGGTCGGCAACTGCGCCAGCGGCGCGGAGGTGACCGACGAGACCGCGCGGACCGCGCCGCCGCCCTCGGCTGATCATGAGGCCGCCCCCTTCGCGGCCTTGTGCCCGTCGACGGCCTGGGCGGTGCGTCGGAAGGCCGCGTGGGCGCGGTCGTGGGTGCGCTGGGCGACGGCGATGTAGAGCAGGTCGAGCACGACCAGCTGCGGGTGCCGGGCCGACAGCGCGTCGGGGCGGAACGTGGTGGCCTGGCTGGCGGTGAGCAGCACGATGTCGGCCAGCTCGGCCAGCGGCGAGCGCGGGAAGCCGGTCAGCGCGACGGTGGTCGCCCCCCGACTGCCCGCCTCGGCGAGCATCTCGATGGTCTCCCGGGTCTGGCCGGTGTGCGAGATGCCGAGCGCCACGTCGCCCTGGCGCAGCAGGGCCGCGCTGGCCAGCCCTTCGTGCACGTCGTTCCAGACCCAGGCCGCGACCCCGATGCGGTGCAGGCTGAACTGCATCTCCTCGCCCACCAGGGCGCTGCCGCTGGCGCCGAAGATGTTCACCCGGGACGCTCCGGCGATGGCGACGGCGGCGCGTTCGACCTCGGCCAGGTCGAGCAGCGCGGCGGTGTCGTGCATGGCCCGGGTGTCGGCGGCCATGATCTGGTCGAGCACCCGGGACAGCGGGTCGCTCGGCTGGATCTCGCGTCCGATGTCGACGGTCCAGCCCGCCGAGCGGACCCGGCCGGTCTCGGCGGCGATGCCCAGCCGCAGGTCGGCGTAGCCCTCGAAGCCCATCGCGCGGCAGAACCGGGTGATCGTGGCCGGGGAGGTCCCGCTGCGCTCGGCCAGCTCCACGATCGTGGCCCGGGCCGCCGCCTCCGGGTCGCTGAGCACGTGCTCGGCGACCCGGCGCAGCGCCCCCGTCAGCTCCCCCGCGCCGGCCCGGACCCGCGCCAGCACGCCGTCGGAGGCGACCCCGAGCGCGCCCCGTCGGTCGACCGCGCCGGCGTCGACCACCGCGGTCCCCGCGGAGATGTCGGCCTCGTGATCAACCATGGGACACCTTTTCGGGTAAGAGTGTTTACTGTTACTGGTAAAAGTTCTTACTGAAGGCCCTCCGATGTCAAGGCCGTGGGCGAAGTTTTCAAACTGTTACCTGGCGCACAGCCGGCGGCGGGTCCCGGCCCTTGCCGGAAACCGTCGGGCCGACCAGCATGAACGCGACGTCGATCAAGGAGGTGGGTGCCGATGTCCGACACCGTCGTGGTCGGCCTCGACGTCGGGGGTACGTCCACCCGCGCCACCGCCCTGGGCCTGGACGGGCAGCGCCTCGGCACCGGCCGGGCCGGCGGCGGCAACCCCACCAGCCACGGCGCCGAGCGGGCCGCCGCGGAACTCCTGGCCGCCCTGCGGCAGGCGCTCGTCGACGTCGACCCGGCCCGGGTCCGGGCCGGCACCATCGGGCTGGCCGGGGCGGGCCGGCTGCTCGCCGACCCCGCCGGCCGGGACGCCTTCGACCGGGCCTGGCGCGACGCCGGCCTGCGCTGCCCGTACGCCGTGCACGGCGACGCCCTGGTCGCCTACGCCTCGGGCACCGCGAGCCCGGACGGCACGGTGGTCATCGCCGGCACCGGCGCGATCGCCGCCGGCGTCCGCGAGCTGCGGCTCGACCGGGTCGCCGACGGTCACGGCTGGCTGCTCGGCGACGCCGGCTCGGGCTTCTGGCTGGGCCGGGAGGCGGTCCGCCGCCTGCTGGCCGACCTCGACCGGGGCCACGCGCCCGGCCGGCTGGCGACCGCGGTGCTCGCCGAACTGCTCGGCTGCGCCGACGTGGCGGCCCGCCCCCGCGACACCGTCGACGCCCTGGTCCAGGCGGTGACCCGGCGGTCCCCCGTGGAGCTGGCCCGGCTCGCGCCCCTCGTGGTCGCCGCCGCCGTCGACGGGGAACCCGTCGCCGCCGGGCTGATCGACGAGGCCGCCGCGCATCTCGTGGAGAGCACGGCGCGGATCCGCCCGGTCGGCGACGCGTCCCCCATCGTGCTCGGCGGCGGCCTGCTGACCGGCGACACCCCGCTCGCCGCGGCGGTGCGGGTGCGGGTCGCCCGGCAGTGGCCGGACGCGCCGCTGCACTCGGCCGGCGACGGGGCCGCCGCGGCGGCCTGGCTCGCCGCCCGCGACCTGCCCGAGGTGACCGACCCCGCCGCGCTGCACGCCCTGCTGGTCCCCGCGACAGCCTGATCCCGGCCGCCGTCACGGGCGCCCGTCAGGATCGCCGTCGTGGGCTGCCCACGCGTACCCGCCCTGCACGGGCCCGGATCAGATGGGCAGGGCGCCGGGGGCGACGCCGTGCCTGCGTCCCTCCCTGGTCAGCGCCAGCAGGCCGTGCCCGCGCATGTCGGTGTCCGGGCCGAGCCCCGCCGGATCCACCGACATGGCGGCCGCGACGGTCAGCGCGTCGCAGGTGTCCGGCACGCCGTACCGGCGCGTGATCTCCGCCCAGCGTTCGTCCGCGTCCGGCGCGGCGTGGTCCCACGACGCCCAGGCCTCGTCCGGGATGTCGGGCTCCTCGTGCGGCAGCAGCAGGCCCTCCTCCACCGGCAGTCGGGGGCCGACGCTGCGCTTCGGCTTGTCTTCGTCGTACTGCCGAAGCACCTCGCCGGCGCGGCAGATCAGCCAGGCGGAGCCGGCGCCGCTGGCGTCGAACCAGTACGACTGGGCCGCCCCGAACCGCTCACTCAGCGCCCGGCAGGCCTCGGCCTCTCGCTTCGGGCCGCCCCGGAAGACGTACCAGGGGCCGAGGACGAGCGTCCAGCCGTTCAGCTCGGGGGTGACGAAGACGCGGCTGCGGGCGAGCCGCTCGTCGGCGCGGTGGCTGTCGCTCGCGAACGCGGCGTAGCCCAGTCGCAGGGTGGCCGGACGCGCGTCGGAGAGCTCCAGCGCGTCCAGGACGGCGGCCCGGTCGCCGGTGGGCAGCGCCAGCCACGGCCCGCACGGCACGCGGCCGGCCACCGACCCGGGGCGCTCGGTGAGCAGCTTGATCCGGATGAGCCGCTCCACGGCGGCCCGGTCCGGCGCGCTGAACGCCGGCTCGCCGGCCAGCTCGGCGATGGCTCGCAGCGCGCCCGCGCGCAACCGCCCGGGGCCGTGCCGCCGGATCTCGTGCAGCGCCGGCAGGGCGCCGGGGCCGATGGCGGAGAGCGCCCAGACGGCGCGCTGCCGGACGTCGGGCTCCGGGTCGGCGAGCAGCGGCAGCAGCGCCGGGACCGCGGGGACGGCGGCCGCGCCCCGGTACTGGATGCCCAGGGCGGCGTCCTGCCGGACGTGCGGGCTCGGGTGGGACAGCGCTGCCGCGTACGCCTCCAGCAGCTCCACCCCGAAGCCCTGGAACGCCCAACCGCATCGCCGCCGGACCTCCACGGTGCTCGCGGCGGCGATGGCCCCGACCAGCGGCTCGAAGGCGGGCGCGCCGATCTCCCTGAGCGCCGAGCCCGCCGCGTGCGCCCAGTCCACCGGGGACTCCTCGTCGAGCAGCCCCGAGATCAGCGGCCCGACCGCCTCGGCCCCGGCCGCGACCAGCGTCCGGTGTGCCTCGCGTCGGCGTTCGTGCTCGGGATCGGCCAGCGCCCGGACGGCCTCCGCGACGCCACCGGGCATCGAGTTCGTGATCGGCATCGCCGCATCCTAGTTCGGCCCGGCCGCGCGCTGAAGGCCGCTCGCGGCCGGGGGGCGTCGGTCTGTGGGCCACCGGGCAGGACGGCGGGGGACATGCCGGCCGGCGGCCGGCGTGTCCCCCGCCGATGTTCAGAACCGGACGACGGAGAGCGGCTACTTGAGCTGGCCGGCGGTCAGGCCGGACTGGATCTGCCGCTGGAAGAGGATGTACACGACCAGCACCGGCAGCGTGGCGATGGTCAGACCCGCGAAGAGTCCGCTGTAGTCACCCTCGTAGCCCTGGCTGACCGCCAGCGCGGCGAGCCCCTGCGCGAGCACCCACTTCGAATCGTCGCCCTGCATCAGCACCTGGGGCAGGATGAACTGGTTCCAGTGACTGAGGAAGTTGAAGATCGCGATGCTGATCAGACCCGGTCGGGCCATCGGCAGCATCACCCGGAAGAAGAGCCGGAAGTGACCGCACCCGTCCATGAGCGCCGCCTCCGCGACCGCGGTCGGCAAGGTCCGGAAGAAGGCGGTGAGGAAGAAGACGGTGAACGGCAACGAGTAGGCGGCGTACACCAGCACCAGCCCGGTCCAGGTGCCGAAGAGACCGGCGTTGCGCACCACGAAGAACAGCGGCACGAGGGCCAGGAAGACGGGGAACATCATCCCGCCGACGAACAGGTAGTAGAGGAACTGCCGGCCCCGGAACTCGTAACGGGCGAAGACGTACGCCGCCGTGGCACCCATCAGCATGGTCAGGGTGAGCGATCCGGTCACCACGATCGCGCTGTTCAGGAAGTACTGGCCGATGTGCGCCTCGGTCCAGGCCCGCCCCCAGTTCTCGAACCGCAGCGCGCCGGGCAGCCCCCACGGGTCGGAGAGGATCTCCCCGTCGCTCTTGAACGAGCTGAGGAACATCCAGAGCAGCGGCAGCGCGGTCACCGCGCCCCAGAGCAGCAGGAACCAGTGCGAGAAGACGTTGGCGATGCCGAGATCGCGGCGGAGCTTGCGGTCCTGCGGCACCGGCCGGTCCGCCACGGCCGTGCCGTCGGACGCGGTCCTGTCGAGGGTTGTCACGAGTACTCGATCCGATCACGCCGGGCGGCTCGCAGCGCCAGCACCGCCACCGAGAGGGTCAGGAACAAGAGCACCACGCCGATCGCCGAGGCATAACCGAACTTGCTCTCGCTACCGAACGCGGTTTCGTACATCCGCAGGCCGATGACGTCGGAGGAGAAGTTGGGGCCGCCGTTGGTCATCTGCTGGATCAGGATGAACCCGTCCAGGGCGGCGATCGCGAGGTAGATCCAGGCCACCTGCACGGTGTCCCAGAGCAGCGGAATGGTGATCTTGCGCAGGGTGGTCCACCGCGACGCGCCGTCGAGCATCACCGCCTCGTAGATGTCGCGCGGAATCGCCGACATCGCCGCGCCGAAGAGCACCACGTAGAAGCCGACGTTGCTCCAGATCATCACCGCCATCGCGCACCAGAAGGCGAACCGGGGATCACCGAGCCAGGCCGGCGTGGGCAGCCCGACGGCGCCGAGAGCACCGTTGAGCAGGCCGCTGTTGGGGTGGTAGACCTCCTTCCACAGCAGGGCGATGATGACCACGGAAAGCACCTGCGGGAAGAAGTAGACCATCCGGTACACGGACGTGCCGCGTACGCCCGTCACCCCCGCCCGGCCCTTGCGACCACCCATGCTGAGCATCGTGGCGAAGAAGAGGCCGAGCACGATGGTCACCACCGGCACCACCAGGAGCAGCCACGCGTTGTTCTTGAGGGCGTTCCACACCCGATCGTCGTCCAGCAGCCTCTCGAAGTTGGCCAGTCCGACGGAGTTGGCCTCGGGCGAGTAGCCGAGCCAGTCGGTGGTCGAGATCTGGAAGGCCTGCAGGTACGGCGAGAGCACGAAGATGCCGTAGAGCAGCAGCGGCGGCACCAGGAACGTGATGATCAGCGGGTACTTGCCATGTTTCACGAGAAAGGACCTTCTCCCCCAGCCGTGGGCCGGTGGGGGCGGATCCGCCCCCACCGGCCGGACGTCACGCGGCCCGCTTGTACTTCTTGATCGAGCTGTCCTGGGCGATCGAGTCGGCGCCCTTCTGGCACATGTCGAGGAACTCGGCCGGGCCGATCCGACCGCTGAAGAACTCGCCGCACGCGGCGTCGACGAGCTCGCGCTCCAGCTTGCGGTAGAAGTTGTTGTAGACCCAGTTGAAGCCGTTGCTGCCGGATGCCTCCAGCGCCTTGCTCACGGTGCTGAGGCCGAACGGCAGCTCGACGCCCTCGGTCGACCCGGCCACCACGGTCAGGCTGGAGACCTTCTTGGTGAAGTCCTGGGCGCCCTTCTTCGAGAGCATGATCCGGAAGTACTCCAGGCCGCCGGCGAGGTTCTTCGCCTTGGCCGGGAGCATGAACGGCTCTCCGGCGGTGCCGCGGATCGCCTCGAACGGCAGCTTGTCGCCGCTGCCCAGGCTGGGCGTCGGCTGGATCGTCATGTTGAAGCCCTCGGGCGTGACCTTCTTCTGCTCGCTCTCCAGCCAGGAGCCGCAGGAGATGAAGGCGGCCTTGCCCTGGCACCACGCGGTCTGCGACTGCACGTGGTCGAGGCCCGGCGAACCGGCGAGGATGAAGCCGTCCTTGACGATCTGGTGCCACGCGTCCGCCGCGGCCTTCATCGCGTCGGACTTCCACGCGTTGGGCTCCAGGTTGTCGATCGCCGTGGCGACGGACGCCCCGCCGAACTTGATGGCCGTGGCGATCACCGGCCAGCTCATGTAGCGGGGGTGCTTGCCCGCGTACGTCCACGGGGCGATGCCGGCCGCCTTGATCTTCTTGCACAGCGCGATGTGCTCGTCCCAGGTCTTGGCGTACTGCCAGCCCCGGTCGGCGAAGAGCTTCGTGGAGTGCCAGATGCCGTAGGCGGTGTAGGTGTAGTTCAGCACCATGAACTTGCCGTCGTACGAGCCGACCTCGACGGCGCCCGGCAGCAGCGTGTCCTTGACCGTCTTGCCGGGGACGTCGAGGCTCGGGGCGGCGAGCAGCTCACCCAGGTCGGCGATGGCGTTCTGGGAGACCAGGCTGTTGAAGTCGATCTGGTCCTTGCCGGAGTTGTTGACCACGTCCGGCGGGGTGCCGTCGACGAAGCGCGGCTGGAGGGTCTTGGCGATCTCCTGCGTCGCCGAGTGGTTGATCTTCGCCTTCGGGTACTTCTCGGTGTACATGGCCTCGTGGGCCTTCGCGTACTCCTCGCCGAAGCCGCCGTTGAAGATCACCACCTCGAGGGGCGCGTCCTCCTTGACCCCGAGCGGGTTCTGCTCGCTCTTGGTGCCCTTGTAGGCGCCGGCGTCGCCCTTGTCGTCGCCACCACCGGTGGCGCAGCCGGCGAGCAGGCCGGCGGCGGGGGTGGCCAGCAGGCCGGCGGCGGCGCTGCGCCGCAGGATGTCACGCCTGTTCATGGTCTCTCCTCGGATCGGGTCCGGGCGGTCGCCGGGTTGGGGGAAGGCGACCGCCGCACGAGGCACAGGGGGAAGTTGTCTTCAGTTTGGTTGATGTTGCTGAAGAATTTCTACGGCAGGAACCCGCGGACTTCAAGACCGCAGACCGAACCGTTATCACCACCGGCCAGTTCGCGCCTGACATACCCTCGGGGCCATGCGCCGTCTGCGGCAACTCGCCGCACGCACGCCGGCTGGTCGGGAGCGCTACGTCGACCTGCTCCGGGCGCTCGCGATCGTGATGGTCGTCTTCGGCCACTGGGCGATCGCCGCCATCGGTGAGGACCCTACCGGCCGGCCGACGGCCCGCTCGGCGCTGCCCGACCTTCCCTGGGCGTACCCGCTGACCTGGGTGGCCCAGGTGATGCCCGTCTTCTTCCTGGTCGGGGGGTATGCCAACGCCGCCTCGCTGGCCGCGCGCCGGGCCGCCGGCGGCGACGCCGTCTCCTGGCTGCTGGACCGGGGCGCGCGGCTGCTGCGGCCCACGACCGCCCTGCTGCTGGTCATCGCTGCCGGCGCCGGGGTCGCGTCGCTGGCCGGGGTCGGGGCGACGATGGTGCGTACGGTCGGCTGGTTCGCCACCATCCCGCTGTGGTTCCTCGCCGCCTACCTGGTGGTGGTGCCGCTGACCCCGGCGATGTACGCCCTGCACCGGCGTTTCGGCCTGCTCGTCCCGCTGGTGCTGGCCGCGCTGGTCGCGGCGGGCGACCTGGGACGCGCGCTCGGGCCGGCCGAACTGGCGCTGCCGAATTACGTCTTCGGCTGGTTGGCCGTCCACCAGCTCGGCTTCGCGTGGCGCGACGCCCGCGCCGAGCCGCCCGACGACGGGCCGGCGGGCCGCCGGGCCGGGTCCGCGCGGCGGGGCGTGCGCGCCACGCGGCTGCCGCTGTCCCGGCGGGCCGGCGGGACGGCGCTGCTGGGCGGGCTCGCCGCGACGGTGCTGCTGACCGTCGGGCCCTACCCGGTCAGCATGCTCAACGTGCCGGGCGAGCGGCTCGACAACGCCGCGCCGCCCAGCCTGGCGCTGCTGACCCTGACCACCGCCCAGCTCGGGCTGATCCTGCTCCTGCGCGACCCGGCGGAGCGCTGGCTGCGCCGCCCCCGCCCCTGGCAGGCGGTGATCGCGGTGAACGCCGTCGTGCTCACCGTCTTCCTCTGGCACCTGACCGCGGCGATCCTGCTGGTCGGCGCGCTGGCCGCGGCGGGGTGGCTGCCCACCCCGCCGGTGGGTTCGGCCGCCTGGCTGGCCTGGCGGGTGCCGTGGGTGCTCATGCTGACCGTGCTGCTGGCCGCCCTGGTGGCCGTCTTCGGCCCCGTGGAGGCCCGCACCGGCCCGAGCGGCCGCGCCCGGGACCGTCGGCGGGCCGACGGCGGCGGGGCACCGACCCGAGGCCGCGCGCCGGCCGCGCGGCCGGCGGGCGGCGACGGGCGGGCGGGCGGCGACGGACGGGCCGGCGGCGACGGGCCGGCCGGCGGTCCGCGGCGGTGGGGCGGCGTCCGCGCCGCGCTCACCGCCGCCGGATTCGCCGCCGTGGTGTACGCCCTGGTGGTCAACGCCGAGACGCCGAGGTCGGCGCCCGAGCCGTTGGGCGTGCCGGCGCCGTCGCTGGTCGCGTACCTGGCCGGGGCCGGCGTCCTGCGGCTGCTCAGGTCGGCGTGGGCGAGCCGGGGCTGACCGCCGGCCCACCCTGCGACTCCCGTCCGATCTGCGGTTTCCGATGGTGGGGCGGGAACACCTGCCCCCGATTCGGCAATTTGTGAACGCTCCCACAACTTATTCCGCAATCGGTCCGGCGACGGGCGCGGATCGATGGTCGGGCATACCCTTGGGTCCGTTCCGCCACGACGAGGAGGTGCGCCCCGTGCGGGTGGAGGAAACGATCAACGAGCTGGAACGGGTGGCCGCGACCGACGTGGGCCGGGGCAGCGCCAAGCTGGCCGGGCCGGCGGCCGGGGGCCTGCTCGCCGCCGCCCGGTCCCTGGCCGAGCATCCGGCGCCCGACGTCGCCGTGCTCACCGGATTCTTCATCCCCGGCGCCGAACCGCCCGCGGCGGAGACCGACGGGCCGATCGGGTCGGTGCAGATCGCCGCCGCGCTGCGGGCGCTCGGCGGCCGGGCCCGGATTGTCACCGACGCCCCGTGCGCGCCGGTGCTCACCGCCGCGCTGGCCGCCGCCCCGGAGGTGCCGCTGGAGGTCGCGCCGCTGCAGGGGTACGACGCCTGGGCGGACGCCGCCGCACGACGGTACGCGAAGCTGTCACACCTGATCGCCTGCGAACGGGGCGGCCCCGGCGTCGACGGCCGTCCCCGCAACATGCGCGGGGAGGACATCGGCGCGCACACCGCCCCGCTCGACCGGCTCTACACCGCCGGGCCCGGTTTCCGGGTGGGCATCGGTGACGGCGGCAACGAGCTGGGCATGGGCCGGCTGCCGGCGGAACTCGTCGGGCGGGCGGTCGACCGGGGCGAGCGGATCCGGTGCGTCGTCGACTGCGACGCGCTGCTCGTCGGCGGCACCTCGAACTGGGCCGCCGCCGCCCTGGTGGGCGCGCTGGCGGTGCTGCGCCCCGACGTGCCGGCCCTGCGCGACCTGCTCCGCCCCGAGTGGTCCTACGAGGTGCTGACCGCGATCGTGCTGCACGCCGGCGCCGTGGACGGCGTACGCCGGCGCGCCGAGCTCAGCGTGGACGGCCTCGACTGGCCCGCGTACGCCGCACCCCTGGACCGGATCGCGGAGCTGGTCGCCGAGGCCGGGTGAGCGGGCGCGCGTCCTGCCGGGCCACGGTGGCGCGCCCCGCCGCCGCGCGCGTGCGCCGCCGGTACGATCCGGCGGTGCGGATCGGGGAGGTGGCGTTGCCCACCGGCGCCGCGGGCCCGGACGCCGGGCAGATCGCGGCCGGCGTCCGGGCCTGGGTGGCCTCGGCGCCGCTGCGCGCCCTCGTCGGGCACTTCGGCGGCGACTGGCCGGCCGGTGACCTGGCGGCGGTGCTCGCCGCCCTCGACGACTTCTCCGCCCGGCACTGGGACTTCCGGGGCGGCCGGGAACGCCCCGACGCCCGGGAGCCCGCCCTCGACCCGGCCACCGCCAACCTGGTGCTCGACGCCGCCGCCGCGCTGGGCCTGGTCCACGCGGTCCCGCCGGCCCGCACCGAGTACGCCCACCTGGTGGTGCTCGGCGGCCTGTCGAACGCCTGCCAGCGCCGGGTCGCGTACGCGGCGCACCTGCTGCGCGCCGGCATCCGCGTCGCCGGCGAGGTGGCCGTGCTCGGCAGCTTCCGCCCGCTGTCGCCGGTGGAGTGCGCGGGGCTGGCGGCGGCCGGCGTCCCGCCCTGCGACACCGAGGTGGAGGCGCTGGACGCGGCGGTGCGGCGCGAGTTCCGGGTGCCCGCCCCGGCCGAGGAGGACGGCCACGACGCCGGCCACCCGCACCACTCCTGGTCGTCGCGCACCTACCGGCCGGGCGGCCCGCCGGTGCGGGTGCTGGCCGCCCCGTCCAGCGAGCCCGACCGACGTCGCGCACACACCGCCGACACCCAGCGCTTCTGGGCCGAGCACGTCCGGCTCTCCCCCGGCGACCCGGTGCTGCTGGTGACCGCCCCGATCTACGTGCCGTTCCAGCACTGCGACGCGCTGCGCACCCTCGCCGTGCCGTACGGCTGCGCGATCGAGACCGTCGGCGTCGACCCGGCCCTGCCCGACCTGGCCGGGCTGCCCGAGCCCACCCTCACCCCGGGCCGCTACCTCCAGGAGATCCGCTCCGCGATCCGGTCGATGCGCGCCCTGCACGCCGCCCCCGTCCAGGCCTGAACCGGGCCGGCCGCCCCGGCGGTGGCGGAGCCAGGGGCGGGGTGCCGGACCGACGGGCGGCGCGCGGAAACCGGGCTGCGGCGGCCACGGGCCGGCCGGTAGCCTTCGCGGCACGGCGAGGGCGGCTCCTGGGCGTGCTTCCTTCTCATCCTGTCTTGGTGACCTGCTAGCGCGCCCGATCTCCGCCCTCGCCGTTCTGCGTCTCTCGGGGAGGATGGCGGTGGCGACCCAGCTCACGGTCCAGGCGGCCGGCGCGGCGGTGCATCCGCTCGCGGTCACTCTGGTGCGGCGCTCGGGGCTCGTCGCGGCGGGCCTGCTCGGCGGCGGTCGCAAGGCCAAGCGGGCCGGCCGGCGGCCGGCGGCCGTCGACACCGGGCTGCGGGCACTGGAGGCCGACGCGCTGGCGCTGGGCTGGCAGGTCGGGCCGCGGCTGCGCGCCGCGCTGGCCGGGCTGCCCGCCGACCGGCTCGCCGTCACCGGCCTGGCGCTGCTGGCGGTGCTGGAGTCGGCGGTCGGCGCGCACACACCGCACGTGCCCCTGTTCCGGGACTTCCCACGTCGTGTGCCGGCCGACACCGACGAGCTCTACGTACGCCGGGTGTTCACGCTGCTCCTCCAGGAGCCGGCACAGCCGTGCGTGCTGTGCGGGCGGGTGGGCACGGTCGGGCCGGTGTCGCCGTGCGCGCACCTGGTCTGCACGGCCTGCTGGGACGACGGTTACACGGGCTGCCCGCTGTGCCACCGCCGGCTGACCGGGGACGGGCCGTTCCTCAGCCCGGCCGCCCGACCGCACGGCGGTCCCGTCCTGCCCATGCCCCGGCGCGCCGCGGTGCTGGAACTCGCCGGGGACGTCGAGCGGGCCGCCCACGAGACGCTCGCGGCGCTGCTGGCCCGGCGCACGCCGCTGTCCCCGGTGGACCGGGCCGATCTGGCGGTCCTGCTCGACCGGGTCGGCACCGCCGACCCGGCCTGGCTGCCGGACATCCCGGTCCGGGAGACCCGGGCGCTGGTGCTGGCCCGGCTCCTCGCCGGCCCGCTCACCGCGGCGCGGACGACGGAGCTGCTCGACCGCCACGTCACCTCCGCGACCGACGCGCTGCGCCTGCTGTACGCCCTGCACGGCGGCGACCCGGGGCTGGTCGCGCCGCCGAAGCGGCACCGGTCCCTGCCCCGTCCGCTGCGCCGGGCGCTGCTCGCCCGCCTGGACGCCCTCGACCCGGGGCTCCTGGTGGACGATCTGCTGCGCCACCGGTCCCGCTGGCTGCACGCGGCGGAGCCGCTGCACCCGTTCGAGCGGCCCGACCGGCACCCGCGCGCCGCGGCCGCGTTCGCGGTGCTGCGCGGCACGCCGGTCGACGACGCCACCGCGCTGGGCCGGCTGCTGCGGGCGGCGGCTGCCACGCACGCGCCGCTGCTGCGGATCGAGGACGGCCGGCTGCGCGCCGCGTCCTGGGGCACCCGGGTGGAGGAGGCGCTGCGCGCCGGCGACGCGCCGACCGCCGTCCGGCTGCTCGCCGGTCGCCCCGGTGAGCTGCTGCGCCGGGTGGTGGCGCTGGCCGCACGCGTCGACGACCCGCGACACCTGCTCGACACGGTGGCGGCCGTCGCGGGCGCCGTCGCACCGGGGGTGCTGGTGGCCGCCGTGGGCGCGGTCCGCGCCGCGACGTGGCCGGCGGTGTCCCGGTTGTACTTCCCGCGCGGCGGGCGGGCCCGGCTCTGGGCTGAGCCGGACCGGCGGCCGCGGTTGCCGGCCGACCTGGGCGGCGCGCTGGACGAGGTGCTCACCGGCGAGCTGCGCAGACGCGCCGGGCTGCTGCCCGGCGTCGAGGTCGCCGTCGTCGACGCCGGACTGGCCGACCTCACCGCCCCGTTCGCCGAACGTACCGCCTCGGCCGCCCTGGTCCGCCTGCCCCGGGGCAGCAGCCAGCCGTTGCCGCCGGGGCGGCGGGTCCGGCTCTTCCTGCACTGGACCGAGCCGACCGGCACCCGGGTCGACCTCGACCTCTCCGTCGCGATGGTCGCCGACGACGGCCGGTTCGCCGGCTGGTGCGACTACACCCGGCTGCGCTTCCACGACGCCGCCGTGCACTCCGGCGACCTGACCTCCGCGCCGGCGCCGCTGGGGGCGAGCGAGTTCGTCGACCTCGACGTGGCGGCGCTGCGCGGGCGCGGGATCCGGTACGTCGCGATGGTGGTGTTCAGCTACAACAACGTGCCGTTCGACGCGATGACCGACGCGTTCGCCGGTCTCCTGGGCGACCCCGGGCGGGGCGGGCCGTTCGAGCCGAAGGCCGTCGAGCAGCGCTTCGACCTCACCGGCCAGGTCAAGGCGGCCACCCCGCTCGTCGTCGACCTCCACCTCGGGACGCTGCGCTGGATCGACGCCACGATGACCGGCACGGGCAGCTACCACTCGGTGGCCCGGTACTCGCGTACGCTCGCCCGGCTCAGCGCCGCGGCCGACGGACACTTCGCGGCCGGACGGCGGGTGAGCCTCTGGGAGCTGGCGTGCTGGCACGCCGCCGCCCGGGCCGGGACGGTCGTGGTCCGGCACCGCGACGGCGCGACCTCGGCCTATCGGCGCGAGCCCGGCGAGGGCGACGCGGCGTTCGCCGGCCGGCTCGTCGCGCTGGGCCCCACCGACCCGCGCGACGTCCCGACCGCCGCGCCGGCGTTCGCCGCGCTGGTGCGCGGTGACCTGCCGCTGGCGGAGGGGGCGCAGGCGTACGCGCTGTACCGAGGCGACCTGGACGGCGACCGGGTGCGGCTGCTGGACGCCGCCGACCTGATCGCCGGCCTCGCGCCCGGCGGCTGAGCCCCGGGACCGCGCCGGCCGGCGGTCAGCCGGACGCGGTGTCGCGGACGGCTTGGGCGAAGACCTCGGAGCGGTGCTCGAAGTTGCGGAACCGCCCGTAGCTGGGCGCGGCCGGGGAGAGCAGCACCACGCCGTCGGCCGGGGTCAGCTCGCGGGCCCGCCGGACGGCGGCGACCAGGTCGTCGACCACCTCGGCGCGCACCTTGGGCAGCCCCGCGAGCGCCTCGACGATCCGGGCGCCGCTGTCGGGGATGCCGAGCACGGTGATCTCGCGCTCCGCGAGGTGCTCGCGCAGCGGCGCGTAGTCTAGGCCCCGGTCCGTGCCGCCGACGATCACCGTCAACGGCCGTCCCTCGTACGCGTCGATGGCGTGCATGGCCGCGTACGGGCTGGTGGCGAGGGTGTCGTCGACGAAGGTCAGGCCGGACGGGTCGGCGATCTCGGTGAGCCGGTGCGCCAGCCCCTGGAACTCGGCGACCGCCACGGCCAGGGTGTCCTTGCGGGCCACCACGTCGACGCCCAGCGCGTCGAGCACGGCGAGGGCGACGCAGAGGTTGCCCTCGTTGTGCCGGCCGACCAGCGGCAGGACCGCGCGCGGGAAGAGCGGCTGGTCGGCGAGGTGGAACCAGGGCGTGCCGTCCGCGCCGCCGGCCACGTGGACGGTGTCCGGCAGGCCGGCGCGTACCGCCGCGCGGTCGCCCAGTTCGAGGGCGAGCCGCGGGTCGGCGCCGTTGACCACGACGGTGCGCGGGCCGTGCGCCAGCAGGTTGAGCTTGTCGCGGTAGTACTCGCGCTCGCCGCCGTGCGCGTCGAGGTGCTCGGGGAAGAGCGAGGTGACCACCGCCACGCGCGGCGAGTCCGTCAGGTCGCTGCACTGGTAGCTGGAGAGCTCCAGCACGTACAGCTCCGCCTCCGGCAGGTCCAGCGTCGGCACGCCGATGTTGCCGCCGAAGACGTTCGGCCGGTCCACGGCGGCGAGCAGGTGGCTGATCAGGCTGGAGGTGGTGCTCTTGCCCTTGCTGCCGGTGACGCCGACGGTGCGGTCGGCGTGGTCGGCCATCCACAGGGCCGTGCCCTGGGTGACGGTCACGCCGCGCCGGCGCAGCTCCACCAGCCACGGGTGGGTCTGCGGCACGCCGGGCGAGCGGACCACCACGTCGGCGGCGGCCAGCCGGGCGAAGCCCTCCTCGCCGGTGACCAGCGGCGCCGCCTCGGCCAGCGGCCCCTCCCAGGGCAGGCTGAGGAAGTTGGCGCTGTCGTCGACGGCGACCAGGTCGGCCGGGCCGTGCGCGGCGATCGCGGTCACCGCGGCCCGGCCCTCCCGGCCGGCCCCCCAGACGGCGACGGCACGTCCGCGCAGGTCAGACAGGCGCACTGGTTCTCCTCGGGGATGTCGACGGCGGGGCACAGGCACGTCCGGCACAGCCGGACACGCCGGACGAACCAGGGCCTAGTATGGCGTGTGCCCAATGAGCAGCTGCGGCGGATGGACGCCTTCACCTTCCCGTCCTACTCGATCGACCTCTCCACCGGGGAGGTGCTCTTCGACTACGCCCTCACCGGCCCCGACGGCGAGCAGCGGTTCACCGAGGTGATCACCCTCCCGCTGCCCGACGCGCCGCCGTCGGACGAGACCGTGGCGACCCTCGGCCGGGTGCTGGAGCTGCTGCACGTCGTCGCCGGCGTCAGCTACTACAAGGCCGCCGCGCCGCCGCGCCTGGTGCTGCCGGCGCCGCTGGGCGCGGCCGCCGCCGAGCTGGTCACCGCCGTCTACACCAAGGGCCTGGCGGAGTACGCGTACCGCAACCGGCTGCCGCACGTGCTCCGGTTGCGACCGGAGGTGCCGGCCGGCGAGGTGTCGCCGCCCCGGGTGTACGACGACTCGGACCGGCGTCCGCTCTCGGCCGTCGGCGGCGGCAAGGACTCCATCGTCAGCCTGGAGGCGCTGCGTCGGGCCGGTCTCGACCCGGTGCCGTTCTCGGTCAACCCCAACCACGTGATCGTCGCGGTGAACGAGGCGTCCGGGCTCGCCCCGCTCGCCGCCCGGCGGCGCATCGACCCGGTGCTGTTCGAGCTGAACGCCGCCGGCGCGCTCAACGGCCACATCCCGGTCACCGCGATCAACTCGCTGATCGCGGTCGCCACGGCGGTGCTGCACGGGCTGGGCCCGGTGGTGATGTCCAACGAGCGGTCGGCGTCGGACCCGAACCTGGTCTGGGACGGCCACGAGATCAACCACCAGTGGTCCAAGGGCGTGGAGGCGGAGGGGCTGCTGCGGGCGGCGCTGGCCGAGCACGCCGGGCTCACCGAGCCGTACTTCTCCCTGCTGCGCTCGCTGTCGGAGCTGCACATCGCCCGACTGTTCGCCGAGATCGACCGCTACGACGACGTGGTGACGAGCTGCAACGCCGCGTTCAAGCTGCGCGACGCCAGCGAGCGCTGGTGCCGCGACTGCCCGAAGTGCCGCTTCGTCTTCCTGGCGATGGCGCCGTTCATGTCCCGCGAGCGGATCACCCACATCTTCGGCGGCGACCTGCTCGCCGACTCCTCGCAGATCCCCGGCTACCGGGAGCTGCTCGGCGTGGACGGGCACAAGCCGTTCGAGTGCGTCGGCGAGGTGGAGGAGTCGGTGGTGGCGCTGAGCCTGCTCGCCGAGCAGGAGCAGTGGCGCGACGCCCCCGTCGTCCGTGCCCTCGTCGACGCCGTACCGCCCACGGCCTGGTCGGCGGCGGCCACCTCGGACGTCTTCACCCCCGGCGGCCCGCACCACGTCCCCCCCGCCTACACCAAGGCCCTGACCACCCTCACCTAACCCACCCCACCCCCACCCCACCCCCGCCCCCGCTGCCCCGGCCCGCGGCGCGCTGCGCCCGTTGATCATGACGTTAGCGGTGCGGTTCGGGCGATTCGTCCCCGCCAACGCCATGATCAACGGACGGGGGCCGGGACGGGGGCCGGGACGGGGGCCGGGACGGGGCGGGCGGGAACGGGTGGGGGTCAGGGGGTGCGGATGGCGTCGAGGGCGAGCAGGGCGACGTGGAGGGAGAGGCAGGCCTCCACCGAGTCGAGGTCGACGTCGAGGACGCGGCCGATCCGGGCCAGCCGCTCGTAGAACGCCGGCCGGGACAGGTGCGCGGCGGCGGCCGCCGCGGACTTGTTCCGGCCGGCGTCCAGGTATGCCCGCAGGGTGCCGAGCAGCTGCTCCCGGGGGTGTCGCGCGTCGTACGTCAGCAGGGCGCCGAGTTCCCGCTCGACGAAGGTCTGCAGCCGGGGCTCGTCGCGGAGCAGGTGCAGCAGGCCGGCAAGCCCGACGTGCGGCAGCCGGAAGATCGGCAGGTCCCGCCGGTCCCGCCGGGCGGCCTCGGCGACCTGCCGGGCCTCGATCAGCGACCGTCGGGCCTCCCGGAGGCTGCCCACCCCGGAGCCGGCGGCGATCAGCAGGGCACCCGTCGACGGCGGCCGGGCGGAGCCGTCCCACCGGGCCTCCGCCCGGGACGCCCCGTCGAAACGGCCCGGAACGTCCCGGCGGCCCGGAACGTCCCGGCGGCCCGGAACGTCCCGGCGGCCCGGAACGTCCCGGCGGCCCGGAGCGTCCCGGCGGCCCGGAGCGTCGGGGCGGCCCCGACGCAGCGCGGCGGCGAACGCGGCCAGCGCCCGCTCCTCGGCCGCCGGTTCCGGCAGGGCGAGCAGCACGCCGACGGCGTGGTCGTCGACGGCGCTGGTCAGCCCGGCCAGCTTCGCCTCGTGCAGCGCCTGACCGACCGCCTCGGCGAGGTCCCGCAGCCGCGCCGGGCCCGCCTCCGGGCCGTCCGCGCCGGGCTCACCCGCAGCGGCGAACTCGACCGCCGCCCCGCCCTCCCCCGGGCCGTCGGCCCGGTGCCGGACCACCACCCCGACGAGGTGCCGCCGCTCCAGCACCACCCCCAACGCCCGGGCCCGCAGGGCCACCTCGTCCACCGGCCGGGAGTGGTCGAGCAGGGCCGTCAGCAGCGTACGGTGGATCTGCCGCTCCAGGCCCTCCGCGTCGCGGCGGATCAGCCGGCCCAGGGCCAGCGTCGAGGCGGCCCGCTCGACCAGGATCGTCAGCCGGGTGGGCGGCGCGCCGGTGACGGTCGTCCCGTCGTCGGCCGCCGGGCCGGGTACGCGCCGGCCGGCGGCCAGGTCGCCCCCGCCCGGCCAGCGCAGCAGCAGCCGGCCCCAGTCGTGGCCCCGGGCTCCCACGGTGGTCACCAGCCAGCCGCTGTCCGCGTCGTACGCCGTCCGTCCCGCCGGCCGGATCCGGCGGGAGTGCTGTTCCCAGCCGTCGAGCAGCAACTCGGCGCTCTCCCCCGCCGGGTCGTACGCGAGCACCTGCCGGGAGAGGTTCTCCAGCACCACGGGGCAGCCGGACAGCTCGGCGGCCTGCCGGACCACCTCGCCGGGGCCGGCGCCCTCCACCGACAGCTCGGTGAAGCGCTGGTGGATCTCCTCGGTCGCCCGCAGCTCGGTGAGCTGGGCGTCGACGATCAGCGCGTGCACCGCCTCGGTGACGCGGACGAACGGGGTGGCCCGGCGCAGCTCGACCAGCGGCAGCCCACGACGCTCGGCGACGGCCGCCATCACCCGGGGGACCCCGCTGACGTACCGGCGGCCCAGCTCGACGACCAGCCCCGAGACCCCGACGTCGGCCAGGTCGCCGATGAAGGCGCGCAACCCGTCGTCGTCGGCGGGCAGCCCGATGCCGGTGGTGAGCACCAGCTCACCGCCCCCGAGCAGGGTGGCGATGTCGGGCACCTCCGCCACGTGCACCCACCGCACCGGACGGTCCAGCCCGACGTCCCCGGCGACCACGCGCGGGGCACCGTGGCGGACGGGATCCAGCGCGAGGATCTCACGGACGGTAGGGAACACGGGCGACACGCTACCGTCCGTGACCCCGATTCTCGACCGCTCGATCAGTCGGACGTCTCCGCGCGGAGCTGCCGGAAGAACGCCCGGACGTCACCGACCAGCAGCTCGGGGGCCTCCATGGCGGCGAAGTGCCCGCCCCGGTCGAACTCGGTCCACCGCACGATGTTGTTCGTCTGCTCGGCGATGTGCCGCAGCGGGATGAAGTTGTCCCGGGGGAAGACGGCCACCGCGGTCGGCGCGGCCGACGGCTCCGGCGGCGAGTCGAAGTAGTCCGAGTGCGCCCGCTCGTAGTAGATGCGGGCGGACGAGCCGGCCGTTCCGGTGAGCCAGTAGAGCATGACGTTGGTGAGCAGGTGGTCGCGGTCGACGGCGTCCTCCGGGCGGGCCGACGAGTCCGTCCACTCCTTGAACTTCTCGGCGATCCAGGCCAGCTGGCCGACCGGCGAGTCGGTCAGGCCGTAGGCGAGCGTCTGCGGCCGCGTGGACTGGATGGCCGCGTAGCCGCCGCTGTCGCGCTCCCACTGTCGCGTGCGCCGCCACGAGGCCAGCGTCCGCTCCCGCTCCGCCGGGCTCAGGGAGGAGAGCAGCTCCGCGTCGGGCTCCTCCGTCGCGGCCGAGCGCGGCAGCAGGTTCAGGTGTACGCCGATGACCTGGTCGGTGCGGGTGCGGCCGAGTTCGCGGGAGATGAGCGAGCCCCAGTCGCCGCCCTGCACCCCGTACCGCTGGTAGCCGAGGCGGCGCATCAGCTCGGCGAAGGCGGCCGCCACCCGCCGGAACTCCCAGCCGGTCTCCCGCGTCGGCCAGGAGAGGCCGAACCCCGGGATGCTCGGCATGACCAGGTGGAAGGCGTCGGACGGGTCGCCGCCGTGCGCCCGCGGATCCGTCAGCGGCCCGGCGATCCGGGTGAACTCGACGATCGAGCCGGGCCAGCCGTGCGTGACGAGCAGCGGGGTCGCGTCGGGCTCCGGGGAGCGGACGTGCGCGAGGTGGACGTCCGCCCCGTCGATCGTGGTGACGAACTGCGGCCACTCGTTGAGTTTCGCCTCGGCGGCCCGCCAGTCGTACTCGTGCCGCCAGTAGCCCGCCAGCTCCATGAGGTAGTCCCGGGGGACGCCGTACTCCCAGCCCACCCCGGGCAGCTCGTCGGGCCACCTGGTGCGGTCGAGCCGCTCGTGCAGGTCGTCGAGGTCGTGCTGCGGGACGTCGACCCGGAAGGGACGGAGGCTCGCGTCTGCGGGAGTCGTCATGATCACGAATCGTACGGCCGGCCGGTCACGGACGGCTCCACCGATCCCTTCCCGGGTCGTCGCTCAGTCGACGCCGAACTCCATCGCGGCGCGGTCGAGTGCCTCGTCGTCGACGGAGGGGACGCCCCGGGAGGCGATGGCTTCCGCGCCGCCCTGCGGCATCGCACCGATCAGCCCGGTCGACGCCGCCTGCGCGGCGCCGACCATCCGCTGGGGGGCCGCGCCGCCGACCATGCCGAGGGTGGCGTACTGCTCCAGCTTCGCCCGCGAGTCGGCGATGTCCAGGTTACGCATGGTGAGCTGGCCGATCCGGTCCGACGGGCCGAACGCCGAGTCCTCGGTGCGCTCCATCGACAGCTTGTCGGGGTGGTAGCTGAACGCCGGGCCGGTGGTGTCGAGGATCGAGTAGTCCTCGCCCCGGCGCAGCCGCAACGTCACCTCGCCGGTGACCGCCGTACCGACCCAGCGCTGCAACGACTCGCGCAGCATCAGCGCCTGCGGGTCCAGCCAGCGCCCCTCGTACATCAGCCGACCGAGGCGGCGGCCCTCGTTGTGGTAGTTCGCCAGGGTGTCCTCGTTGTGGATGGCGTTGACCAGCCGTTCGTACGCGGCGTGCAGCAGCGCCATGCCGGGCGCCTCGTAGATGCCCCGGCTCTTGGCCTCGATGATCCGGTTCTCGATCTGGTCCGACATGCCCAGGCCGTGCCGGCCGCCGATGGCGTTGGCCTCCAGCACCAGGTCGACCGCGCTGCCGAACTCCTTGCCGTTGATCGTCACCGGGCGGCCCTGGTCGAAGCCGATCGTGACGTCCTCGGTGGGGATCTCCACCGACGGGTCCCAGAACCGGACTCCCATGATCGGGTCGACCGTCTCGATGCCGGTGTCCAGGTGTTCGAGTGTCTTGGCCTCGTGGGTGGCGCCCCAGATGTTGGCGTCGGTGGAGTACGCCTTCTCGGTGCTGTCCCGGTAGGGCAGGCCGCGCTCCAGCAGCCACTCCGACATCTCGGTGCGCCCGCCCAGTTCGGTGACGAAGTCGGTGTCCAGCCACGGCTTGTAGATGCGCAGCTGCGGGTTGGCCAGCAAGCCGTACCGGTAGAACCGCTCGATGTCGTTGCCCTTGAACGTCGAGCCGTCGCCCCAGATCTGCACGTCGTCGGCGATCATCGCCCGCACCAGCAGCGTCCCGGTCACGGCCCGGCCCAGCGGGGTGGTGTTGAAGTACGCCCGTCCGCCGGAGCGGATGTGGAACGCCCCGCAGGTCAACGCCGCCAGGCCCTCCTCGACCAGGGCGGCGCGGCAGTCGACCAGTCGGGCGACCTCGGCGCCGTAGCTGAGCGCGCGGCCGGGCACCGAGGCGATGTCGGGCTCGTCGTACTGGCCGATGTCGGCGGTGTAGGCGCAGGGCACGGCGCCCTTGTCGCGCATCCACGCGACCGCGACCGAGGTGTCGAGGCCGCCGGAGAAGGCGATGCCGACACGTTCACCGATGGGCAGGGAGGTGAGAACCTTGGACACGGGGAAGATTATTCACCAGAGCGCATGGTCATGCAAGCCGAGACCTGAGATCGACCATCCTCGGCGGCTACCCGTTGCCGAACGGCGGGTCGTCGCGACCCAGTTCCCAGAACGCCACCGCCGCGGCGGCGGCGACGTTCAACGAGTCGACGCCGCGCCGCATCGGGATGACCACCCGTACGTCGCTGGCCGACTGGGCCGCCGCGGTGAGGCCGGGCCCCTCGGCCCCGAGCAGCAGCGCCGCCCGCTCGCGCTGCGCCGGAGTCAACCGCTGGATCGGTACGGCGTCCGGGGCGGGCGTCATGGCGAGCACCGTGAAGCCCGCCTCCCGCACCTGGTCCAGGCCCGCGGGCCAGCGCTCGAGCTTGGCGTACGGGACCGCGAAGACCTCTCCCATGCTGACCCGCACGCTGCGTCGGTACAGCGGATCGGCGCAGGACGGCGACAGCAGCACCGCGTCGATGCCGAGCGCGGCGGCGCCCCTGAACACCGCGCCGAGGTTGGTGTGGTTGTTGACGTCCTCCAGGATGACCACCCGCCGGGCGGCGGCGAGCACCTCCTCCGCGGCCGGCAGCGGCTTGCGCCGGAACGACGCCAGCACGCCCCGGTGCACGTGGAAGCCGGTCGCCCGCTCCAGCACGTCCTGCGTGGCCGCGTAGACGGGGGCGTCGCCCGTGTCCAGGTCGGCGAGCTGGTCGACCCGCTTGGCGTCCACCAGGTACGACCGGGCCGGATAGCCGGCCCGCAGGGCCCGCCGCAGCACCAGCTCACCCTCGGCGATGAACAGGCCGTGCGGCGGCTCCCAGCGGGTACGCAGCTCGACGTCGGTCAGCGCGCGGTAGTCGGCGATCCGGTCGTCGTCCGGGTCGGTGATCTGGTGGACTGGCACCCGCACGATTCTGCCGGACGCGCCGCGCCGCCCCCGGACCCGGCCGTCGTCAGCCGGCCCGGTGGTATCGCAGCAGCACGGAGGTGCCGTCGAAGGTCCGCGACTCCACCAGTCGCAGCTTCAGCCGCTCCGTGGCCGAGAAGACCGGCTTGCCGCCGCCCAGCACCACCGGGTGCACGAAGATCTGGTACTCGTCGACCAGGCCGAGCGCGGTCAGCGCGGCGGCCGCTTCGGCGCCACCGTTGAGCAGCAGGTCACCGCCCGGCTGGTCCTTGAGCGCGGTGACCTCCCTGGCGAGGTCGCCGCCGCCGACCACCCGGGCACCGTGGTCGGCCTCGGCGAGCGTGCGCGAGATCACCACCTTGGGCGTGCGCCGCCAGATCGGCACGAACGCGAGGTCGTGCGGGTGGTCGGAGATCGACTCCGCCTGCGGCCAGTAGGCCGCCATGAACTCCCAGACCCGGCGGCCGTAGACGAGTGACCCGGCCCGGCCGCACTGCTCCAGCGAGAAGGCGGACAGCTCCGGGCCCATCCGCGGCCAGTCGAACTCGCCGTTCGGCCCCTCGATGAAGCCGTCCAGCGACTGGTGCACCCCGTAGACGATCTTCCGCATGGTCCTGCTCCCGTTGGCGTCGGACGCCCCTCGTGGGCGTTCTCGCCAGGGGGTCGGAGCGGCGACGCCGGATCCGACGGCCCCGGGAAGATTTCTCCGGGAGGTCTTTTCCCGCCGGACCCACCCGGGCGACGGCACCGGCCGGCCCGGCCCGGCGCGTCGTCAGCCCCGGCGCTCGAGCCAGCGTCGCAGGTCGGACAGGCGCTGCTCGTCCGAGGGCCGCCGTTCCTCGGCGGGGCGACGCGGCTCGACCCGGGGTCGCTCCACCGGGCGGCGCGGGTCGCCGACGAGTTCGCGGCTGGGGGCCGCGAAGCTCTTCTCCGGCTGCCCGTCGACGGCGGTGGCGATGACCCGGGCGACCGCGTCGATCACCTTGGCCTGCACCGCGGCGCCCACCGAGTCGGTCGGGTCGTCCGGGTTGGCGGCGATGCCGGCCACCGCCACCTGCGGGGTGAAGCCGACGAACGTCTCCGTCGCGTTGCGCTCCGAGCTACCGGTCTTGCCGGCGACCGGGCGGCCGTCGAGGATCCGGTTCACCGAGGTGGCCGTGCCGCCGTTGCACTGCCCGAACGCGGACTGCTGGCCCACCGGGCAGCGCGCCGCGTCGGTGGCGGCCCGGGCCACGTCGGCGTCGAGCACCCGGCGGCAGGACGGGTCGCCCACGGGCACCCGTTCGCCGTCGGGGGCGGTCACCGAGACCACCGGCAGCGGCGTGCAGTAGGTCCCCTCGGCGGCCACCGTGGCGTACGCGTTGGCCAGGTCGAGCGGGGTGGTGGCGGCCACGCCCAGGGTGAACGAGCCCCAGTTGGCGGCGTCGTTCTCGGCGAACGCGGCGTCGGCGTCGGCCCGGAAGGTGATGCCGAGGCGCTGCGCCATCTCCACCACCTTCTCCTGCCCGACCTGTTCGGCCAGCCAGACGAAGTAGGTGTTGACCGAGCGACCGAAGCCGTCCCACATCATCCGGTAGCCGTCCATCCACTCCGGGTTGGCGTTTGCCGGGCACCACCGGCCCTCGCAGCTTCCCTCGCCCTCGGCGGCGTACCGGGTGGGCAGCCGGCTGGGCGCGTCGAAGCCGGTCGCGAGGGGCTTGCCGGCCTCCAGGGCGGCGAGCATGGTGAACAGCTTGAACGTCGACCCGGCCTGGTAGCCGTCGACGCTGTCGCCGCCGGAGATCAGCGGGTTGACGGTGTTGGGGCGGTTGGCCCGCCCGTCCGGGTTGGCGTCGAGGCTGTAGTGCCGGTTGACGGCCATCGCCAGCACCCGGCCGGTGCCCGGCTCGACGGCGGCGATCGGCAGGGCGCGCTTGTCGGCGTACCCGTAGACCCGGGTGGCCTCCTTCTGCGCGGTGGCCTGGACCTGCGGGTCCAGCGACGTCACCACGGTGTAGCCGCCCCGGCGCAGGGCCTGTTCGCGCTCCTCGACGGTCTCGCCGAACGCGGGCTGCGCGAGCCACCACTGCCGCAGGTAGTCGCAGAAGAAGCCCCAGTCGTCGTGGCCCTGGGCGACGGCGGTGCAGCCGTTGGGCTGGGCGGTGGGGCGCAGCGTCAGCTTCTCCGCGCGGGCCCGCGCGGCCTCCTCGGCGCTGATCGCGCCGGTGGAGACCATCGCGTCCAGCACGTAGCCGCGCCGCTGAAGCGCCGCGTCCGCGTCGCCGTCGATCGGGCTGTACGCCTCCGGCGACTGCACCAGGCCGGCGAGCAGGGCCGCCTCGCCGAGGGTCAGCTCCGCCGGGGCCTTGGCGAAGTAGCGCTGGCTGGCCGCCGCGACGCCGTACGCCCCGGAGCCGAAGTACGCGATGTTCAGGTAGCGGTTGAGGATCTCGTCCTTGCTCAGGCGCTGCTCCAGCGCCGTGGCGTACCGGATCTCCTGGATCTTGCGCCCGACGGTCTGCTCGGTGGCCGCGGCGCGCTGCTCGGCGGTGCGGCCGGGGTCGGTCTTGAGCACGTTGCGGACGTACTGCATGGTCAGCGTCGAACCGCCCTGCTGCCCGCCGGAGGCGTTCGACACCACGGCCCGCAGCAGCCCGCGCAGGTCCGCGCCGCCGTGGTCGTAGAAGCGCCGGTCCTCGGCCGCCACGATCGCCTGCCGCATCACCGGGGCGATCTCGTCCAGCGGCACGTCGGTGCGGTTGACGTCGTAGAACGTGGTGATCAGCGTCTTGCCGTCGTTGGCGTAGAGGTAGGAGCGCTGCGGCGTGGCAGGGGTGCGCAGCGCCTCGGGCAGCGCCTCGTACGACCCCGCCGCGGCCTTGGCGGCGAACCCGAACAGCAGGTTGCCCGGCAGCGCGGCGACCGCCAGCACCAGGCCGGCGAGCACGCCGGCGAGCAGCACGGTGAACAGCCGCGACAGCGGCGAGCGGGGTGGGGCCATGGTCTCCAGGATTGCCACGAAAGCCGCCGACCGACCACCCCCGCGGGCCACCTGTCAGCAACTTCACCGCCGGCTGCCAGCGACCTCCCACCCAGCCGCCCCAGCCTCCCCGGGGGCCCCACCGGCACCGCCCCGGATGCGGCCTGCGCCGGTGGCGCGCGGCTCAGCCGGCGGCCAGCGGGCCGTTCGGGCCCGGCCCGGTCGGGGCGGCGGCCGTGGCGAGGCTGGCGCTGGCGGCGTCGCGGACGATGTCGCGGGGCATCAGGCGCCCGGAGCGGTAGCCGATGCCGATGCCGGCGACCAGCACGAAGATGGCCCCGAAGGTCTGCAACGAGCCGATCAGCGCGCCGCCGACGCCCAGCAGCGGGGCGGCGATCATCAGCATGGTGCCGTCACCGATGCTGAACGTCCCGGACCGGGCCACCGACCAACCGGTCAGCAGCCAGCCCACGCTGTAGCAGGTGGCCCCGACGAGCACGAGCGCGCGGGCGGTGGTGCCGAAGACCGGGGTCTGCTCCGCCAGCCCCGCGAAGGGCAGCATGAGCACCGTGCCGGCCATGGACACCAGCAGGCCCGCCACGGCCGCCCGGCGGCTGCGGGCCGCCGCCAGCAGACCCGTCAGCGCCAGCAGCGCGAGCAGCCCGAGCCAGACCGACGCCACCCAGCCCACCAGGTAGAGCGGCCGCCCGTCGGCCGGGTACGGGTCGTTGCCCACCCCGCCGTCGCTGGCCATCGCCACGACGCCGTAGAGCACGGCGTACGCGGGAAGCAGCCACACCGCCGCCCGGGCGAGCCGCCGCAGCGACCAGGCCCAGCTGGCGTTGGTGGCCGGCCCGACCGGCGTCGGCTCGACGAACGGCAGCACCCCGAACCCGCCGCCGGTGCGCCGGCTCCCCAGCGGCCCGGTGGGGTCGTGCGCGCCGGGCACCGGGGCCGAGGACCACATCCGCTTCGCCGGATCCTTCATGCGTCACCTCGCTCGTCCGCGAGCGGCGCGGGACGCGCCGGGGCGCCCCGGTGCCTGGTCACCGCCCGTCCTAGGACCGATGGTGGCAGGCACCGGAGCGCCCCATGAGTCTTTCTCGCATTTCCCCGGGCGATCGCCGCCCGGGCCGGTCAGCCCCGCTCGCGCTGGTCGACCGGGCCGGTCAGCCCCGCTCGCGCTGGTCGACCGGGCCGGTCAGCCCCGCTCGCGCTGGTCGGCCGGGTCGTTGAGCAGGCTCGCCGGGGAGACCGGCTCCGGCGCCGGCAGTCCCTGCGGCTTGCCGCCGGAGGCCTGCGCCTCGGCGACGCGTACCTCGTCGTGGATCTGCTGGGCGGCGGCCGCCGCGGCCTGCGCGGCCTCCGCCGCCTCGCGCTCGACCTGGCTCGCGTGGTCGGCGGCCTCGGGCGCCGGGGTGTCACCCACCATCTGGCTCAGCCCGCCGAGCGCGCCGCCCATCCCCTCGAGGGCCTTGGTCAGCTCGGCCGGCACGATCCAGACCTTGTTCGCGGTGCCGTTGGCGATCTGCGGCAGGGCCTGGAGGTACTGGTAGGCCAGCACCTTCTGGCTCGGGTTGGCCTGGTGGATGGCGTCGAACACCGTCCGGATCGCCTTGGCCTGGCCCTCGGCCTGCAGGATCCGCGCCTGCCGGTCACCGTCGGCGCGCAGCACCGCGGCCTGCTTCTCGCCCTCGGCGGTGAGGATCTGCGACTGCTTGTGCCCCTCGGCGTTGAGGATGGCCGCGCGGCGGTCCCGCTCGGCGCGCATCTGCTTCTCCATCGAGTCGCGGATGCTCGGCGGCGGCTCGATCGCCTTGATCTCCACCCGGGTGACCTTGATGCCCCAGCGGCCGGTCGTCTCGTCCAGCACCCCGGACAGGTGCCGGTTGATCTCCTCGCGGCTGGTCAGCGCCCGCTCCAGGTCGAGAGAACCGATGACGTTGCGCAGCGTGGTGACGGTGAGCTGCTCGATGGCCTGGAGGAAGTTGGAGATCTCGTACGTGGCCCGGACCGAGTCGACCACCTTGAAGTAGAGGACCGTGTCGATCGAGACCACCAGGTTGTCGGAGGTGATCACCGGCTGCGGCGGGAAGCTGACCACCTGCTCGCGCATGTCGACCTTGGTGCGCACCGCGTCGATGAAGGGGACCAGGAGGTTCAGCCCCGGGTTGAGCGTGCGCTTGTACCGACCCAGCCGCTCGACCACGTCCTGACGCTGCTGCGGCACGATCCGCACCGCCTTGGCCAGGGTGATCACCCCGATCAGCGCGACGGCTATCAGGAGGACCGGGATCACGAGTTCCATGTGCTCACCTTTTCGCTTCGGGTAGCTCGCCGGAAGGGGAAACGTCGTCCCGCCACACCAGGGCGGTGGCGCCCCGCACCTGGATCACCTGCACCCGGTCGCCCGGGGCGAAGACCTGGCTCGCGTCGTAGGAGCGGGCCTGCCACAGCTCACCGTCGATCTTGACCATGCCCTGCCCGGCGTCGACCCGCTCCAGCACCAACGCCGCGCTGCCCTCGATCGCCTCCACGCCGAAGGCCTGCTCGCCGCTGTCCAGCGCCGAGCGCCGGTGCCGGCGCAGCGTCGGCCGCACGCCCAGCACCGTCAGCGCCGACACCGCGGCGAAGACGATCGCCTGCACGCCGACCGGCGCGCCGAGGGCCGCGGCGCCGGCGGCGGCGAAGGCCCCGGCCGCGAACATGATCAGGAACAGCGTCGTGGTGAAGATCTCGGCGACCGCCAGCACGACGCCCAGCACGATCCACAGCACGGCGTCCACCCCACGATCGTGACACGCCGGTGCACGCACCACCCAGCCTCGAAGATCAGTAAGCTCGGCGGCACGCCGGCGACGCCCCTCCAAGCCGCCCGGCGGCGTACGTCGGCGCCCCCGCGGGCCGCCCGGCGGCACACCGGTCGGCGCCCCCGCGGGGCGACTTTCGGCACACCAGCGGCCCGCCCCGGGCCCCGAGCGAGGAGCGCCCCGTGCCCCTGCTGCCCACCACCGCCCGCCAGGTCGACGCCCTCGTCGCGGAGGCGCAGTCCGCCGGCCGTACGCCGTCGCTGGTGATCGGCGTGGTACGCGACGGCGCGCTTACCCACCTCGCCACCGCCGGCGAACACCCGCGCCCCGACGCCGACCTGCAGTACCGGATCGGCTCGATCAGCAAGACGATGACCGCCGTGCTGGTCATGCAGGAGCGCGACGCCGGCCGGCTGACCCTCGACGACGCGCTGGGCGAGCACCTGCCCGGCACCCCCGTCGGCGCCCTCACGCTGCGGCAGTTGCTCGGCCACGCGAGCGGGTTGCAGCGCGAGCCGGAGGGGGCCTGGTGGGAGCGCGCCGAGGGCCCGGACCTGGCCACGCTGCTGGCCGGGGTGACCGCCGAGAAGATCGCCTATCCCGCCCACCGGGCCTACCACTACTCCAACCTGGCGTACGGGCTGCTGGGTGGGGTGCTGGAGCGGATCACCGGCACGCCCTGGGCCGACCTGCTGCGCGAGCGCCTCCTGGAGCCGCTCGGCATGCGCCGCACGACGTACGCGGCGACGGAGCCGTTCGCCCGCGGCTACGTGGTGCACCCCTGGCACGACACCCTGCGGGAGGAGCCGCGCACCGACACCGGGGCGATGGCGCCGGCCGGGCAGCTCTGGTCGACCGCCGAGGACCTGGCCAGGTGGGCGGCGTTCCTGGCCGACCCGGCGCCGGAGGTGCTGGCGGCGCGGACGCTGACCGAGATGTGCGCCCCGGTGGTGATCAGCGACCTCGACTCGTGGACCGGCGGGCACGGCCTGGGCCTGGAGCTCTACCGCGACGGCGAGCGGGTGTACGTCGGGCACGGCGGCTCGATGCCCGGCTACGTGGCCGCCCTGGCCGTGCACCGCCCCTCCCGCACCGGCGTGATCGGCTTCGCCAACTCGTACGGCTTCCGCACCGGCGGCATCGGCGGGCTCGCGCAGCGGGCCCTCACCACCGTGCTGGACGCCGAGCCGGCCCTGCCTCGCCCGTGGCGGCCCGCCACGGGCGCCCCGCCCGCGGAGGTCGCGGAGATCAGCGGCCGCTGGTGGTGGATGGGCGCCTCGCTCGACGTCACCTGGGACCCGGGCGCGGGCGAGCTGGTGGTCTACGTACGCGGGGAGCGGGTGAGCGCGTTCGCCCCGGAGGGGCCCGACCGCTGGCGGGGCCGCTCCGGCCCGGAGAACGGCGAGATCCTGTCGGTGCTGCGCGACGAGGCCGGCCGGGTGGCGGCCCTGGACATCGCCACCTTCGTCTTCACCCGCACCCCCGACCAGGAGCCCTGACCCCGCCCGTCCCTGTCCGGGCCACCACGGCCAACAGGATCACGCAACATCCTGGATCGGGTGCCCTCGCGAGCCACCCGAGGCCACCACATCCAGGATCGAGCACGATCTCGCACGCGGACGGAAGGCGGAGCCTGGCCGCCCGGAACCGGGCACGGCGGCCCCGGCCCTGACCGCAACCACGCTCAGGCGGGCTCGGTGACGAAGTCGATCAGGCGTTCCATCGCGTTGATCAGCGGGGTCTCCACGTCGGCGAAGCTGTCGACCCGGGACAGGATGTGCCGCCACATGTCGGCCGGCTCGGCCACCCCGAGCGCGGCGCAGACCCCCTCCTTCCACGGCTGCCCCGGGGGCACCACCGGCCACGCCCGGATGCCCAGCGCCGACGGCTTGACCGCCTGCCACACGTCGACGTACGGGTGACCGGTGACCAGCACGTGCGGTGAGGTCACCTTCGCCACGATCCGGCTCTCCTTGGACCCGGGGACCAGGTGGTCGACCAGCACGCCGAGACGGCGGCCGGGGCCGGGAGCGAAGGCGCGCACCTCGGCGTCGAGGGCGTCGACGCCGTCCAGCGGCTCCACCACCACGCCCTCGATGCGCAGGTCGTCGCCCCAGATCCGCTCGACGAGGGCGGCGTCGTGGACGCCCTCCACCCAGATCCGGCTGGCCTTGGCGACCTGGGCGCGGACGCCGTCCACGGCGATCGAGCCGGAGGCGGTGCGCCGGCGGGCCGCCGGGACGGGGGCGCGGGCGGGTCGGCGCAGCGTCACCGGCTGCCCGTCGAGCAGGAACGCCGCCGGCAGCAGCGGGAAGTTGCGCCGCCGGCCGTGCCGGTCCTCCAGCACCACCGCGCCGGACTCGAAGCCGACCACCGCCCCGCAGAAGCCGGAGTCGGCGTCCTCGACCACGAGGTCCGGTTCCGCGTCGACCTCGGGCGTGACCTTGCGCCGCCGCCAGTCCCCCGCCAACACGTCGTCCGCATACCGCCGCCCCATGCCAGAGAAGCTAACCGGCCGCCCGCACCCCCGCATCCGACACGCCGCGACGGGTGACGGCGCCCCGAGGGGGCGGTCACGCTGCCCGGGTGACGGGCCCCCGTTCGACGCCCCGTCCACCACGATCGCATGATCGACATGGCGGTGGGCGGGCGGAGCGGCAGTCGAGACAGGGGCGGCGGTGACCACGTACCCTTTTCGGCATGTCCACCCCCGCAGCGGGCGCGGCCACTCTCGCGCCGCGCCGGTCCAGCCGGTTCGTTGCCTGGGTGCGCGCGTGGCGCGCCGGGCTGGTGCCCTTCGACGAGGTCGCCGACGCCGTCGCCGGCGACGAGGAGCACCTGGTCGCCGACGCGCCCGGCACCTGGACAGACGTCCCGCTGGCCGAGGCGCTGCCCACCCTGGCCAAGCTCTCGCCGGACGAGATCCGGCTGGTGCTGCCCGCGCCGGGCGACCCGCGCGGCCTGCCGGGTCCGGGCGACTTCGCCGGTGCGGCGCTGCTCGCCGGCGAGGCGGTCGTGGCGGGCAGCCTCGGGCTGATCCCGCACGTGCGCACGCACACCTCCGGCTCCGGCGACACCTTCGAGACGGTGCTCTGGCGGGTCTATCCGCTGCCGGCCGACGCCCCGGCCGCCTCGCTCGCGCTGCCCGGCGCGGCCGAGGCCGAGGCGGAACTGGCGGCGGCCCTGCACGACACCACCGCCGCGCTGACCCGGCTGGACGTCGCCCAGTGGCGCCCCGAGCTGGCCGGGGCGTTGGAGGCGCTGCGCCGGCCGGACGGCGCCACCGACCTGCCGCCCGGTTTCGACCCGCGGGCCCGGCGGCTCTTCGCCCGGGCCGCCGTGCTCGACCGGGTGCTGGCGCTGGCCGGGCACGCCGCGCCCGGCGGCGCCGTCAACAACTACGAGGCCCAGCAGCGCGACGCCGCGCTGCGCCCGCTGACCACCGCCTGCCGGCAGGCGCTGGTGGCCGCCTGCAACGCCCCGCTGCGCCCCTGAGCGTCGCGCCGGTCGGCCGCGCCGGCGGCCGGGCCTGCCGTCCGTGCCTTCCGCCGATCGCGCCCGGGATCGCCCGACGCACCGAGGCGGGCCCGCGCGTCAGACCTCGTCGACCAGGTCGGCGACGGAGTTGACGATCCGCGACGGACGGTACGGGTAGCGCTCCGCCTCGGCGCGGCTGCTGATCCCGGTCAGCACCAGGATCGTCTCCAGGCCGGCCTCCAGCCCGCACAGGATGTCGGTGTCCATCCGGTCGCCGATCATCGCGGTCGTCTCGGAGTGCGCGTTGATCGTGTTGAGCGCGGAGCGCATCATCATCGGGTTGGGCTTGCCGACGAAGTACGGCTCGACCCCCGTCGCCTTGGAGATCATCGCGGCGACCGAGCCGGCGGCGGGCAGCGCGCCCTCCACCGACGGGCCGGTCACGTCGGGGTTGGTGCAGATGAACCGCGCTCCGTCGTTGATCAGCCGGACCGCCTTGGTGATCGCCTCGAAGCTGTAGGTGCGGGTCTCCCCCAGCACCACGTAGTCCGGCGCGAAGTCGGTCAGCACGTAGCCGACCGCGTGCAGCGCCGTGGTCAGCCCGGCCTCCCCGATCACGTACGCGGTGCCGCCCGGCCGCTGGTCGGCCAGGAACTGGGCGGTGGCCAGCGCGGAGGACCAGATCGCCTGCTCGGGCACGTCGAGGCCCATCCGGCTCAGCCGGGCCGTGAGGTCCCGTGGCGTGTAGATCGAGTTGTTCGTCAGCACCAGGAACGGCTTGCCCGAGGCGCGCAGTCGGGAGACAAACTCCGGCGCGCCGGGCACGGGCTGGCCCTCGTGCACCAGCACGCCGTCCATGTCGGTCAGCCAGCTCTCCACCGGCTTGCGGTCCTGCATCTCGACTCGTTCCAGGGGTGTCGGGTCGGCCGGCGGGGCCGGCGCGGCGGTCGGTGGGCGGCCCGGGGACCGGGCCGGGCCCGACGGCAGTCGGGCGGGTGCCGCGGGTCGGGGCTGCGGTCGGCCCGGCGGCGGTCGGCGGCGGGGGTCAGGAGGCGGGCTGCCCGGAGGCGGCGGCGGTGGGGCGGCGGGCGGGGACACAGCACACCGTCGGGCAGGTGTCCCACATCGGCAGCTCGCCGAGGCGGCGGCGCAGGTTCACCCCGTCCGGCTCGATCCGCTCCCGCACCAGCTCGCGGACCATCGCCACGAACCGGGGGTCGGTGCCCGGGGTGCCGGCGCGGGCGAAGTCGAGGCCGACCTGCCTGGCCGTCTGCCGCGCCTCGGTGTCCAGGTCCCACACGACCTCCAGGTGGTCGGAGACGAACCCGATCGGGCTGACCACCACGCTGGTGGTGCCGTTGTCGGCCAGCGCGGCCAGGTGGTCGTTGACGTCCGGCTCCAGCCACGGCACCTGCGGCGGGCCGGAGCGGCTCTGCCAGACCAGGTCCCAGGGCAGGTCGGGGGCCGCCGCCGCGTGGACCAGCCGGGCGACCTCGTGGAGCTGCGCCTCGTACCGGCCGCCGTGCGGGCCCGCGCTGGCGGCCATCGAGTTCGGCACCGAGTGGGCGGTGAACACCAGCCGGGTGCTGTCGCGCTTCGCCGGGTCGAGCTGGCCCAGCGCCGCCCGCACCGCGTCGGCGTGCGGCTCGACGAAGCCCGGATGGTCCCAGAACTGGCGGATCTTGTCGACCAGCGGGGCGTCCGGGCCGACCGCCGCGCGGGCGGCGGCGATGTCCTCCTGGTACTGCCGGCAGGAGGAGTAGCCACCGAACGCGCTGGTCACGAACGCCAGCGCGTGCCGGACGCCGTCGTCGCGCATCTGCGCCAGGGTGTCGGCGAGCATCGGGTGCCAGTTCCGGTTGCCCCAGTAGACGGGCAGGTCGATCCCGTTGGCGGCGAAGTCCTCCCGGATCGCCGCGAGCAGCTCCCGGCACTGCTGGTTGATCGGGGAGACGCCGCCGAAGTGCTGGTAGTGCTCGGCCACCTCCGCCAGCCGCTCCGGGGGCACGCCCCGCCCACGGGTCACGTTCTGCAGGAACGGCATCACGTCCTCGGGCCGCTCCGGCCCGCCGAAGGACACCAGGACCACCGCGTCGTACGCCATGGGCCCATTCTTCCCGGTCGGCCGCCCCCGCCGGGCAGAGCCCCCTGGTCGCGTGGTGCGAGGAGGGGCCCCCGCCGTCCGAGACGCGACGGCAGGGGCCCTTCCGCACACCTCAGGCGCCGATGGCGTGATAGCCGCCGTCGACGTGGACGATCTCGCCGGTGGTGGCCGGGAACCAGTCGGAGAGCAGGGCCAGGCAGGCCCGGGCGGCCGGTTCCTGGTCGGTGAGGCTCCAGCCCAGCGGCGCGCGCTCGGTCCAGGCGTCCTCGAACTGGTCGAAGCCGGGGATCGACTTGGCGGCGATGGTGCGCAGCGGCCCGGCGGCGACGAGGTTGCTGCGGATGCCCTGCTTGCCCAGGTGCAGCGCCAGGTAGCGGGAGGCGGACTCCAGCCCGGCCTTGGCCACGCCCATCCAGTCGTAGACCGGCCACGCCTTGGTCGCGTCGAAGGTCAGGCCGACCACCGCGCCACCGGCCGACATCAGCGGCAGCGCCGCCATCGCGAGGGACTTGTAGGAGTACGTGGAGACCTGCAACGCGGTCGCCACGTCCTCCCAGGGGGCGTCGAGGAAGCCGCCGCCGAGGCAGCTCTGCGGGGCGAAGCCGATCGAGTGCACCACCCCGTCCAGGCCGTCGACGTGCTCGCGGACCCGGTCGGCGAGCCCGGCGAGGTGCTCGGCGTTGGTCACGTCCAGCTCGATCACCGGGGCCGGCTCGGGCAGCCGCCTGGCGATCCGCTCGACCAGGGACAGCCGGCCGTAGCCGGTGAGCACGACCCGCGCCCCGTTCTCCTGGGCGAGCTTCGCCACCGAGAAGGCGATCGAGGCGTCGGTGATGACGCCGGTGACCAGCAGCCGCTTACCGGCGAGCAGTCCGGACATGCAGGGGTTCCTCCGTAGTCTGTCAGTGGCCGCTGTCAGTGGCCCATGCCGAGGCCGCCGTCGACGGGGATGACGGCGCCGGAGATGTAGCCCGCGCCGTCCCCGGCCAACCAGGTGACCGCCGCCGCGACCTCGTCCGGCTGCGCGAAGCGGCCGGCGGGGATGACCTTGCGGTACTCGGTCTTGCGGTCCTCGGGCAGCGCGGCGGTCATGTCGGTCTCGACGTAGCCGGGCGCCACCACGTTGGCGGTGATGTTGCGGCTGCCCAGCTCGCGGGTGATCGAGCGGGCCACGCCCACCAGGCCGGCCTTGCTCGCCGCGTAGTTGACCTGGCCGGGGCCGCCGTAGAGGCCGACCACCGAGGAGATGAAGATCATGCGGCCCCACCTGGCCCGGAGCATCTTCGTCGAGGCCCGCTTGGCGCACCGGAACGCGCCGGTCAGGTTGGTGTCCAGCACCCGGGTGAACTGCTCCTCGGACATCCGCATCAGCAGCGTGTCGTCGGTGATGCCGGCGTTGGCGACCAGCACCTCGACCGGCCCCAGCTCGGCCTCGACGGTGGTGAACGCCGCGTCGACCGAGTCCGGGTCGGTCACGTCGCAGCGCACCCCGAACAGGCCGCCCTGATGGCCGGCTCCGCCTGCGCCAGACCCCGGCTCGGCTGCGCCGGCGCCGGGCACTCCCCCACCCCGATGGGTCACCGCCACCCGGTCACCCTGCTTGGCGAAGGCCTGCGCGATCGCCAGGCCGATCCCCCGGTTGCCGCCGGTCACCAGGACGGTACGGGCCACGGGTCCCCCTCTGCTCAGTGATCTCCCGGTCGGTCGGAGCCTAGGCGTTACCGGCAGGTAAGCGCTAACGGGTGGGCACGTCACCCCTGGGTACGACGTCCGGGTCGTCCCGTGGTGGCACGACCGGCGCGGCGCCGTCGTCGTAGCCTCCCCGGATGGTCCAGCCCGACAATCCGGCCAGTGTCGCCCTGCGCGACCTGCGTCGGCTGCTCGTCGGCCCGGACGTGCCGCCGCGCCCGGCGGCCAGCCGGCGCCGCTGGCACGGCTGGCGCGCCTACCTGGTCCCGGTCGCCCTGCCGGCCCTGCTCGGGCTCACCGCCGCGGCCGCCACGACCGCGGGCTGACCGACGCGTACGCCGTCGCCTCGCCCTGGGCGCCACCGTTCCGGTGGCGCTGGCGGCGCGGTGGCCGCTGTGGGCGTGGCGGACCTGCTGGTGGTCGGCGACGCCGCCGACGGGGCGCAGGCGGTCGAGGCGGCCCTCCGGCCCGATCCCGACGTGGTGCTGATGGACGTGCGGATGCCGGTGCTGGACGGCCTGGCGGCCACCCGGAAGCTCCTCGGCGACCGCCCCGCCGACCGTCCCCGGGGGCTCATCCTGACCACCTTCGACCTGGACGACTACGCCGCCGACCTGGTCGTCGCCGAGCAGACCGTGAAGACCACGTCGGTCGGATCCCGGCCAGGCTGGGCCTGCGCGACCGCGCGCAGGCCGTGGTGCCGGCGTACGAGTCGGGTCTGGTGGCCGCCGGCGAGTAGCACCCCGGTACCGGGCCGGAGACGGCTCCCCGGGGTGACGCGCCGGCGGCGCCCGGCACCGCACGCTGCCCACCGTGGACGGACACGGAGGGAGCACGGTGATGCGGAGCGGGGATGTCCTTAAGGTCGTGCTCGCCGCGCTGCTCGGCGCCGGGGTGGTGCTGCCGGCCCGGCCGGCCCCGGTTGCCGCGGCGGGTTTCGTCGAGCGGTACCCGGCGACGACGGCGGCGATGCGGGCCGCCGGCGCGCCGTACGCCGACTGGGCCGAGCGCGGCCGGCGGTTCCTGGCCTTCGACCCGCGCGGCGACGGGCTGGCCGTCGAGGTGCTCGGCGACCTGGCCGGCGCGGACGCGATCGCGGTGCTGGTGCCCGGGGTGGGCTGCACGCTGCGCGACTTCGACCGGGGGCTCGGCGGGGTGGCTCGCCGCGCGCCGGCCGTGCAGGCCGCCGGGCTGCACGCCGCGCTGCGGTCGACCGACCCCGGCGCCCGGGTCGCCGTGCTCGCCTGGCTCGGCTACGACCCGCCGGACGGGGTGCTCGCGGCGGCCGGGGCGGGCGCCGCACGGCGGGGCGCCGCCGCCCTGTCCGAGCTGCTGGCCGAGCTGGCCGCGCGCCGGCCGCGGGCCCGGGTCACGCTGATCGGGCACAGCTACGGCGCGCTGGTGGTCGGGCTGGCCGCGACGGGGGCGCCGGCGCAGGTCACCGACGTGGTGGCCCTCGGCGGGGTCGGCGTCGGCACGGACCGGGCGGACCGGTTCGGCGGCGTGCGGTTCTGGGCGGCGGAGGCGGAGACGGACTGGATCCGCCGCGTGCCCCAGCTGCGGCTGCCCGGGCTCGGGCACGGGATCCGGCCGGCCGACCCGGCCTTCGGCGCCCGGCCGCTGCCGGTGGCCGGGGTGACCGGGCACGACAGTTACCTCAGCCCGGGCGCGGCGACCGTCGGCGCAGTCGCGTCGGTGGTGCTCACCGGCGGGGCGGGCACGGGCGGGGCGGCCCGGTGAGCCGGGACCGCGCGGTCGACGCGCTGCGGGCGTACGCGGTGGGCGGAGTGGTGCTCGGGCACTGGCTGGTCACCGGCCTGGTGCTCGCCCCGGACGGCACGCTGTCCCAGGCCAGCCCGCTGACCGCGATGCCGTCGCTGGCGCCGGCCAGTTGGCTGTTGCAGACCCTCGGGCTGTTCTTCTTCGCCGCCGGGTACGCCTCGGCCCGCTCGGCCGCCCGCCGGCGCGGCGGGCCGGCCTGGCTCGCCCGCCGCCTGCGGCGGCTGGTGCTGCCCGCCGTGGCGTTGCTCGGCACCGGGGCGGCGGTGCTGCTGGCCGCCACCGCGCTGGGCACCCCCGACGCCACCCTGTCCGTGGCGCTGACGCTGACGGTCAGTCCGCTGTGGTTCCTGCTCCCGCTGCTGGTCCTGGTGGCGCTGACCGCCCCGCTGCGCGCCGCCGTACGCCGATGGGGTCCGCTGCGCTGTGCCGCCCCGGCGGTGGCCGTGGTGGCGGCGGTCGACCTGGCCGGCCGGCTGCTCCCGCAGGTCCCCGGGCGGCTGCCGGTCGCCGTGCTGGCCGCGTGGGCGGTGCCCTACCTGCTGGGGCTGGCGCACGCCGACGGCCGGCTCGCCGGTCGACGGGCCGCGCTGGGGCTGGCCGGCGCGGGGGCCGCCGGGCTGGCCGGCCTGGTCGCGCTCGGCTACCCGGTCAGCGCGGTCGGGGTGCCCGGCGCGCAGGTGTCCAACCTGCACCCGCCGTCGCTGCTGGCGGTCGCCCTGGCGGTGACCCAGGTCGGGGTGGGTCTGGCGGCCCGGCCGGCGCTGGCCCGGCTGTCCAGGCGGCCGTGGGCCGGGCGGGCGGTGGGCCTGGTCAACCGCCACGCGGTGCGCGTCTACCTCTGGCACCAGCCGGTGCTGGTCGGGGTTGCGGTGCTGGCGGGCCGCACCGGCGTCGCCCTGCCCGGGCTGCACACGGCGCCGGACGGCCCCGGCTGGCTGGTGGCCCGGCTCTGCTGGTTGCCGGTGCTGGCCGCCGTGCTGGTGGTGCTGATCCGTGGGCGGACGACCGGCGCTGCGGCGGCCGCGCGGCCGGCCGGGCGTCCACCGGCGGACGGGATCGCCCGCCCGGTCGGCTGAGTGCGGGGGCACGCGCCCGCGGGTGTACGATGATCGGCGTTCGCGGGCCGTGCCGGCCCGCCTTCCGGGCCCCGCCGACCGCAGGAGGTGATCGCTGTGCGAGATAGCGATCCTCCCAGTCGTGGCCGGGCCGAACGTCAGCCCCGCTGAGCCACGACTCAGCAGGTGAGCTGACCCAGCTCCGCTCCCCGCCTCCGCACGGTCACCCGGCCCCTCGCCGGTCGCCGTGCCGCGCCGCCCGCAGCCGGGCGGTCCGCCGGGAGCCGCCCGGTCACGACTTCGTGTGCGCGTCCTGATCCACCCCCCTGCGGTCCGCCCCCGCACGCGCGGACCGTCCAGTCGCCACCCGGAGCCGTCCATGAGCCGCTACGTCGCCCCGCTGGGCTTCACCCTCGCCGCCGTCTGGGTGGCCGTCGTCTTCGTCCTGGCCGGCGGCGGCGCCCACTGACCGCCGCTCGGCAGCCGGCGGCGGCGCCCACTGACGGCCGGCCGGCGGCGCCCACCGACCACCGCCGGCCGACGGCAGCGCCCACCGGCCGAGCGGCCGTCGGCAGCGCGCACCGACCGTCACCGGCCGTCGGCGGCGCCCACCGACCGCCGCTCGGCCGGCGACGCGGATTCACAGCATCCGGGACGACCACAGCAGGCTGAGGGCGCCCGCGCAGAGCGCCAGCAGCAGGGCCACGCCGGCGTACCACTGGGTGACCTCGCGGGGCTCCGTGCGGAACCCGATCGAGCTGCCCATGTCCTGGTAGACCTGCTTGAGCTCGGCGACCGAGGCCGCCTCGTAGAAGTAGCCCTCCGTGGCCTCGGCCAGGTCGGCCAGGGCCAGCCGGTCGACCGGCACCCGCTGCAACTGACCCCCGATGTCCACCTGGCCCGAGTCGGTGCCGAAGGCGATGGTGGAGACCGGCACGTTGGCCGCCTGAGCGGCCGCGGCGGCCTCCTCCACCGACCGGCCCGAGGTGCGGTAGCCGTCAGAGAGCAGCACGATACGCGCCGGCGGGACCCCCGCCGCGCCGTCGGCCGGCACCGACCGGATCGCCTCCAGGCAGGTGAAGACCGCCTCCCCGGTCGCCGTCGCCTCGGCCAGCACCAGCCCGTCGATCGCGCTGGTCACCGCCTCCCGGTCCTTGGTGGGCGGCACCAGCACGTTCGCCGCCTTGGCGAACGACACCAGCCCCAGGTTGTAGCTCTCCGGCAGCTCGCCGACGAACTGCTTGGCCGCCTCCTGCGCCGCCTCCAGCCGGTTCGGCGACACGTCGTCGGCCTGCATGGACAACGACACGTCGATGGCGAGCATGACGGTGGCGCGCTCCAGCGGCTCCCGAGTGTCGACCGCGGGCCGGGCCAGCGCCGTCGCCAGCACCAGCAGGCAGAGCAGGAAGGCGGTGGCCGGGACGTGCCGCCGCCAGCCCAGCCCCTTCGGCGCCAGGGTGCGCAGCAGGTCCACGTTGGTGAACCGCATCGCGTACGCCCGGCGGTTGCGTTGCCGCCAGACGTAGAGCGCGGCGAGGGCGAGCACCGGCAGCACGGCCAGCAGCCACCACGGTTGCAGAAATCGGATCATCGTGTCGTCCCCCTGGTGCGGGCGTGCCGCTGCGCGGCCACGAAGCGCACCATGTCGAGCAGCCAGTCTCGGTCCGTACGCAGCCGCAGGTGGGCCGCGCCCGCGCCGCGCAGCGCGGCGGAGATCTCCGCCCGCTGGGCGGCCGCCGCCTCGGCGTAGCGGTGTCGCAGCAGCGGGTCCGCGGTCTGCACCTCGTGCAGGCCCCCGGTCTCCGGGTCGACCACCGGCAGCACCCCGACGTCGGGCAGCTCCAGCTCCCGCGGGTCGACCACCTCGATCGCCAGCACGTCGTGGCGGACGCGCAGCTTGCGCAGCGGCCGGGCCCAGCGGTCGGTCGGGGCGAGGAAGTCGGAGATGACCACCGCCACCCCGCGCCGCCGGGGCGGCCGGTTGAGCATGTCCACCAGCGTGCCCAGATCGCTGCGCCCCGGGCGGATCTCGGTGCCGGCGATCGCCCGCAGCAGCCCCTGTGCCTCCTTGCGGCCGGAGCGGGCGGGCACCCGGGTGAACACGTCCGGGCCGGGGACCGGGGGCGCGCCGCGCCAGCGGCGCGCCGGAGCGCTCGTGCCGCCGCCGCTGCCGATCACCGCCCCGATCCGGTTGCCGCCGCGCACGGTCAGGTGGGTCAGCGCCGCCGCGGCCGCCACCACGACGTCCCGCTTGAGCCACCGGCCGGTTCCGAAGTCCAGGCTGGCCGAGAGGTCCACCGCCAGCCACGTCTCCAGCTCGCGGTCGGCCACCGTACGCCGCACGTGCGGCATCGTCGTGCGGGCCGTCACCGGCCAGTCCATCCGGCGCACGTCGTCGCCGGGGCGGTATTCCCGGGACTCCCCCGCCTCGCTGCCCGGCCCCGGCAGCAGGCCGGCGTAGTCGCCCTGGAGCAGGCCGTCGAGTTTGCGGGTGACCAGCAGTTGCAGCCGCGACAGGACGGCTTCGGTACGGTCCGAGGGGGTGTCGGCGGGCCGACGGACGGGTGAGGTCACGGCCGCTGCCCGGGCCAACCGGCACCGGGCGGCGTGGCGGTCGGCGTCGGTGTGGCCTGCTGGCGGGGCGCGACCGACGGCAGCGGGATCGTGGACATCACCCGGTGCACGACGTGGTCGGCGGGCACGTCGTCGGCGAGCGCGTCGTAGCTGAGCACCAGCCGGTGGCGCAGGATGTCCGGCGCGATGTCCTGCACGTCCTGCGGCAGCGCGTAGTCGCGGCCCCGCAGCAGCGCCAGCGCCCGGGTGGCCCGGACGAGGCCGAGCGAGGCGCGCGGGCTGGCGCCGTACTGGATGAGCTGGGCGACGTCCGGCATGCCGTGCTCCGCCGGGGCGCGCGTGGCCAGCACCAGGCGGACCGCGTAGTCGACCAGGGCGTTGTGCACGAACACCTGGTCCGCCTTCCGCTGCAACGCGACCAGGTCGGCGGTGGTGAACACCGGTACCGGCTCGGGCGGGGCCACCCCCATCCGGTAGACGATCTCCCGCTCCTCGGCGTCGGTCGGGTAGCCGACGACGATCTTCATGAGGAAGCGGTCCCGCTGCGCCTCGGGCAGCGGGTAGACGCCCTCCTGCTCGATCGGGTTCTGCGTGGCCATCACCAGGAACGGGTCGGGCACCCGGTGGGTCTCCCCGCCGATGGAGACCTGCCGCTCGCTCATCACCTCCAGCAGCGCCGACTGCACCTTGGCCGGCGCCCGGTTGATCTCGTCGGCGAGCAGGAAGTTGACGAAGACGGGGCCCAGCTCGACGTCGAACTTCTCGCTCGACTGCCGGTAGATGCGGGTGCCCATGATGTCGGCCGGCACCAGGTCGGGGGTGAACTGCACCCGGGCGAAGGAGCCACCGACGACCCTGGCCAGCGTCTCCACGGCGAGCGTCTTGGCCACCCCGGGCACGCCCTCCAGCAGGCAGTGGCCCCGGGCCAGCAGCGCGACGAACATCCGCTCGACCATCCGATCCTGCCCGACGATCACCCGCTTGATCTCGAACAGCGCCCGCTCCAGCAGGGTCGCGTCCTCGGCCGGCGTGGTCGCCGGCGCGGATGTCTCCGGGCGCGTCCCGTTGGGCGTCGGGGCGTCGGGCGTGGTCGGCTGGGCCACCGGTCCTCCACAGCATGATCGGTTGTCGCGCGGCGTGGTGCGTACCAAGACTCGCATGCCCGGCTGAGTGCCGAGGTGGGGAGAACCCGATTTTCGCCGCGCCGCCCCCGCTCGCCGGATCGCCGGGCCGTTCCGCCACGCCGTTCCACGTGGCGGAATCGTCGCTCACCGGGTGGACACCGACGGGTCCGGCGCGTGTACGATTCACCCCGTCGCCGGGCGGCTCCCCCCGTGGCCGCCCGGCGCTCAATCTCCCGTCCCGCCCTAGAGTGGGCCGGATGAGCGACCCCCTCCCCACCGACGAGCCGCTGATCTGCTCGTCGCGCGGCTGTCGTGCCCCCGCCCGCTGGGCGCTGCGGTGGAACAATCCCCGGCTGCACGACGCCGACCGGCGCAAGACCTGGCTCGCCTGCGCCGAGCACCGCTCGACCCTCGGCGACTTTCTCGACGCCCGTGGCTTCCTCCGGGAGGTCGTACCGGTGGCCGGATCGCCTACGCTCGAAGGGTGAGCGCGCACAACGGATTTCTCCGGTGACCGGTGCCGAGTTCGCCGGCCCGCCGCCGGCGGCGCCCCGCCCCGCGGCGGGCCCGCTGGAGCCGTGGCCGGACACGGTCCGCTGGCAGACGATCTCGTCGGACCTGATCTGGGTGGAGCTGCTGCGGCTGGCGATGCTGCTGGGCGTGGTCCTGCTCGGGCTGGGTGTCGGCTGGGCGCTCAGCGGGGCCTGGCCCGTCGGCGTCGCGTTCGGCGTGGTGCTGCTGTTGGGCGCCCTGCGGGTCGTGACCATCGTCCGGGCCGTACGCGCCTGGGGGTACGCCGAGCGGGAGGACGACCTGCTGGTGCGGCACGGGCTGCTGGTGCGCCGGCTCTCCATCGTGCCGTACTCCCGGATGCAGTTCGTGGACGTCAGCGCCGGGCCGCTGGAGCGGGCGTTCAACCTGGCCACCGTGCAGTTGCACACCGCGGCGGCGGCGAGCGACGCCCGGGTGCCGGGGCTGCGCCCGGCGGAGGCGTCACGGCTGCGCGATCGGCTCACCGCGCTCGGCGAGGACCGGGCGGAGGGGCTGTGAGCGACCCGGCCGGCCCCGCGGCGGACCGGACGGACCCGCCCGGGCTGGCCGCCGCCGCGCCGGCCGGACCGGATCCGGCCGCCGCCCACGCCCCGGACGGCCCGCACCCGCCGCCCGCGTTCACCGGGCCGGCGCCGGCGGGCACGGCGGCCTCGTTCGCCGGGCCGGCGCAGGTGGGCAGGGCGCCGGAGCCGCACGAGCCCCGGCAGCGGCTGCATCCGCTCAGCCCCGCGCTGCACGGCGCGAAGTCGCTGGTCGTGGTGATCGCCGGCCTGTCCTGGTCGACGCTGTCCCGGGTCGGCTTCGGCTGGTTCGCGCTGATGGCGGTCGTGCTGGCGCTGGGCGCGACCGTGCTGGCGGTGGTGAGCTGGTACCACACCGGCTACCACGTGGTCGGCCGCGAGCTGCGGGTGCACGAAGGGCTCGTCTGGCGGCGCACCCGGGCGATCCCGCTGGAACGGCTCCAGGCCGTCGAGGTGGTCCGCCCGCTGCTCGCCCAGCTCACCGGCCTGGCCGAGCTGCGGCTGGAGGTGGTGGGCGGGGGCAAGACCGAGGCGCCGCTGGCATACCTGAGCGTCGCCGACGCGACCGCGCTGCGCGGGCGGCTGCTCGTCCTGGCGGGGCGGGCACAGGCCGGCGGGGTCGCGGCGGAGGCGGAGACGGGTGCGGCGCCGGCGGAGGTGTCCGCGCCGCCCGGCCGGCCGCTGCACACCGTCCGCAACAACGACCTGCTGGTCAGCCAGTTGCTGACGCCGCAGGCGTTCATGATCCCGTTCGGCGTGGCGTTCGTGCTGGCCCAGTTCCTCTCCGAGGACTCGTGGTCGTTCATCGCGGTGGCGAGCACCCTCACCGCCATGGCGGGTGTGCTGCTGCAGCCGGTGCGCCGGGTGCTCGACGACTGGAACTTCCGGCTCGCCCGCGACGAGGGCACGCTGCGGATCCGCAACGGGCTGCTGGAGACCCGCGCCCAGACGGTCCCGCTGGACCGAGTGCAGACCGTCGGGGTGAGCTGGCCGCTGCTGTGGCGGGTCAAGGGCTGGCTGCGGCTGCGCCTGGAGGTGGCCGGCTACTCCGCCGGCGAGGGCGACGACCGTAACCGCCCGGACCGGCTGCTCCCCGTCGGGGACCTGCCGACCGGCGAGGCGATCGTGGCCGAGGTGCTGCCCGGGGTGCGGCTCGCCGCGCTGCCGTTGAGCCCGCCCCCCGCGCGGGCCCGCTGGCTCAACCCGCTGAGCCGGGACGTGCTCGGCGCCGGCCTGGACGACCGGGTCTTCGCGGTGCGGTCCGGCCTGCTCACGCGGCAGGTGGCGCTCGTGCCGTACGCCCGGATCCAGAGCGTGCGGGTGGTGCAGGGGCCGGCGCAGCGGCGGCTGGGGCTGGCGACGGTGCACGCCGACACCGCCGGCGGGGCCGGCGCGGCCGCCCGGGACCGCGACCTGGCCGAGGCGTGGGCCCTGGCGGCGGAGCTGACCGACCGGGCGCGCGCCGCCCGGCGGGCGGGCTGACCGCCGCCCGGGCGACCACGGCCAGCAGACCACCGACCAGCAGGTGCGGGCAGACGCGCCCGGCGGTCAGCGCGTCGCCGGCACCGCCGGCGGTTCGGCGGGGGCCGGCGGATCGGCCGGCCCGGCGTCGCTGCCGGCGGGCTGCCGGCGGGCCCGGCGGGCCGCCCACCAGCGCTCCGCCAGGCCGACCGCCAGGAAGGTCATCCCGACGTACGCCCAGCCGACCAGCACGTCGATGACGTAGTGCTCGCCCGAGTAGACCAGCGTGAAGGTCATCGCCAGCGGGTACGCCAGCAGCAGCGGCCACCAGCGGCGGCGGGTCTGCCGGATGAAGAACAGCACCACGAACAGGGCGAACGCGGTGTGCAGCGACGGCATGGCGGCCACCGGGTTGGAGGCGATCTGCCCGGCGTTGAGCAGGTTGCCCGCGCCGTGCATGCCGAACGCCTTCCAGCCCCGGGTGGAGATCCGGGCGACCTCCTCCAGCAGGCCGTTCTGCGCCGCCCACCACGGCGGGGCGGCCGGGTAGAGGAAGTAGGTGACCAGCCCGGTGGCGCACAGGAAGCCCCAGCGGCGCATGAACGCCGCCCAGCGCCCCCGGTCGCGCAGCCAGAGCACCGCCGCGGCGGCCAGCGCCACCACGAAGTGGGAGAAGTAGACCCAGCTCACGAGGACGTCCCACCAGTGCACCTCGAGCCGGTAGAGGTGCTGCTGGAGCCAGACCGTCGGCACCTCGCCGCCGGTCGCCCAGCCGAACATGACCCGGTCGGCGACGATCAGCTCGTACGCGTGCGGGGTCGCGCCGTTGTCGGCGAAGCCCCGGGAGAGGTTGTAGACCGCGAGCAGCAGCACCACCGGCACCCAGTCCCGGGCGAAGCGCAGGTGGCTGCGCCAGGGGCGGCTGCTGTTCCAGGCGATCGTCGCCGCCCAGATCCACAGGAACGCGTAGGCCGGGTCGGTCGGCAGGCCGATGCCGAGCCAGCCGGCGACGAAGGCGACCCCCCAGACCGTCATCGCGACCACGCGCCGACGCCCGCCGTCGGGCGAGGCGGGTGGGCCGGTCCGGGCGGGGGGCTGGGGGTCGGTCGCGACAGACATCGCGGTCAAGGTTAACGGCGCGGGCGGCATCCACCGACGCCGACCACCACGCTCCCGCGCGGGCGGCCCGCCACCGGGTGCCGTCTCGTCTAGGCTCTGACCATGCAGCAGCAGCCGGAGCCCGCCCTCACGCCGGGTCTGACCGCCCGGGTGGAGCTGACCGTCACCGACACCGACACCGCCCAGGCGGTGGGCTCCGGGGACGTGCCGGTGCTGGGCACGCCCCGGGTGCTCGCCCTCGCCGAGGCCGCCACCGTGGCGGCCACCGCCACCCGGATGCCCAGCGGGTCGACGACGGTCGGCACCCGCGTCGAGCTCGACCACCGCGCGGCCACCCCGGTGGGGCGGACGGTGGTGGCGCAGGCCCGGCTGGCCGCGGTCGAGGGGCGACGCCTGCACTTCGAGGTGAGCGTCAGCGACGGCGACGAGACGGTCGCCGAGGGCCGGGTGGAGCGGGTGCTGGTCGACCGGCAGCGCTTCGTGGAACGCGCCGCGCGGTCGTCATGACCGCCGGCTTCACGCAGGTCGCCGACGGGGTGCACGTGCTGCGCGAGCCGCTGCTGCACGTCAACGTCACGCTGGTCGTCGGCGACGGGGCGGCGCTGCTGGTCGACACGCTCTCCACCGCCGGGCAGGCCGCCGAGCTGGCCGCCGCCGCCCGGGCGGTCACCACCCACCCGTGGACGGTGGTGAACACCCACCACCACTTCGACCACTGCTTCGGCAACGCGACCCTCGCCGCCGACCCGCCGCGCCCGGTCTACGCCCACGAGGTGGCCGCCGCGGCGATGCGCGAGGAGGCGGACCGGCTGCGCCGGGAGGCGTACGAGGAGATGCGCGACGAGCACCCCGCGCTGGCCGAGGAGCTGCCCGGCACCACGCTGCTCGCGCCCACCCACACCGTGCACGGCGAGACCGTGCTCGACGTGGGCGGCCGGCGGGTGGTGCTGCGCCATCCCGGTCGCGGGCACACCGCGGGCGACCTCGTGGTGCACGTGCCGGACGCCGACGTGCTCGTCGCCGGCGACCTGGTGGAGCAGAGCGGCCCGCCCGCCTTCGAGGAGTCCTACCCCCTGCAGTGGCCGGACGCCCTGGCCGAGCTGCTCCGGATGACCACCCCGGCGACCGTCGTCGTGCCGGGGCACGGCGAGCCGGTGGACGCCGCGTTCGTCCGCGCGCAGCACGCCCAGCTCGTCGAGCTGGCCTGGCTCATCCGGGCCGGGCACACCGGCGGCGCCCCGCCCGAGCGCGTCGCCGCCGAGGCGCCCTTCGGCGCGCGCCCCGCCCTGCACGCCGCGCGCCGCGGCTACGCCGAGCTCGACGGCACCGCCTGAGGGCGCCGGCGGGCGGCCTCCCACCCGTCGGCGACCGGACGGAACGGTTCCGGGTCAGCGGGCGAAGCGGGCGAGGACCTCGGCGCGGGTGGGCATGGCGGTCGCGCCGCCCGGCGACTCGCAGACCAGGGCGGCCACCCGCAGCGCGAAGGCCACCCGCTCGTGCCAGCCGGCCGGCGCGGCGGGTTCGCCGTCGGTCAGCAGGTCGGCGACGAGCGCCCCCATCACCGAGTCGCCGGCGCCGGTCGCGTCCACCGCTTCCACCTTCGGGGCGGGCACGCGTACCGGATCGGCGCCGGCGGCGGCGACCACCGCGCCGGCTGCGCCGAGGGTGACCACGACGGTGCCCGCGCCGAGTTCCCGCAGGTACGCCGCCACCCCCTCCTCCGGCTCGCCGGGGTAGAGCAGCTTCGCGTCGGCCGCGCTCAGCTTGACCAGGTGGGCGCCGGCGGCGAACTCGGCCACGATCTCGCGCAGCCCGGCCAGCGCGGCCGGCCCGTCGAGCAGCCGGGGTCGCACGTTGGGGTCGAGGACCCGCAGGCCGCCGGCCAGCGCCCAGGCCCGGCGAGCGGCGGCCAGCACCGACGGCTGGAGCAGCACGATCGACCCGCAGTACAGGACGTCGGCGCCCGCGACCAGGTCGGCGTCGAGGTCGTCGGGGCCGAGCAGGCCGTAGGAGGGCGGCTCGCCGTAGAACCGGAAGTCGGGCTCGGGCCCGGCGAAGGTGGCCACCGCCAGCGCGGTCGGGGCGGCGACGGTGACCGCCCCGGCCAGGCCGACGCCGGCCCCGGCCAGGAAGTCGCGGATCCGCCCGGCCAGGGCGTCGTCGCCGAGCGACCCGACGAACTGCACCGCGCCGCCGAGCCGGGCGACGCAGACCGCCACGTTCAGCGGCCCGCCGCCGACGGCCTGCCGGTAGACCGGCTCCCCGTCGCACTCGGTGTCGAGCAGGTCGACCAGCGCCTCACCGAGCACCACCGCGTAACCCATCCGCTCCCCCTCGTCCGCACCGCGCGCCGACTCAACGTGTCGCACCAGGCTGGCACAGTACGCGCCATGATGAACACCGAAGCCGCCGTGTCGGCCTACTGGACGGCGTTGGAGGCGAGGGACTGGGACACCCTCGCCGGCCTGCTCGCCGACGACGTGGTCTACCACATGCCGCAGACCCGCGAGCGGATCGTCGGCCGGGAGTCGTTCCTGCGCTTCAACCAGGAATACCCCGGCGACTGGCATCTCGCGGTGACCCGCGCGGTCGCCTCGGGCCGGCACGCCGCCACCTGGATCACCTGCGCCTACCGGGGCGAGCAGCTCCCCGCCACGAGCTTCTTCGACCTCGACGACGCCGGTCTGGTCCGCGAGATCACCGAGTTCTGGCCGGCGGCCTACGAGCCGCCGCCCGGCCGCGAACACCTCGCCGAGCGTTACTGACACATCGAGAAAGGGCTATTGCGCGCCGTCCCGCCCGCGTGGTGGGATGGCGCATGCCGGGCGGTGCGGGGGCTGCCGTGCCGCCGGCGCCGGGTTCACATCCACGCGAGGGCACCGGCCCGCGAGAACGGGCCGCCGACGGCGCACGTCCGCCGGCCATCCGCGCCGGGGCACGTCCGCCGCGACCGTCGTATCCGCTCGTGCAGCGGGGCGGCCGGCGCTGCCACCCCGCGTCACCCGCGGGACGCCCGCGTCCCGCGAGTCAGGAGAACCCGTGTCCCACCGATCGCGTACGGCCGCGTTGCTCACCGCGGCCGCCACCCTCCTCGTGGGCGCCGTCGCCCTGACGGCGGGGCCCGACCCCGCCGCCGCGCACGGCGCCGCCATGACCCCCGGCAGCCGGACGTTCCTGTGCTGGAAGGACGGCCTCACCGCCACCGGCGAGATCAGGCCGAACAACCCCGCCTGCTCGGCCGCCGTGGCGCAGAGCGGCGCCAACTCGCTCTACAACTGGTTCAGCGTGCTGCGCTCCGACGCCGGCGGCCGGACCGTCGGCTACATCCCGGACGGCAAGCTGTGCAGCGGCGGCAACACCGGCTTCGCCGGCTACGACCTGGCCCGCACCGACTGGCCGCTGACCCACCTGACGGCCGGGGCGCGGATGGAGTTCCGCTACAGCAACTGGGCCCACCACCCCGGCACCTTCTACTTCTACGTGACGAAGGACAGCTGGAGCCCCACCCGCCCGCTGGCCTGGAGCGACCTGGAGGAGCAGCCGTTCCTGACGGTGACCAACCCGCCCCAGCGGGGTGCGGTCGGCACCAACGACGGGCACTACTACTTCAGCGGCAACCTGCCGGCCAACAAGAGCGGCCGGCACATCATCTACTCGCGGTGGGTCCGCTCGGACAGCCAGGAGAACTTCTTCGGCTGCTCGGACGTGACCTTCGACGGGGGCAACGGCGAGGTGACCGGCGTCGGCCCCGGCGGCACGCTGCCGCCGCCCACCACGACCCCGCCGCCGAACCCGACCACGCCCCCGCCGAGCCCGACCACCCCGCCGCCGCACGACGGTGACTGCATGGCGGTCTACAAGGTGGTCGGCTCGTGGAACGGCGGCTTCCAGGGCGAGGTCACGATCATGAATCACACCGCCTCGACGTGGTCCGGATGGACGGCGAACTGGACGTGGCCCAGCGGGCAGAGCATCAACAGCCTGTGGAGCGGCACGCTGGGCGGATCCGGTTCCTCGGTCACCGTGACCAACGCGGCCTGGAACGGCACGATCGCCCCGGAGGGCACCACGACCTTCGGCTTCGTCGCCACCACCAACGGCACCAACACCCTGCCCACGGTCACCTGCTCCGGCCGCTGACCCGACACCCGCACTCCCCGGCCCGGGCCCTGGACCCGGGCCGGGCGCCGACCCTGAAGCGATCAGGAGGTCTGCGTCACCACCGACCGTTCCGGTGACGCAGACCTCCTGATCGACGACGCGGGCGGGCCCGGAGGCGGGGTGGTTCAGCGGACCATCGAACCGACCACCGGCTTGGTGAGCAGGGCGGACTGGTTGCGCTGGATGCCCGGGTCGAGGGTCTTCGCCACGAAGATGGCGTGCCAGATGCAGAAGATCAGCACGGTCCACACCTTGCGGGAGTGGTCGGCCTCCTCCCGCTTGTGCTCCTCCAGCAGCCGCATCGCGTACGACAGGTCGAGCAGGTCGCCCGCGCCGGAGGTGGCCAGCACGTGCCGGGCCCACTCGTACATCTCGCCGCGCAGCCAGACCCGGGTGGGGGTCGGGAAGCCGAGCTTCTTGCGGTTGACGATGGCCGGCGGCACCACGCCCTGCAGCGCCTGACGCATCGCGTACTTGGTGGCGTCGGAGCGCGGCGGGAGCTTCAGGTCCACCGGGATCCGCGACGCCACGTCGAAGACCTCCCGGTCCAGGAAGGGCACCCGCACCTCCAGCGAGTGCGCCATCGAGATCCGGTCGGCCTTGACCAGGATGTCGCCGCGCAGCCACGTGTAGAGGTCGACGTACTGCATCTTGGTCACGTCGTCGAGTTCGGTGCACTCCGCGTAGATCGGCGCGGTGACGTCGGTGTAGCGCACCGAGGGGTCGTAGCGGCGCAGCAGGTGCTGCTTCTCCTCCTCGGTGAACATCCGGGCGTTGCCGTAGTAGCGCTGCTCGATCGGGGTGGTGCCGCGCTCCAGGAAGCTCTTGCCCTTGACGCCCTGCGGGATCGCCTTGGAGACCGCCCGCAGCCCCTTCTGCACGCCGCCCGGCAGGCCGTTGACGCCGCTGAGCGACAGCGGCTCGCGGTAGATCGTGTAGCCGCCGAAGAACTCGTCGGCGCCCTCGCCGGAGAGGACCACCGTGACGTGCTCGGCGGCCTTCTTGGCCACGAAGTACAGGGGCACCAGCGCCGGGTCGGCCACCGGGTCGTCCAGGTGCCAGACGATCTTCGGCAGCGCCTCGATCATGTCGTACGGCCCGATCTTCGTCGGGATGGTCGTCACGTCGAGGTGTCGGGCCGAGTCCTGGGCGACGTCGATCTCGGAGTAGCCCGGGACGTCGTAGCCGACGGTGAAGGTGAGGATGTTCGGGTTGAACTCGCGCGCCAGGGCGACCACGGCGGTCGAGTCGATGCCGCTGGAGAGGAACGAGCCGACCGGCACGTCGGAGCGCATGTGCATCCGGACGCTCTCCCGCAGCGTCTCCCGGATCTCGTGGTAGAGCCGCTGCTCGTCGGAGACCGGGGTGGGCCGGAACACCGGCCTGTACCACCGCCGCACGTCGATCCGCCCGCCCGGGGTCCAGGTGAGGTACTCCCCCGAGCCGATCCGGTTGATCCCCTTGTGCAGGGTGCCGGGCTCCGGCACGTACTGCAGCGTCAGGTAGTGGCTGAGGTTGGCGGTGTCGATGCCGGCGTCGCCCTGGTAGTTGGAGTGCGCGAAGGGCAGCAGCGCCTTCTTCTCCGAGGCGAGGTAGAGGCCGTCGGCGGTCTCCAGGTAGTGCAGCGGCTTGATGCCGAAGTAGTCCCGGCCGCCGAAGGCGCGGCGCTCCTGCCGGTCCCAGATGACGAAGGCGAACATGCCGCGCAGCCGGGTGAGCACCTGCTCGCCCCAGAAGTGGTAGCCGGCGACGATCACCTCGCCGTCACCCGCGGTGGCGAACTGCGCGCCGAAGTTCCGGATCAGCTCCTCGCGCAGCTCGATGTAGTTGTAGATCTCGCCGTTGAAGGTGAGCAGGTAGCGCCCGTTCGCGTAGGACAGGGGCTCCTGGCTCGAGGCCACGTCGATGATCGCCAGGCGCTTGTGCGCGAACACCCCGTCCGCGTACCGGCCGGAGGCGTCGCCGACCACCTCGACACCGGTCTCGTCCGGTCCGCGGTGGTGCAGGCATTCCAACGCCCCGGCGATGTTGTCGCGGTGGGCGGCGGCGTCGCCGCGCGCGCTGAAGAAGGCCAGGAGTCCGCACATGGTGGTCATCTTTCCACGCGCCCCGACCGGGCGTCGCGGCACCGCAGCCTCTTCCGTCCCGGCCCACGCGGCGGGCGTACCGGGGCGCCCGGGCCGCCGAGGCGCGGAGTACCGTCAGGACCAGCACGGATCCGGAGGGAGCGAAGCATGACCGAGGAACGCACCGACAACAAGCCGGCCGACGGCACCGAGTCGCACGACCCGGCCTTCCCGGAGGCGTTCCTGGCGTTCATGCGGCAGGGCTGGCGGGACACGACGCTGCCGATCGGGCCGCGGCCGGAGGTGCCCAACTACGCCAAGCGCCGCGCCGCGCTCTCCGCCGCCTTCCCGGGCGAGACCCTGGTGATCCCGACCGGCGGCGAGAAGGTTCGCGCCAACGACACCGCGTACCCGTTCCGGCCGGGCAGTGACTTCGCCTACCTGACGGGCGACCACGAACCGGACAGCGTGCTCGTGCTGCGGCCGAACGGGTCGGGTCACGACGCCACGCTGTACATGCGTCCCCGGTCGTCCCGGCAGAACGACGAGTTCTTCCGCAGCCGCCACGGTGAGCTGTGGCTCGGCCGGCGGCACAGCCTGGCCGAGAAGTCGACCGAGCTGGGCGTGCCGACCGCCGACCTGACCGAGCTGGAGGGCGCGCTGGCCGACCTGGCGCCGGGGCGGACCCGGGTGCTGCGCGGCTTCGACGGGCGGGTGGACCGGGCCGTGCGCCCGTACGACGGTCCCCGCGCCCAGGGCCAGCCGGCCCGCGACTGGGAGCTGGCGATCGCCATCGCGGAGCTGAAGCTGGCCAAGGACGAGTGGGAGATCAGCCAGCTCCAGGACGCGATCGACGCCACCGTGCGCGGCTTCGAGGACGTGGCCCGCGTGCTGCCGGCGGACCGGGGGGTCTCGGAGCGCCTGCTGGAGGGGGTCTTCGCGCTGCGCGCCCGGCACGACGGCAACGACGTCGGCTACGGCTCGATCGTCGGCGCCGGCGAGCACGCGACGATCCTGCACTGGGTACGCAACAACGGGTCGACCCGCCCGGGCGAGCTGCTGCTGATGGACATGGGCGTGGAGAACCGACACCTCTACACGGCCGACGTGACCCGGGTGCTGCCGGTCGACGGCCGGTTCAGTCCGCTGCAGCGCCAGGTCTACGACGTGGTGTACGCCTCGCAGCAGGCCGGCATCGACGCGATCAGGCCCGGGGTGGCGTTCCGCGACGTGCACCTGACCTGCATGCGGGTGCTCGCCGAGGGCCTGGCCGACCTGGGCCTGCTGCCGGGCAGCGTGGACGAGGCGATGGACGAGAAGTCGACGGTCTATCGGCGGTGGACGCTGCACGGTTTCGGCCACATGCTCGGCATCGACGTGCACGACTGCTCCAACGCCCGCGACGAGAACTACAAGAAGGGCACGCTGGGCGAGGGCTACGTGCTCACCGTCGAGCCCGGGCTCTATTTCCAGCCCGAGGACGAGATGGTCCCGGAGGAGCTGCGCGGCATCGGCATCCGGATCGAGGACGACATCCTGGTCACCGCCACCGGTGCGGTGAACCTCTCCGCCGGGCTGCCGCGGGCGGCCGACGAGGTGGAGACCTGGCTGGCCGAGCAGCGCGAGGCGGGACCCCGCCTGCCCGGCTGACGCCAGCGGTACGACCACAACGGGCCCCGCCGCCGGGTCGCGACGTTTTCCGACGTCGACGCACCTGCGGCGGGGCCCGTCGGCGTTTGCGCTGCTCACTCGGCTTCCTGCCCGGATCCGCCGGGTTGCCGGGTCGCGCCCGAAGTGAGGGTAATGCGGGGGTTTCTCGGATTCGGCCCTCTCGCGAGGAACCTTCTCATACGGTGGCTATCAGAGGCTGCAAACACATTTGTAGCTGGTCGCGCCGCTTCGCATGGTGCGACCCCGTCTGGCAGCAGGAAAGGGCGGAAGGCTCCGATGTCCAATGACGTAACGACTCCCGACGGTGACGCCCCCGTGGGCGCACCGACCCGAGGGCGGCGCAAACTCTGGGTGGCCGCGGGCGTCGCCGGGCTGACCGGCGTGGTCGGCCTGGCCGCGCTGGGTGGCCTGGCCGCTCGCGATGACAAGCCCGGCGGCGTGGACCGGCTGTCGGACGCGCAGTCGTCGACGCCGAAGCAGAACGTCAGCGACGCCGGCAAGGCCGACCCGGCCTCCGACGCACGCGACGAGGAGAAGGAAGGGCGGGACGACCGCGGCGGTCAGGACTGGCAGGGCAAGGACTGGCACGGCAAGGACGGCAAGGACTGGTCGGGCAAGGACGGCCGGGACGGTAAGGACAAGGACGGCCGGGACAAGGACGGCAAGGACGCCAAGGAACTGCCGTGCGATGTCGACGTCCTGGTCGAGGCGGTGAACCGGGCCAACGAGGACAACGGCGGCGTGTTCAAGCTGGCCAAGGACTGCACCTACAAGTTCAGCGAGGCCACCGGCAACAACGCCTTCCCCGTCATCGACGAGCGGATCACGATCCTGGGCAACAACTCGACGTTGTTCCACGACGGCAGCACACTGTTCCGGTTCTTCGAAGTCGCCTCCGGCGGCGACCTGACGCTCAAGGACCTCACCCTCAAGGGCGGCCAGGTGACCGCGCCCCCGCCGCCGCTGAGCACCGCCAACGGCGGCGCCCTGCTGGTCCAACTGGGCGGCGAGGCCACCCTGACGCACACCAAACTGATCGACAACCGTGCCACCGGCGTCGGCACCCAGGGCAACGGCGGCGCCATCTACAACCTCGGCAAGGTCGAGATCGACAAGAGTGTCCTCGCCAACAACCACGCCCGCGGCGTCGGCGCTGGCGGCGACGGCGGCGCCATCTACAACGAAGGCGAACTTACCGTCCACGACACCCGCATCGACAACAACACCGCCACCGGCAACAGCGCGGTCAGCGGCAGCGGCGGCGGCATCGCCAACGCGGCGAACGGCATCGCCACCATCGCCTACAGCCAGATCACCAACAACAAGGCCAGCAACGCCGGCGGCGGCATCAACAGCGCCAGCACCGCCCACCTCACCGTCACCCGCACCAAGATCGCCGGCAACACCGCCTGCGGTAACGGCGGCGGCATCAACAACGTCGGCAACTCCACCATGCTGCTGGAGTACGTCATCATCGCCGAAAACAAGGCCACCAACGACGGCGGAGGCGTCCACCACAACAGCAACAGTGACGCCACCATCAAGCACGCCGCCTTCACCGACAACACCGCAGGCAACAACGGCGGCGGCATTTTCAACGGCATCGGCAGCACCCTGAACCTCCACGACAGCGAGTTCACGGGCAACCACGCCCGCGAGGGCGGCGCCATCTACAACAGCAACAACGCCAGACTCACCATCCGCACCAGCAAGATCGTCGGCAACTTCGCCAGCGCAACCGCCGGCGCCGGCGGCATCTTCAACGCCAACAACGCCAACAACGCCGTCAACCTCGACGACAAGACCATCATCAAGAAGAACGAACCCCGCAACTGCACCAACGTCCCCGGCTGCGCCAACTGAACCACCACATAACGAAAGGGATCCCTTCCACCGGGCACGGAGGAAGGGATCCCTTCCGTGTGAGCATCCGGTCCAGAACCTCAGCCTCGGGAATCGGAGCGGTGGCGGCTCGGCGCGGAGTTCCGCACCGTTCGGGGCCACACGTGGCGCAAGGTGCCAGTTCGACCCGACTGGCAACTCCGGGGCCGAGCTCACCATCGTCCAGGCCGTCCACCTTGACCGGTCTTATCCCTAACGTGGGTTACTTTCGGATATGGCCGTGAAGAGAAGAAGATTCTCATACGGTGATCCTCAGTAGCTACAACCGATTTGTAGCCAGGGCAGCCCCGCGGTGATGGAGCGGCCCTGTCTGGTACGAGGAGAGAGCAGAGAGCTCCGATGTCCAACTACCTTCGCAAGAACGCAGAGAACACCGCGCCGAACAGCCGGCGCAAGCTCTGGCTCGCCACCGGCGTCGCCGGGCTGACCGGCGTGGTCAGCCTCGCTGGCGTCGCCGCCGCGAGCAGCGCGGGCGCCGTCGGGGTCGACAGCCTCGCCAACCTGAAGTGGTCCACGGCCGAGCAGGTCGCCAAGGACGACGCCGCCGGTCGCGAGGGCCGCGAGGACGGCAAGGGCCAGGAAGGGCGGGACGACCGCGGCGGTCAGGACTGGCAGGGCAAGGACTGGCACGGCAAGGACGGCAAGGACTGGTCGGGCAAGGACGGCCGGGACGGTAAGGACAAGGACGGCCGGGACAAGGACGGCAAGGACGCCAAGGAACTGCCGTGCGATGTCGACGTCCTGGTCGAGGCGGTGAACCGGGCCAACGAGGACAACGGCGGCGTGTTCAAGCTGGCCAAGGACTGCACCTACAAGTTCAGCGAGGCCACCGGCAACAACGCCTTCCCCGTCATCGACGAGCGGATCACGATCCTGGGCAACAACTCGACGTTGTTCCACGACGGCAGCACACTGTTCCGGTTCTTCGAAGTCGCCTCCGGCGGCGACCTGACGCTCAAGGACCTCACCCTCAAGGGCGGCCAGGTGACCGCGCCCCCGCCGCCGCTGAGCACCGCCAACGGCGGCGCCCTGCTGGTCCAACTGGGCGGCGAGGCCACCCTGACGCACACCAAACTGATCGACAACCGTGCCACCGGCGTCGGCACCCAGGGCAACGGCGGCGCCATCTACAACCTCGGCAAGGTCGAGATCGACAAGAGTGTCCTCGCCAACAACCACGCCCGCGGCGTCGGCGCTGGCGGCGACGGCGGCGCCATCTACAACGAAGGCGAACTTACCGTCCACGACACCCGCATCGACAACAACACCGCCACCGGCAACAGCGCGGTCAGCGGCAGCGGCGGCGGCATCGCCAACGCGGCGAACGGCATCGCCACCATCGCCTACAGCCAGATCACCAACAACAAGGCCAGCAACGCCGGCGGCGGCATCAACAGCGCCAGCACCGCCCACCTCACCGTCACCCGCACCAAGATCGCCGGCAACACCGCCTGCGGTAACGGCGGCGGCATCAACAACGTCGGCAACTCCACCATGCTGCTGGAGTACGTCATCATCGCCGAAAACAAGGCCACCAACGACGGCGGAGGCGTCCACCACAACAGCAACAGTGACGCCACCATCAAGCACGCCGCCTTCACCGACAACACCGCAGGCAACAACGGCGGCGGCATTTTCAACGGCATCGGCAGCACCCTGAACCTCCACGACAGCGAGTTCACGGGCAACCACGCCCGCGAGGGCGGCGCCATCTACAACAGCAACAACGCCAGACTCACCATCCGCACCAGCAAGATCGTCGGCAACTTCGCCAGCGCAACCGCCGGCGCCGGCGGCATCTTCAACGCCAACAACGCCAACAACGCCGTCAACCTCGACGACAAGACCATCATCAAGAAGAACGAACCCCGCAACTGCACCAACGTCCCCGGCTGCGCCAACTGAGACCGGTGACACGGTGATCGGCCGGTACGGCATCGGCTGACGCAGAAAGACGGCCGGCCCCCTTCCGCGCAGCGGAAGGGGGCCGGATCGTGCCACCTACTACTGCTGCACGAAGACCGCCACGCTGCGCGCCGGCACGGTGAACGTGCCGCTGGCCCGGTCGAAGGAGGCCGTCCGCAGCACCTCGTCCGCCGACGTGCGCAGCACCGGGTGCAGCGCCACGTCCGCCCCGCGCAGCCCGGTCAGCCGCTGCGTCGCCGTCTCGGGAGTGGCGTTGAAGACCACCGTCACCGACTTCCAGCGCCCGTCGAGGCCACGCCCGTCCAGCGTCATGGTGAGCACGCCGGGCGTCTCGGCCGCGCCGGAGAGCGGGAAGGCCACCCGCTTCTGCACCTGGTCGGCCGTGGTCAGCCCGAAGACCGGCGACGAGGCCCGGATCTTCAGCAGCTCGGCGTACCGGGCGTTGGTGGTGTCGACCGCCGCGCAGTCCGGCACCAGCTTCGGATCGGCCAGCAGCGGCCTGGCGTACGACCACTTGTCGCGGTTGTCCTGCGCGGGCGGCAGGCCGGCGCCGAACCCGTTGCCCTGGGCGCAGTCCCACCGGAGCTGGTTGAACCAGTCACCGGAGTTGTAGGAGTTGCGGTCCAGCGACTTCGAGCGCAGCCGCTCGGTGCCGGTGGTGACGAACCCGGTGCCCTGCCCCATCACCACCGTGCTCAGCGCCAGCACCTGCATCCGCGCCCGGTCCGCCGCCGGGGTGTCCTGCGGCAGCTTGTACGCCAGCGCGTCGTACAGAATCTCGTTGTCGTGCGCGTCGACGTAGGTGACGGCTTCCCCCGGCGCGGCGGTGTAGCCGGCGGGCGAGCCGTTGTAGTCGACCTGCGCGCCGGTCACCTGCCGGCCCGACGAGTCGGTGAACCGGTAGCCGCCCAGGTTGCCGGTGAGGCCGACCTTGATCAGGTCGTGCTGGTGCAGCAGCCGGGCCCGCTGCTCGGCGGCGGTCCCGTTGACCGGGTCGCCGTTGGGGTCGGTGAACAGCCCGGAGGCGAAGCCCTGCACCCGCGGGTTGGCGTCGAACGGCCCACCGCCGCGCACCGCGTCGCGGAGCCGGTCGTTGAAGGTGCCGACGCCGGTGCCGGCCATGTTGGCCTGGGTGGCCTGCGTGAACCGGGCGTCGTTCGCCACCTCGCCGAAGTTCCAGCCCTCGCCGTAGAGCAGGATCCTCCTGCCGTCCACGCCGTCGCGGGCGACGGTCAGCTCGTCGAGCGCCTTGCGTACGGCCAGGATGTTCGCCTTCGGGTGGTGGCCCATCAGGTCGAACCGGAAGCCGTCCACCTTGTACGCCCGGGCCCAGGTGACCAGCGAGTCCACGACGAGCTTGCCCATCATGGCGTGCTCGGGGGCGGTGTTGGCGCAGCAGGTCGAGTTGGCGACGGCACCGTCGTCGAGCAGGCGGTGGTAGTAGCCGGGCACGATCTGGTCGAGCACCGACTTCGGATCGGCGCCCGCCGCCGAGGTGTGGTTGTAGACGACGTCCATCACCACGCGCAGCCCGGCGCCGTTGACGCCGGCCACCATCTGCCGGAACTCGGTGGTGCGCCTCGCGCCGGCCGGGTCGACGGCGTAGCCGCCCTCCGGCACGGTGTAGTGCAGCGGGTCGTACCCCCAGTTGTAGCCGTCGGTGTCGGCGACGGCCGCGACACACTTCTGCTGCTCCTCGGAGTCCGGCGGCAGCGCGGCCAGGTCGCAGGCCGGCTGCCGCTGGTCGGCGCGGCGCTCGGGGATGGTGGCGAAGTCGAACGCGGGCAGCAGGTGCAGGTGGGTCACCCCGGCGTCGCCGAGCGCCTTCAGGTGTTTCATGCCGGCGGTGCCCGGGTCGGTGAAGGCGAGGTAGGTGCCCCGCCGCTCGGCCGGCACGGTGGTGTCGGCGACGGAGAAGTCCCGCACCGACAGCTCGGAGATCTGCACCTTCGTCGACGGCACGGCCGCCGGCTTGCGCAGCTTCGCCCAGCCGGCCGGCGCGAGAGCCGGGTCGGCCAGGTCCACGATCTGGCTGTGCGTGGAGTCCGGCGCCAGCGCCAGCGAGTACGGGTCGGTCACCGAGGCCGTGACCATCCGCTGCGTCGCCGGCTGCCACGCCTGGACCTGGTAGCGGTAGTACCTGTTTCGCCAGTCGCGGGAGCCGCGTACCGACCAGACGCCGGTGCGGTCGTCGCGGCGCATCGCCACCGTCCTCGGCTGCGCGGTCGGCGAGTCGAAGAGCTGCAGCGACACGTTTCGCGCCGTCGGTGCCCAGAGCGCCAGCGTCGGTACCCCGCCGGCGAAGGTCGGCCCGAGGCGCGCGTCGACGGCCCGGGCGTAGACGTCGTCGAGCACGCCGGGAATCTGCACGCCGGTCGCGGCGAGCAGGGTGCCCTCGGCGTCCCGCTCGGTCACCAGGAGCTGCCCGCGCAGGGCCGCCGGCACCTTCGCCAGGTCCCGCCGGTCGAGGGTGAAGCTCCGGTACGCCCACAGGTGCGGGAAGGCCGCGCGCTGGGCCTCGGTGAGCCCGTTGCGCTGCGCGGTCAGCGGCAGCGTCGTGTACGTGCCGGCCAGCTCGCCGTCGGCGACGGTGACCCCGCCGGCAGGGGCGGCGACCAGGGCGTACGTCCGGCCGTCGGTGGGCCCGGCCTGCCAGGCCACGGTGGAGCGGTCGATCCAGTGCGCCTTCTGCTTCGTGATGTCGACGTCCCGGGCGGCACCGGACGCGGTGGACGGCAGCAGCCGCCCCGGCGTGCCGGCGAGCAGCCACACCTCCCGCCCGGCGGCGGCGAAGTCGAGCCGCTGGTCGGTCGGCAGGTCCTTCTCGTCCCCCTTGTGAATGATGTAGCTGAGTCCGGTCGCCCCGGCGGCCAGCGGCACCCGGAAGACCGCGCCGAAGGAGTCGATCCGGGCGGGGGCGAGCGGGGCGGCCCAGTCCGTCGGGCTGGCGGCGCCGTCCCACACGTGCAGGCCCCAGCCGTCGTAGTTGCCGTCGGCGCGGCGGTAGTGGACGACGGCGGTGCCCTCCTCCACCGGCGGGTCGGGCTCGCCGGTGGCGGCCTGCCGGCTCGGGTAGACCGCCGGGTCGCCCTGCTTGACCCAGATCTCGCCGGTCCGCGTCACGTCGATGGTGCGATCCTGCCCGACGTCCTTGTTGCCGGACTTGTCGACGACCAGGAAGCCGACGGACTTCGCGCCCGGCTTGAGCTTCACCCACGCGAAGCGGCCGTAGGAGTCCTCGCCGGCGAACGGCTGCCCCTTGGGCCACTCCGTGGCGTACGCGGGGTCGATGTCGCCCCAGGCGTACAGGCCCCAGGCGTCGTAGCCGCCGGCGGGGCGCTGGTAGTGCACCACGGCCCACTCCCGGGACGCGGACTGCGCCGGGGTGCCCACGGTCGCGGTGGACCGGGCGGTCGCGGTGCGCCCCTTTCCGTCGCGGACGACGGCCTTGTACTCGATCTTCGTGCCGCCGGCCAGGCCGGTCAGGTCGTGGTGCACGGTGTACGGGGCCGTCTCGGCGCTGCCGAGCAGCGTCCACCTGCCGCCGGCGACCCGGGCGGCGACCGTCACGGTGGCCAGCGGGTCGCCGGTGACCTGGGCGGTCACGGGGGCCTTCGTGGCGACGGGCTCGCCAGGCGCCGGGGCGGTGATCGTGATCTTCGGCGCGGCGTCGGGCAGCGCGATCGGCGTGCCGGCGCGGTGCACCACGGCCGACAGCGGCGGCACGGTCAGGGTGAGCTTGCCGTCGCCGCCGGCGACCGGGGCGGCCGACGCGCCGTAGACGCCGGTGAAGGTGGCGCCCGCCGACCAGGTGTCCACGGTGACAGTCTGCGCCGTCGCGGCGTTGTTCACCGCGACGACGTACTCGGTGCGCTGCTTCGGGTCGATCCGGGAGAACGCGAAGACGCCCGGCCCGTCGGCGGCGTAGCGGCTGACCTGCACGCCGTCGCGCAGGGCCGGGTGCGCCCGGCGCAGCGCGCCCAGCTCGGCGACGGCCCGGTACAGCGGGTGGGCGCGGTCGAACTGGTCGCTCGCGTGGGTGCGGTCGGTGCCGAGCAGGTCGTCGTCGAGGTAGTCGGGGGTCTTCGAGGCGAACATGTCCTGCCGGGCGTCCTTGTCGCCGCCCGGGCCGGTGAAGCCCTGCTCGTCGCCGGAGTAGACCACCGGCTGACCACGGGTCAGGAACATCAGCTCGTGGGCGAGCCGGTCGCGGCGCAGGTGGGTGGCCGGGTCGGTGCCGCCGCCGGCGATGAACGAGCCGATCCGCCCCATGTCGTGGTTGCCGAGGAAGGTGGTCAGCCGGCGCGCGTCGGTGTCGCGGGCGCGGTAGAGGTCGTCGCGGGCGTAGACGTCGGCGAGCGCCCTGGCGGAGCCGTGGCCGGCGGTGTAGCCGCGCGCCGCCTCCTGGAAGGCGAAGTCGAGGGTGGCCGGCAGGCCGCCGCGCCGCACGTACGTCGAGGTGATCTCCGGGTCGGCGCTGTAGACCTCGCCGAACATGAAGAAGTCCTTCTTGCCCGCGCGGTCGGCGGCGCGCTCGACGCCCTGGCTGAACTGCGGCCAGAAGTCGAGGTTGGCGTGCTTGACGGTGTCGAGCCGGAAGCCGTCCACGCCGGTCGACTCCACCCACTCGGAGTAGACGTCGGTCAGCCCGCGTACCACCTCGGGGCGCTCGGTCCACAGGTCGTCGAGGCCGAAGAAGTCGCCGTACTCGCTGTTCTCACCGGCGAAGGTGGAGTCGCCCCGGTTGTGGTACATCGTCGGGTCGTTCAGCCACGCCGGGACCTTTACCTTCGCGTCGGCCGGGTTGGCGAACGTCGGGGTGTACGGGAACGACGTGGCGTCGACCTTCGGGAAGCCCCGGCTGCCGTCGGCGTAGTTGCGGTCCTCGAAGGGACGCCCCTGCGCGTCGGTGTAGGGCGAGGTCGCCTTGTCGACGTAGGTGTACTTGTCCTCGGCGTACCTGATGACGTCGGCGGTGTGGTTGACGATGACGTCGAGGTAGACCTTGATGCCCCGCCGGTGGGCCAGCTTGACCAGCCGCTTCAGGTCCTCCTTGGTGCCGAAGTGCGGGTCGACCTGGGTGAAGTCGGTGATCCAGTAGCCGTGGTAGCCGGCGGAGACGTCGGATCCGGTGCCCTGCACGGGGCGGTTCTTGAAGATCGGTGCGAGCCAGATGGCCGTCGTGCCGAGCCCCTCGATGTAGTCGAGCCGGTCCATGACGCCCTTGAGGTCGCCGCCGTGGTAGAAGCCCTTGTCGGTCGGGTCCAGGCCGGTGGCGAGCCGGTCGCCGGTCAGGCCGCCGGTGTCGTTGCGCCGGTCGCCGTTGGCGAACCGGTCCGGCAGGACGAAGTAGAACTGTTCGGCGCGGGCCTGGCTGCTGCCGGCGGAGAGCAGCGCCTCCGCCGACGGCTCGGCGCGCCACTGCGCGGCACCGGCGGCGGCGAGCGGGCCGGTGCCGTCCGTGCCGTCGGTGGCGTCGGCCCCGAGCTGGCGTACGGCGACCGGGGCGCCCACGAGGGTGAGGGTGAGCATGCAGGTGAGGGCGAGCAGGGCCTTGCGGGACATCGGCGGGGGTTTCATCGACGGCCTTCCTCTGGTCGCTGATTCGCCCGCACGCTAGCCCTTGCCGAAACATTCTGCAATACCTTGCAAATCAAGTCGCAACAAAGCAGCCTGCTTGCAAAGAACGTGGCCCGGCGCGGATCCGCGCCGGGCCACCGTGCAGCCTCGGATGACCGAATCGGGCGAGGGCCTGGCGGACGTGCGCCTACAACCCTCGGCAGGTGCCGCCGTCGACGGTGCAGCTCGTCGGGCGGCTGTCCGCCCGCTCGACGTAGAAGCGCAGCAGCACCGACGCGCCACCGGCCAGGTCCTGGCCGCTGCGGTAGGTGAAGCCGTCGTCGGTGCGACTCACCGTCCCCTGTGGCGCGCCCTCGAGCCACGCGCTGCCCAGCCGCCCGCCGGGAAAAGCCAGCCGCGCCGTCCACTCCCGCGCGGTCGACGACGTGTTGCTGACCTGCACCTCACCGATGAACCCGCCGTGGGACTCGTCCACCACCCGGTAGCGCCCGGTGACCGGCGGCGCGGGGGACGGGGGCACCACCAGCACCGCGTCAGAGCTCCCGCCGGCCGTCGGCGACGACGTACGCCTGGGGTCCGGCGTGGGGCGGACGGACCGGCTGGGGCGGGCGGACGGCGAGGCCGACGCCCGCCGCGACGGCGACGAGGTCGCCGACGGGCTGCTCCCCGAGGGACGCGGATCGGGCAGGGCGAGGGTCGGCTCGGGCGGGGCGGGCTGCGCCTCGTACGCGGGCCCGCGCCCCCGGTACGCGCCGAGCGCGATGACCAGCAGCACCACCATCACCCCGACTCCGACGGACACCACGATCCAGGGTGAGGACGCGATGGCGGTCGTGCCGTAGGACCTGCTCGATGTGCGGCGGGTGCCGGACATGCCCCTCCTCCAGCCGTCGTCGGAGGCAGCGTAACGGTCGGCGACGACACGGTGCAGCGCGAAACGACTGCCGTCGCGGGACGGTTCGGCTCGCCCCGGAGGTCAGGCGGTCCGCAGGACGGTGCAGATGACCGGGCCGTCCTCGGTGCTGCGCAGCAGGTAGCGGTAGCGCTCGCCGGGCACCGTCCGGCCCTGGCTGTCCAGGAACTCCCACTCGACCGCGACCATCGTCAGCAGCGCCGACATCGGCTGCACGTCCTCGATGGCCGCGTGCGCCGCGACCAGCTCGCGCTCCTGGTAGTCGGGGGCCGCGCCCACGAAGGACAGCGCCACCGCCGCCGGGGAGGTGAAGGCGAAGCTGTAGGTGTCGGCCACCACCAGCCCGGGCAGGGCGTAACAGCCGGCGATGGCGGGCAGGTCGCCGGTGGTCAGCGCCACGCCGTACCGGTCGAAGAAGTCGGTAAGCGTGTCGAGATCGGTGGATGCTGTCACGGGGACAGCATTTGCCGGCCGGCCGCCCCGCCAAACCTCAGCGCGGCGGGATCCGCACCTCGATCTCGGCGCCGAGCCGCGCGTCGCCGGCCAGGCCGAGGTCGTCGCCGCTCCAGAACCGGCCCGGGTCGTACCAGTTCGGCCGCCGCCCGGCGGGGAGCAGCCCCATCGCCTCGTAGGTCACCGCGACGACCTCCGCGCAGTACGCCGTCTCGAGCGCGCGGTCGCGCACCGACGCGGCGGAGCGGTCCCGCGCGGGTCGGGGCAGCGCCGGCAGCCGTACCGCCGGGACCCGGCCGCGCAGCCAGCGCCAGGCGAGCTGGGCGGTGGACGGGAACGGCGTGCCGTCGAGGCGGGCGACGGTGCGCAGCACCGCGTTCTCCATCTCCGCGTCGGCCGGCGGGTCGAGCTGGCGCAGCCAGGCCCGCTGGCCGTACCGGTTGGCCCAGACGCAGACCGCGTCCCGCAGGTCGTGCAGCTGCACGCCGCGCTGGTGGGTGCCGGACCACATGTCGGGCAGCGACCGACCCAGCTCGGCGTGCCACATCAGGGGCGGCATGTCGTCCAGCACCACGGCCATGCCGACGTGGTTGACCGGGCTGTTGGTGGTCAACTGGATGGCCCGGTCCGGCACGCTGCGGCCCCGGAACACCCACACGTCGCCGGTGCGGGTCAGCTCCACTGCCTCGTCCAGGCTGATGCTCATGGGGGTCTACCCTAGGCCGATGCGGCAACGGATGCGGTGGTGGAAGGTGCTCGGGCTCGCGGGTCTCGCCGGCGTCGCGGCCTCCGGCGTGGTGATCGCGCGGGCGGAACGGCGGCGTCGGGCGTACACCCCGGAGGAGATCCGGGCCCGGCTGCGCGACCGGCACGCGGCGGCCACGACGCCCGCCGACGACGCGCGCTGACCGCCCCGGGCGTCAGTCCTCGTCGTGGTGGTTGCGGTCCCAGCGCCCGCCGATCGGCGGGGTGTCGAGCCGCACCGGCCCGTCCGCGTTGCCGGCGAAGTCGTTGTCCTCGATCCGACAGGACACGCAACTGCCCGCCGGGGTGATCCACAGCCCGTGGGTCTGGGTCCGCTCGCCGCGGTCCCAGACGCGGTTGCCCCGCACGGTGGCGGAGTCGACCGGCGCGTTGACGGTGATCCCGGCCCGGACGGGCGGAGCGGCGGGCAGCTCGTAGGCCGCACCGGCCGGGGGTGTGTCCTCGTTCCATCCCGTCGGCGAGTCCGCCCGCACCTCGGCGAGGGTCAGCTCGGTGTCCGTGTTGGACACCACCACCGCCGCCCGTGACCCGACCCGCACGACCTTGCCCCGGTGCCCGTCGTGCGGCCAGTGCGCCGTCCGGTCCGTGACGGAGCGGTCCTGGTAGCGCACCGCCTCGCCCCCGCCGGTCGTCGCCGGCGCGTGTCGTCGACCGTTGTTGCGGATCCGGTTGTTCGTCAGCACGGCGTCGGTCATCGACCGGTCGATGCGGATCGCGTCCAGGCCGTTGTCCCAGAACTCGTTGCTGTCGACGACCACGTCGGCCGCCGCGCCCCGGTAGCCGTGCCCGAGGTCGTGCTCGTGGTGGCCGTACGCCCCGTTGGCGCTGACCCGGTTGCCACGGATCGTGTACGGACCCGGGGTGTTGCCGATGCTGATCCCGTCGCGGACGTTGCGGTCGATGACGCAGTCGGTGAGGATCCCGCCCCGCCCCGCGACCCCCGCCGTGCCGTTCGCGGAGACGTCGAAGCCGGCCTCCAGGTTGCCGGTGAGGGTGCAGGCGGAGACGATCAGGCCGTCGGCGCCCCAGTCGGAGATGCCGAAGCGGTTGGCCTGGCTGTGGCAGCCGATGATGCGGTAGCCGCGCGGCGGAGTCCAGTAGTTCTTCTGCAGTTCCAGGAAGATCCCGTTGGTGCCGTTGCCGACGGTGGTGCAGTTGGCGATGGTGAGCCGCTCCACGTCGCCCCACCCGCCGATGCCCACGCCGATGCCGGCCCCGCCCATCTCCTCGCCGTTGTCCAGGCGACCGCAGCCGACCACGACCACCCCGTCGATCAGGCTGTCCTGCAGGAAGTCGCAGCCGAGGCCGGTCGCCCCGGTGTGGTGGATGTAGAGGTTGCGGAAGACGCCGCGCACGACGTACTGGAGGCCGAGGCCCTTGGCTAGGTAGCTGTACTCCACCATCGCCACGCCGGAGCCGTCGATCTCGAAGTCGGCGAAGGTGCAGTCGGCGATGTGCCGGTCGCGGCTCGCGCCGTGCTGCACCGTGGTCCAGAACGCCAGCGGCGTCGGCTCGGCCCGGTTCCCCTCGTTGCTGAGCAGGAACCGGGTCGCCCCCGGACCGGCGCCGATCAGCGACACTCCGCTGCGCCACACCGTGCCGGCGTCCCGGATCGAGTAGATCCCCGGCGGGCAGTAGATGACCCGGGCCCGCCCGTCGGCGGCGTACCCCTCGCCGAGGCGGTCCACCAGGTCGGACAGTGCCGGCTGGTCGTTCGTCACGCCGTCGCCGCGCAACCCGAACTCGCGCGCGTCGCACCACAGGGGTGCCCCGGCGACCGGGGTGAGCCGTTGCGGGGTGGCGGTGGACAGGCTCTGGCGCGGCATCCGACCCTCCTCCTCGGCGTGCGGCGGGTGCACTCCGAGCAGGCCGCATTCCCGAACGGCCAAGGGTGGAAACGCGCCATCGGTTCAGCGGGCGGTCAGCCGGTTCGCGGGTCCACCGGTTCGGTCGTTCGCCGCCTCATCGGGGCGAGGGACCGCCGGGCCCCGCGCCCGTGCCGGGCGACACGGCGGCGCGGCGCACCGCCTCCGCCACCGCCTCGGGGGTACGCCCCACGAGCGCGCTGCCGTCGTCGAGCAGCAGCAGGGGGCGCTGGATCAGCTCCGGGGCGGCCACCATCGCCTCGATCCACCGCGGCTCGGCCGCCTCGTCCCGCGGCCAGTCGGCCATGCCGAGGGCCACCGCCGCCGGCTCCTGCGTGCGGCAGACGTCCCAGGGCCGGGCGCCGAGCCTGCGCAGCACCTCGGTCAACTCCGCCGCGCTCGGCGGCCGGTCCAGGTAGGGGCGCACGCCGTAGCCCACGCCGGCCTCGTCGAGGGCGGAGCGGGCGGCGGCGCACTTCGAGCAGGACGGGTTGTTCCAGATCTCCATGCGGTCATGGTGGCAGCCGTCGCGTTTCGGCCCACGGCGGCCACGCCCGGGCGTCCGCCGCGGTGGCCTGCTCGCCGCCGACCGGACGTCCGCCGCGGTGCCTGCTCGCCGGCGCCATCCACCCGCACCGGACGCCCGCCGCGGTGCCTGCTCGCCGGCGCCATCCATCCGGTTGCGGGGCACCGGCTTCCCCCGGGGCGGTGCGCCTGTCGCGGCGGCGCGGCCCACCTCGACCATCTCGTCGAACTGGAGCAGGCTGACGACGCTGGGGCCGTGCGCCCCGGGAGCGGGGCCCTGTAGAGACGCCGTGACGATGCCCTCCCGCATCGCCGGCGGCACCTTGATCAGGCCGATCTCACACCGGGCGCAGGACTGTCGCCCGGCTCGCTGCCGACGGCGGCTCGACCACTTGTCGCACCCGCCTGTCGAACTGATGTCGTAGACGATTCACGCTCGGCAACGGCTCAGGGTGATCTTCCAGTCCGGGTTCTGCGCCCGGGGCCGCGTTTCGGGCACCCCGCACGCGTGCCTGGGCACGTCTCTTGTCGCACACCAGGGGCCGAGCGAGGCAACCGGATGGTGATGTCGTAAGCGATTCAGCTCGACAGGGCGCACAGCACAGGCCCGTCCCCCGAATGCTCCGCCACGAGGGTCCGGGTCCGCCCTTCAAGAGACAGCACTGACCCCCGAAGGCCCACCGCGCAGGTCGACGACGGTGCGCCCTTCACGAGCCGGAGGCGTCCCAGGGACACCGCCCCGTCTGTCGGGGCCAGGGGCCACCTGGGCTGTCTGTCCGGTTTCGCCGGCGGTGAGGGCGCCCGGAGCGGGGCAAGAGGCAGACCGGCGAGGCAAGGGCAGGACGGGCGAGGCGAGGCGACAGGCTGGACCGGCGAGGCGACAGGTCAGCCCGGCGAGGCGACAGGCCAGCCCGGCGGGGCGAAGGGCCAGGCTGGCGGGGCGAGGGCGGTGCCGGCCTCGGCCGGGTGTCCGGTTCGTGGCGTTCTGTGGTGGTGGGGGTCACCGGCCCGGCGGGCATCGCCCGCCGACGCGGGGCGTTGTAACCACCGCGAGCCCATGACCCGCCGGCCCTCGGGCCGAGGCGGCGGCCGGAATGCCGGCCGGAGCCACGTCGTTACATCCCCCGGACCCAGGGACACCGCCGGCTGCGGCGGCCGCCGGAAACACCCGGCCCGCCCCCACCGGTTACCTCCCCCGGAAGCCCCGCGCCCCACCCCGCACCGCAAGGGGCGCACCCTGCATTTTCTGGCGTGACCTTTCCCGACCCGCGACACGACCCACCCCCGGCGTGTCCGCGTACCCCCGATCGAAAGGTGACCTCACCATGCGTACCGACATCCTGCGTAAGACCGCCCTGACCGCTGCCGGCCTCGCCTTCACCGGCGGCGCCATCGCCGGCCCCGTCACCACCGCCCACGCCACCACCACCGAGAACAAGCCCGCCACCGTCAGCCAGGACCGCAAGAACGGCGAGCGGGAACTCGGCGTGCGCTACGAGGCCCAGCCGAACTTCTACTACTGCGGCCCCGCCGCCGCCCGCAACGCCCTCAGCGTCCAGGGCAAGGACATCGACGTCGACGGCATGGCCAAACTGATGGGCACCACCGAAGCCGGCACCAACTCCATCAACGACATCACCCCCGTCCTGAACAAGGAAACCGGTAAGGACGCCTACCAGTCCGTCGAGATCCGCGAGGCCACCGCCGACGACAAGCAGACCGACAAGCTGCGCACCGACATCGTCACCGCCATCGACGAAGGCCACGCCGTCGTCGCCAACATCGCCGGCACCGCCACCGACACCGACGGCACCACCCACTCCTTCGAAGGCGGCCACTACATCAGCGTCGTCGGCTACCGCGACAACGGCAACACCGTCACCATCGCCGACTCCGCCGACCCCAACCAGGCCTCCTACCGGATGAGCGTCGACACCCTCGCCGACTGGATCGCCACCCGCGGCTACACCGCCTGACACCAACACGATGCAAAGGGCCGGCCCCCACCCCGGGAGCCGGCCCTTTCGTCGTGTCCGGCAGGCGCAGCCCGACAGGCGGTCAGGCGACCGTGACCGGGAAGCGGGGGCAGGCGCAGCCGGACAGGCGGGTCAGCCGATCGGGGCGAGGAACTCCAGCCGGTTGCCGTGCACGTCGTGGGCGTGGAAGCGGCGCATCCCGGGCACTTCCTCGTCGCCCCAGGTGACCGGGTGCCCGGCGGCGGCCAGCCGGCCGGCGAGCGCGTCCAGGTCGGGCCAGAGCAGGCCGGGGTGGGCCTTGCGGGCCGGGCGGAAGTCGTCCTCCACGCCCAGGTGCAGTTCGATGCCGTGCCCGACGAACCAGCAGCCACCACGGGCCGCCAGCGCGGGCGGCTTGGCTTTCTCGGTCATCCCGAGCACCCCGACGTAGAAGGCCCGCGAGGCATCCTCGGAGCCGCGTGGGCAGGCGAGCAGGACGTGATGGATCATGGTGGCACCTCCTCGTCCCGAACGATGGCACGAGGTTGCGGAGTTAGCAAGACGGACGTACGGTTTTGTTGACGACGAGAATCGGCGGTAAGTGTCCCCTAACCACGGCGGCACTCCGGCCGGTGCGACAGACTGCTCAGGACTACTCACGGTCGCTGGTGTGAAGGAGTACGACGTGGCGAGCCTCGACACCTTCGGTGCGAAGACCCAGCTACGCGTCGGAGACGCGAGCTACGAGATTTTCAAGATCGGCAAGGTGGAGGGCCACGAACGGCTCCCCTACAGCCTGAAGATCCTCCTGGAGAACCTGCTCCGGACCGAGGACGGCGCGAACATCACCGCCGACCACATCCGGCAGCTCGGCGGCTGGGACCCCACCGCCGACCCGAGCGTGGAGATCCAGTTCACCCCGGCGCGGGTGCTCATGCAGGACTTCACCGGTGTCCCCTGCGTGGTCGACCTGGCCACCATGCGCGAGGCCGTACGCGACCTCGGCGGCGACGCCACTAAGGTCAACCCGCTCGCCCCGGCCGAGCTGGTCATCGACCACTCCGTCATCGCCGACCTGTTCGGCCGCGAGGACGCCTTCCAGCGCAACGTTGAGCTGGAGTACGAGCGCAACAAGGAGCGCTACCAGTTCCTGCGCTGGGGCCAGACCGCGTTCAACGAGTTCAAGGTCGTCCCGCCGGGCACCGGCATCGTGCACCAGGTCAACATCGAGTACCTGGCCCGTACGATCATGGAGCGCAACGGCCAAGCGTACCCGGACACCGTGGTCGGCACCGACTCGCACACCACGATGGTCAACGGCCTCGGCGTGCTGGGCTGGGGCGTCGGCGGCATCGAGGCCGAGGCCGCGATGCTCGGCCAGCCGGTCAGCATGCTGATCCCGCGCGTGGTGGGCTTCAAGCTCTCCGGCGAGATGCCGGCCGGCACCACCGCCACCGACCTGGTGCTCACCATCACCGAGATGCTGCGCAAGCACGGCGTGGTCGGCAAGTTCGTCGAGTTCTACGGTCCCGGCGTGAGCGCGGTGCCGCTGGCCAACCGGGCCACCATCGGCAACATGTCCCCGGAGTACGGCTCCACCGTCGCGATCTTCCCGATCGACGCCGAGACCGTCCGCTACCTGGAGCTGACCGGCCGGGACCCGCAGCAGGTCGCGCTCGTCGAGGCGTACGCCAAGGAGCAGGGCCTCTGGCACGACCCGGACGCCGAGCCGGAGTACTCGGAGCGCCTGGAGCTCGACCTGAGCACGATCGAGCCGTCTCTGGCCGGCCCGAAGCGGCCGCAGGACCGCGTCCCGCTGGGCAACGCCAAGACGCTGTTCCGCTCGGCGCTCACCGACTACGTGGCCGCCGACGAGACCGGCGGCGACCGCTCCCGCAAGCCGGGTGTGCCGCAGCTCGAGAAGCCGTTCGGGGCCGACGGCCACGCCGACGAGGCGAGCGCCGAGTCGTTCCCGGCCAGCGACCCGCCGGCCAACGGGGTCAGCGACCCGGCCGACGCCCCGCGTGACCTGGAGACCGCGGCGGTGGGCTCCGGTGGTCGGGCCAGCAACCCGATCCGCGTCACCGGCGCCGACGGCGTCGAGTACGAACTGGACCACGGCGCCGTGGTGATCGCCGCGATCACCTCCTGCACCAACACCTCCAACCCGCAGGTCATGATCGGTGCGGCGCTGCTGGCCCGCAACGCGGTGGAGAAGGGCCTGACCCGCAAGCCGTGGGTGAAGACCACCCTGGCCCCGGGCTCCAAGGTCGTCATGGACTACTACGAGCGGGCCGGCCTGACCCCCTACCTGGACAAGCTCGGCTTCAACCTGGTCGGCTACGGCTGCACCACCTGCATCGGCAACTCCGGCCCGCTGCCGGAGGAGGTCTCCGCCGCGGTCAACGAGGCCGACCTGGCCGTCGTGTCGGTGCTCTCCGGCAACCGCAACTTCGAGGGCCGGATCAACCCGGACGTCAAGATGAACTACCTGGCGTCCCCGCCGCTGGTGGTGGCGTACGCGCTGGCCGGCACGATGGACATCGACCTGGCCAACGAGCCGATCGGCGACGACAGCCAGGGCAACCCGGTGTTCCTGCGCGACATCTGGCCGAACAGCGCCGAGATCCAGGACGTCATCGCCTCGGCGATCGGCGCCACCGGCTTCAGCGCCGCGTACGAGAACGTCTTCGCCGGCGACGAGCGCTGGCAGTCGCTGCCGACGCCGACCGGCGACACGTTCGCCTGGGCTGACGAGTCCACCTACGTCCGCAAGCCCCCGTACTTCGAGGGCATGCAGCGGGAGCCGAAGGCGGTCGTCGACATCAGCGGCGCGCGGGTGCTGGCCAAGCTTGGCGACTCGGTGACCACCGACCACATCTCGCCGGCCGGCTCCATCAAGGCCGACTCCCCCGCCGGCAGGTACCTCGCCGAGCACGGCGTGCCGCGCCACGAGTTCAACTCGTACGGCTCCCGACGGGGCAACCACGAGGTCATGATCCGGGGCACCTTCGCCAACATCCGGCTGCGGAACCAGCTGGTTCCGGGCGTCGAGGGCGGCTTCACGGTCAACCACCTGACCGGCGAGCAGACCTCGATCTACGACGCCTCGGTGGCCTACCAGGAGGCGGGCGTCCCGCTGGTCGTCCTGGCCGGCAAGGAGTACGGCTCCGGCTCGTCCCGCGACTGGGCGGCCAAGGGCACCATGCTGCTCGGCGTCAAGGCGGTCATCGCCGAGTCGTACGAGCGGATCCACCGCTCGAACCTGATCGGCATGGGCGTGCTCCCGCTGCAGTTCCCGGCCGGCGAGACCGCCGAGTCGCTGGGCCTGGCCGGCACGGAGACGTTCACCATCACCGGGGTCACCGCGCTCAACGACGGCGAGACCCCGCGCACGGTGAAGGTCAGCACCGACACCGGCGTCGAGTTCGACGCCGTGGTGCGGATCGACACGCCGGGCGAGGCGGACTACTACCGCCACGGCGGCATCCTGCAGTACGTCCTGCGCCGCATGATCGCCAGCTGACGACACGAACGAGGGGCCTCCTGCCGTACGGCAGGAGGCCCCTCGCGTGTCCGGGACCGCCGGAGGCGCCGGAACCCCGCGCGGGAGCGGTCCGGCGGAAGCGGTCTCAGTCGACCGCGGCGGCGCGGCGGCGGGCCTCGCGGGTCTTCATGGCGTGCTCCAGCAGCGTGATGAGCACCTCCTTGCTCGACTCCCGCTGCCGGGCGTCGCAGAGCAGCACCGGCACCCCGGGGTCGAGGTTGAGCGCCGCCTGCACCTCGTCGAGCCGGTACTGCCGCGCGCCCTCGAAGCAGTTCACCGCGACCACGAACGGCGTGCCGCGCCCCTCGAAGTAGTCGATGGAGGGGAAGCAGTCCGCCAACCGCCGGGTGTCGGCGAGCACCACCGCGCCGATGGCGCCGAGCGCCAGCTCGTCCCAGACGAACCAGAAGCGGTCCTGCCCCGGCGTGCCGAAGAGGTAGAGCACCAGGTCGTCGCTGATGGTGATGCGGCCGAAGTCCATCGCCACCGTGGTGGTCGTCTTGCTCTCCACCCCGGACAGGTCGTCGATGCCGACGCCGGACTCGGTCAGCACCTCCTCCGTGCGCAGCGGGCGGGTCTCGCTGACCGCGCCGACCATTGTCGTCTTGCCCACGCCGAAACCGCCCGCGACGAGGATCTTGATCGCGGTGGGCAGTGGCGTCGCTCCCGCCGGCCGCTCAGAGTGCCCGTAGTCCATTGATTACCGCCTCGAAAACGCTGTTGTCGGGAAGGCCGGCCGTGGTTTGCGGCTCGCGTACCTGCACCAGGCTGCGGGCCACGAGATCACCGAGCAGGACCCGGATGGTGCCCACCGGAAGGTCCAGGTGGGCGGCGATCTCGGCGACGGACTGGATCCGCTGGCAGAGCCCGACGATCGCCAGGTGCTCCGGACCCAGCCCGACCTCCGGGGTCACGTCCGCGCGGGTCGCCGTCACCAGGGAGATCAGGTCGAACGTGCCGGTGACCGGTCGGGCCCGGCCGCGGGTCACCGCGTAGGGTCGCACGACCGGGCCGGCATGGTCGTCGACCCACTGGTGCTCGGCGGACTCCCCCTGCACCGTCATCGCGGCTACTTCTCGCCGGCCGGCTGCTCGGTCCGCGACGGCGACGCGACGTACTTGCCGACGCGGGTGACCAGCATCGCCATCTCGTAGGCGATCAGGCCGACGTCGGCGTCCTCGCTGGCGAGGACGGCCAGGCAGGCGTTGCGTCCGGCCGCCGTGACGAACAGGAACGACGACTGCATCTCGATGATGGTCTGCTGCACCTGCCCGCCGCCGAAGCGCTTGCCCGCCCCCCGGGCCAGGCTCTGGATGCCTGCCGCCATCGCCGCCAGGTGCTCTCCGTCGTCGCGGCTGAGCCCTCCCGAGGCGGCCATCAGCAGGCCGTCCGTCGAGAGCGCGACCGCATGCTCGGCCTGCTTCACCCGGCCGACCAGGTCATCCAGCAACCACGTCAGGTCGGCACTCGAAGCCGTCTTCTGCCCCACTCGTCGTCCTCTTCTCCCCCGGCTTTAGTCGCCGTGCTCGTCTGGGCTGACCGCCATGCCGCGGGGTCTTCCCGCAGCGCGGGCGGCGCCGGTCAGGTCGCCTGCTGGTCGCTGGCGTCGGGTCCCTCGTCGGCCTCGGCCCGGCCGCCGCCGGCACCGCCGACCAGCCGGGCGGCGTCCGTACGACCGCGCCGCGTGCCGGTCTGATAGGAGCTCATCATCCGGCGCACCTGCTCCGGCGGGCGTACCGTGTCGTCGTCGTGCTCAGCCTCGGCGGGCTCGTCGCGGAGTTCCGGCACGATGCTGGCCTGGCGGACCCGCACCGGCAGGCCAGAGTCGGTGCGCGCCTGCACCGGTCGGGCCGTCCGCGCCGGGCCGCCGCCCGCCGGGGCGGTCTCCGCCGTCTCGGGCCCGGGCGCCGGTGCCGCGGCGCCGGCCGCCTGCGGGCGGGCGGCCGTCACCGGCAGGCCGGTCGGCAGGGTCGGGCCGTCCAGGGCCGGCTGCGTCGACGCCCCCCGGCTCCGGGTGGGCAGCCGCTCCTCCGTCGGGGCGGCGGTCGGCAGGCTCCGGCCGCGCGTGCGGGTGGGCAGGGCGTCGTCGGCGGATTCCCCGTCCGCTGTGGCGTCGGTGTTCGACGCCGGGAGGGCGGCCTGCGGTTCGGCCAGCGCCACCGGCGCCGTGGCGGGCCGCTCGGCGGCGGGGGCCGCGGTCGCCGGGGTGGCGACGCCCGGCGCGCCGGTCGGGAAGCCGCCCGAGGTGCTCGGGTCCGCGTCGTCGGCGGTGACCAACTCGGCGGGGATCAGCACGACGGCGGTCGTCCCTCCGTACGCCGACTCCCTGAGCTGCACCCGCACGCCGTGCCGTTCGGTCAGCCGGCTGACCACGTAGAGCCCCAGACGGGAGGCGTTGGCCAGGTTCAGCTCGGACTGGTCCACGATCCGGTGGTTCGCGGCGGCGAGGTCCTCCTCGCTCATGCCCAGGCCGCGGTCCTCGATCTCGATGGCGAAGCCGTTGGCCACCATCTGCCCGCGTACCTCGACGGTGGTGTGCGGCGGCGAGAACGACAGCCCGTTCTCGATCAGCTCGGCCAGCAGGTGGATGACGTCACCCACCGCGCGCCCGGTCAGCGAGACCGCGCCGAGGGGCAGCACGTTGACCCGCGTGTAGTCCTCGACCTCGGCGACCGCGCCCCGGACCACGTCGACCATCGGCACGTTGCGCCGCCACGCCCGGCCCGGGGTGGAGCCGGAGAGCAGGATCAGGTTTTCCGCGTTGCGCCGCATCCGGGTCGCCAGGTGGTCGACCCGGAACAGGTCCTCCAGCTCCTCGGCGTCGTGCTCGCGCCGTTCCATCGCGTCGAGCAGGGTGAGCTGGCGGTGCACCAGCGCCTGGGTGCGCCGGGCCAGGCTGAGGAAGACCTCCCGGACGTTGCGGCGCAGCTCGGCCTGCTCGACGGCGGTGCGGATCGCGGTCTCCTGCACGGCGTTGAACGCCTTGCCCACCTGGCCGACCTCGTCGTCGCCGAACTCGAGCGGGGGCGCCTCCTTGGCGACGTCGACCTCCTCGCCGTGGCCGAGCCGCTCCACCACGCCGGGCAGCCGCTCGTTGGCGAGCCGGAACGCCGCCTCCCGCAGCCGCTCCAGCTGCCGCAACAGCGCGCGGGCCGTCGTGACGGAGATGATGATCGAGGCGACGACCGCCAGCAGACCCAGACCGGTGGCCAGGACGAGGCGCAGGATCACCATCGCGGCCATGGTGGTCGCGCGGTCGACAAGGCCCTCGCCGCCCGCCACCACCGCGTCGTTCACTCCGGTCAGCGCCGGGTCGACCGTGCCACGCCACTCGTCCTGGCTCAACGGCAGCCGCGTCACCGGCCGGCCGTCGTGGATGATGCTGTCCTGCACAGAGCGCAGTCGCTTGAACGCGTCGCTTTCGACGAGCTCCTGGTAGCGACGCTGGTCGGCGGCGGAGAGCTTCAACCTGGTCTCGTCGCCGAGGAAGCGCTCGGCACCGACGAGCGCGGTGTACCGGGCGTACTCCGACCCGGTCATGCGGCCGCTGCCGAAGAGACCACTGAGCAGTGCGTCCTGCTGAGAGATCAGCTCCCGCATCTGGTTGAGCCGGATGAGCGCCGTCGCCTCCGCCGCCAACTCCTTGTCGTCCAGGCTGCCGGTGACCTCGTACACCTGGAAGATCGATCCGATGGCCCGGGTGTAGGCGTCCGCCGCGGACACCCGGTCCACGCCCCGGGCGAGTACCGCTTCGCGGACCTTGGCCAGCGCCTCCAGCTGCGCCACCGACTGGTCGAGGTGCCTACCCAGCTTGTCGGTGCCCGCGACGTCGACCTGCCAGTGCCGGACGGAGGCGGTGAAGGCGCTCGTCAGCTCCGCCGTCGTGCGGTGCTCGGCCTCGAGCGCCGCCCGCTGCGCCGGACCCGGATCACTGAGGTACGCCTGGGTCAGGCGACGTTCGACCTGGAGTTCCTGCAGCAGCGGCTCACTGGGGACGTAGACCTTCGTGTTGAGCATCTGGACGCCGAGCAGGTTGAAACCGTCCCGAAGGGTCACCCAGGCGGCGAACATCCAGAGCGCGACCAGGGAGAGCAGGAGAGCGACAACCTTCGTACGGATACTTGTACCGCGAGAACGCATTGAACCGTCCCAGGCCGGCGTTGACTCAGGTCATCAACGACAGTTCGTAGAGATGCGGATGTCCCGCAGGGCAGGCGTGCGGGACGGAGGCAGTGCGTACGCTAGCAGTGCCCACATGTTGCCTCAAGTTGCTGATTTCTGCCGTCCGGTCACGACATGCCCAGCAGTGCGCCGGTTTCCGGGCCAGCGGTGTGCGATGTGGACGGCGCCGACCACCGCCGCCCGGACGATGGTCGTCGGGCAGTAGAGTTCCTTGCCGTACCACAGCGGCGGGTGCTCGCGCCGGCCGACGCGGGCCCGGAGGTAGGCGTGTCCCCTGAGGACGGCATCGACCACCGCCGGCTCGTTCGAGGGCACGGCCAGCAGGATCTGCAGGGCGTACGCGGTCTCCTCCGCGGTGCCCTCCCACCGGCCCCACGACCCGTCGTCGCGCTGGTTGGCCAGCACCCAGCACACCGCTCGGTCGACAGCCCCCGCCCGGTCTCCGTGATGAGTGGACTCGGTCAGCGCGAGCACGCAGCAGGCGGTGGCGTAGTACGGCGAGGCGTGCCACCGGTCGTGCCAGCTGCCGTCGGCCTCCTGCCGCTCCCGGAGCACCCGGGTCAGCCGGTCGACGGCCCTCCGGTAACGGGCGGCGCCCGGGTCACGCACGGCATGCTGCCCGAGGGCGTCGAGCACGTGCGCGTTGGTGGTGACCGAGAAGCCGTCCTCTCCTGGCCAGGTGCAGAAGCCCTCCGCCGTCTCGTACGCCCACAGGCTCGTCGGCTCGATCGGACGCCCCAGGCGCCCGAGCGCGTACAGGGTCACGGCCGTGGTGTCCGCGTCGGTCGGCAGGCCCGCTCCGGTGGCGACACCGGCGGGGCCGACGGCGTCGGTGAGGCTGGCGAGGACGGACCTCGGTGGCTGCACCGGGACGCCGGCGCGGGACAGTCCGCCGAGGACCCAGGCGCGTTCGAAGACGGTGATCGGCATGGGGCACGGCACCGCCCCGTCGCCCTCGCCGACCACCCGTTCCAGGAAGACGCGGGCCTCTCGCCCGTCGGCGTCGGGACCGGCGGCGGCCAGCCATGCCGCGGTCGCCGCCGGCGAGGCCCCGACCGCGGTCGGATCGGCCGCGCGGGACCGCGGCGCCGGCCCGTGCAGCAGCTCGCCGAAATGCGCCAGTTTCGGAGGCAGGTCGGCGCCGGCGGCGTGCGCCGCCCGGACCGCGGTCAATCGGTGACGGTCCGTCCCGGTGGGAAGGTTCAACGGGTACGGGATCGACAGCGCGGCGTCCGGCCCGGCGGTCCGTGCGTTGATCGAGTCCACCAGGGCCGGCACGATCAGGTCGGCGGCGGGGGTGTCCGGCATTGCGGAGCTCGCCGCGAGCAGGACGGACAGGGCGCGCAGTCCGCGCCCGGCCGCGTCGGCCAGGGCCGGGCGGGCGGTCGCCGGCAGGAACTCGTCCGTCAGCGCCGCCAGCAGCGCCTCGGTGGCACTCAGTGTCGGCACCAGCGCGTAGCCCTCCGGGGGTCCCCACGCGCCGTCGGCGCGCTGGGTCCGCACGAGGAACGCGACCCGCTCCGCGTGCCCGGCGAGCCGGGGCGCGACGACCACCAACCGGCCGGTCTCGTAGACGGAGGGAGCTACCTCTCCCCACGGTCGCAGCGCCATGGTGGCGACGAGTTCCCGGGCCAGGTCGGCGCAGCCGTCGGGGTCGTGGCCGGTGCGCTGAGCCGGTGTCGTGGCCGCCCGGGATCCGCCGTCACTCATCGCGCCCCCAGAAGTCCGAGACCTGGTAGAAGCCGGCGGTGAAGGAGATCTGCCGGCGCAGGTAGTCGGCCTGCCGGGGATCCCGCTCGGCCAGCAGGTCCAGCAGCCCTTGGCAGCGCCGCGTGAGCTGGGTCAACCGGTCGCGCACGAGGGCGGGATCCGGCACCAGCATGAGCGCGTTGAGGTCCCCCCACTCCACGTCCCGCTCGTGCGTGGCCAGGTCGTTGACGAGGCGTAGCACCCGCTGCACCTCCCGACCCACCGTCAGCAGCTCGTCCAGGTGCCGTAGGCACTTCCCGTCGCCGGTGGCGATCCAGTGGGTGGCGTTGACGAAGGAACAGGCCAGGTTGTCGGCGTTGTCGAGGTAGCGGTCGAGGGTGGGCAGGGAGCCGCCCGGCGCGCGCGAGGCGTTCTTCCAGTCCCACTCCCGAGCCACCGCGGCGAACATCCGGGCCAGCTCGTCGCGCCACACCGGGCGGAACCGGTCGAACGCCGGCACGGTCGCCAGATCATCGCGGATGTCGGCCAGCAGCCGCGCAAGGTGCAGCCCCGCCGGCGGATGGGCGCCGTCGGCCACCGCCAGGCACTCCGCCACCACCGCCTGCACGGCGTCGGCGGATGTCGCCAGGTAGTCGACCTGCCAGTCCGCCGCAAAGACCCAGAGCAGCGTACGGGTAGTGATGCGCAGCTCGGCGGCGCTGTGCCAGGGCGCGGTGAAGGCGATGGCGCTGGCGACGGAACCGAGCAGCGCGGAATCGAACGTGGCGGCGGAGAAGAGTCCGGGATGCGCGGCGGTCACCTTCTGCAGGTCGCGTACGCCCCGGGTGGCCAGGGCGCAGATCCTGCCCTGCTCGGCAACGTCGGCCTGGCCGGCCCGCGGCGGCGCGTCCGTCGTGCTCACGGGGCGACCGGCCGCTGCACCGGCGACAGGGTCACCCGCAGCCGCTGCCGGGGCGAGAGCGAGGCGCCCATCCGGGGGGTCAGGTCGGCCGGCTCCGTGGGTCGGAACCGGAAGCGGCTCAGCAGTGTGCTCACGATGATCTGCGCCTCCAGGAGGAACAGGTACTGCCCCAGACACTGGTGGGGGCCACCGCCGAAGGGAAAGTAGGAGTAGCGGTAGCGGCGTCGGGGCTTTTCCGGCGAGAAGCGTTCGGGATCGAACCGGTCCGGGTCGTCCCAGAACATCGGCATCCGTTGGGTCACGTACGGGCTGACCAGCACCGTCGCGCCCGCCTTGATCCGCACCCCGCCCAGCACGTCGTCGGCGACCGCCGTCCGGGGAATCATCCAACCGGCGGGATAGAGCCGCAGCATCTCGTCCAGCACCATGCGCCCGTACCGCAGCTCGCCGAGGTGCTCCCGCCGCACCCGGTCGCCGCCGACCACCCGGTCCACTTCGGCATAGAGCCGGGCAGCGACCTCCGGCTGGGTTTCCAGCACCGGCCAGAGCCAGGACAGCAGCGCGATGGTGGTCTCGGTGGCGGTGGAGAACATGGCCACGACATCGCCCCGGATCTGGTACTCGTCCGGCTTGCGGCCGTCCGGGCGGGGCCGGCAGAGGGTGGAGATGATGTCGTCGCCGTCGCCCGGCCGAGCCCGCGCCTCGCGGATGATCGGCAACACCACGTCGTCGATGGTCCGGACGGCGGCCCGGAACGCGCGGTCGCCGGGCACCGGCACCGAGTAGGGCACGAAGGGCACCAGCAGGCGGGGAAGCATCGAGGTGGTGACGGTGTCCAGCGCGGCGCTGATCCGCTGCGCGTCCGGCACGGAGATCCGGTCGGCGAAGAGCACCCGCATGGTGGCGCGCAGGACGATACGGGTCAGCTCGTCGGCTGTGTCGATCGGCCGCCCCTGCCGGGCGGGCTCGTCCCACTCGTCGACCGCCTCGCTGATCGCCTCGGCCATCCGGTCCACCAGCATTTCAGCCCGCTTCGCGGTGAACAGCGGTTGCAGGGCGTCGCGGCTGGACTCCCACACCTCGCCCTCAGCGACCAGGATGGCCTCCCCGACGACCCGGCGGACCGGACGCCACAGCAGCCCCCGACCGTCCCGGACGTAGTTGTCCGCGCGGTCCCGCAGCACGTACTGCAGGTGTTCGGGGTGGCTGACCAGGAACGGGCGGAACGTTCCGAGGTTGAGCCGGACGACGTCCCCGCCGGATTCCTCGGCGAAGCCGACCAGCGCGCCGAGGGGGTCCCGGATCAGGGCGGGCAGCGCCCGCCGCAGCGGGATGGTGCGCGGGTCGGCGGAGAGAGGGGCGTCCTGGCCGTCAGGCAGGCTTGGCATCGCGTACCACGTCTCCTCGTCGTGTCGGCGGTGATCCGTCGCAGGTCCACATGGAACTTCCACCGCCTGGGTGCCGAGAGCATCTCATCACCGCAGGGAGCAGCTCCAGCGTTTGCGCTGCGAAATGTCCCACTGTCACGCAATGGATGACGGTCGACGGGGCAGCTCCGCGAGGTAACGCCGCTCGGCCGCCACCCGCTGGTAGCCGAACCACTCGTTCACCGCGCGCATGGCGTCGTTCCCGGCGTCGTTGACGGTGAACGCCTGCCGGTGGCCGGCCGACCGGGCGGAGCGCAGCGACGCGTGCTTGACCAGCCGGGCCAGGCCCCGACCCCGCCATTCGCGCCGGGTGCCGGTCATCCCCGAGAGGTAGGCGGCCCCGCCGTCGGTCAGCGCGACGCTGAACGCGACGACCTCGTCGTCCACCAGGGCCACCGTGGTCAGCCGCCGGTCCAGGTCCGGCCGGTCCCAGTACGCGGCCCGCCAGTCGGCGTAGTCGATCTCGTCCATCCCCACGTCGCCCGGCTCGTCGGCGGCGGCGTCGAGGTCCGCCTCGTAGAGCGGGTGGGGATCGGGCAGGTCGGCGGCCGCGATCAGCCGCACCCCCGGCGGCGCGGCGGGCGGCGCCGGCAGCGCCACCGTCAGGTCCAGGCGGAGGATGAGGTTGCGCCGGCCCGGTCGGTAGCCGCGCCGCTCGGCGAAGGAGACGGCGGCCGGCTCGTCGGCCACCCGCGCGTACGCCCGGCGCACCCCGAGCCCGGCGAGCCGCTCCTCGGCGGCGGCGAGCAGCGCCGACCCGACGCCCCGGCCCCGCCGCTCGCGACGCACGACGAGGTTGACGAAGCCGAGCCCCGGCTCGGCGCTCTCGTGCAGCAGCCCCGTCCGGGCCACGCCGGCGATCCCGTCGCCCGCCTCGGCCACGAGCATCCCGAAGCGCTCCGCAGGCTTGCCGGTCGCCTGCCAGGCGAGCAGCTCGGGCGTGACGACCAGGTGGGGCTCGGCGGCGCGGAGCAGGCCGGCGACCGGCACCGCGTCGCGCGGCGCGGCGGCCCGGACGGTGAGCGCCATGGCTGGGAAACCTACCGCAGCGGCCCCCACGGCGGGGGGCGGTCGAAGGTGGAATCCGGGCGCGCCCGCACCGCCTGTGCCAGGCTCAGGGCATGGACGACAAGACCATCCTGAACCGGATCTCCGAGCTGGTCGACGAGGAGCACCGGCTGCGCGCCGACGCGCAGGCCAACGAGTCGGGCACCGACGACGACGCCCGCACCCGGCTGCGCGAGCTGGAGGAGTCCCTCGACCAGTGCTGGGACCTGCTGCGCCGGCGCCGGGCGGCACGGCAGACCCACGGCGACCCGGACGCCCAGGGCGTGCGCCCCCGGCCCGAGGTCGAGCGCTACCTGCAGTGAGCCGGGCCCCGGGCGGCCGAGTTCGACCGCCCGGGGCACCCGGTCAACGGATCCCCGCCTCCCGCAGCAGCAACGCCGTCAGCGTGGCCGGGTCGGCGGCCTCCGCCGGCAGCCCCCGGGCCGCGAACCAGGTCGCGACAACGCGGACGTCGCGGGCCAGGAACTCCGGTCCCTGCGGGTTGGCCACCACGTCGACCACCTGCGGCAGGTCGATCAGCACCAGCCGCCCCGCGTGCACCAGGAGGTTGTACGGCGACAGGTCGCCGTGCGCCAGGCCGGCGCGGGCGAGCACCACCAGGGCGTCGACCATCTGCTCCCACAGGTCGCGCAGCTCACCGGCCTCGGGCCGCAGCTGGGCCAGCCGGGGCGCGGCCGTTCCCTCGGCCGGATCGCCGAGGAACTCCAGCATCAGCTCGGTGCCGCGCAGCTGCACCGGATAGGGGACGGAGATCGTGCCGTACCGGGCGCCGATCTCCCAGAGCCGGGCCAGCGCGGCGAACTCCGCCGCCGCCCACTGACCGGCGATCATCTGCCGGCCGAACGCCGTGCGGCCGGCCATCGCCCGGTTCTCGCGGGAGCGGCGCACCCGGCGCCCCTCCAGGTAGCCGGCGTCGCGGTGGAAGAGCCGGTGCTGGGCGTCCCGGTAGCGCTTGACCGCCAGCAGGCAGGACCGGTCGGTGTCGGGCACCGCCCGGCGCACCAGGTGGACGTCCGCCTCCTTGCCGGTCTTGAGCACACCGAGTTCGGTGTCCTTCGCGGCCAGCTCGGTGACCAGCCAGTCCGGGTGGGGCTGCGGGCCGTGCACGGCGTCGTCCCAGGAGGACCAGCGCTCCCCCGTGTCGGGGTCCGGCTCGGCGTCGGGGTCGGCGGGGGCGGGCGCGGCGGCCCGGCCGTGCTTCAGGAAGAGCTGTTCGTCGTCGTCGAAGCGGCGCTTGCCGCGGGTACGGCGCTCGCGCGCCGGAAGGTCGTGATCGCGCACTGCGGTGGTGATCCCTTGCTCGAGGCTGATGGAGGCAGGTGGAAGTGACCTGCGAAGACGGCCATGACCGACCCCCTCTCCTCGACCGGACGCACGCCCGGCTGCACGATGCGCCGACCATGCTCACGCCTCCGGCGTCGCCGGGTCAAGCGGATTACCGCCCGGGCGTCAGCCGCCCAGCACCACGGCGACGGCGGCGATCAGGCCGTCGGCGGTGCGGGTCGGCGCGAACCGGCCGTCGGTCCAGGCGCGCCCCCGGTGCAACCAGACGCTGGGCAGCCCGATGGCGGCGGCGCCGCCGATGTCCGCCTCCGGCCCGTCACCGACCACCCAGGCACCCCGCAGCGGCAGCCGCGCCCGCCGCGCGGCCAGCGCGAAGATCCTCGGGTTGGGCTTGCTGACCCCGGCCTCCTCGGAGATCACCCAGTCGGCGACGAACCGGTCCAGCCCGGTACGCCGGATCTTGGCCTCCTGCTGCCGCACCGCGCCGTTGCAGACCACCACGGGCGTCCAGCCGGCGTCGTCGGCGATCCGCAGCGCGCAGGCGACCAGCGGGTCGAGCCGGCTGTTGGCGACCACGGCGTCGTGCAGCTCCTCGACCAGGTCGATGGACGGGATCCGCAGCCCGTACCGGTCCCGGACGGCGTCCGCCACGTCCCACCGGTCGGTCAGCCCGTCGGCGTCGACGGAGAGCAGCCAGTCGATGTCGCCGGCCGGCGCGCCGACGCCGTCCAGGAAACGTTCCGCCCAGGCGCGGAAGGGGCCGGCCCGGTCGAGCAGGGTGTCGTCCAGATCCAGCAGGAGCAGCGGCACTCGCGCACACTACGGGACTGCGACCTCCCCCGACAGGCCCGCGCGGCGGGGCGGCCTCCGGCGGGCCGACGCGCCCCAGGGGTGCCCGCCGGAGGCCGCGGCGGCGGGCCGGTGACGCCCGATGTCGCCGCAACCGTCCCGGTCGTCGGGTCAGGCCGACAGCGCCCCACGGCCACGCCCCTGGTCAGGCCGACAGCGCCGTACGGGCGGGCCCCTGGTCGGGCAGGCGGTCGAGCAGCATGGAGTGCGCCGCCCGGGTGGCCGCGAGGGCCTCCGGGTCGAGCGCGACGACCAGCACGTCCTCGCCGGTGTCCGCGCCCCGCGCCAGCGGCCGGCCCTCCGGGTCGTAGACGGCGGCGCCGCCGCCGAACCGCCACCGGCCCTCCCCGCCGACGGCGTTGGAGAAGACCACGTACATCGTGTTGTCCAGCGCGCGGGCGGCGTAGTAGAGGTCGCGACGGTGCTCGGAGCCGACCACGTAACCGCTCGGGCAGAGGTAGCCGTGCGCGCCGTCGACCGCGGCGGCCCGGCCGTGCTCCGGGAAGCAGCCGTCGTAGCAGATGCCGAGCCCGAACCGCCAGCCGTCGACCAGCAGGGTGGCGCCCCGGTCGCCGGCGACGAACAGCTCCCGCTCGCCGCCCCAGAGCTGCTGCTTGTCGTAGCCGACGCGGACCACGCCGGCCGGGTCGACCACCAGCGAGGAGATGGTCCGCCTGCCGTCGGGGTGCTGGACCGCCGCGCCGATCACCACGGCGGCGCCGCCGTCGCGGGCCGCCTCGCGCAGCGGGTCCAGCCGAGGGTCGTCGACCGTCGCGGTGGCGTCGGCCGCGACGTCGGTGCCGGCCGGGTCGGCCGCCAGCGTCTGCGGGTGGTACGCGGGCAGGAACAGCTCGGGCAGCACGGTCACCCGGGCACCCCGCTCCGTGGCCCGACGGACGAGCCGGGCGGCGGTGGCCGCGTTGCCGGCCACGTCACCGGGGACGGCCTCGGCCTGCACGGTCGCGACGGTCAGCGGCGCGGCGGGAACCTCGGCGGCGGCAGGTGCCTCGGCGGCGGGGAGTGACGTCACGCGCCGATCCTAGAGGGCCCCGCCACTCCCGATGATCATTCGTTCGGCGCAACCAAGCCGTACGTACGGTTTGCAGGACAAGGGGCGACCTGACACGATCGACCCGTGCCCAGAGTAAGCCAGGACCAGCTCGACGCGCGCCGGCAGGAGATCCTCGCCGCCGCGCGGGCGTGTTTCGCGCGGCACGGCTACGAGGGTGCCACCGTGCGCCGGCTCGAGGAGGCCACCCGGCTGTCCCGGGGCGCGATCTTCCACCACTTCCGCGACAAGGACTCGCTCTTCCTGGCCGTCGCCGAGGACGACGCCGCCGCCATGGTGGAGACTGTCGCTCGCAACGGTCTGGTCCAGGTGATGCGGGACCTGCTGGCCGGCGCGGTCTCCCCCGACACCACCGGCTGGCTGGGCAGCCAGCTCGAGGTCTCCCGACGGCTGCGCACCGACCCGGCGTTCGCGAAGCGGTGGGCCCAGCGGTCCGCCGCGATCGCCGAGGCGACCCGCGAGCGGCTGGCCCGCCAGCGGGAGGCCGGCGTGCTCCGCGACGACGTGCCGATCGACGTGCTGGCCCAGTTCCTCGAACTCGCCTACGACGGGCTGGTGCTGCACCTGGCGATGGGCCGCCCCGCCGGCGACCTCGGCCCGGTGCTCGACCTGGTCGAGGAGGCGGTCCGCCGCCGCTGACCGGCACGGCTGTCCACCCGGCCGGCGGGTACCGCCGCCGCTGACCGGCACGGCTGTCCACCCGGCCGGCGGGTACCGCCGCCGCTGACCGGCACGGCTGTCCACCCGGCCGGCGGGTTCCGCCGCCGCTGGCCGGCTCGACGGTCCACCTGGTCGGGGAGGCGGGCTCTCGCCGCTGACCGGCACGACGCCCCCGCCCCGCCGGCAGCCCGTCCGCCGCGCCGTCCCTCCCCGCGTCCGGCCGTCCGCGTATCGGTCCGGTAACTCGCCCCTCGCGGTGGGTCCGGCCTGGCGGACCTGCCCCACAATGAGGCCGCGACCCCTCGCTCGACAGGAGCAGCAGATGCTTGTCCTCGCCGCACCGGGTGACACCTGGGGCATCCCCGGCCCCCTCTTCCTCCGCGTCTATCTCCTCGCCGCCGCCGTGGTCGTCGTCGCCTCGATCGTGCACCGGGCCCGCGTCCTCGCCGGGCCGCCGGCCGGTGCCGTCGGCCCGCTCGGCCCGCAACAGGTCGCCTACCTCAACGGCGGGGAGCAGCTGGCGATCTGGGCCTCGCTCGGCGGGCTGCGCGGCAGCGGGGCGATCGGCGTACGACCGGACCGGCGGCTGGCCACCGGCGGTCCGCCGCCGGCCGGGACCACCCCGCTGGACCAGGCGATCCACCGCGCGGCCAGCCGGCACGCCACCACCCGGGAGCTGCGCCACGACGAGTGGGTACGCCGGGCGCTGGACCAGCTCCGGACCGGCCTGGAGCAGCGCGGGCTGGCGCTCGCGCCGGCCCGGCGGGCGGCCCTGCGCAGAGGCCCGTTCCTGCTCTCCGCCCTGCTGCTGGTCGGGTTCGTCCGGATCTTCGCGGGCCTGTCGAACGACCGGCCGGTGGGCTGGCTCGTGCTGAGCCAGCTCCCGCTGATCGTGGCGGCCGTCCTGCTGTACCGGGTGCCCAGGCGGACCCGTGCCGCCACCCGGGAGCTGCGCGGCCTGCGGCAGCAGCACACCTACCTCGCACCCGCGTCGGCCCCCGCCTACGCCACCTACGGCGCGACGGGCGCCGCGATGGGCGTGGCGCTGTTCGGCGCCGCGTCGCTGTGGGCGATGGACCCCGGCTTCGCCGAGCAGGCCGAGATCCAGCGGCAGGCGGCCAGCAGTGCCGGCGGCTCCTCCGGCTGCGGCGGCGGCAGCTCCTGCGGTGGCGGCAGCTCCTGCGGTGGCGGCAGCTCCTGCGGCGGCGGGGGCGGCGGCGGGTGCGGAGGATGACCGGCCCGCGCGGGGTCGGGATCGGCTGGCGGCCGGAGATCTCCGGCTTCGTGGCCGACCTGCCCGGGCTGCGCTTCGTGGAGGTCGTGGCGGAGTCCGTCCCGGCGGCCGGGCCGCTGCCCGGCGGGCTCGCCGCGCTGCGCGAGCGCGGCGTGACGGTCGTACCGCACGGCGTGCGGCTCTCCCTCGGCGGCGCGGAGCCGGTCGATCCGGCCCGTGTCGCCCACCTGGCGGCGGTGGCGGAGCTGACGGACGCGCCGCTGGTCAGCGAGCACATCGCGTTCGTCCGGGCCGGCGGCGTCGAGGCCGGCCACCTGCTGCCGCTGCCCCGCAGCCGGGCGGCGGTCGACGCGGTCTGCGCCAACGTCGCCCGCGCCCAGGCGGAGTTGCCGGCGCCGATCGCCCTGGAGCCGATCGCGGCCCTGTTCGACTGGCCCGACGACGAGCTCGACGAGGCCGACTTCCTCACCGAGATCCTGGACCGCACCGGCGCGTTCCTGCTGCTCGACGTCGCGAACGTCTACGCCAACGCCCACAACCGGGGCACCGACCCGGTCGCGCTGCTCGACCGGCTGCCGCTGGACCGGGTCGCCTACCTGCACGTGGCGGGCGGCGCCGAGCACGGCGGCTTCTACCACGACACGCACACCGACCCGGTGCCCCCGGCGGTGCTCGACCTGCTGCGCGAGCTGTGCGCCCGCCACCGGCCGCCGGCGCTGCTGCTGGAACGCGACGGGCACTACCCGCCTGCCGCGGCGCTGCGCGCCGAGCTGGACGCCCTCGCCGCCGCCTCCGGCTTCCCGGCCGTGGCGTGAGCGGCGACCTGGCCGACCGGCAGGCCGCACTGGTCGCGGCGCTGGTGGCCGGCGCTCCGCTCCCGCCCGGCTTCGACCCGGCGGCGCTGGCCGCCGCCCGGGCCGCGCTGCTGCGCAAACGGGCCGGGGACGTGGCCCGGCACTGGCCGCTGCTCGCCGCCGGTCTCGGCGCCGACTGGCCGGCGACCTTCGCCCGGTGGGCGGCGCGGCGACCGACCCGCGGCTCGCTGCGCGACGGCTGGGACCTCGCCCGTGACCTGCGCGGTCAGGGCACGCTGCCGCCGCTGGGCGCGGAGGAGCTGGCCGCGCGGGAGGCGACCCACCGCTACGACGGCCACCGGCCGCCGCGGCCGCGCCGCCTGCCCGGGTGGGGACGCGCCGGCGGCGCCGTCGCCGTGCAGGTCGCCGGTCGCGTACGCCTGCTGCGCCCCGCCCGCCGCTGAACCGACCCGCCGCCCCCGGCTGGCGGATCCCGGCGCGTGCGGCAGGATCGTCGGCATGGATCTCGGACTGACCGATCGGGTGTACGTGTTGACCGGCGCCTCCCGCGGCCTGGGCCACGCGACCGCGGAGTGCCTCGTCGCCGACGGTGCCCGCGTGGTGCTCTCCGCCCGCGACGCCGACGCGGTGGCCGCCGCCGCGCAGCGCCTCGGCGGGCCGGAGCGGGCCGTCGGGGTGGCCGCCGACCTGACCGACCCCGAGACGCCGGAGCGGCTGGTGGCGGCGGCCCGCAACCACTTCGGACGCCTGGACGGGGCGCTCGTGTCGGTGGGTGGGCCGCCACCGGGCAGCGCCGCGTCGGTCACCGACGAGCAGTGGCGCCGCTCCTTCGAGACGGTCTTCCTGGGCACCGTCCGCGCGGTGCGGACGATCGCCACCGCCCTGGCCGAGGGCGACGGCGGCGCGATCGGGCTGGTCCTGTCGACCTCGGTGCGTTCGCCCCTGCCCGGGCTGGGCATCTCCAACGGCCTGCGGCCCGGCCTGGCGGGCATGGCCAAGGACGTCGCCGACGAGTACGGCCCCCGCGGCGTGCGGGTGCTCGGGCTGCTGCCCGGTCGGATCATGACCGACCGCAACGTCGAGCTCTTCGCCGCCACCGGCGACCCCGAGCGGGCCCGCGCGGAGGCCGAGGCGGGCATCCCGCTGCGCCGCATCGGCGCCCCCGCCGAGTTCGGCCGGGTGGCCGCGTTCGTGCTCTCCCCCGCCGCGAGCTACCTCACCGGGGTCACCGTGCCGGTCGACGGCGGCGCGCTGCGGGGCCTGTAGTGGCCGGTACCCCCGCCCGGCCGGCCCCCGACTCCCCGGCTGGGCGGCGGGCCGGGGCGGGGGACGCGGCCGGGCGGCACCCGCGCCCCACCCGCGACGAACTCGCCGCGGCGGCGGAGCGCACCATTCCCGACGTCATCGCCCCCGGGCTGGACGTGCTCTTCGTCGGGATCAACCCGGGCCTGTGGTCGGCCGCGACCGGCTGGCACTTCGCCCGGCCGGGCAACCGGTTCTGGCCGGCACTGCACCGGGGCGGTTTCACGCCCCGGCTGCAGCACCCGAGCGAGCAGCACGAACTACCCGGCCTCGGCCTCGGCATCACCAACATGGTGGCGCGCGCCAGCGCCCGGGCGGACGAGCTGACCCCGGCCGAACTGGTCGAGGGGGCGCAGATCCTCGCCGGCAAGGTCGCGCGGTACCGGCCCCGGTGGGTCGCCGTGGTCGGGGTGACCGCGTACCGGATCGGGTTCGCGCGGCCGAAGGCCGCCTTCGGGCCGCAGCCGGAGCCCCTGGCCGACGCCCGGCTCTGGGTGCTGCCCAACCCCAGCGGCCTGAACGCGCACTTCACCCCCGAGACGCTCGGCGCCGCGTTCGGGGAGTTACGGGCGGCGGTCGTCACCGGCTGAGGCCGCCGTCCGCCCCGCCGACCCCGGCGCCGATCGCCCGCCGCCGGCTTACCCGCCGGCCGCCGCCGGCAGATTCGTGCCGGCCGAGACGTCGGTCGGCACCGCCGGCCGAGGTCAGTTGGCTGCGGCCGGTGGCAGTGCCTCGTCGGCGAGGTAGGGCCGCAGCGGCGGCACGGCCACCGGCTCGGGGCCCGTCGCGTCGCCGTACGGGGTGGGAGAGTCGGCCACCGCGAACTGGGTGCGGTAGAGCTCGGCGTAGAGGCCGCCCACGGCGACCAGCTCCTCGTGCCGGCCCCGCTCGACGATCCGCCCGTCGTCGAGGACCAGGATCTGGTCGGCGTCGCGGACCGTGGAGAGCCGGTGCGCGATCACCAACGCCGTACGCCCGGTCAGCGCCACCGCGAGCGCCCGCTGCACCGCCGCCTCGCTCTCGGAGTCGAGGTGCGCGGTCGCCTCGTCGAGGATCACGATCGACGGGGCCTTGAGCAGCAGCCGGGCGATGGCGATGCGCTGCTTCTCGCCGCCGGAGAAGCGGTAGCCCCGCTCACCGACGAGGGTGTCCAGCCCTTCCGGCAGCGACCGGACCAGGTCGGCGACCTGCGCGCCGGCCAGGGCCGCCCAGATCTCGTCGTCCGTGGCGTCCGGCTTGGCGTAGCGCAGGTTCTCGGCGATGGTCTCGTGGAACAGGTGCGAATCCTGCGTGACCACGCCGATCTCGTCGCGCAGCGAGTCGAGGGTGGCGTCGCGGACGTCCACCCCGCCGACCAGCACCTGCCCGTCGGTGACGTCGTAGATCCGGGAGATCAGCATGGACAGCGTCGACTTGCCGGCGCCGGAGGGGCCCACCAGCGCCACCATCTGCCCCGGCTCGACGGCGAACGAGACGCCCTTGAGTACCGGCTCGTTGACCGTACGGTCCAGCGCGGCGACCTCCTCCAGCGAGGCCAGCGAGATCTCGGCGGCGCTGGGATAGCGGAACCGCACCTCGCGGAACTCCACCCGACCGCTGCCGCGCGGCACCGGAACAGCGTCGGGCTTCTCCTCGATGCTGGGCCTCAGGTCGAGCACCTCGAAGACCCGGTCGAAGGAGACCAGCGCGCTCATCACGTCGACGCGCACGTTGGACAGCGCGGTCAGCGGGCCGTAGAGGCGGGTGAGCAGCAGCGCGAGGGTCACCACGGTGCCGGCGCTGACGTTGCCGGTGACGGCGAGCCAGCCGCCCAGGCCGTAGGTGAGCGCCTGGGCCAGTGAGGCGACCAGCAGCATGGCGACGAAGAAGGTCCGCGAGTACATCGCGGACTGGATGCCGATGTCGCGGACCCGCTCGGCCCGCCCGGCGAACCGACGCGCCTCCACCTCCGGCCGGCCGAAGAGCTTCACCAGCAGCGCCCCCGACACACCGAAGCGCTCGGTCATCGTGGCGTTCATCTTGGCGTCGAGGTTGTAGGACTCGCGGGTGATCTCGGCGAGCCGCTTGCCGACCCGTCGGGCCGGGATGATGAACACCGGCAGCAGCACCAGCGACAGCGCCGTGATCTGCCAGGACAGGGTGAACATCACGGCGGCGGTGAGCACCAGCTGGATGACGTTGCTGACCACGCCCGACAGCGTCGACGTGAACGCCCGCTGTGCGCCGAGCACGTCGTTGTTGAGCCGGCTGACCAGCGCGCCGGTCTGGGTGCGGGTGAAGAACTGCAGCGGCATCCGCTGGACGTGGTCGTAGACCCGGGTGCGCAGGTCGAGGATGATGCCCTCGCCGATGCGGGCCGAATACCACCGCTGGGCCAGGGAGAGCAGCGCGTCGGCCACCGCGAGCGCCGCGATGACCAGGGCCAACCGGACCACCAGGTCGCCGGCCCCCGAGCCGCCCCGGCTGATCGCGTCGATCACGTCGCCGGCCAGCACCGGGGTGGCCACGCCGATGATCGCGGCCAGCACCACGGTCACCAGGAACACGACGATGTCCCGGCGGTAGGGCCGGGCGAAGGCCACGATCCGGCGGGCCACGCCGCGCTTGAGCCGGTGGGTGGAGATCTCGTCGCGGCTGCGCATCGACCGGAGCATGCTCCAACCGGCCATGCCGCCACCGGACATCGGGTTGGACACTTTCACCTCCGGGTCGTCGGGTCGACCACACCGTCAGGTCAATTCTCCCGACGACTCTGACAACCTCGGTCGTAACCCGGATCTTCCCGAACGGTCCTTACTATTCTCCCCGACCCGCGAGGTCGCGCAGCCGCCGGGTCTGCGCCTCACGCTCGGCCCGCTGCTGCTCGGCGGCCGACCGACCGACGGCGCCGGCCAGCAGCGCCTTGATCTCCACCACCGCGTTGCGGTTGTTGGCCAGCAGCCCGGCGGTCAGGTCGCGCACCGCGGCGTCCAGGTCGGCGTTCGGCACCACCACCGTGGCCAGGCCGATCCGGTCCGCTTCGGCGGCGTCCATCCGCCGGCCGGTGGCGCAGATCTCCAGCGCGCGGCTGTAGCCGACCAGGTCGACCAGGCGCTTGGTGCCGGCGAGATCCGGCACCAGGCCGAGCGTCACCTCGGCCATGGAGAACTTCGCGTCCTCGGCGAGCACCCGCAGGTCGCAGGCGAGCGCCAGCTGGAACCCGGCGCCGATCGCGTGGCCCTGCACGGCGGCGACGGAGACGATGTCGGGCCGGTGCAGCCAGGTGAAGCCGCCCTGCATCTCCCCGATCCGGTCGGCACACTCGTGCTCGGGCAGGGTGGCGAGCTCGGCGAACGAGCCCGGCCCGGACGCCCCGGCCACCGTCAGGTCGAGGCCGGCGGAGAACGCCCGCCCCTCGCCGCGGACGACCACGACACGCACGTCGCCGGGGAGATTCCGGGCGAACTCGCTCATCGCGTGCCACATCGCCGGGGTCTGGGCGTTGAGCACGTCGGGCCGGCACAGCGTGACCGTCGCGACCGGCCCGTCGCACTCCAGCCGAACCCCGGTCGCCTCTGAACTCAAGGGGCGACCCGGGGCGCGGCGCTGATGGACGACGCTGGTGGGCGGATCATGCCTTCTTGCGACGCCGGGCGCCGCCACGCTGCCGCAGCTGAACCCCGGACTCGGTGAGCACCCGGTGGATGAACCCGTAGGAACGGCCGGTCGAGGCCGCGAGCGCGCGGATGCTCTCACCCGAGGTGTACCGCTTTACCAGGTCCTTGGCGAGCGTCTGACGCTCGGCTCCGACGATCCGGCGACCCTTCTCAGTGCTGGTGGCTGTGCCAGTGGCTGCCATGCTGTGTCCTCACGTCCCAGACTGTGCGGTTCGGATACGGTCCCACCTATTAGACCGCCTCGAACGATCATGCGCCAGATATCAACTCTTCGCCAACCGACACGCTATGCGTTGTCATCTTCCCGATAGAGTGATCCTGCCGACCGGAGCACCGGCCCGCGCCGCCGCCCGGGCGACACCGACGGGCGGGCACCCCGCCGCCCGGGCGACGGGAGGACAGGGGCAGAGGCGGGGTCAGGCGAGTTCGACCAGTTCCAGGAGGTCGTCGCTCCAGGCGTCCTCGTCGCCGTCGGGAAGCAGGATGGCGCGGTCGGGCTTCAGTGCCATGACCGCGCCGGGGTCGTGGGTGACCAGCACGATCGCGCCCGGGTAGCGGGCGATGGCGTCGAGCACCTGCTCCCGGCTAACCGGGTCGAGGTTGTTCGTCGGCTCGTCGAGCAGCAGCACGTTCGCGCCGGAGCAGACCAGGGTGGCCAGGGCCAGCCGGGTCTTCTCGCCGCCGGAGAGGACCCCGGCCGGCTTGTCCACGTCCTCGCCGGAGAAGAGGAACGCGCCGAGGATCTTGCGCAGCTCGGTGTCGGTCTGCTCGATGGCGGCGCTGCGCATGTGCTCCAGCACCGTCCGGTCCACGTCGAGGGTCTCGTGTTCCTGCGCGTAGTAGCCCAGCCGCAGGCCGTGCCCGGCGTGCACCTCGCCGGTGTCCGGCTCCAGCAGGCCGCCGAGCATCCGCAGCAGGGTGGTCTTGCCGGCGCCGTTGAGCCCGAGGATGGCGACCCGCGAGCCCCGGTCCACCGCCACGTTCACGTCGGTGAAGATCTCCAGCGAGCCGTACGACTTGGACAGGCCCGTCGCGGTGAGCGGCGTCTTGCCGCACGGGGCCGGGCTGGGGAAGCGCACCTTCGCCACCTTGTCGGCGACGCGTACCTCCTCCAGTCCGGAGATCAGCTTCTCGGCGCGGCGGGCCATGTTCTGCGCGGCGACGGTCTTGGTGGCCTTGGCCCGCATCTTGTCGGCCTGTGCCATCAGCGCGCCGGCCTTCTTCTCGGCGTTGGCCCGTTCGCGGCGGCGGCGCCGCTCGTCGGTCTCGCGGGCCTCCAGGTAGGCCTTCCAGCCCAGGTTGTAGACGTCGACCACGGAGCGGGTGGCGTCGAGGAACCACACCTTGTTGACCACCGACTCCAGCAGCGAGCCGTCGTGGGAGATCACGATCAGGCCGCCCTTGTGGTTGGCGAGGAAGCCGCGCAGCCAGGTGATCGAGTCGGCGTCGAGGTGGTTGGTCGGCTCGTCGAGCAGCAGGATGCCGCCGCCGTTCTCGCCGGCGTCGCGGAACAGGATCCGGGCCAGCTCGATGCGGCGGCGCTGGCCGCCGGAGAGCGTGCCGATGGTCTGGGCGAGCGCCCGGTCCGGCAGCCCGAGGTTGGCGCAGATCCGGGCGGCCTCGGCCTCGGCCGCGTACCCGCCGAGGGAGGCGAACTGGTCCTCCAGCGCGCCGTAGCGGCGGACCAGCCTGTCGTCGGCGCCGTCGGCGAGCTTGGCCTCGATCTCCTTCATCTGGGCCATCAGCACGTCCAGACCCCGGGCGGAGAGGACCCGGTCGCGGCCGGTGACCTCCAGGTCGCCGGTGCGCGGGTCCTGCGGGAGGTAGCCGATGGCGCTGCGCCGGTCGATCTGCCCGGCGTACGGCTGCCCCTCGCCGGCGAGCACCTTGAGCGTGGTGGTCTTGCCGGCGCCGTTGCGGCCGACCAGGCCAATCCGGTCACCCGGCTGCACGCGCAGCGTGGTGTCGGACAGCAGGATGCGGGCGCCGGCGCGCAGCTCCAGGCCGGTGGCAGTGATCATGTCGGAGGACTCGCTCTCGGGGTCTGGAAGGGCTGACTCAGGGCACGCGAAAGCGCCGGCGAGCACGAGGCCCGTCGGCGCGGGGCGGTTCAGCCTTCGCAGAGCAGCACGGGGCAAGTGTACCGGGCGTCGCCCGGCCGCCCCTCCGGATTACCGACCAAGATCATCGGGTACCGGAAACGCCGTCCGGACCCGGTCCGGTACCGCAGCCACCAAGACGGATCGAACGGTGATCGGGGTAGACATGGAGCTGAACGAGAACGCGCGGATCGACACCAGCCAGGTGGACGACCGGCGAGGATCCGGCGGAGGCGGTGGGCTGGGCGGCATCCCCATCCCGATCGGCGGCGGCCGGGGCGGCATCGTCGGCCTCGTCATCGCCGTGCTCGTCGCCCTCGTCGGCGGCGGCTTCGGCCTGAACGCCGCCACCAACGGCGGCGACGAGCCGCAGGGCGACAACACGTCGCTGGAGCAGAAGTGCTCGGCCGAGGACGCGCTCCAGCAGCTCGACTGCCGCAACACGCTCTACGTCAACTCCATCCAGGCGTACTGGCAGAAGGCCCTGCCCCAGGCGTTCGGCGAGCAGTACCGCCCGTCGAAGACGGTGTTCTTCAGCCAGGGCGTCAGCACCGCCTGCGGGCAGGCCGACTCCGGCGTCGGCCCGTTCTACTGCCCCGCCGACGACCAGGTCTACATCGACCTCACCTTCTACCAGGTGCTCGCGCGGCAGCTCGGCGCGGAGGGCGAGTTCGCCCAGCCGTACGTGCTCGCCCACGAGTACGGCCACCACGTGCAGGACCTGCTCGGCACCGAGGCCCAGATGCGCCGCCAGCAGCAGCGCGACCCCGACAACGCCAACGCGCTGTCGGTGAAGCTGGAGCTGCAGGCCGACTGCTACGCCGGCGCCTGGGCCAAGAACGCCACCGGCACCGCCGACGCCAGCGGTCAGAAGATCTTCACCAGCATCACCGAGCAGGACATCCGGCAGGCCATCGACACCGCCGAGAAGATCGGCGACGACGCCATCTCCGAGCGGGCGAACCGGCCGGTGAACCCGGAGGAGTTCACCCACGGCTCCTCGGAGCAGCGCCGGCAGTGGTTCACCCGGGGCTACTCCACCGGCGACCCGAAGTCCTGCGACACCTTCGGCGGGTCGCTGTGACGACGGCGAGGCGGGCGGGCTGACCACCTGCCCGCAGGGTACGGGCCCGGTCGCCGTGGCGACCGGGCCCGTACACGTCGTGGCGCAGGCGGTGGTCAGAGCCGCTGCCAGAGCGCCGGCACGTTCGGCGGCTCCCACCCGGGCTGCGCGGTGTGCCCCTGGAGGCAACGGTAGGAGACCCCGGCGTGGTCCACCGTCGCGCCGGCGGCGTACGCGGTGCCGACCTGCCAGGTCGTGCCGCCCGGCGGGGTGCCGGTCGAGGTGGGCGTGGGGGTCGGGCCGGGGCCTCCGGTCGTGACCAGCGTCAGCCCGTACGCCGCCAGGATCGGGTTGACGGGCTGGAAGTACATGGTGCCGCCGGTGCTGCAGTTGCCGGAGCCGCCCGAGGTCACGCCCTGGGCCTGGTTACCGGAGATCCAGGAGCCGCCCGAGTCGCCCGGCTCGGCGCAGGCGTTGCTGCGGGTCAGCCCGCTCACGGTGCCCTCGGGGTAGGTCACCGAGGCGTTCTTCTGCTGGATGGTGCCGCAGCGCCAGCCGGTGGTGGAGCCGGACCGGCAGACCGCCGCGCCCACCGCGGCCTCGACGCTGCCGGCCACGGCCACCGTCCCGCCCCGGTAGTCGTTCACCAGCCCGCGCGGGGTGTTCCCAGCGTCCACCTGCACCCAGGCGTAGTCGCGGCCGGGGAACGTGGAGCCACGCACCGTGCCGCCCGGTTGCGAGGTGCGGGCGCCGGCCCGGCCACAGTGGCCGGCGGTGACGAAGCCGCCGTTGACCGAGAACCCGATCGAGCAGCGGCTGCTGCCGGTGTAGTAGGCGTTGCCGCCGATCACGTCCGCGTACGGCCTCGGGTCCTCCGTGCTGGCGCGGACGCGCAGCACGCCGGCCGGCACCCCGGCGGCGGCCGCGAAGGAGCGGGCGGCGGACGTGCCGCCGTCGCGGGCGAGGACCACGACGGCGTTGCCGGGCAGGTCGGCGTACCAGCCGACGACCGCGTCCGGCGCGGCGGCGGCCCCGCGGTTCAGCCGGTCGACCGCCGCGTCCAGGGCACGCTCGGGGTACGTCACCGGAACGGGGAGCGCGCCGAGGTTGCGGACGGAGGCGGCGTCGGCGGCACTGGTGACGCCGACCGACACGGCGTCGCCCCGCTCCGCGACCCAGGTGCCGCCGTAGCGGGCGCCGAGGGTGGTGCGCAGCACCCGCTGGACCCGGCTGGCCCGGTCGTCGACGTCGAGACGAGCTCGGGCCTGGGCCGGGGTCAGCCGCAGGTCCCGCTGCAGGGCGGCGAACATCTCGGGGGCGACGCCCTCGGGGGCGGCGACCGGGGCGGCGGACGCGGCAGTGGGATCGGCGCCGGCATGGGCTGCCAGGGCCACGGTCAGCACCAGGGAGGCGGCACTCAGGGTAGTTGCCGCCACGGTGGCTGTTCGGCGGAGCATGGGGGTCTCCTCGCGGTCAGGACGATGTGGAGGGTCGAATCGACCAGGCATGAGCAGGTACGCAGCGCCAAGTGGCGGGCTCCCCGCCGTGCGCTACTAGAGAGGCAACATTTGTTGTTAACTCTGTTGCCATTACCGTAGGTTAGGCATCCGATGCCGTCAATAGAGGCGTCGATCGATCTGCATCCGTCCCGCGTCAGCCGCAGGAGTTGCCCGTGTCCCCGTCGCGCCCGCCCGAGGAGTCCCCCCGCCCGGCCCCGTCCCTCCGCTCACGACCGGCCGTCGCCGCACCACCGCCGGCCCTGCCCCGGCACCACCTCGCGGCGCCCGCCCCGGACGACGTGCCGTTCGCCGTTGGCACCTTCGACGAGATCGGCCCGCTCTCCCGCGCCGACTTCCCGCACCGGCACACCTTCTACGAGCTGGTGTACGTCACCCACGGCCGGGCGTCGCACGTCATCGACCTCGACGCCCACCCCGTCCGGCCGCCACACCTGTTCGTCGTCACCCCGGGCCAGGTGCACCACTGGCGAGACCAGCGCGACCTGCGCGGGCACGTGCTGCTCTGCGCCGCGGAGTTCCTGCTCACCGTGCCGGCCGCCCGCGACGCGCTGCACCGCTCGACAAACCGCTCCTGGCGCCCCCGCGACGCCACCCAGGCGAGGAGGGTGGTCACCCTGCTCCGCTGGGCGACCGCCGAACACCGCCGGGCCGCGCCGGGCCGCGAAGACACCCTCCGGGCCTACCTGCACCTCCTGCTCACCGAGGTGCTCCGGGCCCGCCCCACGCGGCCGGCCCCCGACCCGCCGCCAGGGGCCACCACCCGCAACCGCCGGGCCGCCGCCATCGCCCGCCGCTTCGAGGAACTGCTCGCCGAACCGGACCTCGTCGGCGAGCCGCCCGGCGCGTACGCCCGCCGGATCGGCGTGTCGGTACGCCACCTCAACGACGCGGTGCCGCTGGCCACCGGCACCACCCCCGCCCGGCTGATCCGCCGGGCCCGGGTGCTGGAGGCGAAACGCCTGCTGACCGGAACCGACCTGACCGTGGCCGCCATCGCCGGTCGGCTCGGCTTCGCCGACCCCGCCTACTTCTGCCGGTTCTTCCGCCGCGAGGTCGGCGACTCCCCCGGCGCGTTCCGACGGCACGGCGGAAAACACCACGACCGCGGCCCGCGGCACATCGACGCGCCCTGACGTCGGTCAATACCGTCGGATCGCCGGCCGCGCCGGCCCACCCGGCGTCGCGGGCCCACGGGCCGGCCGGGCCGGAAGATCCGATGTCCCACGAGGAGGAGCGCTCATGAACGGTGCACCGAGCGACGCGCAGGAGCCCGGCGACCCCGGCCCCCGCAGCGGCGTGACACGCAAGAGCGTGCTGAAGGTGGCGGCGCTGGCGCTGCCCGCCCCGTTCCTCGTCGCCGGCGCCGCACAGGGTTCGGGCGCGGGGGCGACCGCGTCGCCACCGCCCCTGACCCCGTACTGCGACGACGGCGACGACCCGACGCCGGAGCAGATGGAGGGCCCCTACTTCAAGCCGAACTCGCCGCGGCGCACCTCCCTGGTCGAGGCCGGCGTGGTCGGCACCCGGCTCACCGTCGTCGGCCACGTCTTCGGGCTGGACTGCCGGCCGGTTGCCGGCGCGCTGCTGGACTTCTGGCAGGCCGACGCCAACGGCGCCTACGACAACACCGGCTACCGGCTGCGCGGCCACCAGTTCACCGACGCGTCGGGCGCGTACCGGCTCACCACGATCGTGCCCGGCCTCTATCCCGGACGGACGCGGCACATCCACGTCAAGGCGCAGGCGCCCAACCGGCCGGTGCTCACCACCCAGCTGTACTTCCCCGGCGAACCGCGCAACAACACCGACCCGATCTTCGACCCCGCCCTGCTCATGACGGTGCGTGCGGTGGACGGCGGTCGGGAGGCCACCTTCGACTTCGTCCTGAACGTCACCTCCGGCCCCACCCCCACCCCGACCGGCACCGCGCCCGGCGGCACCTGGGCACCCGGCACCGCGTACCCGGCGGGCGCCCGGGTGACGTACGGCGGCCTGGGCTACCGGTGTCTCCAGGCGCACACCGCCCAGCCCGGCTGGGAGCCGCCGCACACGCCGGCGCTCTGGGCCCGCGACTGACGCGGGACCGTGAACGGACCGGTCGCCCGTCTTGTCGTGGGTCGCGGACGGGCGACCGGTCGCCCCGGACGGACCGGTCGCCCGGGGCGGTGGACCGGACGCGCCGGCGCGTGCGACGGCCCGGCCCGGCGCGGGCCGGCCGGGTCAGGCCGTGGCGCGGAGCGCGGCGACCCGCTCGCCGAGCTGCTCCACCTGGTGCAGTCCGTCGCGGAGCAGGTCGAGCGCGTCGCCGGACCGGCCCCACCCGTCCAGCCGGTCGGCCAGCAGCAGGACCACTCCGGCCAGCTCCCGGCGCCGCCCGGCCGCCCGGTAGCCGGCGATCGCCGCCCGCAGGTGCCGCTCGGCGCCGGCCCGGTCCCCGGCGTCGGCCCGCAGCAGTCCGCGTACCCGCTCGGCGCGGGCCGCCACCACCACGTCGCCACCCGGGTCGGCGGCGTCGCGCAGCAGCGCTTCGGCGCGCTCGGGCTGGCCCAGGGCATGGTGGACCTCGGCCAACTCCACTCCGACGTCCCCGGCCAGGACCCGCCGCCCGGCGGCGGCCAGCGCCGCGTGCGCGTCGGCCAGGTCGGCGAGCGCGCCGGCCAGGTCGCCCGCGGCCCGCCGGCCCTGCCCCCGGGCCCTGCGGCAGCACGCCAACTGCACCCCCATGGCGACCTGCCGGGCCGCCTGACGGGCCTGCTCGGCGGCGGCCTCGGCCTCCGCCGTCCGTTTCGCGGCGAGCAGCGAGCGGGCGACGGTCAGGTGCAGCTCCGCCACCTGCGCCGGCGCGGGCAGCACCGCCAGGGCCAGGGCCCGCGCGGCGTCCTCCGCCGCCGCGTCCCCGTCGCCGAGCGCGACGTGGCAGAGCACCAGCTCGGCGTGCAGGGCCAGCAGGGCCGACGGGTCCGGATAGCCCTCCCGGGTCAGCGCGTCCCGCGCCTCGGTGAGCAGGTAGCGGGCGTACCGGGGATCGCCGGCGTGACACGCCACCGCCGCGCGGCCGGCCGCCACCTCCGCACGCACGTGCGGTGACGCCCCCGCCAGCAGCTCCTCCGCCCGGTCCACCTCGACCGACGCGGCGTCGGGATCGCCCCGGCGCAGCGCGGCGCGGGCCAGACCGAGCCGGGCCCTGCCGGCCAGCACCGGCTCCGCCAGGTCGACGGCGGCCACTGCCACCTCCCGGAGGACGGCGCTCGGGTCGCCCGCCGCCCCGGCCAGGTCCGTGCCGACCAGCCGGAGCCGAAGGCGTACCGCCTCGGCCGGCGAGCGGCCGGTGGCCAGGTCCCCGGGGGTCACGCCGAGCCGCTCGGCGAAGTGGGCGACGGCGTCGGCGGAGGGCACCCGGCGCCCGCCCTCCACGGCGGAGACGTAGGCCGCGGTGTACCGGGGCTCCGCGAGGGCGCGCTGGGTCAGGCCCCGCTCCGTACGCAACCGGTGGAGTCGCGCGCCCAGCCCGCCCCGAGCCGCGTCACCCACCACGGCGGGCGCCGGCCCGGTCACGACAGGCGCTCCGCCGCGCGCAGACCCCGGCGCAGCACCGCAGCGGCCGCGTCCCGCTCCGACCGGCCCAGCAGCAGCTCGGCGAGGTGACGGCAGGTGATCACCACGTCCCCCATCAGGCCGGCCCGCTCGTACCGGTCGACCGCGCGCGACAACAGCCGCCGCGCCTGGTCGTCGTCGCCCTGGGCGGCCCGCACCAGTCCGCGTACCCGGTCGGCCTCGGCCATGAGTTCGCGGTGGTCGCAGGCGGCACACGTCCGGGCGGCCTCCTCGGCCAGCTCGCCCGCCTCGTCGAGGGCGCCCTCCCGCCGGCGCGCCTCGGCCAGCTCCAACGTCGCCCCGGCGTGGTCGAGCACCGCGCCGACGGCACCCAGCATCTCCCGGGCGGCCCGCAGCTCCGCCCCCGCCTCCGCCGGCCGCCCGGCCCGCAGCAGCACGTAGCCACGGGCCCAGCGGCACAGCGCGATCTCGCGGGTCAGCCCCAGTTCGGCGTAGCCCCGGGCGGCCTCCCGCAGGTGCCGGTCCGCCTCGGCCAGCTCCCCGTCGCGGCGCAACTGCCCGGCGACGGCGTGGAACTGCGCCACCCATTCCCGGTTGCCCACCCGGTCGAGCAGGGGCGTCACCTCCCGCTCCAGCCGGCGGGCCCGCTCGCGCCAGCTCAGTTCGAGGTACGTGTACATCAACGCGTTGGTCAACCGCAGCTCGGCGTCGGCGTCCACCGGCGGCGCCGCCCGCAGGCACCGCAGCCCACCCTCCAGCATCGCCACCGCCCGAGGGGCGTCCCCGGTGACCAGCAGGCAGTACGCCTGCCGGGCCAGCACCGCCGCGCGCAGCGCCGGACACCCGTCGGGCAGCGCCTTCGCCAGCTCGTCGTAGCCGGCGGCGGCGTCCTCCGTCCGCCCCCGGTGCAGTTGCGCCTCCGCCAGGTGGTATTCGGCCCAACCGGCCAGTTCGGAGAGTCCGTAGTGCTCCGCCCGACGGCGTATCCCGGCCAACGCCCGCTCGGCGGCGTCCAGCCGGCCGGCGGAGAGAGCGCGCCGGGCCGCGGCGTGCTCAGCCGCGAGCCGGTCTGCCGCGTCGGCCGGTCGGCCGTACCGCAGGTCGTCCACCGGCAGCCCGAGCCGGTCCGCGAAGTATGCCAGCGCCTCGGGGCTGGGCGCCCGCGCGCCCGACTCCACCGCGCCGAGGAACGCGCGGGTGTAGCGGGTGCCGACCACCTGCTGCTGGGTCAGGCCCCGGGCCGCCCGCAGCCGCCTGATCCGGTGGCCCAGGCTCTCCACCACCAGCTCGTCGTCGGGGGTGGTCCCGGCACCGACCACGACGACGTCGGCCGCAGCCGTCTCCGCCATCCCGGCTCCTTCCCGACCCTCGCGACCAGCCTAGTGCGACCGCCGGCCGGCCGGCCGTCCCGAGCGGCGTCCATCGGCCCGGGCCGTCGTGGCCCGCGGATCAGGACGGCGCGGGATCCCGGATCAGGACGGCGCGGGATCGCGTACCAGGATCCGGACCGCCCGGGCAGCGGCCACGGCCGCGACCAGCACCGCGCGCCGGGGCTCGGGGACGTCGAGCAGGCGCTCGGCGCGGAGGGCGGCGAGCGGGGCGAGCCGCCGGTCGGCGAGCACGGTGTCCACCGCCCGCCGGTCGCCGCCGCAGACCAGCGCACTCAGCGACGACGCCTCCGGCAGCAGCAGGCGTACGGCCAGGTCGGCGGCGTCGCCCAGCGCCGCCTTCGCCTGGTTGTCGCGGCGCCGGGCGAAGCGCTGCTGGGACCAGCCGCCGGCGGCGGTGCGGCCCTGCACGTATCGGGTGTCCACCTTGGAGACCACGAGCTCCTCCCCCGCCGCCACGCCGACGGCCACCGCGCCCTTGCGGGCCAGCAGCAGACCGATGCGGCGGGGCGTGAGCGCGGCGGCGGCGAACCCGGGCACGTCCGAGGCGGCTCGCGCGCCGGGCGGGGTGTGCAGCTCGGCGGTCGCGCCGTCCGGGGCGGCCAGCAGCAGGCCGTACGCCTGCTCGGCGGTGGTGGGCGGGCCGTGCCGGTCGGCGAAGCCGGCGACCCAGCGGGCGACCCGGCCCGGATCCACCTCGACCCATCGACCTCCGCCTACCGCCGGCCTGCCGACCACGACAACCTCCCGAATGACGTACGCCTGGTGAGCGGGACCGGGCGGGCCTGCGCCACTTGGGTGCCGACGACGGCACCGTCGTCAACCACGGAGCAACCGCCACGTCGCGAGTGCCGTGTCGGCCGCGCCGGCCGGGGCCCCCGCCGCCGTCCAGGTGGCGATGACGCCGGTCAGGGCGCCGGCGAGGTAGGCGGCGTGGACGTCCACCGGCACGTCGTCCGTGCCACGGGGACGGGACCGCGCCTCAAGGCTCCGCCGCAGTTCGGCGGCGAGCCGGTCCCGCAGGGTCGCCGCGAAGCGGGCGCTGCCGTGCGGTGACAGCATCCGACGGTAGAGGACCGCGTTGGCGGCGACCGTGTCGAAGAGGTCGCGCAGCGGCTGCGGCGGCTCGTCGCGCGGGGCGTCCAGCGGGCAGAGCGCCGCGGCGCGCGCCACCTGGGCGACCGCCTCCTCCATCGCGTCGGTGACGAGCGCGTCCAGGTCGGGAAAGTGGAGGTAGGTCGTCGCGCGGTTCACCCCGGCCCGCTTGGCCACCTCGGCGATCGTGATGTCGCCCAGCTCCCGCTCGGCGGCCAGGTCGAGGACGGCCGCCCGCAGCCTGGCCCGGGTCCGCCGGGCGCGGGGGTCGGAGGAGGTCACCCCGAGACTATACGACACCCGTGGTTTATGCGACAGGTGTCGTGTAACGTCTCCGGTCATGCGGATCGAGATCTGGGCGGACGTCGTCTGCCCGTGGGCGTACATCGGCAAGCGCCGGCTGGAGCGGGCGCTGGCCTCCTGGCAGGGCGACCCGGTCGAGGTCGTGTGGCGGCCCTACCGGATCGACCCCTCCGCCCCCACCCCCGGCGAGCCGCTGGCGGAGGTGCTGCGCGACCCGATGGTGGACGCCGCCCTGCGGGGATGCGCACCGGACCTCACGCCCGGCGAGAACCGGGAACGCGTCTCCCGCATCGCGCTCGCCGAGGGCCTCGGCCCGCGCTGGGGAGCCGGGTGGCGGTCCAGCAGCCACGACGCGCACCGCCTCATCGCCCTCGCCCACGAGGCAGGCGGTACGCGACTGCAGGACGCGGTGGCCGAGGAGGTCATGCGGGCGCACTTCGTCGACGCCCTGGACATCAGCCTCCCGGCCGTGCTGGACGAGGTGTCCCGCCGGGCGGGCTTCCCGGCGAGCGGCGGGCTGCTCGCCGACGGCGAAGGCGACACCGCCGTCCGGGAGCTCGTGCTGCGGGGCCGGGCCGCGGGGGTGGCGACCTCTCCGACTTTCGTCGTGAACGGCGCGGCGCTGCGAGGCGCACAGCCGCCGGAGGTGATCCACGACTTCCTGGTCGAGGCCGCCCGGCGCGCCCCTCGGCAACTCCCCGAGGAGGTCGAACGCTTCCGGCACGCCGAGGCGCTGCTGGACCTCGGTGACCCCCTCGGCGCCCTCACCCTGCTCGGACCCCTGCTCGACGCCCACGGCGACGATCGCGGCACCCGGCTGCTCGCCGCCCGGGCCTACTTCCACTCCGCCCAGCTCACCCGGGCGCTGCGAATCCTGGAGCCGCTGGCGGCGGAGACGCCGGACGACTCGTACGTGCAGTTGCTGCTGGGTCGGACCCTCCAGCGGCAGGGCGACAGCCCACGGGCCGCCGCCCACCTGCGCCTGGCGGCGGCGATGTCACCCGGCTACGCCGACTGACAGTGGACGGCAGCGGATCGGCGGCGGGCGTTCCGGCTGGAGGGATGCCCGCCACCTTCGCGGGGCCGCCACCCCGGCGGAGACCGCCACCCGGCGGAGAGGCCACCCGGCGGAGAGCGCTGGCGGAGACCGCTGGCGGAGACGCCACCCTGGCATCGGCTCTCCCCCGAGGAGGCTCGCCGACCTGGCCGGGGGCGCGTTGACACCCGGACCTCACCGTGGCAGCAGCATGGCTGCCGCCAGGGCCGCGATCAGGGCGCTGGAGACCAGCGCCGTGACCCGCCGGCCGCGCGGCCCGGTCAGCACCCGCCCGACGAGCGTGCCCCCGCCGGCGATCAGCAGCTGCCAACTGGCCGAGGCGGCGAAGGCGCCCGCCACGAAGAGCAGCGCGTCGGCCGCGCCCGGGTCCGCGCCGCCCTGCCGGCCGATGACGAGGGCGACGAAGTAGACCACCGTCGCCGGGTTCAGCAGGGTCAGGGCCAGCACGCCGGCGAAGGCCCGGGCCGGGGTGTCCAGGCCCCGGCGACTGCCGGCGGGAACTGCGGACGCGGCGCCCGGACGCAGGGTGCGCCAGGCGCCGTGGCCGGCGAGGACGAGCAGCACGACGGCGGCGGCCAACCGCAGCGGCCCGGCGACCGGGGCGATCAGCCCGGCGACCACGGTGCCGCCGAGAGCCGCCACCGCGGCGTAGAGCCCGTCGGCCGTCGCCACCCCGAACGCGGCGGCGGCGCCGACCCGGAACGACGTGCGGGCGGTGAGCCCGAGGATGAGCACCGCGATGGCGCCGACGGGTATCGCCACGCCGTAGCCGGCGAGCAGGCCGGCGAGGAAGGCCCCGCTCAAGACGGTCGAAGGCGCGCCGATGCGAACCCGGCTGCCGTGCGCTGTCGCCGCGCAACGACGGTCGCGACGACGGGGGCGGGCTTCACCAGGCAGGTCTCGGTCACCCCCAGATCCTGCTTCCCCACTCCACCTCCCGGCCACCGAAATCCCCACCCGACCGCCGCCGCGTCCCCTTCCCGGGCGCATGACGCCACAGCCGCAGGGCGACAGGGCGACAGGGCGACAGGGCGCCGATCTTGCATTTTCTGCCCGCGAGATGTCGAGAGCGTCCGGTTTGTCGGGGCAGGAAGTGCAAGATCGCGGGCGAGGAGGGCGGGGGCGCGCGGTGGTGGGAGCGCCAGGCGGGGCGGGCTACGGCGAGGGGCGCGCCGGGTAGTGAGCGCGTGGGCGGGGTGGACGTGCTGGGTGGGGGTGGACGTGCTGGGTGGGGGTGCGGCGCGGGCAGCGAGTGACGGGTTGGGCGGGGGCCAGCGGAATCACGGCTGGGAAACCATCCTGCGCGGCTCCGGGCCGCAGGACAGGGCTTCGGCCTCGTCGAGGGCGGCGACCCGCGGCCGGCCGTCGAGGACGGAGCCGAGGGGCGGAGCCCGACGAAGCCCCGACGGAGCCCGACGGAGCCCACGCGGAGCCCAACGGAGCCCGGCGAAGCCGACGGAGCCTGGCGAAGCCCACGCGGAGCCCGGCGGAGTTGAGGGGCGGACGGGTCGAGCGCGCCGCCCGGGTGGGCGACGCGCTCGACGGGGCCGGCGTGGGCCGGGTCAGACGTTGAAGCCGAGGGAGCGGAGCTGGTCGCGTCCCTCGTCGGTGATCTTGTCGGGGCCCCACGGCGGGAGCCACACCCAGTTGATCCGGATGTCGTCGACCAGGCCGCCGCCCGGGCCGGTGGTCAGCGCCTGCCGGGCCTGGTCCTCGATCACGTCGGTCAGCGGGCAGGCCGCCGAGGTCAGCGTCATGTCCAGGGTGGCGACGTTGTCGTCGCCGACGTGCACGCCGTACACCAGGCCGAGGTCGACCACGTTGATGCCCAGCTCGGGGTCGACGACGTCCTTCATCGCCTCCTCGATGTCGGCGACGGCGGCCTTGCCCCGGGCCGCCGGCGCGGCGTCCGTGGCCGGCGCGGCGTCCGTGCCCGGCGCGGCGGCGGCCGTCTGCGGCGTCGTCGTGCCCTCGACCGCCGGCGTCGCCGCGGTGGCGGTGTCCTCGCTACTCATGCCTTAACCTCCGAAGGGCTCACGCCCACGCCGGCGCGTGCCGCGGCGTCCTTGAACGCCATCCACGGCAGCAGCGCGCACTTGACCCGGGCGGGGTAGCGGGCGACGCCCGCGAACGCCACCCCGTCACCGAGCACGTCCTCGTCCGGCGCGACCTGGCCGCGGCCGGACATCAACTCGACGAACGCCTCGTGCACCCGGAACGCCTCGCCCGCGGCGCGCCCGACCAGCAGCTCGTGCAGCACGCTCGCCGACGCCTGGCTGATCGAGCAGCCCATGCCGTCGTACGAGACGTCGTGCAGCACCTCGCCGTCGGTGGCGACCCGGACGGTCACCTCGTCACCGCAGGTCGGGTTCACGTGGTGCGCCTCGGCCACCCGGTCCGCCGGGTCGCCCGCGTCCCGCAGGCCGCGGCCGTGCGGGTGCTTGTAGTGGTCCAGGATGATCTCCTGGTAAAGAGACTCAAGCTGCATCAGGCTGAACTCCCGTAAGCTCCGCGGGCTCCTGCGTCGCCGCTCACTCGAACACCTTCCGCACCCGCTCCAGGCCCGCCACCAGGGCGTCGATCTCCTCCGTGGTGGTGTAGAGGTAGAACGAGGCCCGCGTCATGGCCGGCACGCCGAACCGGGTGCACACCGGCCGGGCGCAGTGGTGGCCGACCCGCACCTGCACGCCGAGGGAGTCGAGCACCTGCCCCACGTCGTGCGGGTGGATGTCGCCGAGGGCGAACGAGATGGTGCCGCCCCGGCCCACCGGCACTGTCGGCCCGAAGATCCGCAGGCCGCGCACCGAGCCGAGCGCGTCCAGCGCGTACGCCGTCAACTCCTTCTCGTGCCACTGGATGGCGCGCATCCCGATGCCGCTGAGGTAGTCGACGGCGGCACCCAGCGCGACGGCCTCGGCGATCGGCGGGGTGCCCGCCTCGAACCGGGCCGGCGGCGCGGCGAACGTGGAGCCGGCCATGGACACCGTCTCGATCATCGAGCCGCCGCCGAACACCGGCGGCATCGCCGCCAGCAGCTCGGCCCGACCCCAGAGCACCCCGATGCCGGTCGGGCCGCACATCTTGTGACCGGTGAAGACGATGAAGTCGGCGTCGTAGTCGACCACGTCCATCGGCATGTGCGGCACCGACTGGGAGCAGTCGAGCAGCAGCAGCGCTCCCACCTGCCGGACCCGCTCGGTGATCCGCGAGGTGGCGTTGACGGTGCCGAGGATGTTGGACATGTGCACCAGCGAGACGATCTTCGTCCGCTCGGTGACCAGGTCCTCCAGCCCGGACTCGTCCAGGCGCCCGTGGTCGGTGACGGGGAACCAGCGCAGCGTCGCGCCGGTGCGCTCGGCCAGCAGCTGCCACGGGACGATGTTCGAGTGGTGCTCCATCTCGGAGATCACGATCTCGTCGCCGGGGCCGAGCCGGAAGCGGGGGTCGGCGTCGGGCCGCAGCGAGGAATTGGAGAACGCGTACGCCACGATGTTGATCGCCTCGGTGGAGTTCTTGGTGAACACCACCTCGTCCGCGCTCGGCGCGTTGATGAACGCCGCGACCTTCGCCCGCGCGCCCTCGTACGCCTCGGTGGCCTCCGTGCCCAGCGTGTGCACCGAGCGGGACACGTTGGCGTTGTGCGCGGCGTAGTGCTCGGCGAGCACGTCGAGCACCTGCCGCGGCTTGTGCGAGGTGTTGGCGCTGTCGAGATAGACCAGCCGGTGCCCGTTGACCTCCCGGTCGAGGATCGGGAAGTCGGCGCGCACCTTGGCCACGTCGTAACGCGGCACGTCGTCGTACTGCGGCATCCCGGGCGGGATCGCGATGGTGGTCACCTCAGCTGGTCCTTACCCTCAGGCCCGCGCCGAACCGGCCCCGGCGACGTACCGCTCGTAGCCCTCTTCCTCGAGCTTGTCGGCCAGCTCCCGGCCGCCCTGCTCGACGATCCGGCCGGCGACGAAGACGTGCACGAAGTCCGGCTTGATGTAGCGCAGGATCCGGGTGTAGTGGGTGATCAGCAGCAGGCCGGTGTCGCCGGTGTCGCGGACCCGGTTGACGCCCTCGCTGACCACGCGCAGCGCGTCGACGTCGAGGCCGGAGTCGGTCTCGTCGAGGATGGCCATCTTCGGCTTGAGCAGCTCGAGCTGCACGATCTCGTGCCGCTTCTTCTCGCCGCCGGAGAAGCCCTCGTTGACGTTGCGCTGGGCGAACGCCGGGTCCATCTGGAGGCGCTCCATGGCGCCGCGCAGCTCGCCGCCCCAGGTGCGCAGCTTCGGCGCCTCGCCGTCGATGGCGGTCTTGGCGGTACGCAGGAAGTTCGCCACGGACACGCCGGGCACCTCGACCGGGTACTGCATGGCCAGGAAGAGGCCGGCGCGGGCCCGCTCGTCGACGGACATGGCCAGCACGTCCTCGCCGTCGAGGGTCACCGAGCCGCCGGTGATCTCGTACTTGGGGTGGCCGGCGATCGAGTAGGCCAGGGTCGACTTGCCGGACCCGTTCGGGCCCATGATCGCGTGGGTCTCCCCCGACCTCACCGTCAGGTCTACCCCGGCGAGGATCGGCTTGAGCTCACCCTCGGGCAGCTTGACCGACACCTTCAGGTCGCGGATCTCCAGGGTGCTCATTATCGGGTCACTCCATTGCTCGGCGTGAGGCTGACGTAGATGTCACCGTCGCGGACTTCGACGGGATAGACGGGAACGGGTTCGGTGGCGGGCAGCCCGGTCGGCTCGCCGGTCCTCAGGTCGAAACGGGATCCGTGCAGCCAGCATTCCAGCGTGCAGCCGGACACCTCCCCCTCGGAGAGGGCGACCGCGGCGTGCGAGCACTCGTCGTGGACGGCGTAGAAGTTGTCGTCCTCGCCGTGCACGACCGCGATCTGGGTGCCGTCGACGTCGGCGCTGATCGCGGTGCCCTTCGGCACGTCCTCGGTCGAACAGATCTTGATCATCAGGCGCCGGCCTTGGCCAGTCGGGCCTCGATGGCGTCGCCGAGCCGCTCGCGCAGCTCCTCGACCGGGATCTTGTTGATCAGCTCGGCGAAGAAGCCGCGCACCACCAGGCGGCGCGCCTCGGCCTCCGGGATGCCCCGGGCCATCAGGTAGAACAGCTGCTCGTCGTCGAAGCGGCCGGTCGCGCTCGCGTGGCCGGCGCCGGCGATCTCGCCGGTCTCGATCTCCAGGTTGGGTACGGAGTCGGCCCGCGCGCCGTCGGTCAGCAGCAGGTTCCGGTTGATCTCGTACGTGTCGGTGCCGGTCGCCTCGGCGCGGATCAGCACGTCGCCCACCCAGACGGTACGCGCGCTCTCGCCCTGCAGGGCGCCCCGGTAGCCGACGTGGCTGCGGCAGTCCGGCACGCTGTGGTCGACCAGCTGGCGGTGCTCCAGGTGCTGCCCGGAGTCGGCGAAGTAGAGGCCGTACAGTTCGGCCTCGCCGCCCCGGTCCGTGTACTCCACCGAGGTGTACTGCCGGACCAGGTCCCCGCCGAGGGTGACCTGGACGTGCACCACCCTGGCGTCGCGGCCCAGCCGCACCTTGAGGTGCTGGGCCTGCACCGCGTCGGCCGCCCAGTCCGCGACGGTGACCAGCGTCAGCTTCGCCCCGTCGGCCACGCTCACCTCGACGTTGTCGGCCAGCGTCGCCGACCCGGCGTGCTCCAGCACCAGGGTCGCCTCGGCGAAGCGGTCGACCTCGACGAAGGTGTGCCCGAAGGCGAGGCCGTCCGCGCCGTCGCCGACCACCCGCAGGGCCACCGGCTCGGCGACCACCGCGTCCCGGGCGATCTGCACCAGCAGCGCCTGGTCGGCGCCGCCGTACGCCAGCGCGCTGACCCGGTCGACCGGGGTGAGCACGCTGCCCACCCGCGGATCGTCCTTCCCGATCCGGGAGACGGCCACGCCCTCGGGCAGGTCGCCGTGCTCGTGGCGGACCGTGCCGGTGGCGGCCTGCGCCCCGCCGACCAGGCCACGCAGGCGCTTCAGCGGGGTGAACCGCCAATCCTCCTCCAGGCCGGTGAGGGCCGGGAAGTCGGCGACGTCGTACGAGCGGAGCGCCTGCGACTTGGTGCTGGGCGGCGCGGAAGCCTGGGTAGTCATTTCTTCCTTGGTCTGTTCTGCGATTGGTCGGAGGGTCGGACGGGCTGCTCACGACGCGGCGCGACGGGCTCGGGCCGCGCGAGGGCCGGTGGCGTCAGCCGACCGCGCCCTCCATCTGCAGCTCGATCAGCCGGTTGAGCTCCAGGGCGTACTCCATCGGGAGCTCCTTGGCGATCGGCTCGATGAAGCCGCGCACGATCATCGCCATCGCCTCGTCCTCGCTCAGGCCCCGGCTCATCAGGTAGAAGAGCTGGTCCTCGCTGACCTTGGAGACGGTGGCCTCGTGCCCCATCGACACGTCGTCCTCGCGGATGTCGACGTACGGGTAGGTGTCGGAGCGGGAGATCGTGTCGACCAGCAGCGCGTCGCACTTGACCGTGCTGCGGCTGTTGGTCGAGCCCTCCAGCACCTGCACCAGACCCCGGTACGACGTCCGGCCGCCACCGCGGGCGATCGACTTCGAGACGATGGTGGAGGAGGTGTGCGGCGCGGCGTGCACCATCTTGGCGCCGGCGTCCTGGTGCTGGCCCTCGCCGGCCATGGCCACCGAGAGCACCTCGCCCTTGGCGTGCTCGCCGGTCATGTAGACCGCCGGGTACTTCATGGTGACCTTGGAGCCGATGTTGCCGTCGATCCACTCCATGGTCGCGCCCTCGTGGCACACGGCCCGCTTGGTGACCAGGTTGTAGACGTTGTTCGACCAGTTCTGGATGGTCGTGTAACGGCACCGGGCGTTCTTCTTGACGATGATCTCCACGACGGCGCTGTGCAGCGAGTCGGAGGAGTAGATGGGCGCGGTGCAGCCCTCGACGTAGTGCACGTACGCGCCCTCGTCGACGATGATCAGCGTCCGCTCGAACTGGCCCATGTTCTCCGTGTTGATCCGGAAGTAGGCCTGCAGCGGGATCTCCACGTGCACGCCCTTCGGCACGTAGATGAACGAGCCACCGGACCAGACGGAGGTGTTCAGCGCGGCGAACTTGTTGTCGCCGACCGGGATGACGGTGCCGAAGTACTCCTTGAACAGGTCCTCGTGCTCCTTGAGGGCGGTGTCGGTGTCGAGGAAGACGACGCCCTGCTCCTCCAGGTCCTCACGGATCTTGTGGTAGACGACCTCGGACTCGTACTGCGCCGCGACGCCCGCGATCAGCCGCTGCTTCTCCGCCTCGGGGATGCCCAGCTTGTCGTAGGTGTTCTTGATGTCCTCGGGCAGGTCCTCCCAGCTGGTGGCCTGCTTCTCGGTGGACCGGACGAAGTACTTGATGTTGTCGAAGTCGATCCCGGTGAGGTCGGCGCCCCACGCCGGCATGGGCTTGCGGTCGAACAGCCGCAGGCCCTTCAGCCGCAGGTCGAGCATCCAGGCGGGCTCGTTCTTCTTGGCCGAGATGTCCCGCACCACCGCCTCGTTGAGGCCGCGCTGGGCGACCGCCCCGGCGACGTCGGGGTCGGCCCAGCCGTACTCGTAGCGACCCAGGGCGGCGAGCTGCTCTTCCTGGGTCAGGGGCTGGACGATCTGCTCGGTCATCTATCTGTCCTCACAGTGGTGACGGTGTTACCGGACATGCGCGGCTGGGTGGGGATGTGCGTGGTGCACACCCCGTCGCCGTGCGCGATGGTGGCCAGGCGCTGCACGTGGGTGCCGACCAGGCGGGAGATCACCGCGGTCTCGGCCTCGCACAGCTGGGGGAACTCGGCGGCCACGTGCGCCACCGGGCAGTGGTGCTGACACAGCTGGCCGCCGGAGGCGATCGTGGACGCGTTGGCAGCGTAGCCCTCGGCGGTCAGTGCCCCCGCGAGCGCCTCGGCCCGCGCCAGGGGCTCGTCGCCGGCGTCCTCCATGGCGGCCCGGCAGCGGGCCTCCAGGGCGGCCACCTGGTCGGCGGCGAACGCCTCGACCGCCTCGGAGCCGCCGTTGCGGGCGATCCAGCGCAGCGCGGCGGTGGCCATGTTGTCGTAGTGGTGGGTGCCGCACCGGCCCCGCGCGGCGTCGGTCAGCAGGAACACCTTCGCCGGCCGGCCGCGACCCCGGTGGCCGCGCACCGTCTGCTCGCGGGCGACCACGTCACCGTCGGCGAGCATCGCGTCGAGGTGCCGGCGGATGGCGGCGGGGCTGAGCCCGAGCGCCGAACCGAGCTGCGCGGCGGTGGTGGCCCCCCGCTCCAGCAGCAGCCGGGTGACCCGGTCGCGGGTGGAGAGGTCGCCGGCGGACGCGGACTGACCGGCGGCCGGGGCGGCCGCCGGCTGGTGCCCGGAGAGCGCCGCCGCGTTTTTCACAACGCCCACGTTACGTAATTCGCCGGAGGGCCGCAAACCCGGGTCCCGGTGATCCCAACCACCGCGCCGGCGGAGTCACCCGATCGCGCTCCACTACGGTGCGTAGGATTTGCGCCGTGAAGCGATCCGTCCGGTTCCCGGTCTCCACCGCCCTGCTGCGCCGCCTCGCGCTCGCCTCGATCATCGCGAACGTCGGCATCGTCGTCACCGGCGGGGCCGTCCGGCTCACCGAGTCCGGTCTCGGCTGCCCCACCTGGCCCAGGTGCACCGACGAGTCGTACGTGGCGACCGCCGAGATGGGCATCAACGGCGCGATCGAGTTCGGCAACCGCCTCCTCGCCTTCGTCGTCGGGGGCATCGCATTGGCCGTGCTGGTGGCGGTGCTGCTGCAACGCCCCCGCCGCCGGGAGCTGGTCCCGCTGGCGGTCGCCGTGCTCTTCGGCATCCCCGCCCAGGCGATCATCGGCGGCATCACCGTGCTCACCGACCTCAACCCGTGGGTGGTCGGCCTGCACTTCCTCGCCTCGATGGCGGTCATCGCCGCCGCGTACGCCCTGTGGCGGCGGATCAAGGACCCGGCCGGCCCGGCGGCGCCCGTCGTCCCGGCCCCGCTGCGGACCCTGGCCCTGCTCACCACCGTGGTCAGCGCGGCCGTGCTGGTGATCGGCACCTGGGTGACCGGCAGCGGCCCGCACGCGGGCGACCACGGCTCCGCCCGCAACGGCCTCGCTCCGGAGACGATCGCCCAGGTGCACGCCGACAGCGTCTTCCTGCTGATCGGCCTGTCGGTGGCGCTGGTGTTCGCGTTCCGCGCGGTCGGCGCACGGCGGGCCGCCCGGGCGGCGCTGGTGCTGGTCGCCGTCGAGCTGGGACAGGGCCTGATCGGCTTCGTGCAGTACTTCACCAACCTGCCGGCCGTGCTGGTGGGCGCGCACATGCTCGGCTCCTGCCTGGTGCTGCTCGCCACACTCTCGGTCCAGTGGTCCACCCGCGAGCGCCGCGCCGTCGCGCCGACCCCGGAGCCCACCCCCACCACCGAGGACGCCGTCCCGGTGCCCGCCTGACGGGCACCCGGGCGGTCAGCGGGCCGTGGCGCTCAGGCGGGTCAGGACGGCGTCGGCCAGGCGGTCGGCGGCGCCGTCGGCGTGCCCGAGGAACAGCGACGGCTCGGTGAGCTCCAGCTCGACCAGGACGGGCGCGCCGTCCGGGCCCGGGATCAGGTCCACCCGGGCGTAGAGCAGCCGTCGCGCCCCGCCGGGCACCGCCGCCAGGGCCAGCTCCGCGACCGCCAACTGCTCCGCCGTGGCGGTGCGGGCGGTGATCTCCTCGGGCTTGTAGAGCTCCTCGACGCCGAGGTCCGGGCCGGTCAGCATCGGCCCCTTGCGGATGGCGTGGCTGAACGTCGGGCCCGCCGGCCCGGCGAGGAACAGCAGCGCCGTCTCCCCGGCCGTGTCGACCGCGTCGAGGTACGGCTGCACCATGGTCAGCCGGCCGGCGTCCGACAGCCGTCGCACGTGCGCCGCGGCCAGTTCCCGGTGCTCCGGGTCGGCGAGGTCGTAGCGGCCGGTGTCCTGGCTGCCGGCGCTGACCGCCGGCTTGACGACGTACTCGCCCCGCTCGGCGGGCGGCTGCCAGGTCTCGCCCGGCGCGACCCAGGAGGTCGGCACGGTCGGCACCCCGGCCGCCGACAGCTCGCCCAGGTAGCGCTTGTCGGTGTTCCAGCGGACCACGTCGGCCGGGTTGGCCAGGGCGGGCACGGTCGACGCCCAGGCGACGAACTCGTCGCGGCGCAGCGCGTAGTCCCAGGGCGAGCGGAGCACCGTCAGGTCGTACGCCGACCAGTCGGCCGCCGGATCGTCCCAGACCACCGGCTCGGCGGTCACCCCGCGCTCGGTCAGCGAGGCGAGCAGCAGGCGGTCGTCCGGGTCGAGGTCGGGCAGTTCGGCACAGGTGACGAGGGCGACCCGGGGTTCCCCCCGGGTCGACTGGTGGTGGTCGGTCAATTTATGTCAACGGGCCATCGAGCGCCGGGCCATCGACCGCCAGAGGTCGTTGCTCGGACGCATCTGGTCCATCAGTTCACGCTCCCAGGCGTTCTCGACGGTGACTCCCGCCTTCGCGCAGGCCTCCCGCGCGACGACGGTGTCGTCGGCGAACTGGTCGCCCCACACCCCGTCCTCACCCACGAGGACGATGCGTGCGCCACGCTTGCCGACGTACTCGATGACCGCCTTCGCCCCGCCGTGCCCGGCGGCGAACGACTTGATGCCCGCGACCAGGCCCTGGGGGGCCTGCCCGGCGGTCTGTTCGGCCGTCAGCGTCGTATCGGAACCATCTGCCATGACGCGAAGCGTAAGCAGACATCCACCCGGGCGGGCGAGAACCATGAACCTTTTGTGATGCCAATTACCTGGAGGTTTAAGGAAGACCACAGGCGAGATGGGCCGTTTTATCCGGACTGATCGGGTCAAATCGCCGGCCCGAACCGGTGCCACCCGGCACATGGCCCACCTCTCGGACCGATGGCGAAGGTGTCGTCGATGTGACGAGAAACCCGGACAAGGCATACACGATGATGATTTGCCGGGACGTCGACCGACGCGGCGACCGGCGACCGGACAGGGACGGCGGCCGGGGGCGCGACGGCGAGGGACGACGACGGGTGGGCCCGGCGGCGAGGGACGGCGACCCGCGGCGCGGACGGAGCGCGGAGCCGGCCGATGGCGCGGGGAACGGTTCCGCAGCGGTCCCCGGGGCCGGCGCCGAGGCCGGCCACCAACCCCCCGGGGAGGGTGGATCGGAGGGGGAACGGCCGGACCGCCGGCCGGTCGCCACCCGGATCAGATCAGCGCGTCGAGCGCGACGGCCGCGAAGAGGATGGTCAGGTAGGTCGTGGACCAGTGGAACAGCCGCATCGGCTTCACGGCCTGGCCGCGCACGGCCCGGCGGGCGAGCCGGTGCGCCTCCACCAGGAAGATGGCGCCGACCACCACGGCGGGCACGCCGTAGATCAGGCTCATGCCCAGCGGCCACACGGCCAGCGAGGACGCCACGGTCAGCCACGCGAAGCCGATGATCTCGGCGTTCACCCGCCGGGTGGAGGCGACCACCGGCAGCATCGGGATGTTGGCGCGGGCGTAGTCGTCCTTGTACTTCATCGCCAGCGGGTAGAAGTGCGGCATCTGCCAGAAGAAGACCACCGCGAAGAGCGCCCACGCGGCCGGCGCCAGCGAGCCGGTCACCGCCGCCCAGCCGATCAGCACCGGCGCCGCCCCGCAGGCGCCGCCCCAGAACGTGTTCGCCGTCGTGGTGCGCTTGAGCCAGAGGGTGTAGACGACGTCGTAGTAGACGATCGCGGCCAGGGTGAGCCCGGCGGCCAGCAGGTTGGTGAACGCGACCATCAGCGCGACCGACACCGTGGCCAGCACCAGACCGAAGATCAGCGCGTTGCGCGGCGTCACGGTGTGCGCCGGCAGCGGGCGGCGCTTGGTGCGCCGCATCAACTGGTCGATGTCCCGGTCGATGTAGCAGTTGATGACGCTGGCCGCGCCGGCGGCGAGCGAGCCGCCGACCAGCACCACGGCCATCAGCCACAGCGAGGGCAGGCCGCCGTCGGCGAGCATCATCGCCGGCACGGTGGTGACGAGGAGCAGCTCGACGATCCGCGGCTTGGTCAGCGTCACGTACGCCGAGATCACCGCGCGGACGTCCCGCCGGCCGACCGCCGGCGCCTCCGCCGCCTTGCGCACCGGCTGACCGGCAGGGTTGCTGACGGGGCGCTCGGTGATCATGCTCACGGATTGCCACCTTCCGGCGTCGGCAGGGGAGGTCGGGTCGGTCGGACCCGGCTCGGGCCACACACCGCACCACAGACTACGCGCTGTCGTTTTGGCTGCCCGGGCGACCCGACAACGGTGCGGGCCGTCACACCGCCGGGGCGAACCACCGATCCTCCCGGACACGCACAGACCAGCATGCGGAGATCCCCGGGCGGACGTTTAGGACCGCTCGATAGGGTCATCACTGAGGGTTCCGCCCATCTGCCGAGGAGCACAACCATCGTGGCTGCCAATCGACCCGAGCACCCCGCACTCAACTGGTCCGACCTCGACCGCCGGGCCGTCGACACCGTCCGCGTGCTGGCCATGGACGCCGTGGAGAAATCCGGCAACGGCCACCCGGGCACCGCGATGAGCCTCGCGCCCGCGGCCTACCTCCTCTTCAACCGGGTCATGCGGCACAACCCGGCCGACCCGAACTGGCCCGGCCGGGACCGGTTCGTGCTCTCCGCGGGCCACTCCAGCCTCACCCTCTACATCCAGCTCTTCCTCTCCGGCTACCCGCTGGCCCTGGAGGACCTCAAGTCCCTGCGGCAGTGGGGCTCGCTCACCCCCGGCCACCCCGAGCACGGGCACACCCCCGGCGTGGAGACCACCACCGGGCCGCTCGGCCAGGGCATCGGCAACGCGGTCGGCATGGCGATGGCGGCCCGCCGCGAGCGCGGCCTGTTCGACCCGGAGGCGGAGCCGGGCACGTCGGTCTTCGACCACGACATCTGGTGCATCGCCTCCGACGGCGACATCGAGGAGGGCATCAGCCACGAGGCCAGTGCCCTCGCCGGCCACCAGCAGCTGGGCAACCTCTGCGTGATCTACGACGACAACGAGATCTCGATCGAGGACGACACCCGGATCGCCATGAGCGAGGACGTCGCGGCCCGCTACGAGGCGTACGGCTGGCACGTGCAGACCGTCGACTGGCGCACCGGCGACGCCGACCAGGGCGACTACCACGAGGACGTGGAGGCCCTGCACCGGGCGCTGCTGGCGGCGAAGGCCGAGACCGGCCGTCCCTCCTTCATCTCGCTGCGCACCATCATCGGCTGGCCCGCGCCCAACAAGAAGAACACCGGCAAGATCCACGGGTCCGCGCTCGGCGCCGACGAGGTGGCCGCCACCAAGCAGATCCTCGGCTTCGACCCGGCGCAGTCCTTCGAGGTCGACGAGGAGGTGCTGGGGCACGCCCGCCAGGTGATGGAGCGCGGCGCCCGCGCCCAGCAGGAGTGGACCACGGCGTTCGACGCCTGGTCGAAGGCGAACCCGGAGCGCAGGTCGCTCTACGACCGGACGGCCCGCCGGGTGCTGCCCCAGGGCTGGGCCGACGCGCTGCCGGAGTTCCCGGCCGACGCCAAGGGCATCGCCACCCGCGCCGCCTCCGGCAAGGTCCTGGAGGCGCTCGCGCCGGTGCTGCCGGAGCTGTGGGGCGGCTCGGCCGACCTGGCCGAGAGCAACAACACCACGATGAAGGGCGAGCCGTCGTTCGTCCCGGCCGCCCACGCCACCAAGGACTTCCCCGGCCACGAGTACGGCCGGACGCTGCACTTCGGCATCCGCGAGCACGCCATGGGCGCGATCCTCAACGGCATCGCCCTGCACGGCGGCACCCGCCCCTACGGCGGCACGTTCCTGGTGTTCAGCGACTACATGCGCCCGTCCGTCCGGCTCGCCGCGCTGATGAAGCTGCCGGTGATCTACGTCTGGACGCACGACTCGATCGGCCTCGGCGAGGACGGCCCGACCCACCAGCCGGTGGAGCACCTGACCGCGCTGCGGGCCATCCCGGGCCTGGACGTGGTCCGCCCGGCCGACGCCAACGAGACCGCCTGGGCCTGGCGGCAGGCCCTGGAGCACACCGACCGGCCGACCGCGCTGGCGCTGAGCCGCCAGGCGCTGCCGACCTTCGACCGGTCGGAGCTGGCCGGCGCCGAGGGCGTGGCGAAGGGCGGCTACGTGCTGGCCGAGGCCTCCACCGGCAAGCCGCAGGTGATCCTCGTCGGCACCGGTTCGGAGGTGCAGCTCTGCCTGACCGCGAGGGAGCGGCTGGAGGCCGACGGCACCCCCACCCGGGTGGTCTCCATGCCCTGCCAGGAGTGGTTCTACGAGCAGGACGAGGCCTACCGGGAGTCGGTGCTCCCGCGCGGGGTAAAGGCACGGGTGAGCGTGGAGGCGGGCATCGCCATGTCCTGGCGCGGCGTCGTCGGCGACCTCGGCGAGAGCGTCAGCCTGGAGCACTACGGCGCCAGCGCCCCGCACACCGTGCTGTTCGAGCAGTTCGGGTTCACCCCCGACCGGATCGTGGCCGCCGCACACGCGGCGATGACCCGGGTGGGCGACATCACCGGTTTCACGACCGGCAACTGAGGGGAGCGTGGACGGCATGACGGACAGGCTGAGCGAACTCACCGCCGCGGGCGTGGCGGTCTGGCTCGACGATCTTTCCCGGGTGCGACTGAGCTCAGGCGGGCTGGACCAGCTCCGCCGGGAGAAGCACGTGGCCGGGGTGACCACCAACCCGACGATCTTCGCGAAGGCGCTGAGCGACGCCGACGAGTACGACTGGCAGCTGCGCGACCTCGCCACCCGAGGGGTGGAGGTCGAGGAGGCCGTGCGGATGCTCACCACCTACGACGTGCGGTGGGCGTGCGACGTGATGCGCCCGTCGTACGAGGGCAGCGCGGGCGTCGACGGCCGGGTCTCCATCGAGGTGGACCCGCGGCTGGCCCACGAGACCGACAAGACCGTCGCCGAGGCCAAGGCGCTGTGGTGGCTGGTCGACCGCCCCAACCTCTTCATCAAGATCCCGGCCACCGAGGCGGGCCTGCCGGCCATCACCGCCACCCTGGCGGAGGGGATCAGCGTCAACGTCACGCTGATCTTCGGGCTGGACCGCTACTCGCAGGTGATGGAGGCGTTCCTGGCCGGCCTGGAGCAGGCGAAGGCCAACGGCCACGACCTGAGCAAGATCGGCTCGGTCGCGTCGTTCTTCGTCTCCCGCGTCGACAGCGAGGTCGACAAGAGGCTGGAGAAGCTCGGCTCCGCCGAGGCCAAGGCGCTGCGCGGCAAGGCCGCCGTCGCCAACGCCAAGCTGGCGTACGAGCGCTACGGCGAGGTCTTCTCCTCCGGCCGGTGGCAGGCCCTCGCCGACGCCGGCGCGCACCCGCAGCGGCCGCTGTGGGCGTCGACCTCCACCAAGAACCCGGACTACCGCGACGTCATCTACGTCGAGGAGCTGATCGCCCCCGGCACCGTCAACACGATGCCGGAGCCGGTCGTCCACGCGTACGCCGACCACGGCGAGACCCGCGGCGACACCATCACCGGCTCGTACGACGAGGCCCGCCAGGTGTTCGCGGGCCTGGAGTCGGTCGGCGTCGACATGGCCGACGTCATCGCCACCCTGGAGCGCGAGGGCGTGGAGAAGTTCGAGGCGAGCTGGCAGGAGCTGCTCGACGGCGTCCGCAAGTCGCTGGCCGCCGCCGGCAGGGGCACCGGCCACCCGGGCAGCGCCGCGAAGGGCAACGCCCAGGCCGCGCAACAGGCGGGAGGCAACGCGTGAGCGAGCGCAGCGAGCGAACCATCAGGCTCAGCGGTGCGGCGCCTCGCGCCGCCGCCGAGCGGAGCGAGGTGGCGGCGTGAGTGACCTGCTCAACGGGCCGGTCGAGGCGGCCGCCGGGCTCGCCGTGCACGGCGCCGACACGGTCGACAGGTCGGCCCCCGCCTCGACCCGGGACGCCCTGGTCTCCGCCGGCGTCCCGGGCCGGCTGGCCGAGAAGGACCCGACCCTGTGGGGCCCGGGCGCCGAGGCCGAGGCGAAGATCCGCCTCGGCTGGGTGGACACCCACCGGCGCAGCCGCGAGCTGCTCCCCCAGCTCGCCGAGCTGAAGGCCGAGCTGGCCGACCTGGACCACGTGGTGCTCGCCGGCATGGGCGGCTCGTCGCTGGCCCCCGAGGTCATCGCGCGCACCCTCGGCAAGCAGCTGACCGTGCTCGACACCACCGACCCGGGGCAGGTCCGGGCGGCGCTGGCCGACCGGCTGGAGCGCACCGTGGTCGTGGTGGCCAGCAAGTCCGGCTCGACGGTGGAGACCGACAGCCACCGCCGGGCCTACTGGCAGGCGTTCCTGGACGCCGGGATGACCGAGGCGGAGGCCGGCCGGCACTTCGTCATCGTCACCGACCCGGGCTCGCCGCTGGAGCGGACCGCCGCCGAGATGGGCGCCTTCACGGTGCTGGCCGACCCGAACGTGGGCGGTCGCTACTCCGCGCTGACCGCGTTCGGGCTGGTCCCGTCGGCGCTGGCCGGCGTCGAGGTGGCGGAGCTGCTCGACGAGGCCGACGCGCTGTCCCGGTCGCTGGGTGGCGACCGGGACAATCCGGGCCTGGCGCTGGGCGCCGCCCTCGGCGCGGCGGCCACCATGGGGCGCGACAAGGTCGCCCTGGTCTCCGACGGCACCGGCATCGACGGCCTCGGCGACTGGGCCGAGCAGCTCATCGCCGAGTCCACCGGCAAGTCCGGGGTCGGCATCCTGCCGGTCGTCGTGGAGTCTCCGCAGAGCCCCGGCGCCACCGGCGACGACGTGCTCACCGTGACCTACGGCGGGGCGCTGGCCACCGGGACCGTCCCGGGCGGCGGCGTCGGCGCCGACGTGGCGGTCAACGGCCCGCTCGGCGCGCAGTTCCTGACCTGGGAGTACGCCACGGCGATCGCCGGCGCGGTGCTGGGCATCGACCCGTTCAACCAGCCCAACGTCACCGAGTCCAAGGAGAACACCAACAAGATCCTCGCCTCCGGGCCGCCGGCGGAGACGCCGTCGTTCACGGAGGGCGCGATCGAGGTGTACGCGCCGCAGGGCGCCCCGGGCGACCTGGCGGGTGTGCTCCGCTGGTTGGTCGACGGGCTGGGCGGCGACGGCTACCTCGCGGTGATGGCCTACCTCGACCGGTTCGCCGACGCCGACGCGGCCCGGCTGCGGCCGCTGCTGGCCGGGGCGGCCGGGCGGCCGGTCACCTTCGGCTGGGGGCCGCGGTTCCTGCACTCCACCGGCCAGTACCACAAGGGCGGTCCGCAGGTCGGCAGCTACCTCCAGCTCACCGGCGCGGTCACCGACGACCTGCCGGTGCCGGGCCGGCCGTACACCTTCGGGGAGCTGCAGGCGGCGCAGGCCGCCGGCGACCGGCAGGCCCTGGCGGAGCGGCAGCGCCCGGTGGTGCGGCTGCACCTGACCGACCGGTCCGTGGGCGTGGCCCAGCTGCTGGACGCGACCGGGGCGTTGCGGGCGTGACGATGAGGACCGTGGACGACGCGGAGCGAGGAGGCGGCGTGAACCCGCTGCGCGACCCGCAGGACCGCCGGCTGCCCAGGATTCCGGAGTCGTGCGCCCTGGTGATCTTCGGCGTCACCGGCGACCTGGCCCGCAAGAAGCTCCTGCCGGCGGTGTACGACCTGGCGAACCGGGGGCTGCTGCCCCCGGGCTTCGTCGTGCTCGGCTTCGCCCGCCGCGACTGGGGCGACGGCGACTTCGAGTCGCTGGCCCACGAGGCCGCCAAGAAGCATGCCCGCACCCCCTGGCGGGAGGAGGTGTGGGCGCGGCTGGTCGGCAACATCAAGTTCGTCGGTGGCTCGTTCGACGACGACGCCGCGTTCGACCAGCTCGCCACCACCCTCGACGAGCTGCGCCAGACCCACGGCATCCCGGGCAACGCCGCCTTCTACTTCTCCATCCCCCCGGCGGCGTTCCCCGTGGTGCTCAAGCAGCTGGCGCGCACCGGAATGGCCGACAACGCCAAGTCCGGCGGCTGGCGTCGGGTGGTGGTGGAGAAGCCGTTCGGGCACGACCTGCCCTCGGCGAAGGCGCTCAACGACCTGGTCGACGACGTCTTCACCCGCAAGGACGTCTTCCGCATCGACCACTACCTGGGCAAGGAGACGGTCCAGAACATCCTCGCCCTGCGGTTCGCCAACAACCTGTTCGAGCCGCTGTGGAACTCCAAGTACGTCGACTCGGTGCAGATCACCATGGCCGAGGACGTCGGCATCGGCACCCGCGCCGGCTTCTACGACTCGGCCGGCGCGGCCCGCGACGTGCTCCAGAACCACCTGCTCCAGTTGCTGGCGCTGGTGGCGATGGAGGAGCCGACGAGCTTCGACGCGGACGAGATCCGCACCGAGAAGCTCAAGGTGCTCCGGGCGATCACCCTGCCGAAGGACATCGCGGAGGGCACCGTCCGCGGCCAGTACCTGCCCGGCTGGGTGGGCGGCCAGCGCGCCGTCGGCTACCTGGAGGAGGAGGGCGTCCCGGCGGACTCGACCACCGAGACGTACGTGGCGGTCCGGCTCGGCATCCAGAACCGCCGCTGGGCGGAGGTGCCGTTCTACATCCGGGCCGGCAAGCGGCTGCCGCGCCGGGTCACCGAGGTCGCCATCATGTTCAAGAAGGCGCCGCACCTGCCGTTCAACGCCGCCGACATGGAGTCGCTGGGCAACAACCAGCTCGTCATCCGGGTGCAGCCGGACGAGGGGGTGGTGCTGAAGTTCGGCTCCAAGGTGCCCGGCACCACCATGGAGGTCCGCGACATCGCGATGGACTTCCAGTACGGCGAGGCGTTCACCGAGTCCAGCCCCGAGGCGTACGAGCGGCTCGTGCTTGACGTGCTCATCGGCGACCGCACCCTGTTCCCGGACGCCGCCGAGGTCGAGCAGAGCTGGCAGGTGGTGGATCCGCTGGAGCACGCGTGGGCGGGCACCAGGCCGGAGCCGTACCGGGCCGGCGAGTGGGGCCCCCGGGCCGCCGACGAGATGCTGGCCCGCGAGGGCCGGGCGTGGCGGCGAGCGTGAGCGCGAGGAGTGAGCCGGTTCTGCGAGCCCCGCAGTCGCAGACGAAGGCAGGCGCGGTGAGCATGCCCAGCGAGTCAACCAGGAGGCTCCAGTGATCGGCCTGTGGGACACCACCGGCAACGAGGTGGTCAAGGCGCTCGCCGCCGAGCGGCGCAGCGCCGGCGGGGTGGCCAGCGGCATGGCGCTCACCCTGATCGTGGTGGTGGACGAGAAGCGGGTCCGCGAGGCGGAGGCGGCGGCGACCATAGCGGCCGCCGCCCACCCCTGCCGGCTGGTGGTGGTGGTCCGCGCCGACGTCGAGCGGGAACGCAACCGGCTGGACGCGGAGATCGTCGTCGGCGGTCGCCTCGGCCCGTGCGAGGCTGTCGTCACCCGGATGTACGGGCGGTTGGCCCTGCACGCCGAGTCGGTGGTGATGCCGCTGCTGGTGCCCGACGTGCCGGTCGTGACGTGGTGGCACGGTGAGCCGCCGGCCGAGATCGCCACGGACTTCCTCGGCGTGGTGGCCGACCGGCGGATCACCGACTCCGCGCAGGCCGCCGACCCGATCGAGGCGCTGCGCCAGCGGGCCCGGGACTACGCCCCGGGCGACACCGACCTGGCGTGGACCCGGATCACCCCGTGGCGCACCCTGGTGGCCGGGGCGTTCGACACCACCCAGGCCCGGGTGACCGAGGCGACGGTGGTCGCCCCGGCCTCCGACCCCACGGCGGCGCTGATGCGGGGCTGGCTGGCCGCCCGCCTCGGCATCGAGCCGGTGTGGCAGCGCACCGACGAGTTCCCCCGGATGCGGGAGGTGCAGCTGCGCTGCGCCAACGGCGACGAGCTGACCCTCACCCGGGAGGACAGCGTGGCGACGTTCCGGCGTACCGGCCAGGACGACCGGCAGCTGCCGCTCGTCCGCCGGCCCCTCGGCGACGAACTGGCCGAGGAGCTTCGCCGCCTCGACGCCGACCAGGTGTACGCGGAGGCGCTCGGCGCGGCGGCGGGCCTGAGCGGCCTGGATCAGCGGCCGGCGCAGCGGGTGCACGTCTGGAAGGACCCGGCCACCGCCCAGCGGGCCGAGGCGGGGGTGACCGCGCACGCGGGAACGAGCGCCGAGCACTGAGCGCCCGACTGCCGGGCGCACGAGCGAAACACCGACCGCGCGGCGGCCGGAGAAACGAAGGCACAGGGAATGAGTGAGGCGAGTGTCGCCGTCCACGCCGACGCCGACCTGCTGGCGCAGGCTGTCGCTGCCCGGCTGGTGGTGAAGCTGCTCGACGCGCAGGCCGAACGGGGCCAGGCGTCGGTCGTGCTGACCGGCGGGCGGATCGCCGCGGCGGTCCACCGGGCGGTGGCGGCGCTGCCGGCGCGGGACGCGGTGGACTGGTCCCGGGTGGACGTCTGGTGGGGCGACGAGCGGTTCCTGCCCGCCGGCGACCCGGACCGCAACGAGACGCAGGCCCGGGCGGCCCTGCTGGACGCGGTCCCGCTGGACCCGGCCCGGGTCCACCCGATGCCGGCCTCCGACGGTCCGGCCGGCCCCGACCCGGAGGAGGCGGCCGCCCGGTACGCCGAGGAACTCGCCCGCGCGGCACGCCCCGGCCACGCCGCCCTCCCCCACTTCGACGTGCTGATGCTGGGCGTCGGCGAGGACGGGCACGTGGCGTCGGTGTTCCCGGAGCACCCCGTGCACCACGACAACCGGCCGGTCAGCGCCGTCCGGGGCAGCCCGAAGCCTCCGCCGGTGCGGACCACCCTGACCCTCCCGGCGATCAACACCGCCGAGGAGGTCTGGCTGGTCGCCAGCGGCGCCGACAAGTCCCGGGCCGTCGGCATGGCGCTGGCCGGGGCGGGGCCGGTGCAGCTGCCGGCGGCCGGGGTGCAGGGCACGGGGCGCACCCTCTGGCTGCTGGACCGGGCTGCGGCCGCCGACGTGCCGGCCCGCCTGCGCAGCCTGCGCTGACCGGGTGAGGGGCCCCTCGTGGACGCCGTGCGTCCAGGAGGGGCCCGTCCTCGCACGCGGGGACGGGCCCGACGAGGCGCCCCTCCTCACACCGGCGGGCGGCCCCGGCGGCGGCGCAGGTCGGCGAGGGCCTCGGCGAGGATGGCCGCGCCCTCCTCGGCGGTGCGCCGCTCCTTCACGTACGCCAGGTGGGTCTTGTAGGGCTCCAGCCGGGCCCGTCCCGGCGGGTTCCCCGCGTCCTGGCCGGCGGGCAGGCCGCAGCGCGGGCAGTCCCACACCTGCGGGGCCTCGGCCTCCGCGGCGATCCGGATCTCGGTGCGGTGGTCGTTGCGACACCAGTAGGTGACCGCCCGGCACGGGGCCGGCTGGTAGCGCTCGGCGTGACGCTCGCGGGCGGACCCGACGCGGGTGCCCCGGATGACGTTGCCACTCGGCACGGCTGCTCGCTCCTGTCGTCGGAGGGGTACCGCCGCGGAGGGGGCGGCGGGCGACGCGGTGCAGCGGGTGAAACGGACTGCGCGCGGCCCGTCAGTGACGGACCGCGCGCAGATTGTACGACTTGACGGCGCTCAGACGACGCCGCTGGCCGTCTGGAGGCGCAGCCAGAGCCCGAGCCCGACGATGCAGGCGAACCAGACGATGCCCACCAGGACGGTGTAGCGGTCCAGGTTCTTCTCCGCCACCGACGAGCCGGCGAGGCTGGAGCTGACGCCGCCACCGAACATGCTCGACAACCCGCCGCCCTTACCGCGGTGCAGCAGGATCAGCATGGTCAGCAGGATGCTCGTGATGACCAGCAACACGATCAACGTGTATGCGAACCAGATCGGCATGGCTGGGGTCAGTCCTCTCGTTACGATCCTCGCCCGGGCAGATCGGGCACGGTGGCACCGACCGACGGACGGGCGGAGTCAAGGATAGCGAGCGATCAGCGGGCGATGTGCTCCGGGAACCGGCAGATCTTCGCGAACTCCTCGGCGTCCAGGCTCGCGCCGCCGACCAACGCCCCGTCGACGTCCGGCTTGGCCATGATCGCCGCGACGTTCGAGGACTTGACCGAGCCGCCGTAGAGGACCCGGACCTTGTCGGCGGTGTCCTGGCCGAAGGACTCGGCCAGCCGCTGACGGACCGCCTCGCACACCTCCTGCGCGTCCTCCGGGGTGGCCGTCTTGCCCGTGCCGATGGCCCAGACCGGCTCGTAGGCCACCACGACCTTCGCCACCTGCTCGGCGGTGAGCCCCTTCAGGGCGCCGTCGAGCTGATCGCTGCAGTGCGCCACGTGGGTGCCCTGGTCCCGGATGTCGAGCCCCTCCCCCACGCAGAGGATCGGGGTGAGCCCGTGGGTCAGCGCCGCCTGCACCTTGGCGTTGACGACCGAGTCGTCCTCGTGGTGGTAGGCCCGCCGCTCGGAGTGCCCGACCACGACGTAGGTGCAGCCCAGCTTGGCCAGCATCGGGCCGGAGATGTCACCGGTGTAGGCCCCCGACGCGTGCGGCGAGAGGTCCTGCGCGCCGTAGCCGATGAGCAGCTTGTCGCCGTCGACGGCGGTCTGCACCGTACGCAGGTCGGTGAACGGCGGCAGGACCACCGTCTCCACGTCGGTGAGCTGCTTCTCGGTGAGGCTGGCCGCCAGCTTCTGCACCAGCAGGTTGGCCTCGAGGTGGTTGAGGTTCATCTTCCAGTTGCCGGCCATCAGCGGCCGGCGGGTGGCGCTCGCCATCAGTTCTCCAGAGCCGCGATGCCGGGGAGGGTCTTGCCCTCCAGGTATTCCAGGGAGGCGCCACCGCCGGTGGAGATGTGCCCGAAGGAGGACTCGTCCAGCCCCAGGGCACGGACCGCCGCCGCCGAGTCACCGCCACCGACGACGGTGAACGCGTCGGACTTCGCGATCGTCTCGGCGATCCCCCGGGTGCCGTGGGCGAACGCCGGCATCTCGAACACGCCCATCGGGCCGTTCCAGAAGATCGTCCGCGCGCCCTTGAGTGCGGCGGCGAACCCGGCGACCGTCTCCGGCCCGATGTCGAGCCCGACCCGCTTGCTGGGGATGCCGTCGGCCGGCACGGTGTCGTGCGCGGCGTCCGGGGCGAACGCGTCCGCGGCCACCACGTCGACCGGGAGCATGATCTTGCCCTCGGAGCGCTCCAGCAGGCTGCGGCAGGTCTCGACCATCTCCTCCTCCAACAGCGAGGAGCCCACCTCGTGGCCCTGGGCCTTGAGGAAGGTGAAGCACATCCCGCCGCCGATGAGCAGCCGGTCGACCGTCGGCAGCAGCGCCTCGATCACCGCCAGCTTGTCGGAGACCTTCGAGCCGCCGAGCACCACCACGTACGGGCGCTCCGGCTCACCGGTCAGCCGGGACAGGACCTCCACCTCGCGCAGCACCAGCCGGCCCGCGACGTGCGGCAGCCGGGCCGGCACGTCGTGGACGCTGGCGTGCCTGCGGTGCACCGCGCCGAACGCGTCGTCGACGTAGGCGTCGCCGAACGCGGCGAGCTGGTCGGCGAAGGCGCCCCGCTCGGCGTCGTCCTTGCTGGTCTCGCCGGCGTTGAAGCGCAGGTTCTCCAGCAGCGCGACCTCGCCGTCGGCGAGCGCGTCCACCGTGGAGCGGGCGGACTCGCCGACCGTGTCGGAGGCGAAGTGCACGCGCGTGCCGAGCAGCTCCCCGAGCCGCCCGGCGACCGGGCTCAGGCTGAACTGCGGGTCCGGCGTGCCCTTCGGGCGGCCCAGGTGCGAGCAGACGACCACCTTGGCGCCGGCCCCGGTGAGCGCGCTCAGCGTCGGCAGCACGGCCCGGATGCGGCCGTCGTCTGTTATTTCGCCGGTCTGCTTGTCGAGCGGGACGTTCAGGTCGGCGCGCACCAGCACGCGCCGACCCGACACCCCCTCAGCGAGCAGGTCGTCGAGGGTACGGATGCTCACAGCGAGCTACCCACCAGCTTGACCAGGTCGACCAGGCGGTTGGAGTAGCCCCACTCGTTGTCGTACCAGCCGACGACCTTGACCTGGTTGCCGACGACCTTCGTCAGCGGCGCGTCGAAGATGCACGACGCCGGGTCGGTGACGATGTCGGCGGAGACGATCGGGTCCTCGTTGTAGGTCAGGATGCCCTTGAGCGGGCCCTCGGCGGCGGCCTTCAGCGCGGCGTTGACCTCGTCCACCGTGGTCTCCCGGTTGACGTCGACGGTCAGGTCGGTGGCCGAGCCGGTCGGGATCGGCACGCGCAGCGCGTAGCCGTCCAGCTTGCCCTTCAGCTCCGGCAGCACCAGGCCGATCGCCTTCGCCGCGCCGGTCGAGGTCGGCACGATGTTCAGCGCGGCGGCGCGGGCCCGACGCAGGTCCTTGTGCGGCGCGTCCTGCAGGTTCTGGTCCTGGGTGTACGCGTGGATCGTCGTCATCAGGCCGTGCTGGATGCCGAACGTGTCGTGCAGGACCTTCGCCATCGGGGCGAGGCAGTTGGTGGTGCAGGAGGCGTTGGAGATGATGGTGTGCTTGGCCGGGTCGTACTGCTCGTGGTTGACGCCCATGACGACCGTGACGTCCTCGTTCTTCGCCGGGGCGGAGATGATGACCTTCTTGGCCCCGCCGTCGACGTGCGCCTTCGCCTTGGTGGCGTCGGTGAAGAAACCGGTGGACTCGATGACCACGTCCGCGCCGACCTCGCCCCACGGCAGCTTCGACGGATCCTTCTCGGCGTACGCCTTGATGGTCTTGCCACCCACGGTGATCTCGTCGGCGGTGGCCTTCACCTCGTGCGGGAGGCGACCCAGGATGCTGTCGTACTTGAGCAGGTGGGCGAGCGTCGCGTTGTCGGTCAGGTCGTTGACCGCCACGACCTCGATGTCAGCGCCGGACGCCAGCACTGCCCGGAAGAAGTTGCGGCCGATCCGGCCGAAGCCGTTGATGCCAACCCGGATGGTCACAGGTCCCATCTCCTCGCGTTCTGGTCCGCCGGCGTCAGACCCGGGCCGGCGGAGGTGTGTGCGCCGACCGTTGGAGCCGGCCGTTGACGATTCATCTCGGCCACCCCGCCGCGGTCTCGTCGGACCTTGACCGCCCGAGGCGGTGAGCACGGCGAGGAGTGCCTGTGCCGGCCCCCTTGCCGTACGCAGCGACCCTATCCGAGCGTGCGACACCGTGCAGCGCCGGGTGGTGATCCCACTGGCGGCGCCGAGCCTCACCGTCCTATCAGACCACGAGCATGTCGGGCGTGACGGCCGCTTCCGTATCCGGGATGCCCAGGTCGCGGGCACGCTTGTCGGCCAGCGCCAGCAGCCGGCGGATCCGGCCGGCGATCGCGTCCTTGGTCAGCGGCGGGTCGGCCAGCGCGCCCAGCTCCTCCAGCGAGGCCTGCCGGTGCTCCAGGCGCAGCCGACCGGCCGAGGTGAGGTGGTTCGGCGCGTCGTCGGCGAGGATCTCCAGCGCCCGGGTGACCCGGGCGGCGGCGGCCACCGCCGCCCGCGCCGAGCGGCGCAGGTTGGCGTCGTCGAAGTTGGCCAGCCGGTTCGCCGTGGCCCGGACCTCGCGGCGGACCCGGCGCTCCTCCCAGGCCAGCACGCTGGAGTGGGCGCCGATGCGGGTGAGCAGCGCGGCGATCGCGTCGCCGTCCTTGACCACCACCCGGTCCACGCCGCGCACCTCGCGGTTCTTGGCGGTGATGCCGATCCGGCGGGCCGCGCCGACCAGGGCCAGCGCCGACTCCGGGCCGGGGCAGGTGATCTCCAGCGCGCTGGAGCGGCCGGGCTCGGTCAGCGAGCCGTGCGCCATGAACGCGCCCCGCCAGGCCGACACGGCGCAGCAGACGTTCGCGGCGACGACGTGCGGCGGCAGGCCGCGCACCGGGCGCCCCCGCACGTCCAGCAGGCCGGTCTGCCGCGCCAGGGCCTCGCCGTCCTTGACCACCCGCACGATGAAGTGGCTGCCCTTGCGCAGGCCGCCGGACGCGAGCACGTGGATCTCGCTGGGGTAGCCGTAGACCTCCGCGATCTCCCGCCGCAGCCGTCGGGCCACCGCCCCCGTGTCGAGCTCGGCCTCCACCACGACCCGACCGGAGACGATGTGCAGCCCGCCGGCGAAGCGCAGCAGCGCCGCCATCTCCGCCCGCCGACAGCAGGGCTTGGGCACGTCGACCCGACTCAGCTCGTCCTTGACCGCAGCCGTCATCGCCATTGTGCGTCCCCTCACGGACCTGTTCCGGCGTGTCGCCGGAGATTACGTACGTGTCTAACGATCGGCGCCCAGGACAGGCACCAGTGCGGCGCCCAGGGCGGCCGGATCATGACGGGGAGTGCCGTCGGTGACCGCGACGGGAGCGAGGACCAGGCGGGCACCCAGCGATTCTGCCGCACGTCCGACCGGTTCGGGGTCACCCACCGCCTTGGAATCGGCGACCACATGGTCGACCTTCAGCTCCGGCAGGTACCAGCTCAGGGCGGCCAGGTGGTCGGCCAACGAGAGCCCGAGCGTCTCCTTCTCCGCCGCGAGGTTCAGGGTGACCAGCCGCCGCGCCGGGCTGGCGACGATCGCGGCGGCCAGCTCCGGCACCAGCAGGTGCGGCAGCACGCTGGTGTACCAGCTGCCCGGCCCGAAGATCAGCCACTCCGCCGCGCCGATCGCCGCGACCGCCTGCGGGCACGCCCGCGGGGCGGTCGGCGTGAGCCGCAGCGACTCCACCCGGCCCGTGGTCACCGCGACCTGGTGCTGGCCGCTCAACGTACGCACCTCGTCGGGCCGGCTCGGGTCGGCGCCACGCACCCGCGCCTCGATGCCCACCGGCTCGCAGGACATCGGCAGCACCCGGCCCACCGCGCCGAGCATCGCGCCGGCGTGCTCCAGGGCGGCCACCGGGTCGCCGAGCAGCTCCATCAGCCCGCAGAGCACGAGGTTGCCCACCGCGTGCCCGGCCAGCCCGTCCGCCGAGCCGCCGGTGGGAGGCGCCCCGCCGGCGTACGACGGCGGCACCTCGGCGAAGCGGTGCTGGAACAGCCCGGCGCTGCGCCGGGTCGCCGGATGGTCCCCCGCCAGCGCGACCAGCGCCTGCCGCAGGTCGCCCGGGGGCAGGCCGCCCCGCTCGGCGCGCAGCCGGCCGCTGGAGCCACCGTCGTCGCCGACGGTCACCACCGCCGTGATGTCCAGGTCCAGCTCGGGGGCGCAGCGACGCAACGCGCGCAGCGAGGCGGACAGGCCGTGCCCGCCGCCGAAGGCGACCACCCGCGTCGCCGTCATTCGCGCCCCAGGTCGCGGTGCTGGGCGTTGGCCGCCAGGCCGGACTGGCGCAGCCGGGCCGACAGCTCCTCGGCGATGGCCACGCTGCGGTGCTTGCCGCCGGTGCAGCCGACGGCGACGGTCAGGTAGCGCTTGCCCTCCCGCTCGAAGCCTGCGGTGGTGGCGTTGACCAGGTCGGCGTAGGAGTCGACGAAGGCGTCCGCGCCCTCCTGCCCCAGCACGTACGAGCTGACCGCCTCCTCCCGGCCGGTGTGCTCTCGCAGCTCGGGCACCCAGTACGGGTTGGGCAGGAAACGGGCGTCGAGCACGAAGTCGGCGTCCGGCGGCAGCCCGTACTTGAAGCCGAAGGAGAGCACGGTGACCCGCAGCCGGCGGGCGTCCTCGCCGCCGAACAGCTCCTCGATGCGGCGGCGGAGCTGGTTGACGTTCAGGTGGCTGGTGTCGATGATCACGTCGGCCTGGTCGCGGGCCTCCTCCAGCAGGCCGCGCTCGACCGCGATGCCGTCGGCGAGCCGCCCGTCGCCCTGCAACGGGTGCGACCGCCGGACGCTCTCGAAGCGCCGGATCAGCACCTCGTCGTCGGCGTCGACGAAGACCACCCGGGGCGAGAAACCGCGCTCCTTCAGCTCCCGGATCGCCCCGGCCAGGTCGGTGGAGAAGGCGCGGGAGCGCACGTCCAGCACCATCGCCGTGCGACGGGCCGCACCGCCGGCCTTGAACGCCAGCTCGGCCATGTCGAGCATCAGCGCCTGGGGCAGGTTGTCCACCACGTAGAAGCCGACGTTCTCCAGCGCCCGGGCCACCGTGCTGCGACCACCGCCGGAGAGGCCGGTGACCACCACCAGGGTGGTGTCCGACTCCGCCGGGCCCGACTGCCCGGCCACCGTCGCGCCCCGATCCTCGGCCGTACGCGCCTCGCTCACCCACTACCCCCCAGCCGTGGCGCACGCGGCCGGCACCCCGGGCCGCGTGTGGTCAATCAGCGACTCTATCCCGCCGTCCCCGGCCGGCCGGCGTACGCCCGTGGCCGGCGCGGCCCGGCGGGCCGACGCGACGCCGCCGACGGGTCGCCGACCCCACCCGCGGCCCGCGACCGGCGCGGCCCGGTGGATCGACGCGACGCCGCCGACGGATCGCCGACCCCACCCGCGGCCCGCGACCGGCGCGGCCCGGTGGATCGACGCGACGCCGCCGACGGGTCGCCGACCCCACCCGCGGCCCGCGACCCGGCGCGCCCGGGCGGCGCGGGCCGACCGGTGTCGGGGGCGGTTCGTAGAATCCCGGGATGGCATCCCCCACCGACCTGCGCGCCTCCGACGCCCTGGAGGTGCTGCGCCGGGTGTTCGGCTACGACGCCTTCCGCGGCTTCCAGCAGGAGGTGATCGACCACGTGGTGGCCGGCGGTGACGCGCTGGTCCTGATGCCGACCGGCGGCGGCAAGTCGCTGTGCTACCAGATCCCGGCGCTGGTGCGCGACGGCGTGGCGGTGGTGGTCTCGCCGCTGATCGCGCTGATGCAGGACCAGGTCGACGCGCTGACGGCGGTCGGCGTGCGGGCCGGCTTCCTCAACTCGACGCAGGATCTCGACGCCCGCCGGGCGGTGGAGCGGGCGTTCGTCGGCGGCGAGCTGGACCTGCTCTACCTCGCCCCGGAGGCGCTGGGCACCCGCGGCGTGCAGCAACTGCTGGACCGGGGCAGGATCGCCCTGTTCGCCATCGACGAGGCGCACTGCGTGTCGCAGTGGGGGCACGACTTCCGCCCCGACTACCTGGCCCTGTCGATGCTGCACGAACGCTGGCCCGACGTGCCCCGCATCGCGCTGACCGCCACCGCGACCAGCGCGACCCGCGCCGAGATCGCCACCCGGCTCAAGCTCACCGACGCCCGGCACTTCGTGGCCAGCTTCGACCGGCCCAACATCCAGTACCGCATCGTGCCCAAGCGTGAGCCGCGCAAGCAGCTGCTCGGCCTGCTGCGCGACGAGCACCCCGGCGACGCGGGCATCGTCTACTGCCTGTCCCGCGCCTCGGTGGAGAAGACGGCCGAGTTCCTCACCGCCAACGGCATCGCCGCGCTGCCCTACCACGCCGGGCTGGACGCGGGCACCCGCGCCCGCAACCAGCAGCGCTTCCTGCGCGAGGAGGGCCTGGTGATGGTGGCCACCATCGCCTTCGGGATGGGCATCGACAAGCCCGACGTCCGCTTCGTCGCCCACCTCGACCTGCCCAAGTCCGTCGAGGGCTACTACCAGGAGACCGGCCGGGCCGGGCGCGACGGTCTGCCGTCGACCGCCTGGCTGGCGTACGGGCTGCAGGACGTGGTGCAGCAGCGCAAGATGATCGAGACCTCGGAGGGCGACCTCGCCCACCGGCGCAACCTCGCCGCCCACCTCGACGCGATGCTGGCGCTCTGCGAGACGGTCCGGTGCCGCCGCACCCAACTGCTCGACTACTTCGGCGAGCAGGCCACGGCCGCCTGCGGCAACTGCGACACCTGCCTGGAGCCGCCGGAGTCGTGGGACGGCACGGTGGCGGCGCAGAAGCTGCTCTCCACGGTCTTCCGGCTCGACCGGGAACGCAACCAGCGCTTCGGCGCGGGGCACTGCATCGACATCCTGCTCGGCCGCGCGACCGACAAGGTCAGCCAGTACGGCCACGACTCGCTGACCGTGTTCGGCATCGGCGGCGAGCTGCGCGAGGCCGAGTGGCGCGGCGTGGTGCGCCAACTGCTGGCGGAAGGACTGCTGGCCGTGGAGGGCGACTACGGCACGCTGACGCTCACCGAGGCCAGCGCGGAGGTGCTGGGCCGCCGCCGCACGGTGATGATGCGTCGCGAGCCGGAGAAGGTCGCCTCGTCCCGGGCCGCCAAGCCGCGCGGCGCGGCCACCGTCGTCGCCGAGCTGTCCCCGGCGGCGACGGCGGTCTTCGAGCGGCTGCGCGCCTGGCGGGCGGCCACCGCCAAGGAGCAGGGCGTCCCGGCGTACGTGATCTTCCACGACGCCACGCTGCGGCAGATCGCCACCGACGCGCCCGCCTCGCTGGCGGAGCTGTCCCGGGTCAGCGGCGTCGGCGAGAACAAGCTGGCCAAGTACGGCGAGGGCATCCTCGCCGTGCTCGCCGAGGGGTGAGACGACGACGGGCCGGCCCCCTCGCGGGGGTCGGCCCGTCGGATCTCCTCCGCCGGCGGTCGCCATTCGGCGGGGGCGGTGGCCCCGACGGGTTCGCCGGGCCCCTCGGGCGAGGGCCCGCCGTCGGGTGACCGGCCCCGCTCCGAAGCCTGCCCGCAGCGTCACGCCGATCCAGGCGACCCTTCCGGGTCGAGGCCGTCGAGGAGCGTTCTTGCGGCCACCGCCGCACCGTCGGTCCGGATCAGAGCGGCCACGGCCGTCGCTCGGGCCCGGATCTCGGCGGTCAGGGCACCGTCGAGCGCGGCGGAGAGAGAGTCGACGGTGGGCGTCGAGTCGTCGTGCGCCCGGCCGAGGCCCAGCTCCGCCACTCGGGCCGCCCAGTGCGGCTGGTCCGCGATCCGGGGCACCACCACCTGGGGCGCGCCGGCCAGGGCCGCCGTCGTCGTGGTGCCCGCACCCCCGTGGTGCACGACGGCGGCCACCCGACGAAACAGCGCCTGCTGGTTGACCTCACCGACGACGAAGCAGTCATCGGCGTCGTCGACCGCCGCCAGGTCCGCCCAGCCACGGCCGAGGACCAGGCGACGGCCGTGCGCGCGGCACGCTTCCACGGCCACCCGGGCGATGCCCTCCGGGGCGTGCGCCGCCATGCTGCCGAAGCCCACGTACACCGGCGCGGGACCGGCGTCCAGGAACGCCTCCAGCCCTTCCGGGAGCGGACGGTCGTCCGGCAGGAGCCACGGCCCGGTCTGTCGGACATCGAGATCCGTCAGCCCCCGCGACGGGCACAGCGTCGCGTCCGCCGCCAGCCACGGCCGGCCGGTGAAGACGTGATCGCGGACGTTCTCCACCGGCGGCAGGCCGATCGCCGCTCGATGGCGGTTGAGCGCCTCGCCGTACAACGCGTTCACCCGCTGGGCGTCCTGCTCCCACAGCACTCGATTGTCCGACTCGTCCGCCGGGGACTGCCTGCCCGGCCGTGCCCCCGGGGGAAAATGCCGCGACGGCAGCCCGAGGATGTGGAAGCACGCGTACACGTAGCGGATGCCGAGTTTCTCGGCCACGTCCCTGGCACCCGCCGGCATCAGGCCGGTCGCCAGCAGCACGTCACTTCCCTCGGCGGCTCCGGCGAGCGTGTCGAACCGCGCGGCGACAAGCGCGGGAGCGAGCCGGAACGCGTCCTCCGCCGTGGGCGGCTTCGTTCCGGCGACCACCGAACGCACCGTCGGGCCCAACGGCAGCAACGGCACGTCGACCCGCGCCAGTAGCGCCCGGAACTCCTCGTCCGGCGGCGCGCACACCCGCACCTGCGCGCCGAGTTTCCGCAATTCCACCGCCAGCCCCACCAGCGGCTCCACATCTCCGCGCGACCCCCATGCCGTCAACAGAATCCGCACGCCCGACTCCCGTCTCCGCAGCAATGTGCTTCCGAATCCGTGCCTTCCGACTTCCGGCCGCTGATTCTGCGCCAGCATCTGGGCCTTGCCGCAAGACCCGGGGTGCGATATATGTTGACAGTGGCAGGGAGCGGTATCCCTGCTTTTACTTTGGCCTCGCCCGAGTTTGCTTCGGCCCGCCCGAGCACGATGCGAAGACGTGAATCGACTCGCATTTTCGACACGAACCGGATACCTCGCAGGAACAGCGCCCCGAGCGGTCCGGCGGCGGAGGCGACGCTCGTATTCGGCATACGGCTCGTTCACCGCCGCCATTCGCGGTTGCCGAACAGGAACGCCCCGAAGCGGGCAGGCTCGTGGAGAACCCGGCGGCGGGTCAGGCGTCGGGGGCGCGCTGGGCGCCTTCGTCCAGGGCGGCGAGGATCGCCTCGGCGGTGCGCCGGCCCACGCCGGGCACCTCGGTGATCTCTTCGACGGTGGCGGCGGAGAGGCGCTTGAGCGAGCCGAAATGGCGCAGCAGCGCCTTGCGCCGCACCTCCCCCAGGCCCGGCACCCTGTCCAGCGCCGACTCCGTCATCCGCTTGGAGCGCCGCTGCCGGTGGAAGGTGATGGCGAAGCGGTGCGCCTCGTCGCGGACCCGTTGCAGCAGGTAGAGCCCCTCCGAGGTGCGCGGCAGGATGACCGGGAACTCGTCGTCGGGCAGCCAGACCTCCTCCAGCCGCTTGGCCAGGCCGCACAGCGCCACGTCGTCGACGCCCAGCTCCGCGAGGGCCTGGGCCGCCGCCGCGACCTGCGGCGCGCCGCCGTCGACCACCACCAGCTGCGGGGGGTACGCGAACTTGCGCGGGCGGCCGGTGGTCGGGTCGATCAGGGCGCCGACCCGGGGCTCGTCGGCCCCGGCCTGGCCGGCCGGGGCGTCGGGGTCGTCGGCCGGCTCGACGCCCGCCTCCCCGGTCTCGGCCCGCGCGTCGAGGTAGCGGGCGAAGCGACGGCGCAGCACCTCGGACATGGCCGAGAGGTCGTCGGTGGCGCCACGGATGATGAAGCGCCGGTATTCGCTCTTGCGGGGCAGCCCGTCCTCGAAGACGACCATGCTCGCGACCACGTCGGTGCCCTGCATCTGCGAGATGTCGAAGCACTCGATGCGCAGCGGCGACGTGCGCATGTCGAGGGCCTCGCTGATCTCGTCGAGGGCCTTGCCACGGGTGGTCAGGTCGCCGGCGCGGCGCAGCTTGTGCCGGGCGAGGGCGTCCCTGGCGTTGCGTTCGACCGTCTCCAGCAGCGACCGCTTGTCGCCGCGCTGCGGCACCCGCAGGGAGACCCGGCTGCCCCGGCGGCCGGAGAGCCAGTCGGCCAGCGCGGCCGCGTCGGCGGGCAGCTCCGGCACGAGCAGCTCGCGCGGCACGTCGGCCTCGCCCTGCTCGCCGCCGTAGACCTGGGTGCAGAAGTGGTGCACCAGGTCGCCCGTGGTCAGGTCCTCGGTCTTCTCCACCACCCAGCCGCGCTGGCCCCGGACCCGGCCGTCGCGCACGTGGAACACCTGGACGGCCGCCTCCAGGGGGTCGTCGGCGAACGCCACCACGTCCGCGTCGGTGCCGTCGCCGAGCACCACGGTCTGCTTCTCCATCGCCCGACGCAGGGCGGCGATGTCGTCGCGCAGCCGGGCGGCCCGCTCGAACTCCAGCTGCTCGCTGGCGTCGGTCATCTCCCGTTCCAGCTTGCGGACCATGGTGTCGGTGCGGCCGGCCATGAACTCGCAGAAGCCGTCGACGATCTCGCGGTGCCGCTCGGGGGTGACGCTGCCCACGCAGGGCGCCGAGCACTTGCCGATGTAGCCCAGCAGGCAGGGCCGGCCGACCTGGCCGGCACGCTTGAACACCCCGGCCGAGCAGGTGCGCGCCGGGAAGACGCGCAGCAGCAGGTCGAGCGTCTCGCGGATCGCCCAGGCGTGCGAGTAGGGCCCGAAGTAGCGCACCCCCTTGCGCTTGGCGCCCCGCATCACCTGCAGGCGCGGGAACTCCTCGTCGAGGGTCACCGCCAGGTAGGGGTAGGACTTGTCGTCGCGGTAGCGGACGTTGAAGCGCGGGTCGTACTGCTTGATCCAGGTGTATTCGAGCTGGAGCGCCTCGACCTCGGTGCCGACGGTGACCCAGTCGACCGACTCGGCGGTGGTGACCATCTGCTGGGTGCGCTGGTGCAGGCCCCACAGGTCGGCGAAGTAGGAGTTGAGCCGGCTGCGCAGGTTCTTCGCCTTGCCGACGTAGATCACCCGGCCGGTGCCGTCGCGGAAGCGGTAGACCCCCGGCGACTCCGGGATGGTGCCGGGTGCGGGACGGTAGGTCGAGGGGTCAGCCACGCCAGCAAGCGTAGTCCGCACCCCCGACAGCCCCCGGAACCCCGCGTCCCGCGCCCGCCCGCCGACCCGGGGTTAATCCGGTGCCGCCGGGAACGCTCCCGGCTAGCATCCGCCCCTGACGGACCAGACGCGAGGGGAGCACGGGCGGATGGGGGCGGACGTCGCGGAACGTGGTCGAGGGGGCGCCGTCCTCGTGGCGGCGCTCACCGTCGACTCCGTCGGCAACGGGCTGTTCCTGCCGCTGTCGCTTGTCTACTTCCTGCGGCTGACCGACGTGCCCCTGTCGCTGCTCGGCGTGCTGCTCAGCGCCGCGACCGTGCTCACGCTCCCGGTGCCGCTGTGGGCCGGCGCGCTGGCGGACCGGGTGGGCGCCCTGCCGGTGGTCGTCGCCGCGCAACTGCTCCAGGCCGCCGGCTATCTGGCGTACGCCTGGGTGCGGGGCCCGGTCGGGGTCTTCGTCGCGGCGGCGCTGGTCGCCGTCGGCGTGCGGTTCTTCTGGTCCACGGTCTTCACCGCCGTCGCCGACTACGCCGACAGCAGCCCCGGCGCCTGGACCCGGGACACCTGGTACGCGGTCAGTAACGGCGCGCGTACCGCCGGACTGGCGGCGGGGGGCCTCGTCACCGGCGTGGTGGTCGCCGACGGGCGGGCCGGCACCTACCGGGCGGTGGCGTATGCGGCGGCGGCCTGCTTCGCCCTCGCCGCGGTGCTCATCGCCGCGTGCGTGCGCACCCCGGCGGCCACCGACCGGCCGGTGGCCCTGCGGCGCGGCGGGTACGCCACGCTGGCCCGCGACCGACCGTTCCTGGCGCTGACCGGCCTGAACACCGTCTTCGCACTGAGCAGCATGATGCTCGGCCTGGCGCTGCCCACGGTGATGCTCACGGACGTGCGCGGGCCCGCCTGGCTGACCTCGACCGTCCTCGCCGGCAACGCGTTCCTCGTCGCCCTGCTGTCCGCGTCCGTCGGCACGCGCCTGCCGCGCCACCGCCGCACCCGCGCGATCGCGGCGGCGGCGGTCCTCTGGGCGGCCTGGGGACTGGCCATGGCGACTGTCGGTCCGGGCCGGCTGGCCACCGTGGCCGTGCTGCTGGCCGCGGCCACGCTGCTGTTCACGGCGGCGGAACTGGTCCACGCGCCGGCGTCCGCCGCGCTGGCCGCCGCCGCCGCGCCGGTCGCCGCCCGTGGTCGCTACCTGGCGGCGTTCCAGTACTCCTTCGCGGTCGCCTCGCTGGTCGCGCCGGCGTTCTTCGCCACCCTGTACGAGGCTCACGACGCCGCGCCGTGGCTGGCCCTGGCGCTGCTCAACGCCGCCGGCGCGGCCGGGGTGCTGGCGCTGGAGCGGCACCTGCCGCCGGCCGCCCTCCGGGAGCCCTCGCGGGCCGCCCCGGCACGGGCCGACGCGGACGCCCCGACGCGATGACCCGGCCGGCGGCGAGAACACGCCGGGATGACCCCGACCGGCGCCGGCACCGCGACGAAATGACCCCGACCGGTGTCGGCACCGCGACGGATGGGCCCCGGCCGGTGTCGAGACGGTACGACCCCGACCGGCGCCGGTGCCGCGGGAGCCGGCGACCCGGTGGGGGTCGCCGACCGCGCCATGCCGGTCAGGCCAGGGAGATCTGGTCGCCCGTGACCTTGATGTTCTTCGCCGGGAGGGGCTTGGTGGCCGGGCCGCCCTTCACCGAGCCGTCCTCGATCGAGAACTTGCTGAAGTGGCAGGTGCAGTTGATGGTGCCGCCGTCGACGTTCGTCACGGGGCAGCCCTGGTGGGTGCAGATCGAGTCGAACGCCTTGAACTGGCCGGCGGTCGGCTGCGTGATCACCACGCCCTGGGCGGGGTAGACGGCGCCCCCGCCGACCGGGATGTCGGCGGTGCGGGCCAGCGACTGCGCGCCCTCGCGGTCGCCGCCGCCGGCGTCGCCGGTGCTGGGCACGGCCGGGCCGCCGCTGGTCGGGGCCGCGCCGCCGCCGGAGTCGTCGCTGCCGCAGGCGGCCAGGATCACCGCCGCGCCGACCGCGCCCGCGCCCGTGAGGAGGGCGCGCCGTGTCTGTGTCGCCGGCCCGGTCAGCTCCTGCTCGTCACTCATGCCTCGCCTCTCTCTCGGCTGCCGCCGCCCAGTCATGATCCGCGGCCATGCTCGGGTACACGGATCACTGTGCCCGACGGTTCACCCGATCGGCGACCGCCGGGCGCCCGGACGGGCGGGAACGACCCGTCCGGGGCGCGCCACGTCGGGTCAGCGGGCCCCGGCCGGGACCTTCCGCGCACGGGTCTTCGCCCCGTTGGCCTTGGCCGCCCGGGTGGTGGCCGCCTTCGCGCCCTTGGCCTCGCCGTCGAGCTTGAGCACCTGCCGCAGGAACTGCCCGGTGTGGCTCTCCGGCACCTCCGCGACCTCCTCGGGGGTGCCGGTGGCGAGCACGGTGCCGCCCCGGTGGCCGCCCTCGGGACCCATGTCGATCAGCCAGTCGGCCGACTTGATCACATCGAGGTTGTGCTCGATCGTGATCACGGTGTTGCCCTTGTCGACCAGCCCCTCCAGCACCATCAGCAGCTTGCGGATGTCCTCGAAGTGCAGGCCGGTGGTCGGCTCGTCCAGCACGTAGACCGTCCGGCCGGTGGAGCGCTTCTGCAGCTCCGAGGCGAGCTTGACCCGCTGCGCCTCGCCGCCGGAGAGCGTCGGCGCGGGCTGGCCGAGCCGTACGTAGCCCAGGCCGACGTCCACCAGCGTCTTGAGGTGCCGGTGGATGGCGGGGATGGCGGAGAAGAACTCGGCCGCCTCCTCGATCGGCATCTCCAGCACGTCCGAGACGGTCTTGCCCTTGTAGTGCACCTCCAGGGTCTCCCGGTTGTAGCGGGCGCCCTTGCAGACCTCGCACGGGACGTACACGTCGGGCAGGAAGTTCATCTCGATCTTGATCGTGCCGTCGCCGGAGCACGCCTCGCAGCGGCCGCCCTTGACGTTGAACGAGAACCGCCCCGGGCCGTACCCCCGGACCTTGGCCTCGGTGGTCTCGGCGAACAGCTTGCGGACGTGGTCCCAGACGCCGGTGTAGGTGGCCGGGTTGGAGCGCGGCGTGCGCCCGATCGGCGACTGGTCGACACCCACGACCTTGTCGACGTGTTCCAGCCCCGAGACGCGGGTGTGCCGCCCCGGCACCAGCCGCGCGCCGTTGATCTGGTTGGCCAGCACCGCGTGGAGGATGTCGTTGACCAGCGTGGACTTGCCGGAGCCGCTGACTCCGGTGACGGCGATGAGCTGGCCGAGCGGGAACGAGACGGTCAGGTTGCGCAGGTTGTGCTCGCGCGCGCCGTGCACGACCAGTTCCCGGCCCGGCGTCTGCGGGCGGCGCTGCCGCGGCGTCGGGATCGACCGCCGGCCGGACAGGTACGCCCCGGTCACCGACTCCGGGTTCTCCAGCAGCGCCGGCACCGAGCCGCTGTGCACGATCCTGCCGCCGTGCTCGCCGGCGCCGGGACCGATGTCGACGATCCAGTCGGCGGTGCGGATGGTGTCCTCGTCGTGCTCGACCACGATCAGCGTGTTGCCCAGGCCACGCAGCCGGACCAGGGTCTCGATCAGCCGGTGGTTGTCGCGCTGGTGCAGCCCGATCGACGGCTCGTCGAGCACGTAGAGCACCCCGACGAGGCCTGAGCCGATCTGGGTGGCCAGCCGGATGCGCTGCGCCTCGCCGCCGGAGAGGGTGCCGGCCGGCCGGTCGAGGGAGAGGTAGTCCAGGCCGACGTCGAGCAGGAACCTCAGCCGGGCGTTGATCTCCTTGAGCACCCGCTCGGCGATCAGCTTCTGCCGGTCGGTCAGCTCGATGCCGGCGAGCAGGTCGGCTGCCTCCCCGACGGAGAGGTTGCAGACCTCGGCGATGCTCTTGCCGGCCAGGGTCACCGCGAGCACCTCGGGCTTGAGCCGGGCGCCGCCGCAGGCCGCGCAGGGCACGTCCCGCATGTAGCCCTCGTACTTCTCCCGCGACCACTCCGACTCGGTGTCGGTGTGCCGGCGCTCGATCCACTGCACCACGCCCTCGAAGCCGGTGTAGTAGGAGCGTTCGCGGCCGAACTTGTTGCGGTAGCGCACGTGCACCTGGTCGTCGGAGCCGTGCAGGATCGTCTTCTGCGCCCGGGACGGCAGGGCCCGCCACGGGGTGTCGACGTCGAAGTGCTCGGCCTCGCCGAGGGCCTCCAGCAGGCGGAGGAAGTATTCCAGGTTGTGCCCGGTCGACCAGGGCTGGACCGCGCCCTCGCGCAGGGTGCGCTCGGGGTCGGGGACGACCAGCTCGGGGTCGACCTCCTTCTTGGTGCCGATGCCCGTGCACTCCGGGCACGCGCCGTAGGGCGCGTTGAAGGAGAAGACCCGGGGCTCCAGGTCCTCGATCGCCAGGGGGTGGTCGTTGGGGCAGGCCAGGTGCTCGGAGTAGCGCCGCTCGCGCTCCGGGTCGCCCTCGGGCAGGTCGACGAAGTCGAGCAGGACCAGGCCGTTGGACAGGCCCAGGGCCGCCTCGACCGAGTCGGTCAGCCGCTGCTTGGCGCTCGGCTTGACGGTGAGCCGGTCGATCACCACCTCGATGGTGTGCTTCTCCTGCTTCTTCAGCTTCGGCGGCTCGGTGAGCTGGTGCACCACGCCGTCGACCCGGGCCCGGGCGTAGCCCTTGGCCTGGAGCTCGGCGAAGAGGTCGACGTATTCGCCCTTGCGGCCCCGCACCACCGGCGCGAGCACCATGAACCGGGTGCCCTCGGCCATGGCGAGGACCCGGTCGACGATCTGCTGGGGGGTCTGCCGGGAGATCCGCTCGCCGCAGACCGGGCAGTGCGGCTCGCCGATGCGGGCGAAGAGGAGCCGGAGGTAGTCGTAGACCTCCGTGATGGTGCCCACCGTCGAGCGCGGGTTGCGCGAGGTGGACTTCTGGTCGATGGAGACGGCCGGGCTCAGGCCCTCGATGAAGTCGACGTCCGGCTTGTCCATCTGGCCGAGGAACTGCCGCGCGTACGACGACAGCGACTCAACGTAGCGGCGCTGCCCCTCGGCGAAGATCGTGTCGAAGGCCAGGCTCGACTTGCCCGACCCGGAGAGCCCGGTGAAGACGATCAGGGCATCCCGGGGCAGGTCGAGACTGACGTCACGCAGGTTGTGCTCGCGCGCGCCACGGATTATCAGTCGGTCGGCCACTGTCCGTGTACTCCCGGGTGAAGAAGATGAGGAGGAAATGTCCGCTCCGAGGCTGGTCTGAGCGGTTGTGTGCGCGCAGGAAAGGCGCCCCGGCAACTCTAGCCCTGAGGTACGACACTTTTCCCCGCCGGCACATTCCCCCAGCTCAGCCCGGTCGGCCGCACCCGGAGACGGGGGCGGGGCCGGTCGTCGACCGGCCCCGCCACGCACGTCCGTCAGGGGCGGGCGGCCCGACGGCGGGCCGAACGCCAGCCGCCGCGGCGCTCGGCGGCCAGCCGCGTCTCCCGCCGCCCGCTCTCGTGGGCCAGCTCCCGCTGCAACCGCCGCCAGCTCTCCCAGCGGCGCACCGGCAGCTCGCCGCTGTCCAGCGCCTCGCGCACCGCGCAGGCGGGCTCGCCGTCGTGCCCGCAGTCGCCGTAGCGGCAGCCGGCGGCCAGTTCGGCGATGTCGGCGAACGCCCGGTCCAGCCCCGCCGAGCCGTCCAGCAGGCCGACCGCGCGTACCCCCGGGGTGTCGAGCACCGCGCCGCCGCCGGGCACCGGGATCAGCGCCCGCCACGTGGTGGTGTGCCGGCCCTTGCCGTCGACCCGCCGGATCGCCTGGGTGGGCATCACCGCCGCCCCGGCCAGCGCGTTGACCAGGCTGGACTTGCCGGCGCCGGACGGGCCGAGCAGGCCGAGCGTGCGCCCCGGCGCCACCTCGGCGCGCAGCGGCTCCAGCCCGGTGCCCCGCTCGGCGCTGACCGCCAGCACCGGCACCCCCGGCGCGACGGCCGCGAGCTGGCGCGCCACCGCCTCCGGGTCGGCCGCCAGGTCGGCCTTGGTGAGCACGACCAGCGGCCGGGCGCCGGAGTCGTGCGCCAGCGACAGCAGCCGCTCGATGCGCCCGGTGTCGGGCTCCGGGTGCACCGGCTCCACCACTGCGGCGGCGTCGAGGTTGGCGGCGAGCACCTGGCCGCTGGCGTCCTTGCCGGCGGTCCGCCGGATCAGGGCGGTGCGCCGCGGCAGCACCGCCTCCACTGTCACGTTGCCGTCCGGCCAGGCGCCGAGCAGCACCCAGTCACCCGCACAGGGCAGGCGGGTCAGGTCCCGGGCGGCGGCCGCCAGGACCGCGCCGCCCAGGGTGGCGCGGACCGGTCCGTCCGCGCAGAGCACGGTGCAGACGCCCCGGTCCACCCGGGCCACCCGGCCCGGGCGGCGGCCGCCGCGTCGTCGTACGTGTGCCGCCCGGTCGGCGTCCCAGCCGAGGGCGGTCAGATCGATGGTCATGGCATCCTCATCGGTGTCGGAGCGGGTGGTGCACGCGTGCGTGGACCGGCAACGTCACCACCTCCTTCCGACCTCCCGGTGCCGCGTTGCGACGCCGACGGTAGGGCGTGCGGCGACGCGCCGAAAGCGATTTCCCCGGCGACGGACGGCCGGCCGGCGGATAGGGTCGGTGGCGTGACGACTGATCCGCTTCTGCTCACCGGCGAGGTGGACGCGGCCACGGACCGCCTGCTGCGGACCGCCGCCGCCCTCGACGACGCGGGCGTCGCCGCCGCGTCGCTGCTGCCGGGCTGGACCCGCGGGCACGTACTGGCGCACCTGGCCCGCAACGCCGACGCCATGGTCAACCTGCTCACCGCCGCGCGCACGGGCGAGCCGGTCCCGATGTACGCCTCCGCGCAGGCCCGGGACGCCGAGATCGAGGCCGGCGCCGCCCGGCCGCCCGACGAGCACCTCGACGACCTGCGCCGCTCGGCCGACCGGTTCACCGAGGCGGTCGCGGCGATGCCGGTCGAGGCGTGGGCGGCCACGGTCCAGACGCGGCGCGGCCCCTGGCCGGCGACCATGCTGGTCTGGGGCCGGCTGCGCGAGGTCGAGGTGCACCACGTGGACCTCGACGCCGGCTACCGGCCGGCCGACTGGCCCGAGGCGTTCGCCCACCGGCTGCTGCACGAGGTCGCCGACGGTCTCGCCGCACGCGCCGACGTGCCGCCGATGGTGCTGCGCTTCGACGGCAGCCGGCACGAAGTCGTCGTCGGCGACCCGGCGGCCGCGCCCACGGTCACCGGCTCCGCCCCCGAACTCGCCGCCTGGCTGATCGGCCGCAGCCCCGGCACCGTGCTGACCGTCACCCCGGACGGTCCGCTGCCGCAACCACCGGAATGGATATAGGCAACCTCATGACCTACAGCGGAGACGTCACGCCCGGCGGTGCGCCGGCCGTACGTGAGCTCGACGGGCTCACCATCACCAAGGTGTCGGTGGGCCCGATGGACAACAACGCCTACCTGCTGCGCTGCCGGTCCACCGGCGAGCAGGTGCTGATCGACGCGGCGAACGAGGCGCCCCGGCTGCTCGACCTCGTCGGCGACGCCGGGCTGACCACGGTGGTCACCACCCACCAGCACATGGACCACTGGGTGGCGCTGGAGGAGGTGGTCGCCAAGACCGGCGCCCGGCCGCTGGTGCACGCCGACGACGCGGCGGGGCTGCCGATCGAGGCGGAGACGCTGACCGACGGCGACACCGTGCCGGTGGGCGACTGCGCGCTGGAGGTCATCCACATCAAGGGCCACACCCCGGGCTCGATCGCCCTGCTCTACCGCGACCCGGCCGGCACGCCGCACCTGTTCACCGGCGACAGCCTCTTCCCCGGCGGGGTCGGCAACACCGACAAGGACCCGGAGCGCTTCACCGCGCTGATCGACGACGTCGAGCGCAAGCTCTTCGACAGGTTGCCCGACGAGACCTGGTTCTATCCGGGCCACGGCAAGGACAGCACGCTCGGCGCGGAGCGCCCGGCGCTGCCGCAGTGGCGCGCCCGGGGCTGGTGAGCACCAGCGGGGCCGGGCGCGTGTCGCGCCCGGCCCCGCTCCCCCGGTGGACGGCGGTCAGGCCCCCGTGACCGCCCGCAGCCGGCGCCGCGTGCCCATCAGCACGACCCCCGCCAGCACCAGCCCGACCGCCATGGTGACCAGCATCGGGCTGGACTCGCCGGGAAGCAGCCCGGCCAGCGATCGCGAGGCGCTGCCCAGCGCCAGGTAGAGACCCGCCCAGGCCGCGGCGCCGAGCGCCGCCGAGGCCAGGAAGCGCCGGTACGACATCCGCAGCCCGCCCGCCGCCAGCGGCAGCAGCGCGTTGAACACCGGCAGGAACGGCGCGACCAGCACCATCCGGCCACCCCCGCGCTGCAGGATGCCCTCCGCCGCCGCCCAGCGTTCCTCGCCGATCCACCCGCCGATCCGGCTGCGTCGCAGCCGCTCCCCGTACCGGCGGCCGGCGAGGAAGCTCAGCGACCACCCGGACAGGCAGCCGGCCACCACGACGGCGAAGGTGGTGACGCCGGTGAGGGGCCCCCCGACCCCCACGGCGGCCAGGATCGCCACGTCGCCGGGGACCAGCACCCCGAGCAGCGGCACGGCGTCGAAGAGCATCACCACCCCGAGCACCCCCATCAGCAGGGTGGTGGGAAGCTCTCCGACCTGGGCCAGCCAATCCGTCATGCCCCGTACGCTATGGCCGCCCCGCCACCCCCGGCATCGGGTCCGATCCCCCACCGCCCCCTGGTATCCGGCTCGGGGTCGACCCTGAGAACGCCCGCGTCAGCGGGGCCGCAGCACCTGCACCCGCCGCACGGGCGAGTCCACGGCCGGCTCGGTGGTCGGCACGGGGTAGCTGGCCACGGCCGCCAGCACGTCCGGCGGCAGGTGCCCCCGCCCCGGGTCGCCGACCAGCACGTCTGCGCCGGTGGCGGCGGCCCGGCGCAGGAAGGGCAGCACCCGCGCGGCCATCGCCTCGTCGTAGAGCACGTCCCCGGCGACCAGCAGGTCCACTCCGGCCGGATCGGAGTCGAGCAGGTCGCCTCCGGTGGCCGCGACCGTCACCCGGTTGGCGCGGGCGTTGACGGTCACCGCCGCGACCGCGTACGGGTCGATGTCGTTGGCGACGACCCGCTCGGCGCCGGCGAGCGCGGCGGCGATCGCCACCAGGCCGGACCCGGCGGCCAGGTCGAGCACCCGGCGCCCGGCCGCGAGGTCGGGGTGGTCGAGCAGGTGACGGGCGAGGGCCTGCCCACCGGCCCAGACCGAGGCCCAGTACGGCGGCGGCAGGGCGTGCCCGGCGTGCGCCTCCATCCGGGCCCACCAGACGATGGCGTCCTCGGCCAGGTGCAGCCGCACCTCGGGCACGAACGGGATCCGCACCAACCGGAGCCGGTCCAGCCCGCCGCCCGGAGCGTCGATCTCCCGCTCCAGTTCGGTCAGCGCGACGGCCGTGGCACCCCTCATCGGCGCAAGCATGCCCCAGCGGGCGGGCCGCCACGCCGCTTTCGCACGGCGGGCTCCGAGAGTTCACCACGCCGCCTACGGCACTTCGGCCAGCGAATCGGGGTCCGGCCGGTTACTGTCGGGGTGGTACCGGGCGATCATTCGGTCGACGACCGAGGGTCACCCGCATTGGAACAGGGAGAGATGCATGGCAACCGGCACGGTTAAGTGGTTCAACTCGGAAAAGGGCTTCGGCTTCATCGAGCAGGACGGCGGAGGGCCGGACGTCTTCGTCCACTACTCGGCCATCGCGACGAGCGGTTACCGGGAGCTGAACGAGGGCCAGAAGGTCGAGTTCGAGGTGACCCAGGGGCAGAAGGGTCCGCAGGCGGACAACGTCCGCCCGATGTAGATCCGTGCCGGTGGCGGCGGTCGGGTCCCGACCGCCGCCGCAGCGCGTTCAGGGCAGCTCCGGCGCGACGGGCAGGTCCCGTCGCCGTCGCAGCGGCCCGACCAGCAGGATCACCGGGGTGAGCGCCAGCCAGCCGGTCATCACCGCGATCGCCGTGCCGGCCCCGTAGGCCGCGCCGATCGCCCCGGACAGCACAGCGGCCAGCGGAATCGTGCCGTAGTTGAGCATCTGCATGCTCACCGTCACCCGGCCGAGCAGGTGGTGCGGGGTGTAGGTCTGCCGGAAGCTGCCCTTGAGCACGTTGCCGACGGCCACCCCGAGGCTGACCAGCACGCCGCCGATCGCCGGCAGGGCCAGCCGCCCGCCGGGGCCGGCGAGCGGGATCAGCAGCGCCGTCGGGCCGGTGAGCGCTCCGGCCAGCAGCATCGCGCGGGCGGTGCCGAGCCGCCGGCCGAGCCGGGTGGCCAGCAGCGCGCCGGCGATGCCGCCGAGGCTCATCACCGCGACCAGCGCGCCGACCGCCGCGGGCGCCAGGCGCGCCTCCCGGACGAGGAAGACCACCAGGACCGCCTGGTAGCCGATCAGCCCCACGTTGCTGGCCGCGCCGAAGACGGCGAGCACCCGCAGGTACGGGTCGCGGGCGACGAACCGGATCCCCTCGCCGATCTCCCGGCGCAGCGACCGGGACCGCTCGACGCGCCCGGGGCGCTTCTCGACGGTGCGGATGCGCAGCAGGCAGGCCGCGGAGAACAGGAAGCTCAGCGCGTCGAGCAGCAGCGCGGCGACCGCGCCGACGGCCTGCGCGACGACGCCGGCGATGCCGGGGCCGAGCACGTAGCTCGCGGTGTGGGTGGCCTGGATCTTGGCGTTGCCCTCCGGCACCTGCTCGGGGCGCAGCAGCACGGGCAGGTAGACCTGGTCGGCCGTCTCGAAGAAGACCCGGGCCAGTCCGGCGCCCAGCGCCACCACGAGCAACTGCCCGACGGTCAGCACGCCGAGCACGGCGGCGACCGGGACGCTGAGGAACAGCAGCGCGCAGACCAGGTCGCAGACGATCATCACAGGGCGGCGCGGCAGCCGGTCGACCCAGGCGCCGGCCGGCAGGCCGAAGAGCAGCCACGGCAGCCAGGCGGCGGCGGTGAGCACCGCGACGCCGAAGGTGCCGGTGTCGAGCACGGTCACCGCGACCAGGGGCAGCGCCACGGTGGTGACGTTGCTGCCGATGGAGCTGGCCGTCTGCCCGGCCCAGAGCAGCCGGAAGTCCCGGTGCCGCAGCAGGCCGCCTCGCGGCGCCGCCGGGCCGGGCGCGGCGGGCTCCGGTGTCGGCGCGGCGGGCCCGGGCCGCGACGCGCCGGACGGCTGCGGCGGCTCGGCGGACGCGGGCCGCGACCCGTTGGAACCCTGCGGCGGCGCGGCACGCTCCGGCCCGGGCGCGTCGGTTCCCTGCGGTGCCGCGACCGGGTCCGGCCGTGGCGCGCCGGCGTCGGGGGTGCGCGGTGGCGCGGCGGGCCGCGTCACGGGGTGGCCGGAACGCCGTAGGCGAACACGAAGACCGGTTCGCGGTGTCGCCCGTCGTCGGGCACCTCCCGGTCGGCCCACCGGGTCAGCAGGTCGTTCATCTCGCGGTCGAGCTGCGCCAGCTCCTGCGGGGTCAGGCGCAGCCACCGGTCCATGGAGAACGGCCCCTGCCCCCAGGCCGCCTGGGTGTCGTCGGCGGCGGCGTACCAGGCGCGGACGAGGGCGGCGTGCCGCTCCAGGTTGAGCGAGACGGCCGCGTCGGCGACGGCCCGGTCGGCGGGGTCGGCCTCGAAGTCGGACCGCGACCAGCTCAGGCTGCGGTTGACCAGCCGCCACCACCGTTCCCGGCGGTCGCGGGCCAGCTCCGGCGCCTCCTCGACCAGCTCGGCGCCGGCCAGCACCTTAAGGTGGTGGCTGGTGTTCGCCGGCGCCTGGCTGGTCCGCTCGGCGAGCTGGCCGACGGTCGAGGGGCCGTGGACCTTGAGCACGTCCATCAGCCGGCGGCGCAGCGGGTGCGACAGCGCGGCGAGGACCCGCGAGTCGGTGACCTGGCGTACGTCGGGATTCGTCATGCCCACAGCCTGACACCGGCAACGACAGTTGCGCAACGATTATTGCGAAACTGTCGTTGCCGGTTCCCGTTGACACCCCGCGGGGCCGGGGCGTCGGGATCAGGCGGTCAGCCGCCGGGCGAGTTCGTCGGCGACCTGCTGGGCCATCGTGGGGGGGATCGCCGCGGCGATCTTCTCGGGGGTGAGCGTGGCGAGCACGCCCGCGACGATCGCCTGCTCGTCGGTGAAGTCCCTGCCGGACAGGGCCGTGAGCTGCGCGGCCACCGCGTCGAGGCGTTGCATCGTGTAGTCCAGCTTCGCCACGAGGCTGTTGCTGGCCGTCGCGGGTCCGCCGGCGTCGGGGTCGACGCTGCGACCCATGCTCGATCCGCCGTAGAACATCCCGGTGAAGATGCTGTTGATCTGGCTCTCGGCCTGTGCGCTCATGTCGTCCTCCAGGAGTCCGATGGTGGTCAGGTAGCGGCGGAACAGCGGGGTCTGGTCCCGGTTCGCCTTGATCGAGTCGCGGAAGAAGCTGAAGTGGGTGTGCCACAGGTGCGAGTCGTCCCCGCTGCTGCGCCGGCGGAGCCGGTCCCAGCGCCGCACGACCGCGCCGTCGGGCGAATAGATGATCTCCCTGATGTCCCTGGTGTCCGGGGTGTCGGCGACGCACTGCGCCACGCACCAGGTGGAGAAGGTGCGCAGGTCGTGCGTACGGCCGCCGGCGCTGACCTGGAACAGGCCGACGTCGAGCGCGGCCGCGTCGAGAGTGAGGCCGGACGAGTCGCGGGGCGACTCGACGACCGAGTAGTCGTTGGTCACCACCCGGTCGGAGCCGCAGTGGTAGCCGCCCCGGTGGGCGGAGTCGCCGACGATGCCGACCTCGGCGGGTTCCAGGTCCTGGCTGCGGCTGGTGTCGGGGTCGAGGTCGAGGTGGTCGAGCAGCAGACGGCGGACGGTCAGCAGATTCTCCGGTGCCCGCGTCATGGGTTCCCCCTTGCGGATGGTCGGGGGCCGGGCACGACGGTGACACCGCGTAGGCGGTGTGAGGCCTCACGCTCAGGCCCGGCCGAGTGGTGCACAGCGCCGGGCATTGACCCCACCATAGCCCCGTCGATGAATGAATGCCCAGGTCAGGAGGGGTTATTTCGGCTGGCAGAAAGCCCGGAGGCGATCGGCATGATCGGTAGGACCACTGCGGACGGTCGCCGCGGGTCGTGCAGGATCTCTCGCCAGCCGGCACGCAGGGTGACAGCCGTGCCGAGCATCTCGCCCGTGCCGGGGTTGCGCGCGTAGCGCGGATGGGCGCCGCCGGACACCTGCACGCGCAGCCGGTGGCCGGGCGCGAACCGGTGCGCCGCGGGCCAGAGCTCCACCGGCACGGTCACCACGCCGGCCGGGTCGGTCGGGTACCGGCCGGGCTCGACGCGGACCAGCCCGTCGCAGACGTTCCACGACCGGCCGCGCCGGTCCACGTCGCACAGTCGCACGAAGACGTCCAGGTGGGACAGCTCGCTGCGCAGGTGGATCTCGGCGCGCACCGGGCCGACCACCTCGACGGGCGCGGCGAGCGGGGCGCTGGTGTAGGTCAGCACGTCGGGTCGAGCCTCGACCGGACGGTTGTCGACCGGCCCGGCCCGCTGGGCCACGAGCAGCGGGCCGCCGAGCGAGGGCGTCGGGTCGGCCGGGTCGTAGCGGAAGCGGTCCGGGGCCGAGGGGACCGGGGCGGCGGTACGCAGCCCTCCGCCCGGGTGCAGGTGCCACCGCGTGGGCACCGCCGGCGGCGGCCAGTCCGGCAGGTCCCGCCAGCCGCCGCCGGCCCCGCCGACGTGCACCCGCACCGGCGCCGCCCGCCCGGCGGCGGCGCCCCGCCGCGGCGGCCGGCCGGCGAGGTGCTCGTCCAGCCAGTCCAGCCCGTCGCGCAGGGCGGCCACGAAGAGCCCGGGGCTGCCGTGCGTCCACGGCCCGACCGTGAGCCGGGGGTGGGCGCCGGCCGCGCGCAGCGCCGCGAAGTCGCGCAGTTGGGCCGGCAGGAAGATGTCGTGCCAGCCGGTGACCATCGCCACCGGCGCCCGGACCTCGGCGATCCGGTCGCCGAAGACGCGGTCGCGCCAGTAGCCGGCGTCGGGGGTGTGGTGGCGCAGCCACTCCTGGAAGAACGGCACCGTCACCCCGGTGGCCACCCGGTCGGCCTCGACCAGCGGCAGGTGCGCCAGCGCCGCCGTCAGTCGGGGCTGGCCGCGCTTGAGCTCCCACTGCCGGGCCAGCCAGGGCACGGTCTGGGCCTGGAGCAGCTCGGCCCAGGTGAGCACCGTGTCGAGGGCGAACGAGTCCCCGGCGTACGTCGAGTCGCGGGTGCCCGAGGCCGTCACCACCGCGACCATCGCCCGCAGCTCCTCCCCCGCGTCGGCGGCCAGCGCCCACTGCACGAAGCCCTGGTAGCTCGCGCCGAACATGCCGAACGCGCCGGTCCACCAGGGCTGGCGGCGCAGCCAGTCGAGGGTGTCCAGCCCGTCGTCGCGCTCGTGCACCAGCGGGTCGAACGTGCCGCCCGAGCCGAACGTGCCCCGGCAGGACTGGATCACCACGTGGAACCCGCGTTCGGCGGCCAGCCGGCCCAGCAGCCGCATCGGCCCGCCCCGCCCGTACGGCGTGCGGATCAGCACGGTCGGCGCGCCGGGCAGGTCCGGGGCGTGATGGTCGGTGCGCAGCGGCACCCCGTCGCGTACCCGCACCGGGATGCCCCGGGTGAGGGTGACCCGCCGGGCGCGCGCGGCCGGCAGCCGCAGCGCGGCGGTGGCGAGGCGGGTGGCCAGCCGGTCGAGCACGACGTCAGCCGTTCGCGCGCCGGGCCGGCTCGTCGCGGGCCGCGCGCACCGCGTCACGGTGTTCCCGCATCGAGGCGGTCATCGCGGTCATGAACCGGTGTACCACCTCCAGCTCGTCGTCGTCGAAGCCGGCCATCACGTCGTCGGTGCGCCGGCCGAGAGGACGGAAGAATTCCATGGCGAGCGCGGCGCCGCGCTCGGCGTAGTGCAGGAAGACCTTGCGCCGGTCGGCGGTGTCGCGGTCGCGGCGGATGTGGCCGGCGCGCTCCAACCGGTCGATCAGGGCGGTGACGGAGCCGGAGGAGAGGTTGAGCTGCTCGCCGAGGCGGCCGGGGGTGATGGGCCGGCCGACCAGCTCGGCGTCCATGACCGCGATCAGCGCCTGCAGGTCGGTGGCGTTGAGGCCGTGCAGGTTGGCGAAGGCGTGCCCGATGTGCTGGGCGTCGACGGAGTAGCGCCGCAGCTCGGCCCCGATCTCGGCGACCAGTCGTTCGCGGCGGGTGTCGCGCCGTCGGTACATGCCGTGACCTGCCACGTCGGTCGCCGCCTCCTGCCGTCCGTCCCGGTTGCAGCATAACTCAGCAGTCGATAATCTCGTTCATCAAGATACTCGACGGTCGGCATTTTGCGTCGTCCGCGAGGTCTTGACCTGGCAGAAACCCGCCGAGAGACCGTGAAGGGCATCCGATGTCAGTGTTCACCCGCGTGGCCCACGGCCGCCTGGCCGCGTGGCTCACCGTGGTCGCCGCGATCGTCTTCGGCGCCGCCGTCTTCGGGCTGCCCAAGCCCGACAACCCCGCCCCCGTCTCGTCGACCGGCCTTTCGGTGCAGTGGCAGTCGACCCAGGTGGAGCGCCTCCAGGAGCAACTGCCCTCCCGCGACGTCCAGCCGGCGATCGTGGTGGTCAGCCGCGCCGACCGGGCCGCCCTCACCGAGACCGACCGCGCGGCCCTGACCGGCCGGTCCGACGACCTCGGCCGATTCGCCGTCGGCGGCCGCGTCAGCCCTCCGCAGGTCTCCCCCGACGGCACCGTGGCGCTCGTCGCCGTCCCGCTGTCCACCGCCGGCGGACAGGAGGAGATCGCCGGCCGCATCGACCAGCTCCGCGCGTCCCTGGACGACGTGCCGGCGGGGCTGAAGGTGGAGGTGACCGGCGGGCCCGCGTTCACCACCGACCTGACGAAGGTCTTCGACGGCGCCGACACCACGCTGCTCATCGTCACCGCCTCCGTCGTCGCGCTGCTGCTGCTGATCACCTACCGCAGCCCGTTCCTGTGGATCGTGCCCCTGGTCGTCGTCGCCGCCACCGAGCAGCTCACGCTGCGCGCCCTCGACACCATCGTCCCGGCGGCCGGCGTCAACCTGCCCGGCGGCGCCGTCACCGGCATCGCCAGCGTCCTGGTCTTCGGCGCCGCCACCGACTACGCGCTGCTGCTCATCGCCCGCTACCGCGAGGAGCTGCGCCGCGAGGAGGACCGGTTCACGGCGATGCGCGCCGCGCTGCGCCGCACCGCCGAGCCGATCCTCGCCAGCGGATCCACCGTCGTCCTCGGCGTGCTCACCCTGCTGCTGTCCGAGCAGGAACTCAACCGCGCCCTCGCCGTGGCCTGCGCGACAGGCGTCGTGCTCGCCATGCTCTCGGCGCTGTTCGTCCTGCCCGCGGCGCTGGTGATCTTCGGCCGCGGCCTGTTCTGGCCGTTCGTGCCCCGCGTCGGCGGGGCGGTCCGCGAGGGCCGGCTCTGGGGCCGCCTCGGCACCGCCGTCGAACGCCGCCCCGCACCGGTCGCCGTGCTCGCCACGCTGCTGCTCGCCGCCCTCGCCCTCGGCGGGCTCGGCATCCGCACCGGCCTGTCGGAGACCGAGCAGTTCCGGGTCAAGCCCGAGGCGGTCGCCGGCGCCGAGACCCTCGCCCGGTCCTTCCCCGCCGGCACGACCCAGCCGGTCGCGGTGCTCACCACCCCCGAGGCGGCGAAGGCCGTCACGGACGCCGCCTCGGCGGTGCCCGGCGTCGCCTCCGCCCGCCCCGGCGAGGCGAGCGACCGGGTCGCCCAGGTCGACGTCGTGCTGGAGGCCGAACCGGGCACCGACGCCGCCAACCGGGCCGTCGGGGCCCTGCGGGACACGGTCGCGGCGGTCCCCGACTCCGCCCCGCCGGCGGTGGCGGGCGCACCCGCGTTCGACGGAGCGGTCGTCGGCGGCTCCGTCGCCGCCACCTACGACGAGAACGAGGCCAACGGCAAGGACCTGCGCCTGATCCTGCCGGTCATCCTGCTGCTGGTCGGCCTCGTGCTCGTGCTGCTCCTGCGCGGCCTCGTCGCGCCGGTGCTGCTCGTGCTCACGGTGATCGCCTCGTTCTTCGCCAGCATCGGCGCGTCGTGGCTGCTCTTCGACCACGTGCTCGACATGCCGGCGCTGGACAGCGGCGTGCTCCTGCTCGCCTTCGTGTTCCTCGTGGCCCTCGGCGTGGACTACAACATCTTCCTCGTCACCCGGGCCCGGGAGGACGCCCGCCGCACCGGCACCCGCGACGGCATGCTGTCGGCCCTGCGGGTCACCGGCGGCGTCATCACCAGCGCCGGCATCCTGCTCGCGGCGGTCTTCGCCGTACTGGGCGTCCTGCCGCTGATCCTGCTGACCCAGATCGGGATCATCGTCTGCATCGGCGTCCTGCTGGACACGCTGCTCGTCCGGACGGTCCTGGTGCCGGCGCTGGCGTTCACGCTCGGCGACCGCTTCTGGTGGCCGGGCCGGATCGCCCGGGAGCCCGCCCCGGACGACGCCCCGGCCCCGGAGCCGGTGGCGGCCCGGGACTGACCGACGCACCACCGGGGGTCGTGACGGCCACGCCACGACCCCCGGTCCGCGTTCCGCCCCCACCGCCCGTCGCGGCCGCGCCGTCCCGCTCCGCGCCGCCCGCTCCGCGCCACCTCACGCCGCCCGCGCCGCCGGAGGCCGGTCCACCTCACGTCTCGGCGGGCACCGCCGACCGTTCCGGCTCCGCCGACGCCTCGCCCACCGCCCGGTCGCGGGTGGCCCACGCCACCACGAACAACGCCGTCCACGCCACTCCCAGCAGCACCGCCGTGGCGCTGCCGCTGGCGCTGCTCAGCCCGAGGTAGAGGCGGGCGCCGACGATGCCGACCACCCCGGCCGCCGCCCCGGTCCACGCGGCCACCGCCACCGGCCAGCGCGCCCCACGCGACAACAGCCAGGCCAGGGTGCAGAGGCTGGCCGCCACCACGGCGTTCTGCGTCGGGAACGGGCCGGCGTCCCGGCCGCCCGGCCCGCCGACGCCCGGCCCGGTCAGCTCGACCACCACGGCGAGCACCACCAGCGGCACGAACGCCCCCACCGTGCCCACGACGCCGAGCAGGTCCGCCCGCCACGGCCGGTTGCGCCAGGCCAGCACCGCCGCCACGACGGCCACCAGCGCGATCAGGAACGGGCCCCGCAGCGCCGACACCACCGCCAGCGTGACGTCGACCGCGCCGGGCGTACGGCGGTCGGCGAACCAGCCGGCGATGGCGCCGTCGACCGCCGCCAGCCCGCTGTGCCGGACCACCGCCTCGAACACCCACGCGATGGCGAACCCGGCCACGAAGAGCAGCAACAGCCCGCCGACCAGGTTGATCAGCAACGTCCAGGTCGGCCCGACGTACATGGCGAGCAGGAAGAACAGCACGCCGTACCGGCCGCTGAGCCAGCGCACCGGCCGCAGCCCGGCGGCCCGGGAGACCAGCGCCCGGGCCGGATCCGGGTTGCGGCCCAGCCACCGCCCGGCCAGCACCACCGCGACCAGCGCCGCCACCAGCACCAGCACCGCGCCGGTCGCCCGCCCCAGCAGCCGGGAGACCGTCTCGTACGACTCCCCGGCCAGGTTGCCGGCGAGCACCGAGCCACCGACCCAGGTCACCACCCCGGCGAGGTTCCACGGCGCGAACCGCCGGTACGGCATCCCCGCCGCCCCGGCCAGCCGGGGCACCAGCGTGCGGGCGAAGGCCACCCAGCGGGCCGTGAGCACCCCGCGCCCGCCCAGCCGGCCGAGCATCGCCTCCGCCCGGCCCCACCGCTGGTGACCCACCCGGGCACCCCACCGCCCCGCCCGCGCCCGCGGCCCGTACCGGCGGCCGGCCCGGAACGCCAGTGTGTCCCCGATCACCGCTGCAAGGATCATCACCAGCAGCGCCGGCGCGAGCCGCAGCGTCCCCGCGTACGCTAGGAAACCGACCAGCAGCAGGGTCGCCTCGCCCGGCACCAGCAGACCGAAGATCACGGCGGTCTCCCCCGCGACGATAATCGCGGCGATCACATAGATCAGCAGGGGCGGCAGGCCCTGCAGCGAGGTCAGCAGGTCGTGCATCGGGCCCCCATTCCCACGGGGGTCAGCATGCCAGGCGCTGAAACGGTCGGAACATCAGTTTCGGCAGAGATCCGGGCCATCTGGGGGGAGACCCCGACGCGTGCCCCGGCAACCGCAGACAGGAGTATGGAGGGTATGCAGCTTCGCACCGACCTCCGCAACGTCGCCATCATCGCCCACGTCGACCATGGCAAGACGACCCTGGTCGACGCCATGTTGCGGCAGGCCGGCGCCTACGGCGCCCGCGGCGAGGTAACCGAGCGGGTCATGGACTCGATGGACCTCGAACGGGAAAAGGGCATCACCATCCTCGCCAAGAACACCGGCGTGCGGTACATGCCGGCCGACGGCTCCGACCCGGTGACCATCAACATCATCGACACTCCCGGCCACGCCGACTTCGGCGGCGAGGTGGAGCGCGGCCTGACCATGGTCGACGGCGTGGTGCTGCTGGTGGACGCCAGCGAGGGCCCCCTGCCGCAGACCCGGTTCGTGCTCCGCAAGGCGCTCAAGGCCCGCATGCCGATCATCCTGGTGATCAACAAGGTGGACCGTCCCGACGCCCGGATCAAGGAGGTCGTGGACGACACCTACGAGCTCTTCCTCGACCTGGACGCCGACGAGGAGCAGATCGACTTCCCGATCGTCTACGCCTGCGCGCGCGACGGCATCGCCTCGCTCACCCAGCCCGCCGACGGCGCCGTCCCCGACGACAGCCACAACCTCGAGCCGCTGTTCCGCACGCTGCTCGACACCATCCCGCCGCCCGCGTACGAGCAGGACGCGCCGCTGCAGGCGCACGTCACCAACCTCGACGCCTCCCCATTCCTCGGCCGGCTGGCGCTGTGCCGGGTGCGGCAGGGCACCATCAGCAAGGGCCAGACCGTGGCCTGGTGCCGCACCGACGGCAGCACCCAGCGGGTCCGCATCTCGGAACTGCTGATGACCGAGGGCCTGGAGCGCAAGCCGGCCGATTCGGCCGGCCCCGGCGACATCATCGCGGTCGCCGGCATCCCCGAGATCATGATCGGCGAGACCCTGGCCGACGCGGAGAACCCGCAGCCGCTGCCGTTGATCACCGTCGACGAGCCGGCCATCTCGATGACCATCGGCACCAACACCTCGCCGCTGGTCGGCCGGGTCAAGGGCGCCAAGGTCACCGCCCGCATGGTCAAGGACCGGCTCGACAAGGAACTGATCGGCAACGTGTCGCTGCGGGTGCTGCCCACCGAGCGCCCCGACGCCTGGGAGGTCCAGGGCCGGGGCGAGCTGGCGCTGGCCATCCTGGTCGAGCAGATGCGCCGCGAGTCCTACGAGCTGACCGTGGGCAAGCCGCAGGTCGTCACCAAGGAGATCGACGGCCGGACCTGCGAGCCGGTCGAGCGGCTCACCATCGACGCCCCCGAGGAGTACCTCGGCGCGATCACCCAGCTCCTCGCCACCCGCAAGGGCCGGATGGAGCAGCTGGTCAACCACGGCACCGGCTGGATCCGGATGGAGTGGCTGGTCCCCGCCCGCGGCCTGATCGGCTTCCGCACCGAGTTCCTCACCGAGACCCGGGGCACCGGCATCCTGCACCACGTCTTCGAGTCCTACGAGCCGTGGTTCGGCGAGCTGCGCACCCGCAACAACGGCTCCCTGGTCGCCGACCGCGCAGGCAGCGTCACCGCCTTCGCGATGACCAACCTCCAGGAGCGCGGCCAGCTCTTCGTCGAGCCCGGCACCGAGGTGTACGAAGGCATGATCGTCGGGGAGAACTCCCGCTCCGACGACATGGACGTCAACATCACCAAGGAGAAGAAGCTCACCAACATGCGCTCGTCGACCGCCGACGAGACCGAGAAGCTGATCCCGCCGCGCAAGCTGTCGCTGGAGCAGGCCCTCGAGTTCTGCCGCGAGGACGAGTGCGTCGAGGTCACCCCGGCCGCCGTACGGATCCGCAAGGTCGTGCTCGACCAGCAGCTCCGCGGCCGGGCCGCCGCCCGACGCAAGCACGCCGGCTGACGTACGACCACAGCCGCCCCGGAGCCCGGACCGCCCCCCGCGGTCCGGGCTCCGGGCCGTCGCGGCCCACCCCGGCCCGGGGCGAGCAGGGGCGACCCGGTCGACCCGTCGCCCCGCCCCGCCGCCGGGCAGATGATCCGCTACGGTCACCCGCATGACCTGGGACGAGCTCGACGCACACCTGGACGGGGTGCCTGGCACCCTGTCGGCGTACGTGGGGCGCCTCGGCGCCGCCCCCGCCTGGACCCGGCACGCCGACGCCACCCACTACGCGGCCAGCACCATGAAGGTGGCGGTGCTCGTCGCGCTGCACCGGGCCGCCGAGGCCGGCGCCCTCGACCTGGACGCCCCGGTGCCGGTGCGCAACGAGTTCGACTCGGCGCTGCCCAGCGCGCCCCGGTTCTCCTGCGCCCGCCACTACGACAACGACGAGGCCGTCTGGGACCGGGCCGGCGACACCGCGTCGCTGCGCTGGCTCGCCCACCGCATGATCGTCCGCTCCAGCAACCTGGCCACCAACCTGGTCATCGGCCACGTCGGCCTGCCGGCGGTGGCGGAGGTCTGGGCCCTGGCCGGGGCCCGGCACAGCGTCACCGGGCGGGGCATCGAGGACTTCGCCGCCCGCGACGCGGGCATCACCAACCTGGTCACCGCCGCCGACCTGGCCGCCCTGCTCGGCGCGCTGGCCGCCGGGGCCGACACCCCGGGCCCGCTGGCCTCGCCGGCCGGCTGCGCCGCCATGCTGGACGTGCTGTTCGCCCAGGAACACCGCGAGGACCTGGCCGCCGGGCTGCCCGAGGGCACCCGCATCGCACACAAGAACGGCTGGGTACGGGGCGTGCGGCACGGCGCCGGAGTGGTCTTCCCCGACGACGCGCCGCCGTACGCCGTCGTCGGCTGCACCACCACCGAACTCGCCGACGGCGGCCCCACCGGCGAGGAGCCCGAGGACGACGCCTGCCGGCTGATCGCGCGGATCTCCGCCGCCGCCTGGGACGCGCGGCACGACCTCTGACGGCCGGCGGGCGTCACTCCAACAGGTGCGCCCGCAGCGCCGCCACGACGTCGTCGGTGACCCCCAACCCGTCGCGCAGGTACGCCCCGAACGAGCCGTGCACCCGGCGCACCTCCGCGTACGCGGCGTCCAGGTACTCCGGCCGCACCTCCAGTACCGGACGCACCGCCGCGACGTCCAACCCCGGCTGCCGCCGGCGCATCGCCTCCAGGATGACCTCCCGCAGGCTCTCGGTCAGCCGGTTGTTGGCCAGGTAGTCCGCCCGGATCGCCGCCTCGTCCACGCCGAGCGCGCCCAGCAGCAGCACCGTCAGCCAGCCGGTGCGGTCCTTCCCCGCCGAACAGTGGTAGACCAGCGGCAGGTTCCGCGCCTGCGCCGCCAGCCGCACCGCCGCCCCGAAGCTCTCCCGCGCCGACTCACCCGTGACGAACCAGCGGTAGATCGCCGCCATCGCCGCCGGCGTGCCCTCCTCGGCCAGGGCCGCGTACGCCCCCAGGTCGTGGCCGAGCAGCACCGCCGAGACGTAGGTGAACACCGGGTGCTCGGCGTCGTGCACCGGCAGGTGCACCACCGTCGGCTCGCCCGGCAACCGGTCCGGCGGCGCGACCGCGATCTCCGAGTGGTCCCGCAGGTCGACCACGCACGCCGGGCCGAGCTTCGCCAGCACCGGCAGGTCCTCGTCCGCCAGCCGGCCCAGCGCCGGGGTGCGGATCAGCACGCCGCGGCGCACCCGCCGGCCGTCCGCGCCGACCAGCCCGCCGAGGTCCCTGGCGTTCGGCGCACCCACCAGTTCCCAGTCCCGCCCGCTCATGCCGGCGCCCCGTCCGCGGCCCGTGCACCCCGGGGCGCCACCGCCCCGCGCCCGACGACTCGCTCGCTCATGCGGCCTCCCCTTCGCCTGTGCGTGTCCGTATAGGGTGCCGCACATGACGATCGCCGCGGTCCGCACCCACCGGCTCTCCGCCCCCCTGCACACCCCGTTCGTGACCGCGCTGCGCCGCACCACCACTGTGGAGACCCTGGTGGTGGAGATCGTCGACGCCGACGGCCGTTCCGGCTACGGCGAGGCGCCCCAGGTGTGGCAGGTGACCGGCGCCTCGGTCGCCGGCTCCGAGGCGTGCGTGCGCGACCTGCTCGGCCCCACCCTCACCGGCCGCGACGCCGACGACCTGGTGGCCCGCTGCACCGAGGTGCAGCGCGCCGTCGTCGGCAACGAGGCCGCCAAGGCCGCCGTCGACGTCGCGCTGCACGACCTGGCGGCGCGGCGGCTCGGCGTACCGCTGGTGCGGCTGCTGGGCGGCACGGGCCTGCGGGTCCCCACGGACGTCACGCTGGCCGCGGGCGACGCGGTGGACCTCGCGGCGGCGGCCCGGCAGCGGCGGGAGGAGGGCTTCGGCGTGCTCAAGATGAAGGTGGGCACCGACGCCGCCGGCGACCTGGAGCGGGTCCGCGCCGTACGGGCGGCGGTCGGCCCGGACGTGCGGATCCGGCTCGACGCCAACCAGGGATGGACCCCGCGCGAGGCGGTCCGGGTCATCCGCGGCGTCGAGGACGCGGGGCTGGACGTGGAACTGGTCGAGCAGCCCGTCGCCCGCTGGGACCTGGACGGGCTGGCCTGGGTCAGCGACCGGGTGGAGGTGCCGATCCTCGCCGACGAGTCGGTCTTCGGCGTCCGGGACCTGGTCGAGGTGATCCGCCGCCGGGCCGCCGACATGGTCAACGTCAAGCTCGCCAAGTGCGGCGGCCTGCACCCCGCCCGGACCCTGCTGGACCTGGCGGCCGCGCACGGACTCGGCACGATCGTCGGGTCGATGATGGAGAGCCAGGTGGGCATCGGCGCCGCCGCCAGCCTGGTCGCCGCCTACCGCACCACGGCCGTCTCCGACCTGGACGCCGCCTGGTGGCTGGCCTGGTCGCCGGTGCGGGGCGGCCTGCGGTACGACGGCGCGACCGTCGTGCTGCCGGACGCGCCCGGGCTCGGCGTGACCTCCGTGACTGAAGTAAAGATGCAAACTCGTAATTGATGGTTGGCGGAAATTTTCATAGGGTCGCGGAGACGACCGACCTGGGGGTGCACGTGGAGCTGCAAGCCGGCCGGGAGGCCGTGGTCCGGGTCGCCGTCGCGACCCTCTGGGCCTCCCCCGAGGCGGTACGGCCCGTCGACCGCCCCGCCCTCGCCGCCCGCACCGACATCGCCGGCTGGATCGCCGGCATGGACACCGACCAGCAGGTCGGCGACTGCGTGCTGAGCCAACTGCTGCTCGGCGAGCGGGTGCTCGTCACCGAGGTACGCCCCGACGGCTGGGCACACGTGGTGGCCGTCGAGCAGCCGGCCCCCAAGCTGGACCCGCGCGGCTACCCCGGCTGGCTGCCCGCCGAGCAGCTGACCACCGCCACGGTCACCGGCGAGGGCGACCCGCTCGTGGTCGACGCCACCGTCACCGCCCTGCGCGCCACGCCGGGCGGAGCCGAGGTGGTGCCCGGGGTGGTGCTCGGCACCGGGCTGACCCCGGCCGGCCCGGCGGTCGACGGCTGGCGCCCGGTGCACGCGCCCGGTCACACCGACCCGCTCTGGCTGCCCGCAGCCGACGCCGTACCGGTGCCCGTCACGCCCCCGTCGGCCGGCGAGGTGCTGGCGATCGCCCGACGGCTGCTCGACGTGGTCTACATCTGGGGTGGGGTGTCGGCGTACGGCATCGACTGTTCCGGCCTGGTCCACCTGGCCTGGCGGCGGCTCGGCCGGCTGCTGCCGCGCGACGCCGACGACCAGGCGACGGCGACCACACCGGTGCCGCTGGGCACCGAACGCCCCGGCGACCTCTACTTCTTCGCCCGGCCCGGCCGGAAGATCCACCACATCGGCATCGTCACCGCCGACCCGCGCCCCGGCGACGACCGGCGCATGCTGCACGCCTGCTACCGGCAACGCCGGGTGCTGGAGGAGCGGCTGCCGGCCGAGCGCACCGCCACCCTGGTGGGCGTGCACCGGGTCTGACCCGGTCGCGCGACGAGGGGGCGCTCCCGGACCGGGAGCGCCCCCTCGTCGCGTGGGTACGCCTCAGCGGCGGGCGTCGGCCAGCAGGCGGCGCCGGTCGCGGGAGGACTTGACCAGGCTGGCCACGGTCGCCACGGCGAGGGTGCCGAGGATGACCGTCAGCGAGAGCCAGATCGGGATGTGCGGAGCCCAGGAGACGTGCTCCCCGCCGTTGACGAACGGCAGGTTGTTCTCCGCGAGCGCCTCCAGCACCAGCTTCACGCCGATGAAGCCGAGCACCACGGCCAGGCCGTAGCTGAGGTAGATGAGCCGCTCCAGCAGGCCGCCGAGCAGGAAGTAGAGCTGCCGCAGGCCCATCAGCGCGAAGACGTTGGCGGTGAAGACCAGGTACGGCTCCTGCGTGATGCCGAAGATCGCCGGAATCGAGTCGAGCGCGAAGATCAGGTCGGTGGTGCCGATGGCGATCATGACGATCAGCATCGGGGTGAACATCCGCTTGCCGTTCGGCGAGCGGGTGGTCATCTTCGCCCCGTCGTAGTCCCGGGAGATCGGCAGCGCCCTGCGACTCCACCGGATCAGCACGTTCTCGCTGAATTCGTCCTCGTCCGGCTCACCCTGCCGGGCGAGGTTGATCGCGGTGTAGATGAGGAACGCGCCGAAGATGTAGAACACCCACGAGAACTGGGAGATCAGCGCCGCGCCGGCGGCGATGAACCCGCCCCGCATGACCAGCGCCAGCACGATGCCGATGAGCAGCACCTTCTGCTGGTACTTCCGGGGCACGCCGAAGCGCGCCATGATGATCACGAAGACGAAGAGGTTGTCGACCGAGAGGCTGTACTCCGTCAGCCAGCCCGTGTAGAACTCCCCCGCCGCACGCGCCCCGGAGGCGAGCCAGACGCCGGCGCCGAAGATCAGGGCCAGGGCGACATAGAAGCCGACCCAGAGGCTCGACTCACGCACGCTCGGCTCGTGCGGTCGCCGACCGATGATCAGCAGATCCACGAGCAGGATCCCGGTCAGTACGACGAGAGTCCCCGCCCAGACCAGTCCGGACACGTCCAAGGTTCATTCCTCCGGCAGACACGCAACGACGGGCACACCGTACGCCCTCCGTGGGCGCGGTGTGCCGGTGACGCTGACTCTGGTGACTGTCGGAGGTCTCTTCCGCCATCGCCCCTGGAGGCGGTGACCGACGGGGCCGGGTCGCCCGCCGGGGATCGGCGCTCGACCGTGCTGACGACTCCGTCGCGGGGGAATACTCCCCTCCTCGTCCGTCATTCTTGCCCACCACGGCCAGTCACCGCACCTCGGGCCTCGGTGTCCTCGCCCACCCCGGATCCGCGATCCGGGCGACACCGCCGTACGGGGGCGCCGCCGCGCCAGCCGTCCGCCCCTTCCGCGCAGCGCACGGGCTTCCTGGCGGGACCGCGCACACGGCCGGCCGCGCCGGTCCCGGCGCGGTGGTCTGGGCGGGTGCGGGACCCGACGGGGTGGGATCCCCCTGGGTGGCTCGGCGCACCTTCCCCAGCGCTTCCTAGGAGGCTAGGTGTGAAGGGTGGGCCTCGTCAGTGGTCGGCAGCGGCGGAACGCGAGCAGGCGCCGCAGGTCATCTCGCCGGCCGGCCGATCCGGGTGCGGACCGGACCATCGGGGTGCGGGCCCTGTCCGGGTGCGGACCGGCCCAACGGGGTGCAGGCCCTGTCCGGGGTACGGGGTCGGCCCATCGGGGTGCAGGCCTGTCCGGGTGCGGGCCGGTCGGTCCGGGTGCGGGCCGGTCGGTCCGACCGTCGGGAACGGACCCCCGCGACGCCCGGCCGGGAGGGCCACGTGAAAAGCTGCCGTCATGGTGCTTGAGGTCGCGCTCATCGACGTACTGCCCGGACACGAGGACGCGTTCGCCGCCGCGTACGCCGAGGGACACCCGGTGCTCGCCGGGACGCCGGGCTGCCGGTCGGTGCGGATGACCCGGGGCGTCGAGTCCCCGTCGCGGTTCGTGCTGCTGGTCGAGTGGGACTCGGTCGAGGCGCACAACGACAACTTCCGGGGCACCGAGCGCTTCTCCCAATGGCGGGCGCTGATCGGTCCGCACTTCGCCAACCCGCCGCTGGTCGAGCACTTCGTCGACGTGCCGGCCTGAGGCTGTCGTACCCCCGCCCTATCCTGCACGGTGCACGCGCGGCCGTCGGTCCCGACGGGCTCGGGGGCGCCGGGCCCGGTGGCCGCGCGGCGTCGATCGCTGACCCCGCCACGGCCGCCGGCCGACTGGTTACCCGCGGGGCCCTTCCAGAGCGGGACGCCCGTGCCCGACGCCGTCGACGGACGCGCCCCGACCCGATGCCCGCCCGCTCAGCCGCCGGCAAAGCGGCTCAGCCCAGTCGGCCGCCGGGCGCAACGACTCAGCCCCTGTCAGCCCGCCGGCGCAACGGCTCAGCCCCGTCACGTCAGCCGCCGGGCGCAACGACTCAGCCCCGTCACGTCAGCCGCCGGGCGCAACGACTCAGCCCCTGTCAGCCGCCGGCGTGGCGGCTCAGCGCCGCGCTCGTCTCCTCCGGGCTCAGGGCCGCCTCCAGCAGCCAGCCGGTGAGCTGCTCGTAGCGGTCGACGTCGGCCGTGGTCACCAGGCGCACGTCGGTGGTGAGCGCCTCCAGCATCACGGTGCGCGGGTCGGCCGGGTCGGGAAACGAGTAGCAGGAGTAGGGCGTGAGCGGCCGCACCCCGCCCCGCGGAACGACGCTCCCGGGCAGCAGCCGGATCGTCACGTGCGGCAGGCCGGCCAGGTCGACCAGGTGCCGCAACTGCTCGCGCCACACGGACGGCGGGGTGTCGCCGGCCTCGCAGGCCGCCTCCCCGAGCAGCGCCGTGTAGCGCGGCGGATCGGCACGCCGCAGCACCTCGTGCCGCATCGCGCGGGCGCGTACGTCGGCCTCCACGTCCACGGTCGGGTCGAGCAGCCGCCCGGCGGCGATCCGCAGCCGCGCGTACGCCGGGGTCTGGAGCAACCCGGGCACGACGGCGGGCTGCCAGTCGACGATGGTGGCAGCCCCCGCCTCCAGCTCGGCGTAGGTGCGCTGCCGCTCTCCCATCTCCCCCAGCGCCTTCCACCAGCCCCTGCTGGTGGCGGCGTCACGGGCGATGACGATCAGCGCGTCGCGCTGCGGCGGCGGCACCTCGTAGACGTCGAGCAGATCCAGCACGTCGGCCAGGTCCGGCCGACTCTGCCCCAGCTCGATGCGGGACAGCTTCGAGGTGGAGGCCCAACCCAGCCGGTCGCAGACCTGCTCCAGGGTCAGTGCCTCCCGCCGCCGCAGCTGACGCAGCTCGGCGCCCAGCCGGGCGCGACGAATGACCGGACTCGTTGGCAACGGCATCCCCAGCCTCCCCACCGAGGGAGACTACGCAGGACGATCACACAGCGCAATAGCTCACTCGCACACCGCAACCGTCATCCGCGCGCCTCACCACCGCAGCGGCTCCCGGCGGCCCTCGACGTCGAGGTGGATCACTTCACCCCGGCCGCGTCCATGCCGCGCAGCTCCTTCTTGAGGTCGGCGACCTCGTCGCGGATCCGGGCGGCCAGCTCGAACTGCAGCTCCCGCGCGGCGGCCAGCATCTGGTCGTTGAGGTCCTGGATGAGCTGGGCCAGCTCGGCCCGGGCCATCCCCTCCCGCGCCGGCCCGGCGCCGGCCCGGCTCCGGCTGCGCGTCTCCTTGACCGGCGCCTTGCCCCGGGAGAGCTGCCGCACCGCGCCGCCGACCCGGCTGTTCTCCGTGTCCTCCGCCTCGCGGTAGATGTCGTCGAGGATGTCGTGGATCTTCTTACGCAGCGGCTCGGGGCTGATGCCGTGCGCCTCGTTGTGCGCGATCTGCTTGTCGCGCCGGCGGTTGGTCTCCTCGATCGCCTCCGCCATCGACGGAGTGATCTTGTCGGCGTACATGTGCACCTGGCCGGAGACGTTCCGCGCCGCCCGGCCGATGGTCTGGATCAGCGACCGGCCGCTGCGCAGGAAGCCCTCCTTGTCGGCGTCGAGGATGGCGACCAGCGACACCTCGGGCAGGTCGAGGCCCTCCCGGAGCAGGTTGATGCCGACCAGCACGTCGTAGTCGCCCTTGCGCAGCTCCCGCAACAGCTCCACCCGGCGCAGCGTGTCGACCTCGGAGTGCAGGTAGCGCACCCGGATGCCGTTCTCCAGCAGATAGTCGGACAGGTCCTCCGCCATCTTCTTGGTCAGCGTGGTGACCAGCACCCGCTCGTCGCGCTCGGTGCGCAGCTTGATCTCGTGCATCAGGTCGTCGATCTGGCCCTTGGTGGGCTTGACGACGACCTCGGGGTCGACCAGGCCGGTCGGGCGGATCACCTGCTCGACGAACTCGCCCTGGGCCTGCTCCAGCTCCCACGGGCCGGGCGTGGCGGAGAGGAAGACCATCTGGCCGACCCGCTCCAGGAACTCGTCGAACCGCAACGGCCGGTTGTCGGCCGCGCTGGGCAGCCGGAACCCGTGGTCGATGAGCATCCGCTTGCGCGACGCGTCGCCCTCGTACATGCCGCCGATCTGGGGGATCGTCACGTGCGACTCGTCGACGACGGTCAGGAAGTCGTCGGGAAAGTAGTCGAGCAGGCAGTGCGGCGGGCTGCCGGGCAGCCGGCCGTCGATGTGCATCGAGTAGTTCTCGATGCCGGAGCAGAAGCCGACCTGCCGCATCATCTCGATGTCGTAGGTGGTGCGCATCCGCAGCCGCTGGGCCTCCAGCAGCTTGCCCTGCCGCTCCAGCTCGGCCAGCCGCTCGGCCAGCTCGGCCTCGATGTCGCGGATCGCCCGCTCCATCCGCTCCGGGCCGGCCGCGTAGTGCGTCGCCGGGAAGATCAGCAGGTGGTCGACCTCGCGGACGACGTCGCCGGTCAGCGGGTTGAGGTAGTAGAGCTTCTCCACCTCGTCGCCGAACAGCTCGATCCGCACGGCCAGCTCCTCGTAGGCCGGGATGATCTCCAGGGTGTCCCCGCGGACCCGGAAGGTGCCCCGGTTGAAGGCCATGTCGTTGCGCGAGTACTGGATGTCGACCAGCCGACGCAGCAACTGGTCGCGGTCGAGCTCCTGCCCGACGGCGACCCGCACGGCGCGGTCGAGGTATTCCTCCGGGGTGCCCAGGCCGTAGATCGCCGAGACGGTGGCCACGACGACCACGTCGCGGCGGGTCAGCAGCGACATGGTCGCCGAGTGCCGCAGCCGCTCGACCTCCTCGTTGATCGAGGAGTCCTTCTCGATGTAGGTGTCGGTCTGCGGGATGTAGGCCTCGGGCTGGTAGTAGTCGTAGTAGGAGACGAAGTACTCCACCGCGTTGTGCGGCAGCAGCTCGCTGAACTCCTTGGCGAGCTGCGCGCAGAGCGTCTTGTTGGGCGCGAGCACCAACGTCGGCCGCTGCAACCGCTCGATCAGCCACGCCGTGGTGGCGCTCTTGCCGGTGCCGGTCGCGCCGAGCAGCACGGTGTTGCGGTCACCGCGTCGGACCCGACGCTCCAGGTCGTCGATGGCCGCCGGCTGGTCGCCGGCCGGCTGAAACTCGCTGACGACCTGGAAGCGGCCGTCGAGCCGGGGAATGTCGAGCGCCATGACCCCAACGGTACGCCGGGGGTCCGACACCCCGCGCCGACTACGGACAGTCCCTGATCGGCTTCGATATTCCCATTGTGTGGCCCATCTCACCGGACTACGCTCTCGGTGTAGGCCGCTCGCGGCGGCCGACCGGGCAGGTGGCCAGGCCTCGACGGCCGGCCCGCCCCCGGCACAGGGGTCGCAGCACCCGGCACGCCCGGCGTGCGCACCCGACGTGGTCGCGCCGAGGCGCTGACCGGCCGCCGCGAGCGCCCCTGCTCGTCACCCCGCGACGGTGAATCCCGTTCAACCATCCGTGGAGACCTCCGCCGCCCGTACCGACCGCGCCGTCCCGCCGCCGGGCCACCCGCCGCACGACGACGCCCACACCGGGAGCCTCCCCCGGGTGGTGACCGGCCGACGCCGCGTCACCCTGCTGGTGCTCGCGGTCGTGGCCGTGCTCTCCGCGACGGCCCTGGTCGTGGGGCTGCTGAGCTGGTCGCCCGACCGGTCCGAGCCGCCCCGCGCGCTGACCGGCGACGAGCGTGACCGGCTCGCCGCGATGCGGGTCACCAACGTCCGCGACCTGCGGGCCGGAGTCCGCGTGACGGCGGGGGCCGGGCCCGCGCGTACCGAACTCGTCGGCTGGGTCGACTGGTCCCGGCCGCTGCTCTACCTGGACGTCGGTGGGCCCGGCGCGGGCGCGGAACGCGGCCTGCTCCAGGCCACCCCGACCGTGGCCGTGCTGCGCCCCGACCCGTCGGCGGTGCCGACCCCGGCGCCGCCCCCGCTGGTGCCGCCGGCGGGCCGCTGGCGGCTGCACGACCCGGCGGCCGGGCGCGGGCTCGCCGCCGTGCTCGACCTGCTCTTCCGGCTCGGCGCGGACCGCCCCGAGCCGCCCGCGGAGAGCGCCCGGTGGGTGGGGCGCGCCACGGTCGGGGCGGAGCCGGTCGACATCCTCCAGGCGCCGCCGCCCATTCAGGGCACGCCACCATCGGCGCCGGCGGCGCGGCGCTACTGGCTTGACCGCGACGCGCGCCTGCACCGGCTCGAGACGGAACTGCCCGGTCTCGGACCGGTCACCGTGCAGCTGACCCGGACCGATCGGCCCACGCTGCGGCCGGTCGACGCCCTCGGCGGCCATCCCGGGCAGCCCCGCGCGCTGACCGCCGCCGAGCGAGGCCGGCTGGACCGGCTGCCCGGGCGGCTCCGGGCCGCCGGCGGCGCCGCCGTCACCCTGGCCGCGCCGCTCGCCGCCGGCACCGACCTGCGCGGCACGGGCTGGGTGAGCTGGACGGGACCGGTCGCGTACGTGACCCTCGCCGACCTCGGCACACCGGAACGCCGGACGCTGCTGCGGATCGACGCCGCCGGCGTGACCAGGGCGGAGGTGCCCGCCGCGACGGTGCCGGGCGGGGTGGAGGCGCCCGGCCGGCCCCCGCTGCCGCCCCCGGCCCGGGGCTGGCGGGCCGATCCGGCGCGCGCCGGCGACCTGGGCCTGCTGCTCGACGCGGCGCTGCGGGCCGCCCGGTCGCCCGGCCAACGGGGCACCGCCCTGCGGGTGCGCGGGGACAGCCTCGCCGGAAAGAGCGTGGACGTGGTCGAGCTGCGCACCTCCCGGGCGCTGCTGCGCTACTGGATCGACCGGTCCGGCCTGCTCCGCCGGTTGGAGCTGCGCACCCGCCCGGGCGCCTGGGCCCAGCTCGACCTGGCCCCGGGCGCGACGCCCCGACTGCCCCCGGTCGGGCCGGCCCCGCAGCGCCCGAGAACGCCGACCGCCGGCCGGTGAACGGCCGGACCGGCGACGCCGGCCGGGCAGCGCGCGGAGCGGCCACGCCCGCCGGTGAACGGCCGGACCCACGCTTTGTGGCAGCGGGCGGAGCCCCGAGCCGCGCGCCGACGGCTGGGAACGGTCAGGGGCGCCAGCCGGTCTGCGCCGCCCACTCCTCCGCGCGCAGGTGCTCCTCGTCGAACCACGGGTCCTTCGCCGTGGTGTAGGTGACGCTGTCCGGGGCCGAGGCGGCCAGCTCCCGCTTGAGCAGCAGGTAGGCCGCCCGCTGGTCCGGGTCGGCGCGCAGGTGGTCGCGCATCAGCAGCGCGTACCGCCAGCCCGGCGAGTCCACCGCGCGGACGTGCAGGTGCACGGGGCGGCCCGGGTCGGCGCTGCCGTGCAGCCGCTTCTCCCACCGGCCACTGCCGGGCGGACGCGGGTTGTCCCACCAGTCGCCGGGCAGGCGCGGAAAGCCCGCGGCGGCGAGCCGCTCGGCCAGGGGCCCGTCCGCGTCGGCGAGGGTCGGCACGGTGAGCTGGATGTCGATCACGTCCTTGGCGGCGAGGCCGGGGACCGCCGTCGAGCCGATGTGGTCGATCCGCAGGTCGGCGGGGGCCAGCGCGTGCCGGATCCGGGCGGCGAGGCGCGCGTACTGCTGCGGCCACGTCGGGTCGGCCTCGGTCAGCTCGACGCGGTGCGGGTGCACCGGCCGCCGTCCGCGCACGTTGGCCTCGAAGGGCACCAGCCGCTCCCGCCACAGCGCGTCGACCGCGGCGTGCAGCTCGGCGAGGCTGCCGTCGTTGGTCAGCACCACGTCGGCCGCGGCCCGCCGCCGGGCGTCGTCGGCCTGCGCGGCGATCCGCCGCTCGGCCTCCGCCCGGTCCATTCCCCGGTCGCGGGCCAGCCGCGTCAGCCGGGTGGTCACCGCCGTCTGCACCACGACCACCAGGTGGTACGTGGGTGCGAGGCCCACCTCCACCAGCAGGGGCACGTCGTTGACGACGATCGCGTCGGGCGACGCCGCGGCGGCCAGCTCCGCCGTGCGGGCCCGTACGCGGGGGTGGGTGATCGCCTCCAGCCGGCGGCGCGCTGTCTCGTCGGCGAAGACCACGGCGCCGAGCGCGGCGCGGTCGAGGGCGCCGTCGGCGTCGAGGACCCGGCCGGAGAAGGCCGCGACGATCTCGGCCAGCCCCTCGGTGCCCGGGGCGACCACCTCTCGGGCCACCTTGTCGGCGTCGATGACCACGGCGCCGTGCTCGGCCAGCCGGCTCGCCACGGCGCTCTTGCCGGACCCGATTCCTCCGGTCAGTCCCACCTTCAGCACGGCACCAGTCAACCGGATCACCACCGCGCCGCCGGCACCGGGGCACCTCGTCGGGCGCGCACGGCAGCCCAGGGCCCGGCGGGACGCCCCGCCTTCTATTCTAGCGCTAGAATAGCCTCGTGGAGCTGACCGCCGCCGAACTGACCGTGTTGGGCCTGATCGTCGAACGCCCCCGACACGGCTACGACCTGGAGCAGGTGATCGAGCAGCGCGGCATCCGGCAGTGGGCCGACGTCGGGTTCTCCTCGATCTACTACCTGCTCGCCAAGCTGGAGAAGCGCGGACTGGTGAACGTCCCCGAGGCGCCCGCCGCCGCCAGGTCGCGCCGCGTCTTCCACGCCACCGCGCAGGGCCGGGAGACCGCGGCGCGCACCGCGCTGGCCCTCATCGAGGAACCACGCCCGGTCCCGCACCCGCTCCTGGTCGGGATCGCCAACCTCTCCCTGCTGTCCGAACGGGACTACGCGCGGGCGCTGCGCACCCGCTTGGCGCGGGTCGAGTCCCGCATCGAGTCGGTCCGCGCGGCGCAGCGGACGCAGTCCCCCCTCCCGCGACCGGCGCGTGAGGTGTTCTCGTACTCGCTGAGCCTCCTCGAGGCAGAGAGGCAGTGGCTCGCCGGCCGGGCCCAGGTGATCGATGACCGACAAGACTGACTTCAAGAAGACCCTCGACGCCTACCGCGCCACCCGTGGCCGGTTCCGGATCGTGGACGTGCCCGACACGCGGTATCTCATGATCGATGGCCACGGCGACCCCAACACCTCGCCGGCGTTCTCCGACGCCGTCGAGGCCCTCTACCCGGTGGCCTACAAGCTCAAGTTCGCCAGCAGGCGAGACCTCGGGCGCGACTACGTCGTACCGCCGCTGGAGGGCCTGTGGTGGGCCGAGGACATGGCGTCCTTCACCGCGGAGCGCGACAAGTCCCGGTGGGACTGGACCTTGATGATCATGGTGCCGGACTGGATCGACGAGGACATGTTCGCCGCCGCCGTGAGACAGGCCGGGGCCGGGAACCGCCCGTCGCGCCTGGACGACACCCGGCTGGAGACGCTGTCCGAGGGGCGGTGCGTGCAGACGCTGCACGTCGGTTCCTTCGACGACGAGGCGGAGGTGCTGGCGCGGCTGCACGGCGAGTTCGTGCCGGCCAACGGGCTGCGGCTGGCGGGCAGACACCACGAGATCTACCTCAGCGACTTCCGCAGGGTCGCGCCCGAAAGGCAACGCACCATCCTGCGGCAGCCGGTCGCCGCCGCCGGTTGAGCGCTCGCGCGGCTCGGCAACGGCGAGGGCCCCGCCCCCGGCGATCTCACGATCGCGGGGACGGGGCCCTTCCGTCGTTCAGCGGGTCACTTGCCGCCGGCGAGCTTCTCCCGCAGAGCGGCGAGCGCCTCGTCGGTGGCCAGGGTGCCGGCCGGCTCCTCGGCCTGCCGGCTCGGGGCCGCGCTGGTCGAGGTGGTGGTGCCACCGGTGACGGCCGGAGCCGGGTTGGCAGCGGCCTCGGCGTCGGCGGCCCGGGAGGTCTGCACCTGCTTGGTGTGGGCCTCCCAGCGCTGACGCGCCTCGGCGTACTGCTGCTCCCAGGTCTCGCGCTGCTTCTCGTACCCCTCGAGCCACTCGCCCGTCTCCGGGTCGAAGCCCTCCGGGTAGATGTAGTTGCCCTCGGCGTCGTAGGTCGCGGCCATGCCGTAGAGGGTCGGGTCGAAGTGCTCCTCGCCCTCGACGAAGCCCTCGTTGGCCTGCTTGAGCGACAGCGAGATCCGGCGGCGCTCCAGGTCGATGTCGATGACCTTGACCATGACCTCGGAGCCGACCTGGACGACCTGCTCCGGGATCTCCACGTGGCGCTCGGCCAGCTCGGAGATGTGGACCAGGCCCTCGATGCCGTCGTCCACCCGGACGAAGGCGCCGAACGGCACCAGCTTGGTGACCTTACCCGGCACGATCTGCTGGATCGCGTGGGTGCGGGCGAACTGACGCCACGGGTCCTCCTGGGTCGCCTTCAGCGACAGCGAGACCCGCTCGCGGTCCAGGTCGACGTCCAGGACCTCGACCTCGACCTCCTGGCCCACCTCGACGACCTCGGACGGGTGGTCGATGTGCTTCCAGGACAGCTCGGAGACGTGTACCAGGCCGTCCACGCCGCCCAGGTCGACGAACGCGCCGAAGTTGACGATCGAGGACACGACGCCCTTGCGGACCTGGCCCTTCTGCAGCTTGTTGAGGAACTCGGTGCGCACCTCGGACTGCGTCTGCTCCAGCCAGGCCCGGCGGGACAGGACCACGTTGTTGCGGTTCTTGTCCAGCTCGATGATCTTGGCCTCGAGCTCGCGGCCGACGTACGGCTGCAGGTCCCGCACCCGGCGCATCTCGACCAGGGAGGCGGGCAGGAAGCCGCGCAGGCCGATGTCGAGGATGAGACCACCCTTGACGACCTCGATGACCGAGCCGCGGACGACGCCGTCCTCGTCCTTGATCTTCTCGATGGTGCCCCAGGCCCGCTCGTACTGCGCCCGCTTCTTGGAGAGGATCAGACGCCCCTCCTTGTCCTCCTTCTGGAGAACCAGGGCCTCGATGTGGTCACCAACCGAAACGACCTCGGCCGGGTCCACGTCGTGCTTGATCGACAACTCACGAGAGGGGATGACACCCTCGGTCTTGTAGCCGATGTCGAGCAGGACCTCGTCCCGATCGACCTTGACGACGGTGCCTTCGACAATGTCGCCGTCGTTGAAGTACTTGATGGTCTCGTCGATGGCGGCGAGGAAAGCTTCCTCGGAACCGAGATCGTCGTGGGTGACCCGGGTGGCGCTCGAGGGGGCCTCGATGCTGCTCGTCATGTGGGCGGTTGCTCCGGTCGGATGGTGTGTCACAGCAGGCTGGTGTCGCGGTGACCTGTTCGCGCCAGCGGATCCGTCGCCGGGCACACCGAGAGATCGAGTGAGATCATGGAGAAACTCCGCCAGTGGTCCCGGAGACCGCGCACCTGCTCCCTGCCGAGGCACACGATCCGCGAGCGCGTCGTCTAGCCTACCCGCTGCATTACCACAGCGTGCAAGGCCTCCCGTCCTCTCGCTGCCGCGCCACCTGCGAAAGCGGAGATATCGGCAGGAACAAGCCCCAGGTGTCGCGTCCGTCACAGGAGCACCACCGGAGACGGTAGCGCCACGCGGGAACCGCCGCACCCGGGGGTGCCCGCCGCCCGCCCTCGCGCCGGGCATGACCGGGGCCTAGCGTGAGCGGGTGGATGACGACAGCCGGGTGACCCGGCGCCGGGTGGGTGACGCCGAGGCCCGTCGGGCCAACCGCCGCTGGTGGGACGCCGACGCCGACGACTACCAGGCCGAGCACGGCGACTTCCTCGGCGACGTCGACTTCGTCTGGTGCCCCGAGGGGGTCCGCGAGGCGGACGTACGGCTGCTGGGCGAGCTGCCCGGGCGGCGGGTGCTGGAGGTCGGCTGCGGCGCGGCGGCCGCCGCGCGGTGGCTGGCCGCCCAGGGCGCCCGGCCGGTCGCGATGGACCTCTCCGCCGGCATGCTGCGGCACGCCGCCCTCGCCGCCGGACGCACCGGCGTACGCGTGCCGCTGGTGCAGGGCGACGCGCTGGCGCTGCCCTTCGCCGACGCGGCGTTCGACACCGCGTGCACGGCGTTCGGGGCGATCCCGTTCGTGGCCGACTCGGCGGCGGCGATGCGCGAGGTGTTCCGGGTGCTGCGCCCGGGCGGCCGGTGGGTGTTCTCGGTGACCCACCCGATGCGCTGGATCTTCCTCGACGACCCCGGCGAGGGCGGGCTCACGGCCGTGCACTCGTACTTCGACCGCTCCCCCTACGTCGAGCAGGACGAGACCGGCCGGGCCACCTACGTCGAGCAGCACCGCACGCTGGGCGACCGCGTCCGGGAACTGGTGGCGGCCGGGTTCCGCCTGGTCGACCTCGTGGAGCCGGAGTGGCCCGCGGGGCACGAGGGGATCTGGGGGCAGTGGAGCCCGCTGCGCGGCCGCCTCTTCCCCGGCACCGCCATCTTCGTCGCCGAGAAACCGGCCGCGTGACAGGCCGGACACCGGGTGCGACTGCGCCGGGCCCGGACGGGGTTACGCTGAGCCGGTGAGCGCCGAGCCGATCGCGACACCACCTGACCCCTGGTGTCCGGACCCGCTCCGGCAGCAGCGTGCCGACTACACGCTGGAGGACCTGCTCGACCTGCCGGACGACGCCCCCCGCGTCGAACTCGTCGACGGAGTCATCCAGGTGACACCCTCCCCCACCCTGGGCCACCAGGACATCTCCCTGCTGCTCGCGCACTGGCTGCTGCGGCACGCACCGGGGCACCTCCGGGTCGCCCAGGCCGTCGGAGTCGCGCTGAACGCCAACACCAGCCGGCAGCCCGACGTGTTGCTGCGCAGCGTCGACGTACCGTCCGACCGGTCTCTGCTGCGGCCGGAGGACGTGGTGCTCGCGGTGGAGATCGTGTCGCCCGGCACCCGGCGGACGGACCGGTTCGCCAAGCCCGGCGAGTACGCCGCCGCCGGCATCCCCTTCTACTGGCGGATCGAGCAGGATCCGGTGCACGTCTACGCGTACCGGCGGGGCGACCGGATCGGTCCGGGCGGCGAGCGGCAGTACGAACTGGTCGCCGACAGCGCCGAGCTGATCGAGCTGACCGAACCGTTCGAGATCAAGCTCCCGGTCGCCGAGATCGTCCCGTAGCCCGGCGCCGCTGTTTCCACCCGGCGACGCCGGGTACCCGCGCGGCATGGCCGAGCAGAACGAGTTCCGCAAGGGTGACCACGTCTCCTGGGCCAGTCACAGCGGCCGGGCGTACGGCGTGGTCAAGGAGAAGATCACCGAACGGACGCACGTACGCGGGCACGCCGTGAACGCGTCCCCCGACGACCCGCAGTACCGGATCCGCAACGACGACTCGGGCCGGGACGTCGCCCACCGACCGGAGGTGCTGCGCCGTGAGCAGGGATGACGAGGGCCGGGACACCTACCGCGAGTTCACCGAGGCGGTCAACATGAAGCCCGGCGAGCTGTCCAAGTGGCTGGAGACCGACGAGTCGAAGCACGTCGGCTGGCGGAAGAAGGGCAGCGGAGGCGGCGAGTCCGTCGGCCACGAGTCCGGCCGGAAGATCATCGGTCTGCTGCGCCGCAAGCGCGGCGAGCTCTCCGAGGGCGACTACCGACACATGCGCAAGGTCGTCGGGTACGTCCGCCGGCACATGGCGCAGCGCCCGTCGGGCGACGTCCGCAACACCAAGTGGCGCTGGTCGCTGATGAACTGGGGCCACGATCCCCTCAAGGCGCCGCTGCCGGCCCCGGGCGGCCGGTCCCGGCAGGCCCTCGAACGGCGCGGCGCCCCGCCGAAGACGCGCCGGGGACCGGGCCGGTGATCCCGGCGAGGTCCCACGACGCACCACCCGGCCCGTGAGCCGGCGGCCGACCCGGCCCGTGAGCCGGCGGCCGGACCGGCCCGTGAGCCGGCGGCCGGACCGGTCGTAACCACGTCCGGACCTGCGGCGCCCGGACCGACCGGTGGTCGGCCGCCGGCCGATGTGGGTCACCGCCCGTGCCCAGGACGGCGCCGGCCGGGCGGGGCTGGCGGGCGTCAGTGGTCGGCGCTGTTCCAGTCCCGGCCCTCGCCGACGGAGACCTCCAGCGGCACCGACAGCGGGTATGCCCCGCCCATCTCCCGCCGCACCAGCGCCTCCAGGGTCTCCCGCTCGCCGGGGGCGACCTCGAAGACCAACTCGTCGTGCACCTGGAGCAGCATCCGCGAGCGCAGGCCGGCCTCGCGCAGCGCGGTGTCGACGTGCAGCATGGCCACCTTGATGATGTCGGCCGCCGAACCCTGGATGGGGGCGTTGAGCGCCATCCGCTCAGCCATCTCGCGACGCTGCCGGTTGTCGCTGACCAGGTCGGGCAGGTAGCGCCGGCGACCCAGGATCGTGGAGGTGTAGCCGTCGTGCCGGGCCCGGGCGACGACCTCCTGGAGGTAGTCACGCACCCCGCCGAACCCGGCGAAGTAGTCCTCCATCAGCCCGCGCGCCTCGTCGGCGGTGATCCCGAGCTGCTGGGACAGGCCGAACGCGCTCAGCCCGTACGCCAGGCCGTAGTTCATCGCCTTGATCTTGCGCCGCTGGTCGGCGGTGACCTCCTCGAGGGGCACCGCGAACACCGACGAGGCGGTGGCGGCGTGGAAGTCGGCGCCGGAGTTGAACGCCTCGATGAGCGCGTCGTCCGACGACAGGTGCGCCATGATCCGCATCTCGATCTGGCTGTAGTCGGCGGTGAGCAGGCACTCGTAGCCCTCCCCCACCACGAAGGCGCGGCGGATGCGCCGCCCCTCCTCCGTGCGGATCGGGATGTTCTGCAGGTTGGGCTCGGTCGAGGAGAGCCGGCCGGTGGCCGCCACCGTCTGGTTGAAGGTGGTGTGGATGCGTCCGTCGTCGGAGACCGACTTGAGCAGCCCGTCGACGGTCGTCTTGAGCTTCGCCACGTCGCGGTGGCGCAGCAGGTGGGCCAGCACCGGGTGCGGGTTCTGCGCGTAGAGCCACTGCAGGGCGTCGGCGTCGGTGGTGTAGCCCGTCTTGATCTTCTTGGTCTTCGGCAGGCCCAGCTCGCCGAAGAGGATCTCCTGCAGCTGCTTGGGCGAGCCGAGGTTGAACTCCCGCCCGACCGCCGCGTAGGCGCCCTGGGCGGCGGCCTTCACCTCGGCGGCGAAGTGCGCCTCCAGCTCCGAGAGGTAGTGCGTGTCGGCGGCGATGCCCGTGCGCTCCATCGTGGCGAGCACCCGCATCAGCGGCAGCTCCACCTCGGCCATCAGCCGGGCGGACTGCTCGCCGTCGCGGGAGAGCTCGGCGTCGATCGCGTCGGCGAGGTCGAGCGTCGCGCGGGCCTGGAGCATGAGGTTCTGCTCCGCCTCGCCGTCGTTGCCGAGCCCGTCGAGGGTGAGCTGACCGGTCTCCGGGGCGTCGACGCGCAGCTCGCGGTGCAGGTAGCGCAGCGCCAGGTCGGTGAGGTCGTAGGAGCGCTGGTCGGGGCGGGCCAGGTAGGCGGCGATCTGGGTGTCGCGGAGGATGCCCGCCAGCCCCCAGCCGTGCGCGGCGAACGCGAGCACGGCGGGCTTGCTGTCGTGCAGCACCTTGGGCCGCGCCGCGTCGGCCAGCCAGGCCGCCAGGGCCGCCTCGTCGGCCGGCTCCAGCACGGCGGGGTCGAGCCAGGCCGCCGCGCCGCCGGCGGTCGCCAGGGCCAGGCCGGTCACCGTGGCGGTGTGCCGCCGGTTGGGCCCGGTGTCGAGCTTCACGGCCAGCCCCACCGGGGTCCCGGCCGGCGCGTGCGTCTCCAGCCACCCGGCCACCGCGCCGGGCGCGGTGAGCACCTCGCCGGTCAGGTCGAACCCGGCCTCGGCCTCGGGCTCCACCGCCTCCAGGTACTGGTAGAGCCGGTCGCGCAGGATGCGGAACTCGAGGGTGTCGAAGACCTGGTGCACCGCCTCGCGGTCCCACCCCTCCCAGCGCGCGTCCTCGGGGCGCAGCGGCAGCTCCAGGTCGGAGACGAGGCAGTTGATCTCGTAGTTGCGGATCACGTCGGCGAGCCGCTCGCGCAGGCTGTCGCCGGCCTTGCCCTTGATCTCGTCGGCCCGCGCGACGACACCCTCGACCCCGCCGTAGAGGTTGATCCACTTCGCGGCGGTCTTCGGGCCCACGCCCGGGACGCCGGGCAGGTTGTCGCTGGTCTCGCCGACCAGGGCGGCCAGGTCGCGGTAGCGCTCGGGGGCGACACCGTATTTCGCCTCGATCGCCGCCGGATCCATCCGGGCCAGGTCCGAGACGCCCTTGCGCGGGTAGAGCACCGTGATGCTCTCGCCGACGAGCTGGAACGCGTCCCGGTCGCCGGTGCTGATCAACACCGACATGCCCTGGTCGCGGGCCTGGCAGGCGAGGGTGGCGATGATGTCGTCGGCCTCGTAGCCCTCCTTCTCCACCACCGGGACGCGCAGCGCCGCGAGGACCTCCTTGACCAGGCTGACCTGGCCCTTGAAGTCGGTCGGGGTCTCGCTGCGGCCGGCCTTGTACTCCGCGTACTTCTCGGTGCGGAAGGAGCGGCGGGAGACGTCGAAGGCGACGACGATGTGCGTCGGCTGCTCGTCGCGCAGCACGTTGATCAGCATGGACGTGAAGCCGTAGACCGCGTTGGTCGGCTGGCCCGTCGTGGTGGAGAAGTTTTCCACCGGCAGGGCGAAGAACGCCCGGTATGCCAGGGAGTGTCCGTCGACGAGGAGCAGGCGCGGCGTCGTAGCTGTCACGCGAGCGACTCTAGCCGCCCACTCCGACAACCTGGGACACCGGCACGGCCACCGCCGGCACGCCGTGCCACGCCACCGGTCGACGCCGGCGCGGCCCGCCTCCGGGCCGCGCCGGCGTGCCGGTCAGAGCACCTTCGCCAGGAACGCCTTCGTCCGGTCGTGACGCGGGTTGGCGATCACCTCGCGCGGGTTGCCGGACTCGACGACCACGCCGCCGTCCATGAAGACCAGCGAGTCGCCGACCTCGCGGGCGAAGCCGATCTCGTGGGTCACCACGATCATGGTCATGCCGTCGCGGGCCAGGTCCTTCATCACGTCGAGCACCTCGCCGACCAGCTCCGGGTCGAGCGCGCTGGTGGGCTCGTCGAAGAGCATCAGCTTCGGCTGCATGGCCAGCGCCCGGGCGATCGCCACCCGCTGCTGCTGGCCGCCGGAGAGCTGACCGGGATAGTTGCCGAGCTTGTCGCCCAGCCCCACCCGCTCCAGCAGGGCGGCGGCCCGGTCCCGGGCGTCCGCCTTCTTCTCCCGCCCGAGCAGCACCGGCGCCTCGGCGACGTTCTGCAGCGCGGTCATGTGCGGGAAGAGGTTGAACCGCTGGAACACCATGCCGATCGACCGGCGCTGCGCGGCCACCTCCTTCTCCCGCAGCTCGTGCAGCTTCCCGCCGCGCTCCCGGTAGCCGATCAGCTCGCCGTCCACCCAGATCCGACCGGCGTTGATCTTCTCCAGGTGGTTGATGCAGCGCAGGAACGTCGACTTGCCGGAGCCCGAGGGCCCGAGGAGGCAGCACACCTCGCCCGCGCGGACCTCCAGGTCGATGCCCTTGAGCACCTCGATCGACCCGAACGACTTGTGCACCTGCTCGGCCCGGACCATCGGCCCGGAATCCACCGCCCCGTCAGCCAGGGTCGGCACCGTCAGCTCGGTCATGCGCCGCCCGCCTTCCCGGTCGTGCCGCCGCTCTCCGCCGTGATTGCCCGCAGCCGCGTCCTCGCCCGACCGCTGCGCCCCACGCCCTTGGAGAAGTGCCGCTCCAGGTAGTACTGACCCACCAGCAGCACGCTGGTCAGCAGCAGGTACCAGATGGTCGCCGCGACCAGCATCGGGAAGACCTGGAAGGTCCGGCTGCCGACGGCCCTGAGCTGGAAGAACAGCTCGGCGGAGACCGGCACGAAGGCCACCAGCGAGGTGTCCTTGAGCATGGCGATCGTCTCGTTGCCGGTCGGCGGGACGATCACCCGCATGGCCTGCGGCAGCACGATACGACGCAGGATCTGCCCGCGCCGCATGCCCAGCGCCTGCGCGGCCTCCGTCTGCCCCTCGTCGACCGACTGGATGCCGGCCCGGACGATCTCCGCCATGTAGGCGGCCTCGGACAGGCCGAGCGCCAGCATGCCGGCGACGAAGCCGGTCAGGATGTCCACCGAGGAGAAGCCGAACAGCCGCGCCTCGAAGTCGTCCACCCCGAACAGGGCGCCGATCTGCCGGTCGAAGGGCAGCCCGAACTCGATCCGGGCCCAGAGGATGCCCAGGTTGCCGAAGAGGATCGCCAGCACCAGCCGGGGCACCGCCCGGAAGAACCAGGTGTACGCCCAGGCGACGCCGCGCAGGATCGGGTTCTCCGACAGCCGCATGATGGCGATGACGACGCCCAGCCCGACGCCGATGAGCATGGCGGTCACCAACAGCGCGAGGCTGCCGCGTACGCCCTCCATGATCGGCGGACGGAACATCTCGTCGACCATGAACGACCAGTTGAACGCCTTGTTCGTCACCAGCAGGTGGACGAACATGGCCACCAGCACCCCGATCACGGCGACGGCGACCCACCGTCCGGGATGCCGCACGGGCACGGCGCGGATGGGTTCCGGCCGTGCCCGCTCGGGTGTGTCTGTCTCGACCGACATGGTCAGCTGGTCGGGTTCAGCGCCGGAGTCGTGATGGCGCCGCCCTCGACGCCCCACTTCTTCAGCGCGCCCTCGTACGTGCCGTCGGCGATGACCGCCGCGACGGCCTCCTTGAGCACCTCGGCGAACGCGGCCTGGTCCTTCTTCACCGCGTAGCCGTACGGGGCGGACTCGTAGATGTCGCCGAGCAGCTCCAGCTGGCCGTTGCTCTGCTTCACCGCGTACGCGCCGACCGGGGAGTCGGCCAGCATGGCGTCGTCCTTGCCGCTGACCACGGCCGCGGTGGCGTCGCTCTGCGCCTGGTACTGGTCGATGGTGATGGCCGGCTTGCCGGCGTCGGTGCACTTCTTCGACCGGGCGGTGATGTCGTCGAGCTGCACGGTGCCGACCTGCACGGCGACCTTCTTGCCGCAGGCGTCGTTCGGGTCGACCTTGGCCGGGTTGCCCGACTTGGTGGCCCACTGCGTGCCGGCCGAGAAGTAGCTGACCATGTTGACGGTCTTCATCCGCTCGGCGTTGATCGTGAACGACGAGACGCCGACCTCGTACTTGCCGGAGTCCACGCCGGGCAGGATCGAGTCGAACGGGGCCGACTCGTACTCGGCCTTGAGGCCGAGCTTCTGCGCGACGGCGTTGAACAGCTCGACGTCGAAGCCGACGACCGTCTTGCCGTCGGCGTCGAGGAACTCCGCCGGGGCGTACGTCGAGTCGGTGCCGACCTTGATCACCCCGTCGGCCTTGATGGCGTCGGGCACCTTCGCGGCCAGCGCCGAGTCGGCGGCGGCGGTGACGCTGGGGCCGGCGCCGGGCTGCTCGGTGTTCTCCTTCTCACCGCAACCGGCGATCGAGAGGGCGAGCAGCGCGGCACCCGCGGCGCCGAGCACGGCCCGGCGGCCACCAGTGATGTGGAACATGTGGTTCTCCTTGCGGTGAGGGGTGGCGGCAGGTCAGGCCACGCCGAGGTAGGCCTCTTTGACCGCCGGGTCGTGCAGCAGCTCGGCGCCGGTGCCGCTCTTGACGATCCGGCCGGTCTCCAGCACGTACGCCCGGTGGGCGCGGGCCAGGGCCTGCTGGGCGTTCTGCTCGACGAGCAGGACGGTGGTGCCCTGTTGGTTGATCTCGACGATGATGTCGAAGATCTGCTGGATCAGCATCGGCGCCAGACCCATCGAGGGCTCGTCGAGCAGCAGCAGCTTCGGCCGGCTCATCAGCGCCCGGCCGACGGCCAGCATCTGCTGCTCGCCGCCGGAGAGGGTGCCGCCGTGCTGCTTGCGCCGCTCGGCCAGGCGCGGGAAGAGCCCCAGCACCCGGTCGAGGTCCTGGGCGATGCCGGCCCGGTCCCGCCGGGTGTACGCGCCCATGTCCAGGTTCTCCAGCACCGTCATGCCGGGGAAGATGCCCCGGCCCTCGGGGGCCTGGCACAGCCCGCGCCGGACCCGCAGGTCCGCCCGGAGCTTGGTGATGTCCTCGCCGTCGAAGCGGATGCTGCCGGTGGCGACCGGCCGGATCCCGGAGATCGCCCGCATCGTGGTCGACTTGCCGGCGCCGTTGGCCCCGATCAGGGCGACGATCTCGCCCTCGTCCACCGTCAGGCTGATGCCGTGCAGCGCCTGGATCCGCCCGTAGAGCAGGCTCACATCGTCGATCTCAAGCAGCATCGTCCGGCACCCCCAGGTACGCCGCGATCACCTTCGGGTTGTCCCGCACCTCGGCGGGGAGCCCCTCGGCGATCTTCTTTCCGAACTCCAGAACCACGATCCGGTCGGTGACGCCCATGACCAGGCGCATGTCGTGCTCGATGAGCAGCACGGTCACGCCGGTGTCCCGGATCTGCCGGATGAGCTGGAGCAGCTCCTCCTTCTCCGCCGGGTTGAAGCCGGCGGCCGGCTCGTCCAGGCAGAGCAGCACCGGGTCGGTGGCCAGCGCGCGGGCGATCTCGAGGCGCCGCTGCTCGCCGTAGGAGAGGTTGCGGGCGAACTCGTGCATCCGCTTGCGGATGCCGACGAACTCCAGCAGGCGCTCGGCCTTCTCCCGGCCCTCGCGCTCCTCCTTCCAGTACCGCGGCAGGCGGAACAGCGCGGAGATGACGCTGGTCTTGTGGTGCGCGTCGGCGCCGACCAGGACGTTCTCCAGCGCGGTCATCTCGGGGAAGAGGCGGATGTTCTGGAACGTCCGCGCCATCCCCATCCTGGTGATCTGGTGGCGCTTCTTGCCGCTGATCTTCTGGCCGCGGAACCGGATCTGCCCCTCGCTGGGCTGGTAGATGCCGGTCATCGCGTTGAAGCAGGTGGTCTTGCCGGCGCCGTTCGGGCCGATCAGACCGAGGATCTCCCCCTTGTAGAGGGTGAAGTCCACCTCGTTCAGGGCCACCACGCCGCCGAAGCGCAGCGTGACGTTGTCGACCTCCAGCAGCGGCTCCCGGGTGGGCACCGCCTCCACGGCCGGCGCGCCGGCCTGCGCCGGGACGGCCGGCGTCTGTTCGGTGTCACTCACCGACGGTCACCTCCTTGCGGCGGTCCTTGAACTCCGCCGCGCGTCGTCGGTTCGGGATCAGGCCCTCGGGCCGGAAGATCATCATGATCACCAGGACCAGGCCGAAGAAGAGGAACCGGAACTCGTACAGCTCGAAGCCGAACACCTCGATGCCGCGGAACCGCTCGATCATGTACGCCACCAGGCCACCGCCGACGATCGCGCCGACGATGTTGCCCGAGCCGCCGAAGATGACCGCGGCCAGGATGATGATCGAGTTGAGCAGCTCGAAGTTCTGCGAGTTGACGAAGTTCTGCTTGCCCGCGAAGAGCGCGCCGGCCAGACCGGCGATCGCCGCGCCCGCCGCGAACGCCCACAGCTTGAACTTGAAGGTCGGCACGCCCATCAGCTGTGCCGCGTCCTCGTCCTCCCGGATCGAGATCCAGGCGCGACCGACCCGGCTGTGGGTCAGGTTCCGCACCCCGATGACGACCAGGATGATCAGCGTGAGCACCAGCCAGTAGTACGGCCGGGCGTCGAGCACGCCGAAGACCGGCTTGCCGTCGGCGTACTGGCCCGGCGGGTGCGGGATCTGGTTGAAGCCCCGCTGACCCTTCAGGAACTCGGAGCTGACCGCGCCGATCCGGATCATCTCGGCGAAGCCGAGCGTCACCAGCGCCAGGTAGTCGCCCCGCAGCCGCAGGGTCGGCGTGCCGAGCATGACGCCGGAGACCATCGTCAGGGCGATCGCCACCGGCACCGCCAGCAGCCACGGCCACAGCGTCTTGATGTCGCTGCTCGGCGAGGTCAGCACCGCCACGGTGTACGCGCCGACGGCGAAGAAGCCGAAGTAGCCGAGGTCGAGCAGGCCGGCGAAGCCGACCACGATGTTCAGCCCGACGGCCAGCAGCACGTAGATCGAGACGGTGAACATCACCTGCGTGAAGTTCGCACCGGGGGTCGGGATCGGCCCGAGGTACTGGTAGAACTCCTTGTTCGGCAGCGCGTAGAAGAACACGATCACCGCGGCCAGGAGCGCCCAGCGCACCCAGCGCGGCGCGCCACGCCACCGTTCGCCGGCCGCCTCGCGGCCGGAGCGCACCTTCTCCAGGACGGTCGTCATGCCCGTGCCCTCCCCAGCGACTCACCCAGCAGACCGGTCGGCCGGAACATCAGCAACACCACCAGCAGCGCGAACGCGGCGAAGTCCTTCCACTCGCTGCCGAACAGTCCGGAGGCGTAGTTCTCCACGACGCCCAGCAGCAGGCCGCCGAGGAGCGCGCCGCGCAGGTTGCCGATGCCGCCCAGCACCGCGGCGGTGAACGCCTTGAGGCCGAGCAGGAAGCCGACGCTGTAGGTGAGGGTCTGGATCCGCACGTCGTAGAGGAGGCCGGCGACGCCGGCCATCGCGCCACCGGCGATGAAGACCATCATGATGATCCGGTCCTTGTTCACGCCCATCAGCGCGGCGGTGTTGGCGTCCTGGGCGACCGCCCGGATGCCGCGACCGACCCGGCTGCGGTTGATGAACATGTCCAGCCCGATCATCATCACCAGCGCGGCGCCGATGGTCAGCAGCTGGATGGCGTCGATCGGCACCCCGGCGACCTCGAACAACGGTTTGGAGCTGACCAGCGCCGGGGCGCCCTGCGGGCGACGGTCGGTGTAGACGCCGAACGCCTCGGCGATGGCGATCGACGCGCCGATCGCGGTGATCAGGAACGCCAGCGGCGGCGCGTTGCGCTTACGCAGCGGCCGGTACGCCACCCGCTCGATGACCGTCGCGGTGCCGGCCGAGGCGACCGCCGCCACGACCATCGCCGCCAGCAGGTAGAAGATGATCGTGCCGACACCGCTGACCTGCGAGTCCTGGTTGAGGCCGAATCCGTTCCAGGTCCACAGCGCGGCGAACGCGCCGGCGATGAAGACCTCGGAGTGGGCGAAGTTGATGAGTCTCAGCACGCCGTAGACCAGCGTGTAGCCCAGCGCGACCAGGGCGTAGATGGCGCCCTGCGTCAGGCCGGTCGTCGTGAGTTCTCCGAAGTTGGAGAACAGTCCGTCGAAGTTCAAGGGAGGGACGCTCCATCAGGGTCTGGAGAGAAAAAGGGGGTGCGGCCGGGAGCGAGCTCCCGGCCGCACCCGCGATCACAACTCAATCGCTGTAGCAGCGACCGGCGTCAGGACTTCGGGATCTCCTGGTCCGGGACGACCTTGCCGCCCTGGACCTTGAAGGCCCAGACCTTGACCTGCGCGGGGTCGAGCTCGCCACCCTCGACGAACTTGTAGCTCGCCGCCACGCCCTCGCCGCTGTAGCCCTTCACGAACTCCAGCAGACCCTCGCGGGTGGCCTTGCCCGCCTTGATGCCGGCGAGCAGGATGTTCGCCGCGTCGTAGGCGGTGTCGCTGTAGGTGCCCGGGTCGGTGCCGTTGAGGGCCTTGTACTCCTGGGCGAAGGTGCCGCGCGCCTCGGTGGCCGGCTGGCACGGGCAGGTGAGGATGGTGCCCTCGGCCGCCGCCGCACCCGCGGAGGTGATGTACGCGACGTCGTTCACGCCGTCGCCGGCGACCAGCGGGGCGTTGACCCCGGCAGCGGTGAGCTGCTTACGGATCAGGCCGGCCTCCTGGTAGTAGCCACCGTAGAAGATCGCCTTCACGTTGGCGGCCTTCACCTTGGTGACCACGGCGGAGAACTCGACCTGCTTGCCCTCGCCCTGGACCTTGTCCGAGCCGACGACCGCCGGGCCGAGCAGCTTCTTGACCTCGTCGGCCAGGCCGGCGCCGTACGCGGACTGGTCGTCGATGACGTAGACCTTGTCGGCCTTCAGCACGTTCTTGATGTAGTTGCCGGCCGCGGGGCCCTGGCTGAAGTCGTTGCCGACCGCCCGGAAGAAGGTCTTCCAGCCCTGCTCCGCCAGGCTCGGACGGGTCGCGGAGGGGGTGATGGTCACCAGACCGGCCTCGTTGAACAGCGGGCCGGCGGCCTCCGACTCACCCGAGTAGGCCGGGCCGACGATGCCGAGGATCTTCGTGTCGTCGATGGCCTTCTGGGCCAGCTGCGGAGCCTGGTCCGGGCTGCCCTGCGAGTCCAGCGGAACCAGCTCGACCTTGCAGTCGGCGTTTTCCTTGTTGTACTTGTCGACGGCCAGCTTGACGCCGTTGTGCTCGTTGATGCCGAGCGCCGCCGAGCTGCCGGTCAGCGCGCCGAAGAACGCGATCTTGCTGCCACAGGCGTCACCGGACGCCGTGTCGTCGCCACCGCTGGAGCATGCGGTGCCGCCGGCGACGAGCGCCAGCATGGCCACCCCACCGATAACGCGCGCGAGCTTCTGCCTCAAGGCCCGAACCCTCCTCCGTCCCATGGTCCGAACCACCCGCTGCCGATTGGCCCTTGCGGGGGCGGACGAACCAGACCGTCGTCGCCGGTCTGGGGCCGGACGCTATCCCACCTTTCAGCTGTGACGAAAGCCCCAGCGGAGCGGGTTGACCGAACCGTTACACGCCGTGGCGAATTGGAAACGATCGCTGTAAGAACCGTCTGTCGCGAGTGGCTTTCACCTTCGGATCGTCGGTAACGGGTCAACGATCCCCGACCCCCTACCGACCGATGGTCGACAACCCCAGCCACCAGGCACGGGACGCCTGACCGTCGTCCGCGACCAACAACAGTCGATCCCCCTGCAGCGCCACCCCCACCGCCGAGTTCCCCCCGTCCGGCACCACGTCGGGCATCGCCATCGCCCGCCACGAATCCCCCGCATCGACCGAGGACCACAGCCGGTGACCGTCACCGTCACCCGACACCGCCACCAGGGCCCGCCCGGCCGACACCAGACCGTCGACCGACGACACCCCCGACCCCGCCGCGCGGAACCCACCCACCCGCCGCCACTCGTCCCCGACCAGCCGCCAGGCCCCGAACCCGTCGCGCACCGGGCCCACCGCCACCAACCCACCGTCGACGGCCGCCACCCGCTGCGCCTGCCCGCGCCCGTCCGGCACCGGCAGGGCCACCCGCCGCCAGGCCCGCCCGTCGGCCGAGGACCAGGCCAGGGGCGCCAGCGCCGTCGCACCCGGCGGCAGCACCGCCCCCACCACCCACCAACCCGACGGCACGGCCACCGCGTCGTACGCCACCGTCCGACCACGCCCGTCGCCGGCGAGCTCCGGCACGCCCTCCCGGACGGCGAACCGCTCGCCGTCCGCCGACGTCCAGACCGCCGCCCCGTCGACCCGCGCCCCCGCGATCAGCCAGCCGGCCGGCCCCGCCGCCAACCGCGCCACGCTCACCGCCCGCGGGCCCGCGTACAACTCGAAGGGAGCGGGGACCTCACGCAGCGCGCCGCCCGGGGCGAGGGCCCAGGTGCCCGTGCGGGGATTGCCGTGCACGCCGCCGTTCTTCGCCCCGAGCGCCGCCAGCCGCCCCTCCCGGCAGGCGACCGCGTACAACACGTGCTGGCGGCCGTAGAAGCTCGACGCCGCCACCGGCAGCGCCGACCACGACACGCCGTCGGCGCTGCCCCAGGCCGCCGGCCGGGTCTCCCCCGTCGCGTCGGCCAGCCCGCCCACCACGTACCACCGGCCCGCGCACGCCACCGCGTCGCGCAGCAGCGGCCGACCGGCCGCGCCCGGCGGCGCGGGCAGGGTCAGCGCCTGCCACCGCGGGCGCAGCGGCTCGTCGGCGGGCTCCACCGGGGCCCGGTCGCAGCCGACCGACAGCACGGCGAGGACGCCCAGCACCGCCACCAGCCGCCGGATCCGCATGGGATCAGATCTTATCGATCGGCTGGCCCGGCGTGGGGCCCCGGCGCGCGGCATCCGGCGTGTCGTGACATCGCCGTCGTCGGCCGGGCCGCGTCAGGAGGCCGGCTGGGCGACCTCGCCGCCGGCGGTCTCGGCGAGGATCCGCTCGGCGACCTCCTTCATGGTCATCCGGTGGTCCATCGCCGTGCGCTGGATCCACTTGAACGCCTGCGGCTCGGTCATGCCGTACGTCGTCATCAGCGCGCCCTTGGCGCGCTCGACGGTCTTGCGGATCTCCAGCCGGTCGGTCAGCCCGGCGACCTCCGCCTCCAGGGCGGCGATCTCCGAGTAGCGGGACAGCGCGATCTCCACCGCCGGCACCAGGTCGCTCTTCTGGAAGGGCTTCACGAGGTACGCCATCGCGCCGGCCGCCCGGGCCCGCTCCACCAGATCACGCTGGCTGAACGCGGTCAGGATGATCACCGGAGCGATCCGCGCGCCCGCGATCCGCTCGGCGGCGGCCAACCCGTCCATGATCGGCATCTTGATGTCGAGGATGACCAGGTCGGGCTTCAGCTCCTCGGCGAGCCGGACGGCGGTCTCGCCGTCGCCGGCCTCCCCGACCACCTCGTAGCCCTCTTCGACCAGCATCTCGGCGAGGTCCAGCCGGATGAGCGCCTCGTCCTCGGCGATCAGTACGCGCCTGCGCTCGGCGTCCGTCTGCGTCTCGGCCACGAGCCACTCCCACCATTGTTCCCGGCACGGCTACCACCCATGCTCCCGCATGAGCGTAGTCGGGTACAGTAAGCGGCACTCGCCGGGATGGTGGAACGGCATACACGGAAGTCTCAAACACTTCTGCCCGAAAGGGCTTGCGGGTTCGAATCCCGCTCCCGGCACCATTGTCATACAGCTGTTCCATGATGCGTGGGTGCACCCACCCGAGATGCGTGCCCGCGCCCTCCGCGCCCGAGGAAGCGATATCCGGTCGGTTGCCCGCGCCCTGTCCCTGCCCTACACCACCGTCTGGCACTGGTGCGTCGACCGGCCCGAGCCGCGCATGACCGGCACCGCCGCCCGCTGCTTCCGCTGCTCGCCCGATGTCGGCTACCCGACCGACCCGGCGGCCTACTCCTACCTACTGGGCCTCTACCTCGGCGACGGTCATCTGGTCACCACCGACAGGGTGCCGGTCCTGCGGATCTACTGCGCCGACGCGTGGGCTGATCTGGTGGACCTCTGCGACGCCGCGATGAAGGCCGTGCTCGCGAACAAGGTCCAGCGGATACGGAAGAAGGGCTGCGTGGCGGTGCAGAGCACGGGCACGCATTGGCCGTGTCTGCTTCCGCAGCACGGGCCGGGCAAGAAACATGAGCGGTCGATCGTCCTCTGCGACTGGCAGAGAAGGATCCTCACGGCGCACCCCGGCTACTTCCTGCGGGGCCTCTTCCACTCGGACGGGTGTCGAGTCAGCAACCGGGTGACGGTGCGCGGCAAGGCGTATGTCTACCCGCGCTACATGTTCGTCAACGAGTCGGCCGACATCATGGGCCTCTGCCAGTGGGCGCTCGACCTGCTCGGGGTCGCCTGGCGGATGAACCGCCGCAACTCCCTGTCGGTCGCGCGCCGCGAGGCGGTCACCACCCTCGACCGCCACGTCGGCCCGAAGTCCTGACCCGCCCGCTGGAATCCCCCGCTGTGCGACCCGCTCGGAGGGGCGGGCGACCGCCTCGCGACCGGCTGCCCGCCCGACCCGGCTGGCTTTGGCTCGCAGGGGCGGAAGTGCCGAGCTGCCGGGCGCGCGGAGGCGCCGGCTCAGCCGAGTTCGGCGAGCGCCCGCGCCAGGTCCACGCGCAGGTCCTCCGGGTCCTCCAGGCCGACGGAGACGCGCAGCAGGCCGCCGGCGGGCTTGGCCTCGCCCTCGACCGGGCGGTGGGTCAGCGACGCCGGGTGCTGGATGAGGGTGTCGACGCCGCCGAGCGACACCGCGTGGGTGATCAGCTGGCAGGCGTTCGCGACGGCTGCCGCGGCGGGCGCGCCGCCGCGTACCTCGAAGGCGAGGAGGCTGCCCGGGCCGCTCATCTGCCGGCCGACGAGCCCGGCCGGGTCGTGCAGTGACGGGTGGTGCGCCCGGGTGACGGCCGGGTGGGCGGCGAGCCAGGCGGCGAGCTTCTCGGCGCCGGCCTGCTGGGCGCGGACCCGCACCGGCAGGGTCTGCAGGCCGCGGTGCAGCAGGTAGCCGCCGAGGGGGTGCAGGATCGCGCCGGTGAGCGCGCGGACCTGGCGCAGCCGGGCTGCCCAGTCGGCGTCGCAGGCGACCACGCCGGCGAGGACGTCGCCGTGGCCGCCGATGCTCTTGGTGGCGCTGTGCAGCACGAGGGCGGCACCGTGGCGGGCGGGCTGCTGGAGCACGGGGGTGGCGACGGTGTTGTCGACGAGCAGGGGCACGTCGCCGGCGGCGCGGGCGAGCGCGGCGATCTCCACCAGGTCGAGGGTGGGGTTGGCCGGGGTCTCGGCGATCACCAGGGCGGTGTCGGGGCGGACGGCGGCCGCGACCTCGTCGGGCCCGGCCCAGGTCACGGTGGTGCCGAGCAGGCCGGTGGCGAGCACGTGGTCGGTGCCGCCGTAGAGCGGGCGGACGGCGACGAGGTGGCGTTTGCCGTCCCGGGTGGCGGCGAGGAGCGTGGCGGTGAGGGCGGCCATGCCGCTGGCGAAGGCGACGGCGTCGGTGGTGTCTTCGAGGGCGGCGAGGGCGGTCTCGAAGCGGGCGACGGTCGGGTTCCACAGGCGCTGGTAGACGGCGCTGCCGCCGGTGGGCAGGGTGCCCCCGGTGGCGAGGGTCTCGTACGCGTCGCCGCCGGCCTCGACCGACGGCAGCGGATTGGTGGTGGAGAGGTCGATGGGTGGCACGTGGACGCCCAGGGCGGCGAGGTCGTCGCGGCCGGCGTGCACGGCTCGGGTGTCCACGGTCGTCATGCCGGAAGGATCGAACATAGCGCCGCAGTGAGGCAATAGATCCGAAGATGATTCGATAACAATCCTTCCGTTGGCTTGCTGATTCGGTGGAGGATGTTTCCATGCCCCTTGCGACGAATGATGTGCGGCGGTTCGCGGCCCTCGACGACACCGACCGCGCGATCCTGTCGGAGTTGGCCGCCGACGGGCGGCTGCCGAACAACGCCCTGGCCGAGCGGGTCGGGGTCGCCCCGTCGACGTGCCTGACCCGCACCCGGGCGCTGCGGGAGAGCGGCGCGATCCGGGGGTTCCACGCGGAGGTGGATCCGGCCGCGATGGGGCTGCCGTTGCAGGCGCTCGTGTCGGTGCGGCTGACCGCGCACGAGCGGGCGGTGGTGGACGCGTTCCGGGCGCGGTCGGTGCGGTTTCCGGGAGTGGTGTCGGTGTTCCACGTGGCGGGCGCGGAGGACTACGTGCTGCATGTGCGGGCCGCGTCGGCGGACGCCCTGCGCGACTTCGTGCTGGACCATCTGGCGGTGGATCCGGCGGTGCAGCACACCCAGACGAGCCTGATCTTCGAGCAGGCCAGGGGCCAGGGCTGACGGCCGGGTCGGAACGTGGGGCTGGTTGCTCCGGGGAACAATTCGGGAGCGGGCCGGGTTGCCCTGCTGTGTGATCGACGTACCGCTGTCTGTTCTTGACCTCGCCCCGGTCGCGGCCGGCGCCACGGCCGGTGAGGCCCTGCGGCACACCACCGAGCTGGCCCGGCGTACGGAGGAGCTGGGATACCACCGGTTCTGGGTGGCCGAGCACCACAACATGCCGGGGATCGCGAGTTCCGCCCCGGCGGTGCTGCTGGCGCACCTGGCCGCGCACACCTCGACGATCCGGCTGGGCTCGGGCGGAGTGATGCTGCCCAACCACGCGCCGCTGGTGGTGGCCGAGCAGTTCGGCACGCTCGACGCGTTGCATCCGGGCCGGATCGACCTGGGCATCGGGCGTGCCCCGGGCACCGACCAGGTGACCGCGCTGGCGCTGCGCCGGACGATGGAGGGGCTGTCGGCGGAGGGTTTCCCCCGGGAGCTGGCGGAACTGATGAACCACTTCACCGGCGAGCGGCCCGGGCCGATCACCGCCACTCCCGGTCGCGGCCAGCAGCCGGCGGTCTGGCTGCTCGGCTCCAGCGGGTTCAGCGCCCAGCTCGCCGGGATGCTGGGGTTGCCGTTCTCGTTCGCGCACCACTTCAGTTCGCAGCACACGCTGCCCGCGCTGGCGCTGTACCGGCAGAGCTTCCGGCCGTCGCGGTGGCTCGCCGAGCCGTACGCGATGGTGGCGGTCAACGCGGTCTGCGCGGACAGCGACGAGCGGGCGGAGTGGCTGGCGGGGCCGAGCGCGCTGTCGCTGCTGCGGCTGCGCTCGGGTCGTCCGGGGCCGCTGGCGTCGCCGGACGAGGCGGCGGCGTACCCCTTCACGGAGGTCGAGCGGGAGTTCGTGCGGCAGCGCCGGGAGGGGCAGGCGATGGGGTCGCCGGAGACGGTACGGCGGCAGCTCGGTGAGCTGTTGGCGCGTACCGGGGCGGACGAGCTGATGCTGACCACGCTGGTGTACGACGTGGCCGACCGGGTGCGGTCGTACGAGCTGATCGCGACCAAGGTGGCCGGTGGCCTGCGCCGGGACGGCTGAAACACGATCTTCACGTCGCCGTCACCGGGGAGACGCGCGGACCGCCTAGGTTTGTCCCCGGTGGTGGTACGGCATCTCCGGTCGGGACGGGTCGGGGATGCCGCGGTGTGGGGCACCGGGCCTCGGCTGTGCGGATTCCGCGGCCGGGCCCGGTGCCTGTCCCGCCACCGGCGTCTTGTTCCGTCTCCGGCGGTCTGACTCGTCTCCGGCGGTCTGACTCGTCTCCGGCGGCCTGCCCCCTCCGTTCCCTCCCCCGCCGGCGGGGTGGCGGGCGTGAGCGCCGGCCGGGTCAGCGCAGGTAGATGTTCGGCGTCGGCGGCGCGCCCATCCCGTCGCCGAGGAAGAAGCCCGGGTGCGGGGGCTGGTTGTAGGCGGTGTTCTGCCAGGCGACCGCGACCCGGTACTGCGGGTCGTGCATCAGCGTGTGGATCCGGGTGCCCGTGGGTGTGGGCGTGCTGTGGATCCGCAGGGCGCGACTGTCGCTGGTGCGCCAGACGACCTCCTCCCGCCAGTCGCCGAACAGGTCGGCGGAGAGCGCCGGGGTGGACTTGGTGCCGTTGTTCGACGCCACCCCGCTGCCGGTCAGCAGGCGGGTGTCGCCGCCCGTTCCGTACTTGTCGATCCGGGTGCCGTCGAGCAGCTCCCGGACGGGGTCGCCGTCCCACCAGACGAGGAAGTTCGCCGAGGACGGCCGGCGGCCGACGACGGCTCCGGTCGCGCCGTAGAGGTCGCCCATGTGGGTGCCGGCGCCCCAGAACTCGGCGCCGGGGCTGCCGGCGTGGACGTCGGCGGCGACGCCCCGGCCGGGCCCCTCGGCTCCCCCGTTGTTCGGCCGCTGCCAGACGACCTGGCCGGTGCGGGCGTCGTGCAGGTCGGCCGCGGGCTGGCTGCCGGACTCGTGGATGGTGAAGACCTCCAGCCCGGCGCGCTGCGGGACGAGGTCGCCGACGTGCAGGGCGTCGCCGTGACCGTAGCCGGTGGCGTACATCAGGCGACCGTCGTCGTCGACGGTGGCGGAGCCGTACACGATCTCCTGCCGCCCGTCGGCGTCGACGTCGGCGACGGAGAGGTTGTGGTTGCCCTGACCGGAGGCGGCGCCGTTGCCCGAGGCGTTCGAGTCGAAGGTCCACCGCTTGCGCAGGGTGCCGTCGCGGAAGTCCCAGGCGGCGATGACCGCGCGGGTGTAGTAGCCCCGGGCCATCACCAGCGACGGGCGCCGCCCGTCGAGGTAGGCGGTGGCGGCGAGGAAGCGGTCGACCCGGTTGCCGTAGCTGTCGCCCCAGGAGGAGACCGTGCCGCGCGGCGGGTCGTAGGCGACGGTGGAGAGCGCCGCGCCGGTGCGCCCGTCGAACATCGTGAGGTACTCGGGGCCGGTCAGGACGTAGCCGCCGGAGTTGCGGTGGTCCGCCGTCGCGGAGCCGATGACCTGGCCGGTGCCGGTGCGGGTGCCGTCGGCGGTCTTCATGGCCACCTCGGCGCGGCCGTCGCCGTCGTAGTCGTACACCTGGAACTGGGTGTAGTGGGCGCCGGCACGGATGTTTCGGCCCAGGTCGACGCGCCACAGCCGGGCGCCGGTCAGGGTGTACGCGTCGACGTACACGTTGCCGGTGTAGCCGGACTGGGAGTTGTCCCTGGCGTTCGACGGCTCCCATTTGACCACGAACTCGTAGTCGCCGTCGCCGTCGAGGTCGCCGACGCTGGCGTCGTTGGCGGAGTAGGTGTAGCTCTCCCCGCTCGGGGTGACCCCGCCGGCCGGCACCTGCAACGGCACGTCGAGGTGGCCGGCGGGAAGCTGAAGCGCGGGCGCGGAGGGGGCCTGTTCCGCCCCGCCTACCACGGCCCGCACGGTGTAGGACGCCCCGGCCGCCGCGCCGGCGTCGAGCCAGGCGGTGGCGCCCGTGATCGGCGCGCCGGTGATCCGGGTGCCGTCGCGGTAGAGGTGGAACGCCACCCCGGAGGTCTCGGTGCCGAGCAGCCGCCAGGAGACCAGGTTGCCGGTGCCGGACCGGACGCTGACCAGGCCCCGGTCGAGATCCTCCATCTGCTTGGCACCAGGCGGTGGGGTCGTCGGGGGCGGAGTCGTCGGTGGCGTGCTGGTGGGTGGCGTGCTGGTGGGTGGCGCGCCGGTGCAGGCCGTACCGTCGAGGGCGAAGCCCGCCGGAACGGGGTTGGCCGTGCCGTCCCACGAGCCGGTGAAGCCGAAGGCGGCGGCGCCGCCGGTGCCGATCGCACCGTTGTGGTCGACGTTGCGGGCGGTGACCTGCGCCCCGGACTGGGTCACGACGGCGTTCCACGCCTGGCCGACCCGCTGGCCGGCGGCGTAGGACCACGTCAGGGTCCAGCCGGTGAGCGGGTCGCCGAGATTGGTCACGGTGACGTCGGCGCCGAAACCGCCGGGCCACTGGCTGGTGATCCGGTAGTCGACCCGGCAGGCGGTGGCGGCGGCCGCGGCGGTCAGGGTCGGGAGTGCGCCGGCGACGAGAGCGGCCGCGGCGCCCGCGGCGAGGAGCGCGACGCGGTGGGGGGTGACGGGCATGGGGCGATCCTCCGGGGAGGTCGGCGCGCGGCCGCCGGTCGCCGTCGGCCTGCCCTGGGCCGGCGGGAGGCGTACGCCGCGCTGGCGGCGGTGGTGGTGCGACGCGACCGATCGGCGTCGACACGAGGGTGGCTCCGCGCACCTGGGATGCTAGGGCAAGCGCTTTCTCGACACAATCGGCCGCCACCTTGCCGCCGGTCCGGATTCTTGATCGACTCAGGTCGTGGCTGAGCACATGACCCCGGACGAGTTCCGCCGCGCCGGGCACGCCGTGGTGGACTGGATCGCCGACTACTGGGCGACGGTGGGGCAACGCCCCGTGACGTCGCAGGATCCGCCCGGCGCGGTGGCCGCCCGGCTGCCCGCCGGCCCGCCGGAGCACGGTGAGCCGGTGGAGGCGGTCCTCGCCGACCTGGACGCCCTCGTCGTCCCCGGGCTGACGCACTGGCAGCATCCCGGGTTCTTCGGCTACTTCCCCGCGAACACCTCCGGCCCGAGCGTGCTGGGCGACCTGGTCAGTTCGGGGCTGGGGGTGCAGGGCATGCTCTGGGCCACCGGTCCGGCGTGCACCGAGCTGGAGACCGTGATGCTGGACTGGCTCGCCGAGCTGCTGGACCTGCCGAAGCGGTTCCGCTCCGGCTCGGGCGGCGGCGGGGTGATCCAGGACTCGGCGTCGTCGGCGACGCTGGTGGCGACCCTGGTCGCGTTGCACCGCGCCGGCGGCGGCCGGTGGCGGGAGGTCGGCGTCGACCGCCGTCACCGCGCCTACGCGTCCACCCAGGGGCACTCGTCGATCGAGAAAGCCGCGCGGATCGCCGGGCTGGGCGCCGACGGCGTACGCCCGGTCGAGGTCGACCCGGAGACGCAGGCGATGTCCCCGGCGGCGCTGCGCGCGGCGATCGAGGCGGACGTGGCGGCCGGTGTGGTGCCGGCGATCGTGGTGGCGACCGTCGGCACCACGTCCACGACCGCCGTCGACCCGCTGCCGGAGATCGGCGCGATCTGCGCCGAGTACGGGATCTTCCTGCACGTCGACGCCGCGTACGCGGGGGCGGCTGCGGTCTGCCCGGAGCTGCGGTTCGGGCACGCCGGCCTGGAGTACGCCGACTCGTACTGCTTCGACCCGCACAAGTGGCTGCTGACCGGCTTCGACTGCGACGCGTTCTGGGTGGCCGACTCGGCGGAGCTGATCGAGGCGCTGAGCGTGCTGCCCGAGTACCTGCGCAACGCCGCCACCGAGTCGGGCGCGGTGATCGACTACCGGGACTGGCAGGTGCCGCTGGGGCGCCGGTTCCGGGCGTTGAAGCTCTGGTTCGTGCTGCGCTGGTACGGCGTCGCGGGGCTGCGGTCGCACATCCGGTCCGGGGTGGCGCTGGCCGCCCGGTTCGCCGAGCGGGTCGGCGGCGACGACCGGTTCGCGCTGGTGGGGGCGCACCCGTACTCGCTGGTCTGCTTCCGCTTGCGCGCCGACGACGAGGTCAACGCGGAGCTGCTGGCCCGGGTCAACGCCACGGGCCGGGTGCATCTGACGCACACCCGGGTCGACGGCCGCTACACGCTGCGCCTGGCCGTCGGCTCCCCGCAGACCACCGAGGCCCACGTCGACGAGGCGTGGTCCCTGCTCGGCGACGCCGCGGACGCCCTGCTCCCCCGCTGACCCGCCCCGGGCCGTCGGTTCCGCTGCCGCGCGCGGCCACGGCGGGGTGTCGGGCTTCTCCTCCCGCACCGTCGTTTCCGGCGGAGGAAACGCTACGTTGCGTTCAGGGGCGGGGCAACGAGATCATTGCGGGATCGAAGCGCTCCAGCTCGATACCGGACAGAAGGGGGCAGCGGTGCCGGGAGGCAGGCTCAGCCAGCAGGAACGCCAGCAGATCGCGCTGGGGCTCGCCGACGGGCTCGCGTACGCGGAGATCGCCAGACGTCTCGACCGTCCCACCTCGACGATCACGCGTGAGGTGATGCGCAACGGCGGCCCCACCGCCTACCGCGCCGACCTGGCCCACCGCGCCACCGAACGCCGCGCCCGGCGACACCGCAAGGCCGCCGCCCCGGGGACGCCGCAGGCGTCCGCACCGGCCTACGGGCGCGACAGCGCGGTCGTACGCGAGTACGAGGAGGCCTTCACCACCCTCCTGATGCAGCAGGGCCTGCCCAAGATGATGGCCCGGGTGCTGACCTGCCTCTACACCACCGACGAGGGCAGCCTCACCGCGGCCGAACTCGTCCAGCGCCTCCAGGTCAGCCCGGCGTCCGTCTCGAAGGCGATCGCCCTCCTCGAAAGCCTGGGCCTCGTCCGCCGGGACCGCGACGAAGGCCGCCGCGAGCGCTACGTCGTGGACGACGACGTCTGGTACCAGTCGATGATCAGCAACGCCCGGTCCCTCGCCCAGCTCGCCGAGACCGCGCGCGACGGCATCGACGTCCTCGGACCCCACACCCCCGCCGCCGCCCGCCTGGAGAACATCGCCCGCTTCGTCGACTTCATCGGCGAGAACATCACCCGCGCCGCGGAGCAGGCCCGCGACGTCCTCTACACGAGGCCCCCGGCGGCCCCGGACCCCGCCGCGCCACGCTCGCAGACGTGACCGGAACGGGCGTCGGCCGTCGCGCCTACCGGGGCGCCGGGGCGTGCTCGAACCTCGGTGCCGGCGGGGCACCCGGCGTCCGCTGCGGTGCGGCGCCCGCCGGGGCGTGGTCCGCGAGGGCGGTCGCGGCGACGGTCCGCTGCCGGCGGGCGCGCCGCAGCACCCGGACGGCCAGCACCAGGGCGACGACCCAGGCGGCGGCCAGCACCGCGTAGACCGTGGGCCGGGCCGGACCGTCGAGATCGGCGGCGCGCATCAGGGTGCGGGCGTTGGTCAGCACGATCACGCCGCCGATCGCCGCGCCGAGCAACTGGGCGGGGACGATCCGGACGAGCCAGGCGGCGACCGGCGCGGCGATCAGGCCGCCGACGAGCAGCGCGGCCACCATCGGCAGCAGGAAGCCCTCCGAGCCGAGGCCGATGAGGAAACCGATGCTGGCGGCGCCGGCGACCACGAACTCCGCCGTGTCCACCGAACCGATCACCTTGCGGGGCTCCATCCGGCCGCTGACCAGCAGCGCCGGCGTGGCGACCGGCCCCCATCCGCCGCCGCCGGTGGCGTCGACGAAGCCGGCGACCAGGCCGAGCGGGCCGAGGTGACGGCCGCGCAGCCGGCCGGCGCGCCGGTCCGTGCGCAGCGGTCGGGTGAACCGCACCAGCAGGTACGCGCCGAGGGTGAACAGGATGCCGGCCATCCACGGCGCGGCCGACTCCGTGGAGATCGCGCTGAGGAAGGTCGCGCCGGCGAAGGCACCCGCCGCCCCGGGGACGGCGATGCGGGCGACCACTCGCCAGTCGACGTTGCCGAACCGCCAGTGCGCGACCCCGGCGGCGAGCGTCGTGCCGATCTCGGCCAGGTGCACCGAGGCCGACGCGGCGGCCGGGGCGACGCCGACGAACAGCAGCAGCGTGGAGGAGGTGAGCCCGTACGCCATGCCGAGCGCGCCGTCGACGAGTTGCGCGGCGAGCCCGACCAGCGCGAGGACCAGCAGCTTGCGCACGAGCGCCCCCAGACTTTTCGGCATCTCCTATCGACTTGGTCGACAATGCGGCACGCGCGGGGCCGGGTCAAGCCTCCTACCGGTCAGTGAGACGACAGTGACGTGCCCACGTCAGATCCAGGCGCGGGCCGGTTCGGTGGCCCGCTCCGGGCGGGTCGAGGTGGCGGAAGCCCGCTCGCCGACCCGCACCGGCGGCCGTGCCGGCCTCAGGCCCAGGCGCGCGGGCCGGCTCCGGCGGCCGTGCCGGCCTCAGGCCCAGGCGCGCGGGCCGGCTCCGGCGGCCGTGCCGGCCTCAGGTCCAGGCGCGCGGGTCGGCGGACAGTTCCGTGACCCGCTCGGGCAGCGTGCCGGCGGCCACGTCGGCGACGGTGACCAGTTCCAGGATCTGGCGTTCGCTGGCCCGCAGGGCGATCCAGACCTCCTGGAGGGCGCGGGCGGCGCCGTGGTAGCCGAGTTCCTCGGGCCGCTGCCCGCGTACGTGGGCGAGCGGGCCGTCGATCACCCGGATCACCTCGGCCAGCGAGATCTCGCCGCCCGGCCGGGCCAGCCAGTAGCCGCCCTCGGGGCCACGCTGGGCGTGCACGATGCCGCCCCGGCGCAGTTGCAGCAGGATGCTCTCCAGGAACTTCGGCGGGATCTCCTGGGCGCGGGCGATCTGCTCGGCGGTCACCGGCCGACCTCGCCCGGCCCCGGCGCCGCCGGTCACCGAGGCGAGCTCGGCAACCGCGCGGAGGGCGTAGTCGACCCGGGCGGAGAGACGCATGCCGGAAAGGTTAACCCGCTGGTCACTCCGCCCGGCCGATCACCCCTCGGCCGATCGGTCGGCGACGATGTGCGCGGGGTGGAGGTCACTCCCCGACGCGGCGCAGCAGCCCCTCCTGCACGGCGCTGGCGATGTGCCGGCCGTCGGTGGTGAACAGGCGGCCGGTGGCGAGCCCCCGGGCACCGGAGGCGGACGGGCTCCAGCAGTCGTAGAGGAACCACTCGTCGGCGCGGAACGGCCGGTGGAACCACAGCGCGTGGTCGAGGCTGGCCCCCACCACGCCGCCCGGACCCCACACCTCGCCGTGCACCGACAGCACCGAGTCGAGCAGCGTCAGGTCGGAGGCGTAGGTCAGCGCGCAGGCGTGCAGCAGCGGGTCGTCGGGCAGCTTGCCGTCGATGCGCATCCAGACCCGCTGGTGCGGGTCGGCGGGGCGGTCGCCGGGGCGTACCCAGCCGGGCTCGCCGACGTAGCGGACGTCGATCGGGCGCGGGATCTGGGCCCAGATGCCGAGCCGCTCCGGGTAGCGGGAGAGCCGGTCGGTCATCGTCGGCACCGCGTCGGGCCCCGGCACGTCCGGCGGGGTCGGCGCGTGGTGGTCCAGGCCCTCCTCGGGGCGGTGGAACGACGCCGACATGAAGAAGATCGGCTTGCCGTGCTGGAGCGCCACCGACCGGCGCACCGAGAAGGAGCGGCCGTCGCGGACGTTCTCCACCTCGTAGGCGATCGGCTCGCTGGGGTCGCCGGCGCGCACGAAGTAGCCGTGCAGGGAGTGCACGAAGCGCGTCGGGTCGACGGTCCGGCCGGCGGCCACCAGCGCCTGGCCGGCGACCTGCCCGCCGTACACCCGCTGGGGGCCGACCGGCGGGCTCATCCCCCGGAAACTCATCTCGCCGGTGTGCTCCAGGTCGAGCACCTCGAGCAGCTGGTCGACCGCGGCCTGGCCGACCGCGACCTCCCGGCCGCTCACTGCAACGCCCGCGCGGACGCGGCGTCGACGAGCGACCCGAGCTGGTGTACGCGCAGCGTGTTCGTCGAGCCGGGGGTGCCGGGCGGGCTGCCGGCGACGATCACCACGTAGTCGCCGGGGTCGGCCCGGTTGAGCCCGAGCATCGCCTGGTCGACCTGGCGGAACATCTCGTCGGTGTGCTCGACGAACGGCATCAGGAAGGTCTCCACGCCCCAGGAGAGGGCGAGCTGGTTACGCACCTCGGGCACCGGGGTGAAGGCGAGCAGCGGCAGGTCGCAGTGCAGCCGGGACAGCCGCCGCACGGTGTCGCCGGTCTGCGAGAAGGCGACCATGGCCTTCGCGCCGATGGCCCGGGCGATCGAGGAGGCCGCCACGGTCAGCGCGCCGCCGTGCGTACGCGGGTCGTGCTGCAGGCGCGGCACCCCGATCGAGCCGGACTCGGTGGTGGTTACGATCTTCGCCATGGTGCTGACGGTGAGCACCGGGTACTTGCCGACGCTGGTCTCGCCGGAGAGCATGACCGCGTCCGCGCCGTCGAGCACGGCGTTGGCCACGTCGGAGGCCTCGGCGCGGGTCGGGCGGGAATTCTCGATCATCGAGTCGAGCATCTGGGTGGCCACGATGACCGGCTTGGCGTTCTCCCGGCAGAGCTGCACGGCACGCTTCTGCACCAGCGGGACCTGGTCGAGCGGCAGCTCCACGCCGAGGTCGCCGCGGGCGACCATGACGCCGTCGAAGGCCAGCACGATCTGCTCCAGGCAGTCGACGGCCTCGGGCTTCTCCACCTTGGCCAGCACCGGTCGGTGCACCCCGACCTCGGCCATGATGGCGTGCACCAGCTTGATGTCGTCGGCGGAGCGGACGAAGGAGAGCGCGATCAGGTCGACGCCGAGGCCGAGGGCGAAGCGCAGGTCCTCCGCGTCCTTCTCGGACAGCGCGGGCACGCTGACCGCCACGTTGGGCAGCGAGACGCCCTTGTTGTTGGAGACCGGGCCGCCCTCGGTGACCAGGCAGCGGATGTCGTTGCCGGTGACGTCGGTGACCTCGACGGCGACCCGCCCGTCGTCGATCAGCAGCCGGTCGCCGGGCTTGACCTCCTGCGGAAGCTTCCGGTAGGTGCAGGAGACCCGGTCCTTCGTGCCGAGGACGTCGTCGCCGGTGATGACGACCGAGTCGCCGGTGCGCCACTCGTGCGGGCCGTCGGCGAAGCGACCGAGCCGGATCTTCGGGCCCTGGAGGTCGGCGAGGACGGCCACCGGGCGGCCGGCCGCCTCGGCGGCCTCGCGGACCAGCCGGTAGACCGCCTCGTGGTCGGCGTGGCTGCCGTGGCTGAAGTTGAGTCTGGCCACGTTCATGCCGGCCTCGACGAGCCCTCGGATGCGCTCCGGCGACGAGGTGGCAGGACCAAGAGTGCAGACGATCTTCGCGCGGCGTGTCACGCCCATCAGGCTAGTCTCTCCTCCGGGTCGGAATGCGGGCCGACCCCTTGCGGGCTGCGGAACATTGTCCAACGGCGCGCGTCACGCGCGCAGCCGGCGGGCGGAACCCACGCCGGGACGTCGAGGGTGGCGGGCATCGGCGACCGCGCGCCCGGAATCGTACGCCCCCGGCGCGACCGGACACCCGGGTGCTCCCCGCCGCCTCAGCCCGGCCCGGGCCCCGGTGGCGGCGACGGGGTCGACGGCGGCAGCGTCGGCACGGCCGAGAAGACGCCGCGCGGGTCGTAGCGGCGCTTCGCGCGGCGCAGCCGGTCCCAGTTGTCGCCGTACGCCAGCCGGACGCGGTCGGTCTCGGCGGGGGCGAGCAGGTTGGGATAGCCGCCGGGCAGGGCGTGCGGGGCCAGCGCGGCGGAGGTCCGCTCGGCCCACTCGCGGTGCCGGCCGGGATCGTCGCCGGGCCGCCAGACGGCGATCACCTCCACCAGCAGGTGGTCGGCACGCAGGCCGAACGCGGTGTCGCCCGCCCCGACGCGGCTGGCCGCCCCGTGGAAGTGGTGCAGGGCCAGCGTCGAGTACGGCGAGGTGATCCGGCGGGCGGCGTCGACGAGCGCCTCGACGGCGGCGTCGGCGAGGGTGCCCAGCCAGCGGGTCCGCAGCAGGTAGTGGTTGCCGTCGACCATCCCGCCGTCGAACATCCGCAGCACCTCGTCGTACGGCATCGGGGCGACCTGGTCGACGACGGGGTCGCCCAGCGCGCGGAGCCGCTCCACCCACGGCCAACCGGCCGCCGGGTCCGGGCCGACGTAGGTCGGGAAGACGAAGACCAGCGGCTCGCCCCCGGCGCCGGCGAGGAAGCCGGCCATCACGGTCAACTCGTCGGGGGCGTCGGCGATGACCGCGCGGTAGCCGCGCAGCACCGCCGCCGCCTGGTCCAGCGGAAACATGATCATGCCGGCGAGCGCGGCCGGCAGTCGATGGGTCCGCAGGCGCAGTGCGGTGACCACCCCGAAGTTGCCGCCGCCGCCGCGCAGCGCCCAGTGGAGTTCGGCGTCGTGCCCGGGGCCGGCCGTCACCCGCCGGCCGTCTGCGAGCACCACCTCGGCGCCGAGGAGGTTGTCCAGCGCCAGCCCGTACCGGCCGCAGAGCGGACCGTACCCGCCGGCGAGGGTGAGGCCGGCCATGCCGACCGCGCGGACCACGCCCGTGGCGACGACGAGGTCGTGCGGGCCGGTGACGGCGAGCACGTCGGCGGCGGTGGCCCCGCCGGCCACGGTGACCTCTTCGGCCGGCGCGTCGAGGTCCACGCGACGCATCAGCGTCAGGTCCAGGACCAGGCCGCCGTCGCGCAGCGCGCGGCCCGCCCAGTCGTGGCCCCCGGCGCGTACGGACAGCGGCAGGTGGCACCGCCGGGCGACCCGCAGGGCCAGCGCCACCTCTTCGGCGTCGACGCAGCGGGCGAGCAGCGCGGGCGCCCGGTCGACGGCGGCGTTCCACAGCCGGACGGCGGCGGCGTGACCCGGGTCGCCGGGCAGCAGCAGCCGGTCGCCGAGGGCCTCGCGCAGCAGGGTGGCGGCGAGCCGGACGTCGGGGGCGGCGGAGGTCATGGCGGCTCCTCGACCGGGGCCGGTCGCCGGCGCCCGGTGCGCCCTGGCGGCGGTCCTCGCTGCGCGCGACCGTAGCACCGGCGGACGACCGCCGCCGTCGTCCTGCCGACAGGCACCGCGCGTGACGGCCGGGCCGTAACGGCCGACGCGGGCTAGCTCTGCGTCTTGACCAGGGGGAACTCCAGCGAGCCCGCCGGGCAGAGAAAGGTCATCACGTCCACCCGGTAGAGCCCGGCCTGCACGGCCGGGTCGGCCTCCATCACGCTGCGCACGTCGTCCACGGACCCGGTCCTGGCCAGGCCGAAGCCGATCGGCGGGTCCGGCTCGCGGGCCGGGCCGTCGACCGAGCCGGCGACCAGGATGATGCCCCGCCGTTGCAGTGCCTGCATGTGCGCGAGGTGCTCGGCCTGCAGCCGCTGCACCGTCTCCGCCGGCAGCGCCCGCCCGGCCGGGCCGGGATACAGCACGATGCACTCGTACGTGTCGAGCGCGAAGTCGACCTGCGGCACTCCCGTCATGGGCGCTCCCTCCCCCGCGTCGCGCCGCGCGGCGACGCCTGGGCGACGCCGACCGGCCCGCGCCCAGCGTCGCACGTGCGGGCTGCCGGCACGGGTGCTCCGGTCAACTCCGTCGCCGCCGGCGTCCGGTTGCCGCCCGGGCGCGAATTTCGCCCGCCCGGACGGGGCGCTCCCGGCGTGCCACGGCGGGGCCCGGGGCCGGTGATCCCGGTCTCCATGCATCCCGGTGGTGGTGCGCCCGGCGATCCGCGGGAAAGCCGATCCGGTGGTGGCTACGGTGGCCGCTGGAGACGATCGACAGGATGGGGAATCCACGCATGGCGAACGACGCCGGCAAACAGCCCGCGAAGGCCTCCGGGACCTACCGGATCGGCGGCGACCTCCAGGTCGACCGCCTCGGCTACGGGGCGATGCAGATCACCGGCCCCGGGGTGTGGGGCGACCCGAAGGACCCGGCCGAGGCGGTGCGGGTGCTGCGCCGGGCGTACGAGCTGGGCGTGACCTTCATCGACACCGCCGACTCGTACGGGCCCTTCGTCAGCGAGCTGCTGATCCGGGAGGCGCTGCACCCGTACGCCGACGACCTGGTCATCGCGACCAAGGCCGGCCTGACCCGCTCGGGGCCCGGCGACTGGCGGCCGGTCGGCCGCCCCGAATACCTGCGCCAGCAGTGCGAGCTGAGCCTGCGGCACCTCGGCCTGGACTGCATCCCGCTCTACCAGCTGCACCGGATCGACCCGCAGGTGCCGCTGGCCGACCAGCTCGGCGAGCTGGCGCTGCTCAAGCAGGAGGGCAAGATCCGGCACGTCGGCCTGTCGGAGGTGTCGGTCGAGGAGATCGAGGCGGCCCGGAAGATCACGCCGATCGTGTCGGTGCAGAACCTCTACAACCTGGCGGACCGCAGCGCGGAGGCCGTCCTGGAGCACTGCGAGCGCAACGACCTCGCGTTCATCCCGTGGTTCCCGATCGCCACCGGCAACCTGGCCCGGCCCGGCGGGCCGTTGGACGCGATCAGCACGGAGCACGGCGCGACGCCCGCGCAGCTCGCCCTCGCGTGGCTGCTGCGCCGGTCACCGGTGATGCTGCCGATCCCGGGCACGTCGTCGGTCGCGCACCTGGAGGAGAACGTCGCCGCCGCCGAGGTGCGGCTCAGCGACGAGGAGTACGAGGCCCTCGCCGCGGCCGCCTGACGCGGGGCGGGGCGGGCGGCGCGCGCCGCCCGCCCCGGGGACGGCCCGCTACAGCGCGAGGCAGTCGGGGCGGACGGGCGCGTCGCGCAGCGCCTGCCGCACCACGGTGTACGTGGTGCCGTCGAGCACGAGACCGAGGTGCCCGACCACCCGCAGCGGGCACGCGGCCTGGATCAGCACGTTTGTCGCCCCGTCGGCCAGGGTGGCGTTGCCGACCGGCCGGACCAGCTCGTCCTGCCACGTCCGGACGGTCGTCCAGCGGACCGCGCCGGGGGTGTCGTCGCCGCCGTTGAGCTCGGCGAGGAAGCTCGACCCGATCGACATCTGCTGGCAGGCGACGATTCCGGCGCAGCTGCCGAGGCCGACGAACCGCAGGATGTTCGCGACGTACGTGCCCTGCTGCGGGCTGCCGAGGCTGACGTAGCGGCCGACGGCGCCCGCGCCGCCGAGGAACTTCACGTACCAGCGGGAGACCAGTCCGCCCTCGGAGTGGCCGACGACGTCCACCCGGGACGCCCCGGTGACGGAGCGGACCTGCTCGACGTACGCGGCGAAGGCGCGGGCGGAGTCGCGGATGTCGCCGAAGCCGAGGCCGGGCAGTTGGTAGACGAAGACCCGGAAGCCGTCGGCGCGCAGCCGGGCGGCGATCGGCTCGTACGCGATGGAGACGCCGACCAGGCCCCCGACGACGATGACGGGATCGGCGGCGGTGGTCGTCGCCGTCACCGTCGCCGGCCTGTCGGCGACGACCGGGGTGCCGGCGGCGGGGCGGTCGGGGGCGGCCGTCGCGGCGGTGGCCGGGACGAGCAGCAGGGCGGCGGTGGCGGCGACGGCGAGGATCTTTCGGAGCAGCATGGCTGCACCTCCGGCGGGAGGTACCCGGGAACCCGGGACGGCGGGCGGGGGGTCCGATCGATCGTGGGACGATGATGAGGGTTTAGATTTACGATCGTCAATAACTAAGTTACGGACTGGTAACCCTTGTCGCGCCGGGAGCGCAAACCGGCAATTCGCGCGCGGTCGAGGCGGGGTCGGGTCGGCCCCTCACCGCTGGCGCGCTCGCGGGCACGCCGGAGCGGGGCGACCCGGCGGCCAGCCGTCCACGCGGGACGGTGCGCGCGCGAGCCCGACGCCGGTGGCATGCTGTGGCCCGTGCCTCGGACACCGACCGGCGAGAAGCCGCTGCGGGTGATGCCCTGGTGGCTCGTGCTCGTCGGGCTGCTGGCCGCCGGGCTGCTGGGCTGGCTGGTCCTGGACTGGCTGCTCGGCGAGGCCGACCGGGCCGCCCAGCCGGACACCCGCGCCACCCTGCGCATCGACGCCATCCGCACCGGGCTGACCGTGGTGGCCGGCACCGGCGGCGGCCTGGCGCTGCTGCTGGCCGCCCGCCGCCAGTGGATCAGCGAGCGCGCCCAGCGGCACCAGGAGGCCGTCGCCGCGCAGGAGCAGGCGCACCGGGACCGGGCGCAGGCCCACGTGGAGGCCGTCGCCGAGGCCGGGCAGCGGCACCAGGACCGGCAGGCCGAGGCCGCCGAACACGATGCCGCCGAGCGCCGGCTCACCGAGCTCTACACCCGCGCCGTCGAGCTGCTCGGCAACGACAAGGCGGCCGTACGCCTCGGCGGACTGCACGCCCTGGAACGGCTCGGGCAGGACAATCCGGCACAGCGGCCGACGATCGTGGCGGTGCTCTGCGCGTACCTGCGGATGCCGCCGGCCGACGCCGACGCGGGCGAGGCGGAGGTGCGCCGCACCGCGCAGCGGATGTTGACCCGGCACCTGCGCGCCGACGACGACGCCTTCTGGCCCGGCGTCACGCTGGACCTGACCGGCGCCCACCTCGACGGCTTCGACGCCGCCGGCTGCACCCTGGTCGACGCGGACCTCACCGGCGCGGTCTGCGCCGGCACCACCAGCCTCGCCGGCGCGACCGTGCGCGGCCGGCTGTCCCTCGGCGCCACCTTCGCGGACCTGATCTGCGACGACCTGCGCGGTGACGCCGAGATCGTCCTGGACGACGCCCGGATCGCCGGCCGCCTCAGCTTCGACCGCGCCGAGATCGGCGGCGGCCTGTCGTGCCGGCACGCCACCGTCGCGCGGGCATACTTCCGGGGCACCACGGTCGGACGGACGGCGAGCTTCGACGGGACCCGCTTCACCAGAAGCGCGACGTTCCGCGAGGCGGTCTTCCTCAGCGGGCTCTCGATGGACCACGCCGCGGTCGGCGGCTACGCCGGATTCCGGCAGGCCCGCTTCGCCGACCTGGCCCTGTTCCGGTGGACCGAGTTCGGCGGCCAGACCTGGTTCGAGCGGGCCCGCTTCGACGGCGCCGCGAACTTCGGCCGGGCCCGCTTCCACGACCTGGCGACCTTCGACGGGGCGACGTTCGCCCGACCGCCCCTGGTCGACCAGGCGCGGGCGGCGGCGGCCGGCCCGCACGTCTGGCCCGAGGGCACGACCGTCGCGCGGCTCGACGACGACTGGCTGCTGCTCACCGATCCCTGATCCGCACCGCCCGTCCTCTATGATCATCCGGGTGACGGCCGCCCTCGTGCTCATCGACCTGATGCCCCGGATCATCGGCCTGGAACTGGCTCCGTACCGCGGCGAGGAGGTCCTCGACCGCTGCCGCCAACTCGCCGCCGCGTTCCGCGCCCAGGGCCGGCCGGTGGCGCAGGTCCGCGTCGATCGGCCCGGGGTGGCCGAGCAGCCGCCGGGCAGCGGCTTCGCCGAAGCGCTGGTCGAGCCGGGCGACATCGTGGTCGTCAAGCACACCGTCGGCGCGTTCCACGGCACCGATCTGCACGAGCAACTGCGCGGGCGCGGGGTCGACACCCTGGTGCTGGCCGGGCTGGTCACCACGATGGGCGTCGAGTCGACGGCCCGCGCCGCCAGCGACCACGGCTACGAGCTGGAGTTCGTGGCCGACGCGATGTCCGCTTTCGCCGCCGACGAACACGAGTTCGCCGTCGAGCGGATCTTTCCCCGCTTCGGCGCCGTCCGGCGGACCGCGGACTACCGCTGAGACGGCTAGGCTGCTGCGATGGCAGAGACCATCGAGGACAGTCCGGTCGGCTGGGTGGCCAGCCACGTCCAGCGCTACCTGGCCACCGACGGCGCGGACGGCGGGAAGTACCACGGCTACGACGCCCTGCTGCTCACCACCCGGGGGCGCCGGACGGGCACGCTGCGGCGGACGGCGCTCATCTACGGCCGCGACGGCGACCGCTACCTGCTGGTGGCGTCCAACGGCGGCGCGGCGCGGCACCCCAACTGGTATCTCAACCTGAGCGCCGACCCGCAGGTGGAGGTGCAGGTCGGGGCCGAGAAGTTCCGGGCCACGGCGCGTACCGCGACCGCCGAGGAGCGGCCCCGGCTGTGGCAGGTGATGACGAAGGTCTTCCCGACGTACGCCCGCTACCAGAAGGAGACCGACCGGGAGATCCCCGTCGTCGTCGTCGAGCGCACGTGACCGCGGGCCGGACCGGGGAGCAGGCCGGCGGGCTGCGTTGTCAGCGCCGACGCGCCCCGGGTCGCGCCGCGTCGGCCGGCGAGCCGGGCGCTCAACCGCTTCGCCCGCTCGTCGGCCATCTTGAGGAACAGCGGGAACGTCAACTGCTCCACGTAGTCGATGGTCGACACGCCTATCCGACACCCGGGGTGCGGCAACCTTCGACGGCATGTAGCACAAGTGCTACGGTAGAGCGTATGCGTGAGGTTGGGCTGCGGGAGATGCGACAGGACGCCAGCGAACTGGTACGGCGGGCGCAAGCGGGTGAACGCGTGACGATCACTGTCGCCGGCCGACCGGCAGCCGTGCTCGGCCCGGTCAGTCCTCGAACCTGGCGCGAGTGGGACGACCTTGCCGGCATGTTCGACCAACCCACAGACCCAGAGTGGGCCGGCGATCGGGGCCTCCTCGACGACACCGTCACCGATCCGTGGGTCGAGCGGTGAGCCGAGGCATCCTCGACACCAGCGTTCTCATCGCTACTGATGTAACCCCGATTCCCGGGGAACTGGCCATCAGCGTCGCCAGCATTGGCGAACTCCAGTTCGGTGTCCTGATCGCGAAGACCTCCGAGGCGAGGGCGCTCCGTCTGGCGCGACTGAGCGCCATCCAACGTCGGTTTGATCCCCTTCCCATCGACGAAGCCATTGCCGACAGCTACGCACGACTGGCTGCACGCGTGGTCGAGATCGGCCGCCAGCCACGAGCCAGGGTGATGGATCTGCTCATCGCTGCAACCGCACACGCCCATGACGCCGCCCTGTACACCCGCAACGCCGACGACCTCGCAGGTCTCGAAGACCTCATCACGATCCACACGATCTGACCGGCACGCCCGCCAGCCTCGGCGTACGCGACAACGTGGGCGGTCCGGTCCACTGTGCGAGCGGCCATGCGGTCCATTAAACCCGGGGCTTGACACCTCGCGGACACCCTAGCGATGACGAAGCGGTTCGACCTGATTGACATGCAGGTCGACGGACCGCACGCGGTAAACACCTTGGCGGCGACGGGGGTACCGGGACAGGATGGGCGGGTGGACGACGTGCAGGGTACCGCCGAGGCAGTGGAGCACGGTTGGTACGCAGTAAGGTCCGTCTTCCAGTACGGCAATGCCGCACCGCACGTGTACGAGGAACGCATCACGATCTGGCGCGCATCGAGCTTCGACGCGGCGGTCGTTATGGCTGAGGCCGAGGCCGCCGAGTACACGGAGGGCGTCGACCGCGTCCATTTGGGCTTTGCGCAGGTCCATCACCTGTCCGCCGAGCCGGGCCACGGCGCGGAGATCTACTCGCTGATGAGAGACAGCAACCTCCCCGCCGACGCCTACCTGGACAGGTTCTTCGACACCGGAGACGAACGGCAGGGGATCCTGCCGGGCTAGTCCGCTGGTGGACGTGCTGCGGCCGGCCGTTCGACGCCTGAGCTGACTGGGCCACCTCGATCCGATACCGCCACGACAGCAAGCGCCGTTGCCAGAAGCTGCCCTCCGCCCGCCAAGTCGGTGGCGACCAGCACGTTGACGGCGACGCCAGGCTCAGCGAGCCAGAACGCCTGGGAGTCGTCCCGAAGTCCCGCAGACTCACCGTGCATGAAGTCGATCAACGGCCAGTCGTCAGGGTCGTGCTCGTGATACTCGGTGAGGAAGTCGCGCAGCGCGGCGAGGTCGGTCAGCCGCTCGCCCCGCATGACATGTACGCGCAGGTCGACCTGGTGACCGTCGTCGGTCTGTCGCTCCCAGACCCGCGTGGCGAACCGGACGTCGTCCCATTCGCTGGCGAAGTCGGAGACCTCGGTGCCGGTGTCACCCGGCACCTGCCGGATGTGGAACCCGTCCAGCACCCCACCGTCACGCGTTACCGGCTCGGACGCCCCGGTCATCCCGCCGCCTCGATCGCCGCCTCCACCTTGTCCAGGTAGTTGAACCACCACTCGCCCTCATCCGGCTGGGAAGCAGCGGCGAGCAGGTTCGCCGTGACCACAAACGGCACGGCAGCCGACGCCGAACCACTCCCCGTTACCACCGGGCTTCCGGTCGAAATCGCTCGCAGCAGGGCATCGACCTCGGCAGCTCGGACCCCGCTCCACCGTTCCTGCTCCGCGATCGTGCGGGAAATCTCCGTGACCTGATCGGCCGAGGGCATCCCCTCATGAACCTCGAAGAGCACGGCAGCCGCTACCGCGAGGCTGAGTTCCACAGCCTTCGTCACGGTCGCCTTGTCCCCGAGCGACGCCGTTGCCGCAGCCAGGCGGTCGGCATCCTTGTGGACCGCCGCATCCAGGACAGATCTGACCAGCGCCTCGACACGGTCATCGATCTTCATCGACACTACTCCGATCTCTCCGCTCCGCTTGCCATGCCTTGTATGAGCCGACAGATGTGGCGGCAGCCAGGACAGTGCCGGCGAACGCCTTCACCACAGGCGGCAGGAACTCTTGAAACGTCGCATACGCCGTCGCCGTCGCTGATGTCCACCAGGCGATCGACTCGCTGGAGAGGCGTTCGCGTGGGCGAGCGGGAGGAGCGGCCTGCCCGCGAGCACCGGCGTCAAGCCTTCGGGGAATGGCCGGTCGAATCACTGGTCTCGCGACAACGGGTGGCTGACCGGTACCGCCGCCACCACCCGTGCTCAGTTTCCCAGCGCATGCACCTTGGCGATCGTCTCCTGGACCTGCTGCTTGGCCGGCTCGCTGCCCTGCGCGGCCCTCGTGAGCGCTTCCCGATATGAATCGATCATTCCAATGAGCGGTCCGGCCCCGATGCCCTGCAACGCACCCGCGACGAGTTGTCGCGCCTCGGCCGCGTCTTGGGCAGCCGCCGCCGTCTTTGCCTTCGCCTCGTCCAGCTTCTGCGACGCCGCCGCCAACCTGGCGATCATCTCCGCTGCGCTCACACGCCCTCCCCCGGTTCCTGACGAGCCGCGCCCCGCACGAGCGACGACCACAGAGGAGAGTACGAGATCAACGCACTTAGCGCGACCACCCGATTACCGCAGGAACGAGCGAGCGGACCAAAATTCGAGCGAAGCTCGTTCCGAAGGTGTCATCTACGGATGCGGCTCAGAGCCGCACGGCGATCACCGCCGGGCTCTACTCATCGACGACGAAGACGCCTACACCCTGGACGCCCTCGATCAGCCCCTCGGTACGCAGCTTGAAGATGGCCTGGCGCACGGTGATCGCAGAGACCTTGTGCTCCAGACACAGCTCAGCGGTCGACGGCAGTTTGGCTCCGGGTGCCAGCTCACCCGACTCGATCTGAGCGCGCAGATGGTCGGCGAGCCGCTCCCACTTGGGTTTGGCGGGCATGTGGACTCCCTGGTCAGCACCGCCATTTGATCACGCCGAAGCTTTACATGGCAAGAAATGGCCACCCATGACGATCAGGTCTTGCTTTGAATGGGCGCACATGTAAAGCTGTCTCTCGGCCGGCTCCCCTGGTCAGCAACCACGGAGTTGGTTCTTCCCCACCGCACAGAGCGCCCGGCCGGTCGATCCCCCCGGTCGGCCGGGCGTGCCGTGGTCGCCGCACGCGGCCCCGGCTGGATTCCGCACCGCAAGTGACGGACGGGAGACACCCTCGTGCCCTACGAACCAAACATGCCACCTGGCGAACACACTCCACCCATCAGCGGCACGGAATTCGCGTCGGCGCAGGACGTCGAGGACGCGGACGACGTGCTGTTCGCCCACCCGCCCCGGCCCGTGACGCGCTGGATGTGCGGGTGCGGCGAGCCGTACCCGTGCCCGGAGGTGCGCTTCGCCCACCTGGTGAAGCACGCCAGGGTCGCCCTGTGAACGCCGACGAGCTGCGCCGCCACGTCCTACGCGAGCTGGCCGAGGCGCGGCGGACGGTGGCCGAGCACGACACGGAGGCGTACACCGGGATCTGCCGCAGCTGCGGACGGCCCGGCCCCTGCGACGCGCAGCGCGCCGCGCGGGCCCGGCTCCGTGACCGACGCGACGCTGCGCCGCCGATCCGCCCGGCGTCGCCCGTGCTGCCGGCGCCCCGAGGCCGGGCGGCGCCACCGGAGTTGCCAGGGCACGCGCGTGCCGTCGACCGGCTTCGGGACGCCTGGCTGGCGACCATCGCGGCGGCCGACCGGGCCGGCGGGCTGCTGCACGGCGCGGGACCGCCCGACCGGCGGCTGCCCTGGCAGGATGCCGTCACCGAATGCTGGCGGGCGCTGAGCCTCGTGCACGCCGGGCTCGGCGTGGCCCGGGCCGGTTCCGGCAGCGCCGGTGACCTGCTCGCCGGGCTGCGGGCGGCCCGCGCCGACGCGGACCGGGCCGGCGCCGAGGCCGCCAGGACCCGATGGTGGCTGGCGGCGGCCGAGGACCGGATCCGCCGCAGCCATCACCGGGAGCGTTCCGGCCCCACCAGCGGGGGCAACCTGCCGCAGCGGCCCGGCGCGGCGCGCGACCCGAGCGACCTGGCCGCGGCGGGCCGGTTCCGGGCGGCCGTGGCCCGGCTGGACCTGGTGGCCGCGCGGTTGGCGCACGGCGGCCGGGCCATCGACCGGTGGGCGGCGGCCCTGTCCGGCACACCGGAGCCGGCACCCGCGCTGCCGCCCCGGCGGGTCGCCCCGGCGCGGGCGGACGCATCAGCGACCGCACGGGCAACGGCACAGGGGGCACGGGCCGCCGCCGACCTGGTCGTCGCCAGCGCCAAACGGCACGCCCCGCGGGCCGGAGCGGGCCTGCCGCGCAGCCGACAGAACCGAGGAAGGTGGAACCGCCGATGACCGACGACCCGACGACCGCCCTGCGGAGCCTGCTCGACGGGCGGCTCGGCCGGCACGACCGCCGGTTGCGCCGCTTCACCGAGCCGCAGTGGCTGCGCTACGCCGACCTGCTCGCCGGGGCGCTGCTGGTGGCCGCGCGCCGCCGGTTCGTCGCCGGGCAGGACCGCGCGCCGCTTATCAGGTTCGTCGCGGCGGCCCGGGAACGCTACGACCTGACCGGCGTGGACGTCGACCCGACCCTGGCGGAGACGCTGCTCGGCGCGGCCCTGGGCGAGCGCCCGCCGCCGCCCGGCACCGCCGCAGCGGTGACCGCCGGCACGGTGCTGCTCCTGGCGCTGCTGGAGGACGAGGGGCTCACCCCCGCCGAGCTGGACGCCTTCCTCGCCGCCACCGAGACCGCCGCCCGGCGCGACGGCGCGGTGTCAGCGCAGGGCGCGGCGTCAGCGCAGAGCGCGGAACATCAGCAGGTAGCCGCAGTAGGCCAGTGGGACGGCCAGGAAGCAGACCAGGATGCCCAGCAGGGGGTAGCGCGGCGGCGTGCCGACGACCACGGCGGGCGTGCCCCAGCGACCGAGGATGAGCCACCCGGCGATCAGCGACACGGCGGGCAGCCCGGCACACATCCACGTGTAGAGCGTGCCGAGGCCGAGCGCCCCGACGCCGGAGGCGAGCACCATGACCAGCATCAGCAGCACGCCGACGCCGGCACAGCCGAGATAGACGGCGAGCGCCCGGGCCATCGGTGACCAGCCCGGCAGGAGCGCCGGGCGCTGGGCCAGCAGCTCGACCTGCTGGCCCAGCCGGTCGGCCTCGTCGGCCCAGCGCCGCGCCGACTCCAGCTCCGCCGCCGGGTCCAGCTCCCCGGCGCGCGGCGTGGGCACCCCGCCCGGCACCGCCAGCGCCGTCTCCCCCGGGCTTCCCTGGGGGTACGCCCCGACCCCCGGCCGCCCCGGCACGGCGGCTGCGCCGCCGACCGATCCCGTCCCCGGTGGCGGCAACCCGTGGGGCTGCCCGGCCGACGGCACCCCGACGGCCGACGGGCCGCCCGACGTGGGCGCACCCGCCACCGGCCCGCCCGACGTCGGCGCAACCGGAAGCGGGCCGCCCGGTGGGGCGCCGGGGGCGGGCTGGCCGGGGGGCGGGGGTGGACTGCCGATCGTGTGGCCGATCTGGTCGAGGCGCTGCCCCTGCGCGGTGAGCCGGCGATCGAGGTAGTCGACGGCGGCGTGCAGGTCCCGCTGGCGGGCCGACTCGGCGGCGGCGCCCTGCTCACCGGCCTGCCGCTGGGCGGCGAGATGACGAACCAGCGCCGCGTAGTCCTCGAAGGTGGACACTCAGCTCTCTCCGTCCGGCGGGTGCCCGTCGCGGGTGAACGGCACGATGAGGCGTACCCGCTGGTCGTGCCGGTCGACCAGCAGCGCCCGGTCGGAGCGCGGCTCGTAGGCCAGATCGTGCACGCCCAGGTGCAGCCCCAGCTCGGCGCCGGTCACGTTCAGCGCGACCAGACAGGCCACGTCGTCCCGGTTCTGGGTGCCACCGAGGTCGTCGGCGAGCCGGCGCAGGCCGCGCCACCAGCCCAGTAGGTGCACGCCCCGCCCCGGCCCCTGACGCAGCAGGGCACGCAGGTCCTCATGGGCGGAACGGAACGTCACCGGATCAGCGGCGGCGAGCACGGCGGAGGCGGCATCCATCCCGAACACGACCAGGTAGCTGCGGGCCGGCCCCGCACTGGTCGACGTCGCCGGGCTGGTCGCGGGCACCGGGACAGTCGACGCCGCTGGGCCGGGGGCCGACGCGGCCAGCGCCACGATCCGGTCGCGCAGGGCGTGCGCGTCGAGGAATTCCACGGTGTGGCCGGCGGCCACGAGCGCGGCGACGGTGTCGTCGACGGCCGGGTCGGCGGCGGCCACGAGGGATGCGAGCAGGAACCGCGCCTCGCCGGGGCCGTGCTGGCGGGCGAGGCTGAGGGTGGCCGCGCGCAGCACCTCGGCGGCGGTAACGGCGGTGCCCACGACGGCCAGGTGCCGGCCAGGGCTGGTGTCCATCATGAACAGCGCGGACGTGCCGTCCATGTCGACGGTGCGGCCGACCAGCGCCAGGGGGCGCCGGCCGCCGGGGCGCAGACCGGCGAACGTGGTGTCGTCCTCGACGCGGGCCCTCTCGTATCCCCGGAACACCGACGGCGGGCGGGCACCCGCCGGGCGGGCCTGCCACAGCTCGTGGCGCAGCCGGGACAGCGCGCCGGATTCGGCGTGCGCGTCGGGGAAACGGACGACCGTGTCGGCGCCGGTGGCCCCGGCGGCGGCGTTGAGCACGGCCGTGCCGACGCTCAGGGTGGCGGCGGAGGGGTTGTCGCGGTCCAGCACGCCGCCGCCACCGGGCAGCGCCACCCGCAGGGCGAACTGCCCGAAGACGGCCTCGGCCCGCCCGTAGAGGGCGTCGATACCGGTCATGCTCTGGCTGGCCAGCACCAGGTGCACCCCGTAGGAGCGGCCCTTGCGGGCCAACTCCTCCAACAGGTCCACCGACTCGCGGGCGAGCGCGTCCCGGCCGGCCAGCAGCACCTGGAACTCGTCGACCACCGCCACGACCCGGGGGGCCGCGACGTCGGCGGGCAGGTCGGCGAGCTTCGTGACGCCGTACCGCTTGAGCAGGGTGGCCCGGCGGTTCAGCTCGCGGCGCAGCTCGCGCAGCACGGCGACGCCGTACTCGCGGTCGCTCTCGATGCCCACCGCGCGGGCGTGCGGCAGCCAGGCGGGGTCGCGCTCGGTCGGCACGAACTCGGTGAAGCTCACGCCCTCCTTGAAATCGAGCAGGTAGAGCTGAAGCTCGGCCGGGGAGTAGCGGGCAGCCAGCCCGTAGAGGACGTCGAGCAGGAAGACCGTCTTGCCGCCGCCGGTGCGCCCGCCGACGAGCCAGTGCGGGGTGGCGTCGTCGAAGGCGACCGCGACGGCTTCCCGGCCGGCGCGCCCGACCACGGTACGCAGGCCGGCCCGGCCGGACTCCGTCCACCGGCGCGGGGGCAGCAGGTCGGCGAAGCCCACGGCGGCCTGGCGGCGGACGGCGGCGTCGAGGTGCCCCGCGAGGGCCGAGACGGCCGCCGGCGGCGGATCGCCGTCGAGCAGCACCGGCACGGCCAGCCCGCTGCCGTCGGCGCTGAACGGCGCGCCGGGCGGGTCGCCGACGTGGGCGTAGCCGTCGGAGGTCAGGCGCAGCGCGGTGGTGGTGCCCAGCGGCGGCGGTGGGGTGGCCGACGGCCCGGACGGCCAGCCGCCGACCAGGACGCAGACGGCGGCGGCCGGGCCGGCGTGGGTGAGCGCGGCGAGCCGGGCGGCCTCGCGAGGCGACGGGGCGGACGCGGCCACCACCAGCAACAGCTCCTGGTCGACGCGGTCGCCGTTGCGGGCGGCGCGGGCGTGCCGCTCCGCGTCGTCGAGCAGCGCGGCCACCTCCGCCTCGGTGGTGGCGGGCGGGTCGAGCACCCCGGCGTCGACCAGCGGGCGCAGCGGTCCGAAGGTGGCCCCGAGGGCGGCGGCGTCGAGCCCGGCGACCCGCAGCCCACCGGGCGGCGCGGTGGCCAACATCCGCAGGACGACGGCCCGCAGCAGCGCTGCGGTACGCGGGTCACGGGCGTCGACGTCGACGGACAGGTGATGGCCGCCGCCGAGGGGCACCAGCACGGGGAACCCGCCGCCAGCGGTGATCGCCTCACCGAGGCGGACCGGCCGGGGCGTACCGGTCAGCGGGGTGCCCGGAGCGGGGGCGGCGAGCGCGCCGCCGACGCGGGCCAGCCGGGCGACCAGGTCGGGGTCGGCCTCCGGTGGGGCGGGCGGTGGCGCGGCCCGCCACGCGGCGCGGGCGTTTTCGAGGTGGACGCGGGCGGCCCGGTGGGCGGCGACCGCCTGCCCGTACGCCGACGCGAGCCTGCTCACTTCTCGCTCCCGTCGCCGTCGCCCACCTGATCCACGAAGACCCTAACGGACACCGACGACACCGGACAGTGACGAACCCGGGCGCGGCGGCTGCGGTGTGAGGAAGTGCCCCTTCCCCACACCGCAGGTGGGCGGGGCGGTCAGCGGGTGACGGCGTTCAGGGCGGGCAGGTAGCCGAAGCGGTAGCCGTCGGCGTCCGGGTGGTACGCCTCGATGACGCCGCTGACGTCGCGGATCCACGGGTCGCCCGCGCAGACGCCGTGCCCGGCGAAGTACGGCCGGGTGTCGGCGAAGGTGGCGCCCGCCGCCCGGGCCCGGCCCGAGATGACAGTGGCGAGCACGTCGGCGGCCTCGTTGAGGATGGTCCGCTTGTAGGTGCTCATCGCCAGCAGGCCGCAGTAGTTGGTCTCGAACAGCCGCGGGTAGCCGAGCACGATCAGCCGGGCGTTCGGGGCCCGGTCGCGGATGGCGGCGTACGTGGCGTCGAGCCGGCCGGGCAGCGTGGCGGTGGCGAACGCCTTGGCCTCGTTGACGGCGTTGGTGCAGGTGGAGGTGCTGCCGAAGCGGCAACTGGTGATCACGTCGGCGAAGCCGGCGTCGTTGCCGCCGATGGTGATGGTGACCAGGGTGGTGCTGGTGCTCAGCGAGGCGACCTGGTTGTTGATCACGTCGGCGGTGACCGCGCCGCCGCAGGCGGCGAACTTGAAGCTGGTGACCGCGTTGGCGGCGGCCCAGAGCGGGGCGTACGACTTCTGGCTGCGCAGGCAGGTCGACAGGTCGTACGGGCCGGCGCCGACGCCGGAGGAGTAGGAGTCGCCGAGGGCGACGTAGTTGACGGTGGCGGCCTGGGCGGTTCCGGGAACGAACACCGCGCCGAGGGTGGCGGTGAGCACGGCGACCAGCGTGGCGAGGGCACGGGCCAGGGGGCGGTGGGGCATGGGGGACCTCCACGGGGACGGAGTGGTGGGGCCCGGTGACCGCGCGCGTGGCCAGGGACGGGGTTGTTACCAGGCGGTAATGCTATCGAAACATTCGCAACAATGGAATGCCCCGCGATCATCCGACGGGTCTAACGGGTTCACAAATGTCGATTAGGTTGGCCGGTGCGTACACCCCGACGGAGGGAGTCCACCCCGTGCGACGCGCTCTCACGGCGGCCATCGCCGCCCTGACCGTCACCACCGCCGGCGGCCTGGTCACCGGCGCCCCCGGCCACGCCGCCCCCTCGGGCTGGGGCCGGCCCGCCGTCCCCGCCGCCGCGCCGCAACCCGGCGGCTCCGGCCTGGGCGACAGCTACTTCCCCGACTACGGCAACGGCGGCTACGACGTCACCCACTACGACGTCCGGCTGCGCTACGACCCGGACACCGACCGGCTCACCGGCACCACCACGATCCTGGCCCGGGCCACCCAGGACCTGTCCCGGTTCAACCTGGACTTCCTGCTCGACGTCGAGTCGGTGCGGGTCAACGGCTGGCAGGCCGGCACCGCCCGCGAGGGCGCGCACGAGCTCGTGGTCACCCCGCGCCGCGCGATCACCGCCGGCCAGCAGCTCACCGTCGTGGTGCGGTACTCGGGCGTACCCTCGGAGACCCTCGTCGGCGGCTACACCGGCTGGACCCGCACCGCCGACGGCGCGATGGCGGTCAACGAGCCGGAGTCGGCCTGGTGGTGGTTCCCGAGCAACGACCACCCCCTGGACAAGGCCACCTACGACATCTCCGTGTCGGTGCCCACCGGCGTCGAGGTGGTCAGCAACGGCGTCCAGCCGCGCGCGCCGCTGCCCGAGGCGGGCAACCGCACCCGGTGGAGCTGGCGGACCACCTCGCCGACCGCCACCTATCTGGCGTTCCTCGCCATCGGCCAGTACGAGATCGTCACCGACACCGCGCCCGACGGCCGGCCGGTGGTCAACGCGTACAGCACCACGCTGGGCGAGCTGGGGCCGGCCGCGCGCGCCAGCATCGAGCGCACCGCCGAGATCGTCGAGTGGGGCAGCGGCCTCTTCGGCCCGTACCCCTTCGAGGCGCAGGGCGGGGTGGCCGGGCCGGTCGACGGCATCGGCTTCGCGCTGGAGACGCAGACCCGCTCGGTGTACGGGCCGGGCTTCTGGCGGCGAGGCGCCAACACCTACGTGGTGGTGCACGAGAACGCCCACCAGTGGTTCGGCGACTCGGTCTCGGTGGCCGACTGGAGCGACATCTGGCTCAACGAGGGCTTCGCCTCGTACGCGGAGTGGCTCTGGTCGGAGGAGCAGGGCGAGGGCACCGCGCAGGAGCTGTTCGACTTCACGTACGCCAGCCATCCGGCGGACGACGAGTTCTGGCAGGTGCCGCCGGGCGAGCCGGGCCCGGCCAGGATCTTCGACGACGCGGTCTACGACCGGGGCGCGATGGCCCTGCACCAGCTCCGCCTGGCGGTCGGCGACGACGCGTTCTTCAAGATCCTGCCGGCCTGGACCGCCGCGCACCGGCACGGCAACGCCACGATCGCGCAGTTCCGGGCCCTCGCCGAGCAGATCTCCGGACTGGACCTGGACGAGCTGTTCACCACCTGGCTGCTCACCCCCGGCCGCCCGAACGTGGCTGGAGCCGACCGCCGGGCCGAGCCGACGGCCGCGCCGCCCGCCGAGCCGAAGTCGTGGGCGAGGATCCGCGAGGCGCACGCGCTACTGGGCCGCTGACCGCCGCCCCGCCACCGCTGCAACCTCACCCTGGTCCGTCCGCGCGTCCCGCCGGGCGCGCGGACGGACCGGGCCGGTCGGGCGACCGGCTGGGCGGCCAGGCAGTCCGGGTGGCTGGGCAGTTTGGGTGGCTGGGCAGTCCGGGTGGCTGGGCGGCTGGGCAGTCCGGTGGCTGGGCAGTTTGGGTGGCTGGGCAGTTCGGGTGGCTGGACCGCCGAGCAGCTGGCGGCAGCCGGACAGCCGGACGAACATCCAGGCAGGCAGGCAGGTAGCCGGGCGGGCCGGAGGCCGCGGGATGACCGCACCGACGCTGTCGAGCTGATGTCGTAAACGAATCACCGTCGCCGTCTCGGCGTGCCACGCGTCGCACGCCGGCCACGCCAACGCACGGCAGGGCAACCCACCCCACGGCAGGGCAACCCCCATCGCGGCGGGCAACCCCCATCGCGGCGGGCAACCCCCATCCCGGCGGGCAACCCCCATCCCGGCGGGCAACCCCGTCACGGCGGGCAACCCCGTCACGGCGGGCAACCCCCGCGTACGACGGGCATCGCCGCCGCACGGAACCATGAGGGTCAGCTCTCAGGCGAAGTAGACAGGTCGTCCTCGGCGCGGGCAAGCGCACCGTTCACCGGGCGGCGCCATCGCCCGTTGAACGGCGGCACCCACGGGTTGGACGACGTTGCCGCCCCGCGCTTGCCCACCCCGTGATTCGTTTACGACATCAGCTCGACAGGCCGCCGTCATAGGGATGCCGCACCAGTCCGACACGCCACGGCACCATCCACACGCCGCAGCACCCGTCCCCATACGCCACGGCACCATCCACACGCCGCAGCACCCGTCCCCATACGCCACGGCACCGTCCGACACGCGACGGCACCGTCCGACACGCGACGGCACCGTCCCACACGCCACGGCACCCGTCCCACACGCCACAGCACCGTCCCACACGCCGCAGCACCGTCCGAGGCGCCGCACCGCGCACTGGCCCGGCAGGCGGACGCCGAGCCTGCGGCACCCGTCTGCCCGGACCGGACCGGCGGAGGTAGGCAGCGCCGAGCCCGGCCGGCGGGCGCCCCGGAGGCGCGATACCGCGCTGTCGAGGGCGGCGCCGGCAACCGCACCGCAACGCGCTGCCGGGGCCGGGGCCGGCCGGGGCCGGGGCCGGCCGGGGCCGGGGCCGAGCCCGGCAGGGACCGGGGGCGAGCCCGGCAGGGACCGGGGGCGAGCCCGGCAGGGACCGGGGGCGAGCCCGGCAGGGACCGGGGGCGAGCCCGGCAGGGACCGGGGGCGAGCCCGGCTGGGGCCGCCGCTATCGGGCCGCCAGGGGTTGCCGGGCCGGGTCGACCGGGGCCGGCAGGGCTCCCGTCCCGCCGAGGTAGGCGTGGATGGCCGACGCCGCGGCCCGCCCCTCGGCGATCGCCCAGACGATGAGCGAGGCGCCCCGGTGCATGTCGCCGGCGACGAAGACGCCGTCGGCGTCGGTCTGCCAGTCCGGCCGGGCGTCGACCGCGCCGCGTGCGTTGCGGGCGACCCCGAGCTGGTCGAGCAGCGGCTGCTCCTCGGTGCCCTCGAAGCCGATCGCCAGCAGCACCAGGTCGGCCGGCAGTTCCCGCTCGGAGCCGGGGAGCGGGGTGACGATCCGCCGCCCGTCCCGCTTCTCCACTGTCACCTCGGCGATCCGCACCGCCCGCACCTGGCCGGTGCCGTCGTCGACGAACTCCTGCACCGCGACGGCGAAGACCCGCTCGCCGCCCTCCTCGTGCGCCGGGTAGCTGCGCAGCAGCCACGGCCAGGTGGGCCACGGGTCCCGGGCCTCGTCCCGGGTCTGCGGCGGCTGCGGGTAGAGGTCCAGCTGGTATACGCCGGCGGCGCCCTGCCGGTGCGCCACGCCCAGGCAGTCTGCCGCGGTGTCGCCGCCGCCGATGATCACGACGTGCCTGCCGGCCGCGTCGATCGGCGTGCCGTCGGGCAGCACCGCCGGATCGGGCCGGCCGCCGGCCGCCGCGGCGACCACCCGGTTGGCGGCGACGAGGTGGTCCATCGCCTGGTGTACGCCGCGCAGACCCCGACCCGGAGTCTCCGGGGTGTCCCGGCCCCGCAGCGCGCCGCAGGCGAGCAGCACCGCGTCGTGCTCGGCGCGCAACTGCTCGGCGGTGACGTCCACACCGACGTTCACCCCGGTGCGGAAACGCACCCCCTCGGCGGCGAGCTGGGCCAGCCGCCGGTCGATGTGGACCTTCTCCAGCTTGAAGTCGGGGATGCCGTACCGGAGCAGGCCGCCGATCGCGTCGTCGCGCTCGTACACCGTCACGGCGTGACCGGCGCGGGCGAGCTGCTGCGCGGCGGCGAGCCCGGCGGGGCCGGAGCCGACCACGGCGACCGACCGGCCGGTCGGCGCGGGCCGCGGGCGCGGCGACAGGCCGCCCCGCGCGACTGCCGCGTCGGCGATCTCCACCTCGACCTGCTTGATGGTGACGGGCTGACCGCCGCCGATGCCGAGCACGCAGGCCGCCTCGCAGGGCGCCGGGCAGAGCCGGCCGGTGAACTCGGGGAAGTTGTTGGTGGCGTGCAGCGACTCCACCGCGGCGTCCCAGTTGCCCGTGCGGACCAGGTCGTTCCAGTCCGGGATGCGGTTGCCCAGGGGGCAGCCGTCGTGGCAGAACGGGATGCCGCAGTCCATGCAGCGGGTGGCCTGCTCACGGATCAGCTCCTCGCCGGCCGGTGGGTACACCTCCCGCCAGTCGCTGATCCGCACCGGCACCGGGCGGCGCGCGGGCAGCCGCCGGTCGTAGCGCAGGAAACCGTTCGGGTCAGGCACGAGCCACCTCCTGGACCGCCGCCCGCGGGGCGGGCGTGGTCGGCACGGACTTCGCGGCGGGCGCGGAGAGCGCGCTCATCACCGCGTCGTCGACGTCGCGGCCGGCGGCTTCGGCGGCCCGCATGATCTCCACAACCCGGCGGTAGTCGCGGGGCACCACGGCGGTGAACTCCGCAACCGCCTCCGGCCAGCGCTTGAGCAGCCCCTCGGCGACCGACGAGTCGGTCTCGGCGAAGTGCCGCTGCACCAGTTCGTGCAGCACGGCCTGCTCCTCCTCCGACAGCGGGGCCAGGTCGACCAGTTCGGCGTTGACCCGGCGGCGGTCCAGCCGGTACACGAACGCGGTACCGCCGGACATGCCGGCGGCGAAGTTGCGGCCGGTCGGCCCCAGCACCACCACGGTCCCGCCGGTCATGTACTCGCAGCCGTGGTCGCCGACGCCCTCGACGACGGCCACCGCGCCGGAGTTGCGCACCGCGAACCGCTCCCCCACCCGGCCGCGCAGGAACAGCTCGCCCGCCGTGGCCCCGTAGAGGATGGTGTTACCGGCGATGGTCTGGTCCTCGGCGCGCTGCCCCGCCGGAGCGTCGCCGTCGACGAACGGCGCGGTGGCGTCCGGCCGGACGACGAGCCGGCCGCCGGAGAGTCCCTTGCCGACGTAGTCGTTGGCGTCTCCGTGCAGGCGCAGGGTCACCCCGGGCGGCAGGAACGCGCCGAACGACTGCCCGGCGGTGCCGCGCAGCGTGAACTCGATCGTGTCGGCGGGCAGGCCCGCCCCGCCGAAGCGGCGGGTCACCTCGCCGCCGAGCATCGCGCCGACGCTGCGGTGCTCGTTGCGCACCGCCACCGCCACCCGCACCGGCGTACGGTCGCGCAGCGCCGGGGCGGCCAGCGCGATCAGCTCGTTGTCCAGTGCCAGCTCCAGGCCGTGGTCCTGGGCCCGTACGCCCCGGCGGGCGGCCCCGGCCGGCAACTCCGGCAGGTGCAGCACGGGGGTCAGGTCGAGCCCGCCGGCCTTCCAGTGCGCGATCGCCGGGGCGACGTCGAGCAGCTCGGCCTGCCCGATGGCCTCCTCGATCGAGCGCAGGCCCAGCTCGGCGAGGTAGCCGCGGACCTCCTCGGCGAGGAAGAGGAAGAAGTTCTCCACGAACTCGGGCCGCCCGGTGAAGCGTTCCCGCAGCACCGGGTTCTGGGTGGCGATGCCGACCGGGCAGGTGTCGAGGTGGCAGACGCGCATCATCACGCAGCCCTCGACGATCAGCGGCGCGGTGGCGAAGCCGAACTCCTCGGCGCCGAGCAGCGCCGCGACCAGCACGTCGCGGCCGGTCTTGAGCTGCCCGTCGACCTGCACGGTGACCCGGTCGCGCAGCTTGTTGAGCAGCAGCGTCTGCTGCGCCTCGGCCAGCCCCAGCTCCCACGGGGTGCCGGCGTGCTTGAGCGAGTTCAGCGGCGACGCGCCGGTGCCGCCGTCGTGGCCCGAGATCAGGATGACGTCGGCCTTGAGCTTGGCCACGCCCGCCGCCACCGTGCCGACGCCCACCTCGCTGACGAGCTTGACGTGCACCCGCGCGGACGGGTTGACGCACTTCAGGTCGTGGACGAGCTGCGCGAGGTCCTCGATGGAGTAGATGTCGTGGTGCGGCGGCGGGGAGATCAGGCCCACGCCGGGGGTGGCGTGGCGGGTACGGGCGATCCACGGCCAGACCTTGTTGCCGGGCAGCTGCCCGCCCTCGCCAGGCTTGGCGCCCTGCGCCATCTTGATCTGGAGGTCGTCGGCGTTGACCAGGTATTCGCTGGTCACCCCGAACCGGCCGCTGGCGATCTGCTTGACCGCGGAGCGGCGGGCCGGGTCGTGCAGCCGCTCGACGTCCTCGCCGCCCTCGCCGGTGTTGGACTTGCCGCCGAGGCGGTTCATCGCGATCGCCAGGGTCTCGTGCGCCTCCGCCGAGATCGACCCGTACGACATGGCGCCGGTGGCGAACCGCTTGACGATCTCGGTGGCCGGCTCGACCTCCTCGATCGGCACCGGGGGCCGCACGCCCGTACGCAGCCGGAACAGCCCGCGCAGCGAGCCGGCCCTCGCGGCCAGCTCGTCGACCTTGGCGGTGTACTGCCGGAACACGTCGTACTGGCGGCTGCGGGTGGCGTGCTGGAGCAGGAATACCGTCTCCGGGTTGAACAGGTGCAGCTCGCCCTCGCGGCGCCACTGGTACTCGCCGCCCACCTCGAGACGGTCGGACGCCGTGGCGCCCGGCGCCGGCCAGGCCAGCGAGTGCCGGGCGGCGACCTCGGCGTGGATGCCGTCCAGCCCGATCCCGCCGATCTTGCTCGGGGTGCCGCGGAAGTAGCGCTCGACGAGCCGGGAGTCGAGCCCGACGGCCTCGAAGACCTGCGCCCCGCAGTACGACGACACCGTCGAGATGCCCATCTTGGACATGATCTTGAGGACGCCCTTGCCGAGGCCCTTGACGTAGTTGCGGACCGCCGTGGTGCGCTCGACGCCGACCAGCGCGCCGGTGGAGATCATGTCCTCCACCGACTCGAACGCCAGGTACGGGTTCACCGCCGCCGCGCCGTAGCCGATCAGCACCGCCGCGTGGTGCACCTCGCGGCAGTCGCCGGACTCGACGACCAGCGCCACCTGGGTGCGGGTCTGCTCGCGCACCAGGTGCTGGTGCACGGCGGCGGTGAGCAGCAGCGACGGGATCGGGGCCAGGTCGGCGTTGGAGTCGCGGTCCGACAGCACCAGGATGCGTACGCCGTCCTCGATCGCCTCGGAGACGTGCCGGCAGATCTCCGTCAGCCGGGCCTTGATGCCGGCGCCGCCCTCCCGCACCCGGTAGAGCCCGGAGACCCGGACGGCCTTGAAACCGGGCAGGTCGCCGTCCTCGTCGATGGAGAGGATCTTGGCCAGCTCGTCGTTGTCGATGACCGGGTACGGCAGCACGATCTGCCGGCAGCTCGCCGGGCCCGGGTCGAGCAGGTTGCCCTCCGGCCCGATGGTCGACGCCAGGCTGGTCACCAGCTCCTCCCGGATGGCGTCCAGCGGCGGGTTCGTGACCTGCGCGAAGAGCTGGTGGAAGTAGTCGTAGAGCAGCCGCGGCCGGGTCGACAGCGGGGCGATCGGGGTGTCGGTGCCCATCGAGCCGATCGGCTCGGCGCCGCTGCGCGCCATCGGCGCGAGCAGGATCTTCAGCTCCTCCTCGGTGTAGCCGAAGGTCTGCTGGCGACGGCGTACCGAGTCGTGGGTGTAGACGATGTGCTCGCGCGCCGGCAGGTCGGTCAGCTCGATGAGACCGGCGTGCAGCCAGTCGGCGTACGGCTGCTCGGCCGCCAGTTCGGCCTTGATCTCCTCGTCGTGCACGATGCGGCCGGCGACGGTGTCGACCAGGAACATCTTGCCCGGCTGGAGCCGGCCCTTGGCGACCACCCGGGCCGGGTCGAGGTCGAGCACGCCCGCCTCGCTGCCGAGCACCACGAGCCCGTCGGCCGTCCGCCACCAGCGGCCCGGGCGCAGCCCGTTGCGGTCCAGCACGGCACCGACGATCTCGCCGTCGGTGAAGGCGACCGACGCCGGCCCGTCCCAGGGCTCCATCAGGCTCGCGTGGAAGCGGTAGAAGGCGCGCTTGTCGGCGGCCATGTCCGGGTCGTTCTCCCACGCCTCGGGGATCATCATCAGCACCGCGTGCGGCAGGCTGCGCCCGGCCAGGTGCAGCAGCTCCAGGACCTCGTCGAAGTTCGCCGAGTCGGAGGCGGCGGGGGTGCAGACCGGGAAGACCCGGCGGATGTTGCCGGGAAGGTGACCGCCGGCTCCGCCGGCGGCTGAGGAAGCGCCGCTGGTGAGCATCGACTCTCTCGCCTGCATCCAGTTGCGGTTGCCCCGGATCGTGTTGATCTCGCCGTTGTGCGCGATGAGCCGGTACGGGTGCGCCAGCGGCCAGGACGGGAACGTGTTGGTGGAGAAGCGGGAGTGCACCAGCGCGATCGCGCTCTGCACCCGCTCGTCGGTCAGCTCCGGATAGAACGCCGGCAGCTGGTCGGGGGTCAGCATGCCCTTGAACACCATGGTCCGCGCCGACAGCGACGGGAAGTACGCCGGCACGCCCCGCTCGGCGCTCTCCCGCTCCGCCTGCTTGCGCAGGCAGAACGCCACCCGCTCCAGCTCGATGCCGCGCAGCGGCGACCCGGCCGGCCCGGCCGGCGAGTCGGTGAGCCGATGCGCGGCGAGGAAGAGCTGCCGGACGCGGGGCATCGCCGCGAGGGCGGTCTCGCCGAGGCCGCGCGGGTCGACCGGCACGTCGCGCCAGCCGAGCACGTCGGCGCCCTCGACCAGCGCGTACTTCTCGACCACGCGGCGGGCGCGGGCCTCGGCGGCGTCGTCGTCGGGGAGGAAGACCAGGCCGGTGGCGTACTCGCCGGCGGGCGGCAGCGGGAAGTCGACAGTCGCGCGCAGGAACGCGTCCGGCACCTGGATCATGATTCCCGCGCCGTCACCGGTGTTCGGTTCCGCGCCCCGGGCGCCCCGGTGGTCCAGCCGGCGGAGCGCGTGGAGGCCGTTGGCCACGACCGCGTGCGAGCGCCGCCCGTGCAGGTCCGCCACGAAGGCCACGCCGCAGGCGTCGTGCTCCTGCGCGGGATCGTAGAGCCCGGCCGCGGGCGCTCCCGGGCCGAGGTGCGGGGCCTGCTGCGGGCTGCTGTGAGGGTACGGAAAGGCCACCGGGCCTCCTGTCGTCACTCAGGTTGGAACTCGATCGGGACGACGTCGGCCCTCAAGGGTCTATTGAGTCTACGTTAGGGTCCGGTACGCAAGGCCAGTGCAGATTGATCACACCTTCCAGAGTCTGGGACGTGTAGTCTCGCGCGGTGGATGGCGTGCGTACGGACCTCTTCGACCGGTTGGAACGGTTCTACGACGCGGTGCCCCGTGACGCCGCCCGGGCGGAGGAGCACGGCGCCCTTGTGCTGTTCGTCCGCGACGGCGCCGGCTGGCCGTTCTACGCACGCCCCCGGCTCGACGCCGACACGCCGCCATCGCTGGCCGACGTCGCGGCGGTGCGGGAACGGCAGCGCGAACTCGGCCTGCCCGAGGCGTTCGAGTGGGTGCACGAGACGACCCCCGACCTGCTGGCGGTGGCCCGCTCGGCGGGCCTGTCGGTGCTGGAGGCGCCGCTGATGGTGCTCGACCCGGCGGCCCTGCCCGACCCGGGGACCCTCACCGACGTACCGGTGCGGCTGCTCGACCCGGCGGACCCGAACTTCGCGGCGGACGTGGCCGCCCGCCGCGCGGTCGCCGCCGTCGGGTTCTCCGCCCCCGGCACCGGGCGCGGAGAGGCCGGCCCGGCGCAGCGGGACGCCGCCGTCGCGGAGATCGACGAGGCGGCGCTGGACGAGGAGCGCGCCCGCGTCGCCGACGGCCGCCGGCTGTCGGCGCTGGCCGGGACGCCCGCCGACGGCGCGCTGGCCAGCGGCATGGCGATGCGGGTCGGCGACGTCGCCGAGATCGCCGGGGTCGCCACGCTGCCGGCCGCGCGCCGGCGGGGCCTGGGCGCGGCCGTCACCGCCGCGCTGGCCCGCGAACTGCTGACGGCCGGCACCGAACTGGTCTTCCTCTCCGCCGGCAGTGAGGAGATCGCCCGGGTCTACCTGCGGGTCGGCTTCCGCCGCGTCGGCACCGCCTGCATCGCCGAACCCGCCCCCGTCACCCCCTGACGGTCGACCCCGCGGTGCCCGGTCCGCCCGTCCTCCCGCCACGACGTGCGTCCGCCGGGCGCGGCGGGTGGATCCGGCCGGAGGGCGCCACCGGTCCGCCCGTCCTCCCGCCACGACGTGCGCCCGTCGGCGTCCGACGGGCGCGGCGGGGTGGGTCAGGCCGGAGGGCGCCACTGGGCCGCCGTCGCGGCGGCCGTCGAGAGCAGGCGCGGGCTGAGGGTGCCGAGGGCGGCGTCGCGGGCGCGCAGCGCCAACGGGCCCCGGGCCTTCAGCACCGCCGACATCCGGCGGGTCTGCCGCACCACCGTCGCCGCCCGGGGCCGGCGCGCCCGGTCGTACGCGACCAGGGCGTCGGGCAGCCGGGACTCGCGCAGCAGCGAGGCGAGGGTGGCCGCGTCCTCGAAGGCGAGGCAGGCGCCCTGGCCGAGGTGCGGCGGCATGGCGTGCGCGGCGTCGCCGAGCAGCACCACCCCGCCCGGGCCGGCCGGGAAGGCGTACGACCTGGGCAGTGGCCGCAGCTCGCGGATCTCCTGCTGCACGAGGTCCGCCGGGTCGGTGGCGTCGAGCAGGTCGGCGACCGGGGCGGGCCAGCCCGCGTACCAGCGGCGCAGCAGGGCGAGCTGGGTCTCCGGCGGCTCGGGGCGGGGCGCGCCGGCGGCGGTGGCCACCCAGTAGATGCCGCCCCGACTGGAGGCGCCCGAGGAACCCCGCTCGCCCAGCGAGGCGGAGACGAAGCGGTAGCCGGCGCCGAGCACCTCGCCGCCGACGGGCCGGTCGGCGGGCAGCTTCGGCGCCCGGTACCAGGGGATCACCGCCCGCCAGGCGGCGCACCCCGAGCTGACCACCCCCGACTCCGGCGCGAGCTGCCGGCGCAGCTCGCTGTCGGTGCCGTCGCCGGCGACGACCAGGTCCGCCTCGATGGTGTGCCGGCCGTCGCCGACCGCCGGGCGTTCGCCGGGCTGGGCGCGGACCGTCCGCACCGTCACGCCGGTGCGCAGCTCGACCTCGTCGCCCAGGCCGGCGATCAGCGCGTCGTGCAGGTCCTCCCGGTGCACCACCACCGGCATCCGGTCGGGCGGGGTCGGGCGGGGCTGCACCAGCCAGTGCCCGTCCGGGCGGCGCACCCCGCCGTCGGGCAGCGGCGTGGCGATCGCCTCCAGGCCGGCGCCGAGCCCCAGGACGCGCAGCGCGCGTACGCCGTTGGGCCAGAGCACCACGGCGGTCGGCTCGGGGCGGACCCGGTCGGCCCGTTCCAGCAGGGTGACCCGCCACCCGGAGCGGGCGAGCGCGCCGGCGACCGCGAGGCCGCCGATGCCGGCGCCCACCACCACCGCGCTACGCATGTGGTGCTCCCCCCTCAGCTGTCGCGGTCGGCGGGGCGGGAGCCGCCGGCCCCCGCCCGGTCCTGCGGGGCCTCCCCGGCGCTCTCCACGGTGTCGGGCCCGACGGAACTGTCGCCGGTGGATCCGTCACCCGTGGGCTCGTCGTCCCCGGGCCGGTCGTCGTTACTCGGCGTGGCGTCGGCTGGCGTGGCCCCCTCCGCCGACGGCGTGTCGCCGCCCGTCCCGGCCGGCGTCTCGCCGGTCTCCCGCCAGCGCCGGTACTGCTGCTCGTCGACCACCCGGTAGCCCTCCGGGGCGACCGGCTCGGCGCCGGCCTCGCGGGCCGACAGGTCGACCTGCGAGACGTCGGAGTCGACGGGCGGCGCGGACGGCGGGACGTCGCCGACCGGGACGAGGTACTCCCGGGGGCCGCGCACCCGCACGAAGTAGGCGAGCGCGCCCAGGAAGACCAGGCCGGCGGTCCAGACGTTCAGCCGTACGCCGAGGATCGTGTTCGCCTCGTCGGTGCGCATCAGCTCGATCCAGAACCGCCCGGCGGTGTAGCCCATCACGTAGAGCGCGAACGCCCGCCCACGGCCGAGCCGCAGCTTGCGGTCGAGGACGAAGACCAGCGCGGCGACGCCGACGTTCCACAGCGCCTCGTAGGCGAACGTCGGGTGGTAGAGCCCCGGTTCGAGGATCGGGTTGCCGGCGTCGTCCCGCAGCGCCTGGCCGGGATTGTCCGGGTCCATCCGGTGGATCTCCAGCCCCCAGGGCAGGGTGGTCCGGCCGCCGTAGAGCTCGTTGTTGAACCAGTTGCCGAGCCGGCCGATCGCCTGGGCCAGCGGCAGGCCCGGGGCCAGCGCGTCGGCGACCACCGCGAACGGGATGCCGAGCTGCCGGGCGGCCATCCAGGCGCCCAGCGCGCCGCCGGCCACCGCACCCCAGATGCCGAGACCACCCTCCCAGATGGCGAACGCCTTCATCGGGTCGCCGCCGGTGCCGAAGTACTTCTCCGGGGAGGTGATCACGTGGTAGATCCGGGCGCCGATGATGCCCGCCGGCACCGCCCAGACCGCGATGTCAAGGACGGCGCCGGGAGCCACGCCGCGCTGGCGCAGCCGCCGCTCGGTGACCCAGCAGGCCACCACGATGCCGACGATGATGCACAACGCGTACGCCCGGACAGGCACCGGTCCGAGCTGCCAGACGGCGGTGCTGGGGCTGGGCAGGGCCGCCTGGGGTGTCAGCGAGGCGAGAGTCACGGGTGCACACGCTACCGTCGCCGGCCCCTCCGGCGGCACCCCGGTCCGCCGTCGCGCGATCCCGGTGACTTCTGGTTTGCGCCGCCGTAGGCTCTTTGTCCATGGGCGCGCTCACCTGGGCGGTCGCGGCGGTCGTCACCGACGACGCCGGCCGGGTGCTGCTCTGCCGGCAGGGCCGGGGCGAGCGTCGCCACGCGCTTCCCGGCGGCCGGCTTCGCCCGGCGGAGAGCCCGGCGCAGGCCGTGGTGCGCGACATCCGGGCCGAGACAGGCTGGGACGTCGAGGTGGTGGACCTCGTCGGCCTCTACCACCTCGCCGCGCCGTGCCCCCGGCCGCCGGCCGCCGCCTCCCCGCCGGCCGCCCGCACCACCTCCCCACCGACACCCGACGCCACTTTCCCGCCGACGCCCGACATCCCGGCCGGGTTGGCCGCGTCGTCGGCCGGACGCGCGGGGCCACTGCCGGACGTCCTGGTGCACGTGTTCCGAGCCCGCGTCCTGGGGGCGGGGCCGACCGGCGACCCGATGGGCGGCTGCCGCGTGTCCTGGCACGACGTCGCGGCCCTGCCAGAGGCGCTCACGCCGACCACCCGCGCCGCCCTGGCCGACGCGCTCGCGGGCCGCTCCGGCGTCCTGCGCGCGCCGCAGAGCCCGGACGCCACGACAAGCGCCGGTACCCCGCCGACCCCGGACACGGCGGCAAGCGCCGACGCGCCGGACACGGTGACGAGCACGGACCGACCGCAGAGCCCGGACGCCACCACGCGCACCCACCCACCGCCGCCGACCACGCCCAGGGCCACGCCGGCCCCACCCCCGGGCCAACGCGCGGAGCCCTCCACCGACCGCGTACCCCGCCCCTGACCCCCGCCGTCGGGGCCCTCCCCGCTCGGCGATCTTGCACTTGCTGCCCCGTCAAACGGGGCGTTCCACGCATTCCGGGGGCAGAAACTGCAAGATCGCGGGCGGTGGAGGGTGGGGAGGACGGTGGGTGGGGTGGGAGGGTCAGCGGGTGGGGGTGCGGACGCCTTCGGCCAGTTCGGCGCTGAGGGTGCGGAGGGCGGCCAGCCCGGACGCCTCGTCCGGGGCGTCGAGCAGGCAGCGGATCAGGGCACTGCCGACGATGACGCCGTCGGCGTACCCGGCGACCGTGGCGGCCTGCGCGCCCGTGCCGACACCCAGCCCGACACCAATCGGCAGCTCGGTGACCTCCCGTGTGCGGGAGACCAGGATCGGGGCCGCGTCGGAGGTCTTCGCCCGGGCGCCGGTGACGCCCATGATCGCGGTGGCGTAGACGAAGCCCCGGCAGTGGGCGGTGGTCATCGCCAGCCGCGCGTCGGTGGAGGACGGCGACACCAGGAAGGTGCGGTCCAGCCCGTACGCGTCGGAGGCGGCGAGCCACTCGCCGGCCTCCTCGGGGATCAGGTCCGGCGTGATCAGGCCGGTGCCCCCGGCCGAGGCGAGGTCGCGGGCGAAGGCGTCGACGCCGTAGCGCTCCACCGGGTTCCAGTAGGTCATGGTGACCACAGGCGCCCCCGTGGCGGCGACCGCCTCGATGATGCGCAGCGTGTCGGCGGTGCGTACGCCACCGGCGAGGGCGATGTCGCTGGCCTTCTGGATGACCGGGCCGTCCATCACCGGGTCGGAGTACGGGATCTCCACCTCGATCACGTCGACGCCGGCGGAGACCATCGCGGTCATCGCGGCGATGCTGCCCTCGACGGTCGGGAAACCGGCCGGCATGCAGCCGACCAGCACCGCCCGCCCGTCGGCGCGCGCCTTGTCGAACGCCACCCCGATCCGGCTCACGTTCTCACCGCTCCCTGTCGAGGATGCCGAAGTAGTCGCCGGCGGTGTGCACGTCCTTGTCGCCCCGGCCGGAGAGGTTGACGACGATCGTGGGCTCCCGGCCCAGCTCGGCGGCGAGCTTCGGGGCGATCTTGATGGTGCCGGCGAGCGCGTGCGCGCTCTCGATCGCCGGGATGATGCCCTCGGTGCGGCAGAGCAGCTCGAACGCGGCCATCGCCTCGTCGTCGTCGACGGGCAGGTAGGTCGCGCGGCCGGTGTCGTGCAGCCAGGCGTGCTCCGGCCCGACGCCGGGGTAGTCCAGCCCGGCGGAGATCGAGTGCGACTCGCAGGTCTGCCCGTCGGCGTCCTGGAGCACGTACGTCCGGGTGCCGTGCAGCACCCCGGCAGAGCCGCCGGTGATGCTGGCCGCGTGCCGGCCGGTCTCCACCCCGTCGCCGCCGGCCTCGAAGCCGTAGAGCCGCACGTCGGGGTCGCCGACGAACGCGTGGAAGATGCCCAGCGCGTTGGAGCCGCCGCCGACGCAGGCGGTGACCGCGTCCGGCAGCGCGCCGGTGAGGTCGAGGCACTGCTTGCGGGCCTCGTCGCCGATACCGCGGACGAAGTCGCGGACCAACGCCGGGAACGGGTGCGGGCCGGCGGCGGTGCCGATCAGGTAGTGCGTGTCGTCGACGTTGGCGACCCAGTCCCGCATCGCCTCGTTCATCGCGTCCTTGAGGGTGCGCGAGCCGGTGGTGACCGGCACGACGGTGGCGCCGAGCATCCGCATCCGGGCCACGTTGAGCGCCTGCCGCTCGGTGTCGACCTGGCCCATGTAGACCACGCACTCGAGGTCGAACAGCGCGGCGGCGGTGGCGGTGGCGACGCCGTGCTGGCCGGCGCCGGTCTCCGCGATCACCCGGCGCTTGCCCATCCGCCGGGTGAGCAGGGCCTGACCGAGCACGTTACGCACCTTGTGCGCCCCGGTGTGGTTGAGGTCCTCCCGCTTGAGCAGCACCCGCGCGCCCACCTTGGCGGAGAACCGCTCGGCCGTGTAGAGCAGCGAGGGGGTGCCGGCGTAGTCGCGCAGCAGGGCGCCGAACTCGGCCCGGAACGACTCGTCGGCCATCGCCGAGCGGTGCGCGGCGTCCAGCTCGTCGAGCGCCGCCACCAGGGCCTCCGGCACGAACCGGCCGCCGAACCGGCCGAAGTGACCGGCGGAGTCGGGCTGCGGACCGGCCGGGGCGGCCAACGCGTCGGCGCTCATGCCGACACTCCGCTTCGCTCCGTGCCGCCCTGAGGCACCATCACGCTGAGCCTGATGATTCGCTCGCTGCGCTCGCTCATGCCGACACTCCGCTTCGCTCCGTGCCGCCATGAGGCACCATCACGCTGAGCCTGATGATTCGCTCGCTGCGCTCGCTCATGCCGACACTCCGCTTCGCGTCATGGGATCGTCCTCTCGGTGCTGACGAACCGGCGCGGGATCAGCGCACCGGGCGGGGCGTGGCCGGGTGGTTGCCGGCGTTGACCAGCTCGGCCACCGCCTCGCGAGGGCTCTTCTGGGTGACCAGGCCCTCCCCGACCAGGACCGCGTCGGCGCCCGCCGAGGCGTACCGGATGAGGTCGTGCGGGCCGCGCACCCCCGACTCGGCGATCTTGACGACGCTGCTGGGCAGGCCGGGCGCGATCCGCTCGAACACCGAGCGGTCGACCTCCAGGGTACGCAGGTTGCGGGCGTTGACCCCGATCACCTGGGCACCGGCCTCCAGTGCCCGGTCGGCCTCCTCCTCGTCGTGCACCTCGACCAGAGCGGTCATCCCGAGGGACTCGATCCGCTCCAGCAGGCCGACGAGGACGTTCTGCTCCAGGGCGGCGACGATCAGCAGCACCAGGTCGGCGCCGTGCGCCCGGGCCTCGTGCACCTGGTAGCTGGAGACGACGAAGTCCTTGCGCAGCACCGGGATGGTGACGGCGGCACGGACGGCGGCCAGGTCGTCGAGCGAGCCGCCGAACCACCGCCCCTCGGTGAGCACGCTGATCGCCCGCGCGCCCCCGGCGGCGTAGTCGCCGGCCAGGTCTGCCGGGTCGGCGATCTCGGCCAGCCGTCCCTTGGACGGCGACGAGCGCTTCACCTCGGCGATCACCGCGACGCCCGGCTTGCGCAGCGCGGCGTACGCGTCCAGCGGCGGCGGCGCGGCGGCGGCCAGTTCACGGATCCGCTCCAGCGGAACCTGCGCCTGTCGCCGCGCGACGTCCTCGCGCACGCCGGCCAGGATCTCGTCGAGCACGCCTACGGACGCCGCCGGACCGGCCTCGTTGCCCTCCGCGTGCGCATGCTCTGCAGTCACCAACGGACTCCCCTCTCCGGGTGTCATGGGCCGATGCTAGGGGGCGCCACCTGGCGACAAGTGCCGGGGGTATGGCGTGCCTCACGAGATGGGCTGCGGCATAATGGCCGACTTCCGGTGAACGGGATGTCACGCAGGGCGACCATGCCCATCGACGGCCGTCACCCGCCCGCTCCACCCCCCACCCCCCTTACGCATCGACCTGATCCTATCCGCCCGCCCTGCGCCCCGCCCGGTTGCGCGCGACGGCCCGGGGTACGCCGACGGGCTGTGACGTAGCTCAAGGACGAAGGGCCCTTTCCCTGGTCGCGGCCCCGGACGCAGAGTTGACGTGTCGGTCACCACGGCGAAACGTGAGCCAGCCAGCATCTTTCTCGGGCAGACTCGACGTCGCGCCTGCCCCACCGACACCGACGATCTCCGTGCGGGGTGATCATGAGCACTGTCGAACCCAACCAGACCATCGGACTGACGACCATCTCGCGCACCGTCGCGTCCCTCGCCGTCGGCGTGGTGCACACCCTCGAGCGCGCGGTGGTCGGCGAGGCCCGGATGCGGACCGCGCGCGGCAACGCCTGGGAGGCCGTCTGCGCCGACCGGGCCCGGGCCGAGCAGCGGGCCGAACTCGACCGCCTGGTGGCGGAGCTGGCGGCGGCCCGGGCCGCCGCCCGGGCCCGCCAGCCGGTCAGCTGACCGTCGGGTCCTCGCCCCGGTCCAGCGCGTCCCACGCCTCGGTGGTGCGCCGGCCGGTGACCCGGCCGTCGGAGTCCCGGGCGACCGGCGCGCCGCCGTCCCGGGCCGGGCGCTCGTAGCGGGCGCCCATCGCCGGCCACCGCCGGCTGCGCAGCGCCGTCAGCAGCCCGCCCGCCGTGGCGAGCAGGCCACCCACCAGGCACAGCGCCGGCCACTGCCGGCTGACCTCGCCGTCGAACGCGGCGAACAGGCCGTAGCCGCCACCGGCCGTCACCGCCGCGCCGAGCCCGGCGAGCAGCCCGCCCAGCAGCCGCCGCGCCCGGCCCCGGGTGGCGAGCACCGCGCCGCCGCCGGCCAGCCCGACCAGGGCCAGCGCCGGCAGCCAGGGCAGCAGGTCGGTGCCCGTGCGGACATCGCGTACCGGCGGCAGCGGGGTGGGCCGGGCCGTCAGCTCGACCGCCCAGGTGCGCGTCGACGCCCACAGCGCCAGGCCCGCGCCGGCCACGCAGAGCAGCACCGCGTACGTCAGCTCGCGTCTGCCCGCGACCGCCCGGCCGCGTTCCTCGGCCTCGGCCGCCGCGGCGGTCGCCGGTTCGCCGCCGCGCGGCGTGGCGGCCGTCATCGGGCGGGCCGCAGGGTCTCGGCGGCGGCGATCGCGGCGAGCACGGCGGCGGCCTTGTTCCGCGTCTCCTGGTCCTCGGCGGCCGGGTCCGAGTCGGCCACCACCCCCGCACCGGCCTGCACGTAGGCGCGGCCGTCGCGCATCAGCGCGGTGCGGATGGCGATGGCCATGTCGAGGTCGCCGCCGAAGCCGAAGTAGCCCACCGTGCCGCCGTAGACGCCGCGGCGGACCGGCTCCAGCTCTTCGATGATCTCCATGGCGCGAACCTTCGGCGCGCCGGAGAGCGTGCCGGCGGGGAAGGTCGCGGCGAGCGCGTCGAAGGCCGTGCGATCGTCGCGCAGGGTGCCGACCACGGTGGAGACGATGTGCATGACGTGGCTGTAGCGCTCGATGGTGGCGAACTCCGGCACCTCCACGCTGCCCGGCAGGCAGACCCGGCCGAGGTCGTTGCGGCCCAGGTCGACCAGCATGACGTGCTCGGCCCGCTCCTTCGGGTCGGCGAGCAGCTCGGCGGCGAGCCGGGCGTCGGCGACCGGGCTGCCGCCGCGCGGCCGGGTGCCGGCGATCGGGTGCAGCAGCGCGCGCCGCCGCCCGTCGCCGTCGGTGGTCACCTTCAGGTGCGCCTCCGGGGAGGAGCCGACGATGTCGAAGCCGTCGAAGCGCAGCAGGTACATGTACGGGCTGGGGTTCGTCGTGCGCAGCACCCGGTAGACGTCCAGCGGGTCGGCGTGCGTCTCCCGCTCGAACCGCTGGGACAGCACGATCTGGAAGCACTCGCCGGCCCGGATCGCCTCCTTCGCCGCCTCCACGGCCTTCGGGTAGCCGCCCTCGGGGGTGCGGCTGCGCACCTCGCCCGACGGCGGCCGGGCGACCGTGGAGACCATCGGCGGGATGGGCCGGGACAGGGCGGTGGTCATCGCGTCGAGCCGGCCGACCGCGTGGTGGTACGCGGCGGCCACCAGCGCGCCGCGGTCCGGCTCGTCCGGCGGCGGCAGGATCGCGTTGGCGACGAGGATCGCCGAGCCGTCATAGTGGTCCAGCACCACCAGGTCGGTGGCGAGCATCATGCCCAGCTCGGGCAGGCCGAGGTCGTCCTCGGTCAGCTCGGGCAGCCGCTCGAACCGGCGGATCAGCTCGTAGCCGAGGAAGCCGACCATGCCCCCGGTCAGCGGCGGCATCCCACTGGCCGCGTCGAAGGCCGGGCCCGCCAGCGCCGCGACGGTCTCGCGCAGCACCCGGACCGGGTCACCGGAGGCGGGCACGCCGGCCGGCGGCTGCCCCGTCCACGTCGCCACGCCGTCCCGTTCGGTCAGCGTGGCGCTGCTGCGCACGCCGATGAACGAGTACCGCGACCAGGCCAGCCCGGCCGAGCCGACGCCCTGTTCGGCGGACTCCAGCAGGAAGGTGCCGGGGCCCCCGGCGAGCTTGCGGTAGACGCCGACCGGGGTCTCCGCGTCGGCGAGCAGCCGCCGGGTGACCGGTACGACCCGCCAGCGGGCGGCCAGCTCGGTGAAGGTGGCCACGTCGGGGCTGACCGCGCCGTCGCTGCGGGAGCCGGCCGCCACGCCGGGCGGCGCCGGGTGCGGCGCGGTCACCGGGCCCCCGCCCCTTCCCCGGTCACGGGCAGCTCGGTGAAGAAGCAGGTCCGGTGCCCCGTGTGGCACGCCGCGCCGACCTGCTCGACGTCGACCAGCAGGGCGTCGCCGTCGCAGTCCAGCGCCACCGAGCGGACGTACTGGTGGTGCCCGGAGGTGGCGCCCTTGACCCAGTACTCCTGGCGGCTGCGCGACCAGTAGGTGGCCCGCCCGGTGGTCAGGGTGCGGTGCAGCGCCTCGTCGTCCATCCAGGCGACCATCAGCACCTCGCCGGAGTCGTGCTGGCGGACCACCGCGGCGACCAGGCCGTCGGGGGTGCGACGGAGCCGGGCGGCGATGGCCGGGTCGAGCCGGGAGGCGCGCGCCGGGCCGGCCGCGGGCCCCTGCGGGCTGGGGTGGGCGCCGGTCACCGGCGCGTCAGGTACGGGCACAGTGACCCATTGTCCCGCACGCGGGGCGGGCACCGGCGACGGCTCCCGCCAGGGTCGCGGCGGGGCGTCGGCGGGCCGGGCCAGTTGCGCGACGTAGCGGTCCAGCCGGCCGTCGACGAGGGCGTCGGCCAGGTCCGCCCCGGCGGTCTCGGCGATCTCGGCGGCGTATGGGCGGATCAGCGGCAGGGCGCCCGCGACCAGGCGGGTCGCCGCCGCGCAGACCTGGCCGACGGACCCGGGGCGCAGCCCGAGGCAGAGCAGCATGTCCTCGCGGTAGGTCGGCGGCGCCACGGGCAGGTCGAGGGCGGCGGCGAAGGCCGCCCGGCGCGACGCCACCCGGACCGACGGGTTGGCCGGCCGCAGCACGGAGGGGCAGAGGCGGGCCAGGTCGGCGGCGGCCAGCCGGACGCCGAGACGGTCGTCGGCGTCCCGCGCGCCGGCCACCTTGCCGAGGGTCGCGATCAGCTCCTCGAGCTGCGGCGCGCCGGCCGGCTGGCAGAGCACCGGCAGGTCGATCCGCAGTCGCCAGTGCGGATCGGCCCAGAGCAGCCGCGCCGGCGCCGTCACCGGCAGCCCGAACGCCCAGTCGGCCGGCTCGCCGAGCCGGGTCAGCCAGGAGCGCACGTCGCGGGCGGCCACCGAGACGTGGGTCAGCCGACCGGCGTGCTCCGCCAGGTACGCGCTGCGGGCCGCGTACGGGGCGCCGCCGAGCAGCACGTCCACGTCGATGTCGCTGTGCGCGGTCGCGGCCCGCCGGGCGTGACTGCCGCGCAGCATGATGCCGACCACGGGCTGCTCTGCGCCGGCCCGCAACCGGGCGGTCCATTCGCGGAGGAACCCCTCGTCCGGTGACGGAGCGTGACCCACGGCGCCATCGTGCCGTACGCCCGATCGGCGCGCAATGCCCGATGCCGGACCCGGTGTCCGGTCCGAAGGCTAATGCCCGGGGAACTCCATCGACGCCTCGGGGTACCGCCAGGTGTCGGAGATACACGCGAAGTCAACCGTTGCGCGCCCGGGAAGGTCTCACCTAGCGTCGAGTTCATCGGGCGTTGAGTTTCGCGTGGAGGTGGCGATGGAGGAGGCGATCGCCGTCCGCGACCTGGTCGTCGACCGGGGCGGGCGACGGGTGCTGCACGGCGTCACCGCGTCGGTGCCGCGCGGCGAGGTCACCGGGCTGCTCGGGCCCAGCGGCAGCGGCAAGACCACGCTGATGCGCGCGGTCGTCGGGGTGCAGGTGGTCGGCGCCGGCACGGTCACCGTGCTCGGTCGGCCCGCCGGGTCGCCGGAGCTGCGCCGCCGGGTCGGCTACCTCACCCAGGCGCCGAGCGTCTACGCCGACCTGACGGTGCGGGAGAACGCGCGTTACTTCGCCGCGCTGCACGGCCGGGGCCGGGCCGACGCCGACCGGGCCGTCGCCGACGTCGGCCTGGCCGAGGCGGCCGGCCAGCTGGTCGGCACCCTCTCCGGCGGGCAGCGCAGCCGGGCGTCGCTGGCCTGCGCCCTCGTCGGGGAGCCGGAGCTGGTCGTCCTCGACGAGCCGACCGTCGGCCAGGACCCGGTCCTGCGGGCCGACCTCTGGGCCCGGTTCCACGCCCTGGCCGCCGCCGGCACCACCCTGCTGGTCTCCAGCCACGTGATGGACGAGGCGGCCCGCTGCGACCGGCTGCTGCTGATCCGCGAGGGGCGGCTGATCGCCGACGACACCCCCGACGCGATCCGCGCCGCCGCCGGCGTCGACGACCTGGACGAGGCGTTCCTGCGGCTGATCAGAGCCGGCGGGGCCGCCGGAGGGGAGGCGTCGTGAACCCGCGGATCCTCGCCGCCACCACCGGCCGCATCCTGCGCCAGCTGCGGCACGACCGGCGCACCGTCGCGCTGCTGGCGGTGGTGCCGTCGGCGCTGCTCGCCCTGGTCTACTTCATGTACGTCGACCAGCCCGCCCCGCCCGGGCAGCCGTCGGTGTTCGACCGGGTCGCCCTGGTGATGCTCGGGTTCTTCCCCTTCGTGATCATGTTTCTGGTGACCAGCATCGCGATGCTGCGCGAGCGCACCACCGGCACGCTGGAGCGGCTGCTCACCACCCCGCTGGGCAAGCTCGACCTGCTCTTCGGCTACGGCATCGCGTTCGGGCTGGCCGCGGTGGTCCAGGCCGTCATCGCGACCGCCGTCGCGTACGGGGTCTTCGACCTGTACACCGCCGGCGACAGCGGGCTGGTGATCATGATCGCCGCGCTGAACGCGGTGCTCGCCGTCGCGCTCGGGCTCTTCTGCAGCGCCTTCGCCCGCACCGAGTTCCAGGCCGTACAGTTCATGCCGGTCGTGGTGGTGCCCCAGTTGCTGCTCTGCGGGCTGTTCGTGCCCCGGGGCGAGATGGCGGGCTGGTTGCAGGCGGTCAGCGACGTGCTGCCGCTGTCGTACGCCGTCGAGGCGCTGCAGGAGGTGGGCGCCAACGCCGAGCCGACCGGCACGATGTGGCAGGACGTGGCGGTGGTCGCCGGCGCGGCGGTGCTGGCGCTGGTGCTCGCCGCGGCCACCCTGCGGCGGCGCAGCGGCTGACGCCGCGCACGCCGGCCCGGGCGGGCGGCGGACGACGAGGTGAAGGGCGGCGATGGCGCGGCGGACCGGACGGCGACCCGGCAACCCGGACACCCGGGAAGCGATCCTCGACGCGGCCCGCGCCGCCTTCGCCGAGCGCGGGTTCGACGCGGCCTCGATCCGGGCCATCGCCGCCGCCGCACAGGTCGACCCGGCCCTGGTGCACCACTACTTCGGCAGCAAGGACCAGCTCTTCCTGGCCGCGATGCGGGCCCCGGTCGACCCCGGCGAGCTGCTGCCTAGGGTGCTGGCGGGCGACCGGGACGGCGTCGGCGAGCGACTGGTCCGCACCTTCCTCGGCGTCTGGGACTCCCCGGCCGGCGCCGCCGGGGTGGCCCTGCTGCGCTCGGCGGTGAGCAACGAGTGGACCGCCCGACTGCTGCGGGAGTTCCTGGTCAGCCAGGTGCTCCGCACGGTCCTGAACCGGCTCGACGTCGACCCGGCCGAGCTGCCGTTGCGCGGCTCGCTGGTGGCCAGCCAGATGATCGGCCTGGCCATGATGCGGCACGTGATCCGGCTGGAGCCGGTCGCCTCGGCCGCCCCGGAGACGCTCGTCGCGGCGGTCGGCCCGACGGTGCAGCGCTACCTGACCGGCGATCTCGCCGAGGTCCTCGCCGGCTGACGCGGCGGGATCAGGCGTGGTCCGCGTGCCGGGCGGCGGCGTGGCGGCAGAGCATCGGGGGCAGGACGCGGGCCAGCTCCGCCTCGCCGGTCAGCGGGCGCGGGAAGGTCAGGCGGGCGCGCCGGCGGGCGCCGGGCCGGCCGTGTGCCACCAGCAGGCCGTACCGGTCGATCCGGACCACCCGTGGCGCGGTGTCCGGGCCGGTGTCGGCCAGGCCGAGCTGCCGCCGCAGGTAGGCGGCCATCTCGGCGGCGTGGTGCTCGGCCAGGTCGGCCAGCAGCCCCGCCTCGACCGGGTGCAGGGGGTCCGGCTCGGCCTCGGCGTACGCCGTCGGGTCGATGCGGCGGACGGCGTCGGCGCGTTCCCAGCGGGCCTCGGCCACCTCGAAGCGGTGCAGCCGGAAGCGGGTGCCGACGTCGAGCAGGTCGCCGGTCGGCTCGACCTCGGCGAAGTCCAGCGCGGCCCGGCGCTCCCGGGCGCCGTCCAGCCGGGTCGCCCAGCCGGAGACCCAGGCCCGGCCGAGGCTGGGCGCTCCGGCGGCGGGCGGCAGGTCGAGCACGTCCAGCACCAGCGCGACGTCGGTCTCGCCGGCGGCGGGCCGCAGCGCCGCGGCGAGGTCGCTGACCACCGGCACGAGCAGCAGCACCCGCCCGTCCGGGTCGGTCACGTGCCGCACCTGGTGCGGGCCGGGCCGGCGCGCCACGTGGGCGAGGCCGGGCAACCGGCCGGCGACGAGGGTACGGACGATCTCCGCCGGGCTGGGCCGCATGGCCGACCTCCAAGGTAGGTTAGGCTTACCTAAATCGGAGACTAGAGCACCGGTTCGGAGACGTCCAGCGTGAACCACCCCAGGCCCAAGCCCGGCTCTCCCACGCCCTCGGCATCCCGCTGACCCGCAAGGTCGACCGGCCGTCCTACCGGCTGCGGCCCGGCCGGGTGGTGGCCGTCCGCGAGCGCAGCCGCGGGTCGACGCCGTTTTAGCTCGCCACCGCCGGCGCCAACGCGGGCGACGGTACGGCCCGGCCGTACCTGTCGGTGGAGCTGGCCGAGCTGCGCGAGCCCGCCCGGCACGAGGTCCCGGTGCACTGCGACGAGCAGTTCGTCGTGGAGTTCCACTCCCGCTGACCGGCGCTCCGACGGGCCGACGGGCCGCGGTGGGCGCGTTCCGGCGCGCCCGCCGCGGCCAGGACGGGTCGGTTCAGCGGGTCTGCTCCAGCCAGGAGGCGTAGAGCAGGCCGTACACCGACTCCGGGTCGCGGACCAGCTCGTCGTGCGGGCCGCGCTGCACGATCCGGCCCCGGTCCACCACGATGACCTCGTCCGCCGACTGCGCAGTGGAGAGCCGGTGCGCGATGGCGAGCGTGGTGCGCCCCCGGGTCACCGCGTCCAGGGTGCGTTGCAGCCGCACCTCCGTGGCCGGGTCGACCGCGCTGGTCGCCTCGTCCAGCACCAGCAGGTCCGGGTCCGCCACGTACGCGCGGGCGAGCGCCACCAGCTGCCGCTCCCCCACGCTCAGCGCCTCGCCCCGCTCCCCGACGGGCGTGTGCAGGCCCGACGGCAACCCGTCCACCCAGTCGGCGAGCCCAAGCTCGGTGAAGGCGGCGCCGAGCTGCTCGTCGGTCAGCTCCGGCCGGGCGAAGCGGACGTTCTCCGCGACCGTGGCGTCGAAGAGGAAGCCGTCCTGCGGGACCATCACCACCCGCGACCGCAGCGACGCGAACCGCACCTGCTCCAGCGGCACCCCGGAGAGCAGCACCTGGCCGGCGGTCGGATCCATCAGCCGGGTGAGCAGCTTCGCGAACGTGGTCTTGCCGCTGCCGGTCTCGCCGACCACCGCGACCCGGCTCTTCGCCGGGATCTCCACGTCGATGTCGTGCAGCACGGGCGGGCCGCCCGGGTAGGCGAAGCCCACCCCGGCGAAGCGGATGTCCAGCGGGCCGGGCGGCAGCTCGCGCCCCTGCTCGCCCGGGTCGGCGACGTCCGGCGCGACGTCCAGCACGTCCAGCACGCGGCGCCAGCCGGCGATGGCGTTCTGCGCCTCGTTGAGCACCTCGGTGGCGATCTGCACCGGCTGGATGAAGAGCGTGACCAGGAAGAGGAAGGCGGTCACCTCGCCGACGCTCAGGGTGCGGTCGGCGCCGAGGGTCACCCCGAGCACCACCACGCCCGCGAGGGCCAGCCCGGCGGCCAGCTCGCCGACCGAGCTGCCCAGGATGCTGATCCTGATCGCCTTCTGCTGGGCCCGCCGCTGGCCGTCGATCGCCTCGTCCAGCCGGCGCGCGGTCCGCCCCGCGATCCCGTACGCGCGGATCACCGGCGCGCCGACCACGCTCTCGCCGATCGCCCCGAGCAGGGCCCCGGTGCGCTGCCGCACCACCCCGTACGCCCCGGCGAGGCGGCGCTGCAACAGCCGGATCACCAGCACGGCGGGCAGGAAGGCGGCGTAGACGACGAGGGTCAACTGCCAGGAGTAGGCCAGCATCACCAGCGTGGTCACCACCAGCTGGCCGAGATTGATCACCAGGATCACGCCGCCCCACTGGAGGAACTGGGTGATCTGGTCGACGTCGCTGGTCACCCGCGACACCAGCGAGCCGCGCCGCTCCGACTGCTGGTGCAGCATGGACAGGTCGTGCACGTGCCGGAACGCCCGCACCCGCACGTTCGCCAGCGCGGTCTCGCTGACCGTGAAGAGCCGGCGCATCATCAGGTAGCCGCAGAGCGTGGTCACCACCAGCACGGCCGCGGTGGCCGCGACCACCGTCCAGACCACGGTCAGGTCGAGCCCGCCCACGATGCCGTTGTCGATGCCCTGCTGCACGGCCACCGGCACGGCCGCCCGGCCGACCATGTAGACCAGGGCCAGGCCGAGGGTGCCGGCGAGACCGACCCGCAGCTCCGGGGAGAGCGCGAGCCCCCGCCGCAGCGTCTGCCAGGTCGTCTCCGCCGTCTCGGTCATCTCGGCCGACGCCGCCTTGCTCTCGGTCGCGCTCACCGGTCCACCTCGATTTCCAGGCCCGAACTCAGCGGGGCGACCTCGTCGTACGTCTCGTCCTTGGTGTGGTCGACCTCCGCCTGCTCGTAGGCGGTGACCAGGTCGGCGTAGCCCGGCACGGTGGCGAGCAGCTCGGCGTGCGTGCCGCGGGCGACCACCCGCCCCTGCTCCAGGTAGACCACCTCGTCGGCCAGCGCGATGGTGGCCCGCCGGTAGGCGACCACCAGGATCGACGCGGCGGGCGCGCCGGGCTCCCCGGCCGACGAGCGCAGCCCGGCCAGGATGGCCGCCTCCACCCGGGGGTCGACGGCGCTGGTCGCGTCGTCGAGCACCAGCAGGCGGGGCCGGCCGGCGAGCGCGCGGGCCAGGGTGAGCCGCTGCCGCTGGCCGCCGGAGAGCGAGGTGCCCCGCTCGCCGACCATCGTGTCGAGGCCGTCGGGCAGGGCGGCGACGAAGCCGTCCGCCTCGGCCAGCCGCAGCGCCGCCCAGACGTCGTCGTCGCCGACGCCGGGCCGGTCCAGGGTGATGTTGGCCCGGACGGTGTCGTCGAAGACGAACGGCACCTGGGCGACCAGCGCGGCGGTGCCGGCCAGCGAGGCGGCGGTGAGCCGGCGCACGTCCACCCCGTCCAGCGTCACCGTGCCGGCCCGGGGGTCGACCAGCCGGACGGCCAGCGCCGCGACCGTGGACTTGCCGGCGCCGGTGGGCCCGACCAGGGCGACGGTCTTGCCGGCGGGCACGGTGAAGGAGACCTCGCCGAGCACCTCGGCGCCGGGCAGGTGCGCCTCGGCGGGCTCGTAGCCGAACCGGACGCCGGAGAAGGTGAGCGTGGCCGGGCGGGGATCGGCCGCGTCGAGCGTGACGTCGCCGTACGGCATCTCGCCGGTGGCGTCGAGCACCCGGCGGACCCGGTCCCAGCCGGCGACGCTGCGCGGCAGCTCGGCCAGCACCCAGCCGATGGCCCGCACGGGGAAGGCCAGCACGGTGAAGAGGAACGCGACGCTGACCAGCTCGGTGACGCTGATCGCGCCCTGCCGCAGCCGGAAGGTGCCCACCACCAGCACGGCGAGGGTGCCGAGGCTGGGCAGTGTCTCCAGCACCGGGTCGAAGACGCCGCGCAGCCGACCGACGGAGACCAGCGCGTCGCGCAGCTCGCCCGCGCGGGCGGCGAACCGGTCGGTCTCCTGGGCCTCCCGGCCCATCGTCTTGACCACGAGGGCGCCGTCGAAGCTCTCGTGGGCGATGCCGCTGACCTCGGCGCGCAGTCGCTGGGCCCGGGCCTGGCGCGGGGCCATCCGGCGCGAGTAGGCGACGTTGAGCGCGAAGAGCGCCGGGAAGACGCCGAGGCCGACCAGGGCCAACGCCCAGTCGGTGGCGAAGAGCGAGGCGACCGCGCCGACGAGCATCACCAGGGTGCCGACCGCGAACGGCAGCGGGGCGATGGGGTGCCAGGCCGCCTCCACGTCGGAGTTGGCGTTGGACAGCAGCGTGCCGGTGGCGTTGCGGTGGTGCCACGACAGCGGCAGCTCCAGGTAGCGCCGGGTGACCCGACGCCGGTAGGCGGCCTGGAGGCGGTACTGCATGTAGCCCGCGCCGAGGCGGCGGCCGAAGATGCCGACCACCCGCAGCACGCTGATGCCGAACAGCGCGACGGCGGCCAGGGCGAGCGCCCCGACCCCGACCGAGCCGCGCTCGATCGCCGGGACCACCACGTCGCCGACCACCGCGCCCACCACGAACGCGCTGGCCACCGTCATGGCGCCGAAGAGCACGCTGCCGGTCACCGCGACCGCGAAGATCCGCGGCTGTTCCCGGATCGCCCTCCCGAGGACGGCCAGCCCTCTGCCGAGCACGTCCCGACTTGCCTTGCTCGCCACGCTCTCCCCCGCCGTAAGCCGCAATTATCTCCCTCATCCTTACCGCTCGGGGCCCGCTCCGCCGCCCCGGGCCGGTATGTCCGCCGTCACGGACCCCGGCCCGCCACGCCCGGCGCGCCGAGCCGGTTCCGCGCGCCTACGATCGGTGACATGCCGCGGTACGCCCGATCGGAGCGCGAGGCGCTCGCCGACCTGATGCTCACGCTGGGACCGGACGCGCCGACGGTCAACGAGGGGTGGACCACCCGCGACCTCGCCGCCCACCTGGTGCTGCGGGAGCGCCGCCCGGACGCCGCCGGCGGCATCGTGCTGCCGCCCCTGCGGGGGTACGCGGAGCGGATGCGCCGGCGCATCGCGAAGCGCCCCTGGCCGCGCCTGGTCGAGCAGGTGCGCCGGGCGCCGGTGTGGAGCCCGGTCAGCAACCCGGTGACCGACGAACTGGCCAACACGATGGAGTTCTTCATCCACCACGAGGACGTCCGGCGCGCCCGCCCGGGCTGGCTCCCGCGTGACCTGGCGGCCGGGCTCCAGGCGGTGCTGTGGCGTCGGGCCGCCGGGATGGCCCGGCTGGCCCTGCGCCGGTTCCCGGCCGACGTCTTCGTGCAGGCGCCCGGCTACGGCGCGCTCGCCGTCGGCCGGGGCGGCGAGCCCGTCCGGGTGGTCGGTGCGCCGAGCGAGCTCGTCCTGTTCCTCTCCGGCCGCCAGCGGGTCGCCCGGGTGCAGATCGACGGGCCGCCGGCGGCGGCCGACCGACTCCGCAACGCCCACCTGGGCATGTAACTCAATGTACGGAAGCGGTCGCGTCGTAATCTGAAATCGGCTCGACCCAACGACCGCGACCGATCCCCGCTCCCGTACGCTGTCCCGCGCCGTCCCGCCCGGGGGCGGCGCGACAGGGGGCACCATGCGGACCTTTGCGGTCTCGGCACTGCGGGAACCCCCTTTCCCCGCGCGCCGACACTACGCCACCGATCAGGTGGCACAGGAGAGCACCGAGTGGGTGCTCGACCTCGGCCTGATCATTAGCGGGCACCGGCTGCGCCGCCTGCACCGGGCCGACGCCGCCGGGCTGGCCGGGCGGGCCTGCCCGGAGGGGTCGGTCGACCGGCTGCGCCTGCTCGCCGACCTCATCTCCTGGCTGTTCGTGATGGACGACGCCTGCGACGAGGACGGCCTCGGCGACGCCCCCACCCGGCTGGCGCCGACGGTCGCGGCCCTGCTCGACGTGCTGGACCGGCACGGCGAAGCGGCCGGGGGGCCGGGCGCGGCGGGCCCGCTGGGCGACGCGCTGGCCGACCTGTGCCGGCGGGTCCGGGCCGTCGGGACGCCGGCGATGCTGCTGCGCTTCGTCGGCGAGGTGCGGGAGTATCTGCTGGCGTTGCTGTGGGAGGCGGCGAACCGGGAGCAGGGCCGGGTGCCGGAGCTGGCCGAGTACGTGCAGATGCGCCGGCACACCGGCGGGGTGCACCCGAGCTTCACGCTTACGGAGCTGGCCGCCGGGGGGCAACCGGGGGCGGCCGACCGCGCCGCGCCCGCGCTGGTCGCGCTCGACCTGCTCGCCGCCGACCTGGTCTGCTGGTGCAACGACGTCTTCTCGTACGGCAAGGAGAGCGCCGACCAGCCGGACGGACACAACCTGGTGGCGGTCATCGCCGCCGGACGCGCCGGTGGCGACGAGTCGGCGGCACTGCGGGCGGCGGCCGACCGGTTCAACGAGTCCCTGGCCGCCTACCTGACGACGGAGTCGGCGCTGCTGGCGGCCGGCGACGACAGCCTGCGGCCCGCGGTGACCGCCCGGCGGAACTGGATCCGGGCCACCTACGACTGGTCGCTGCGCGCCGCCCGGTACGCCTGACGGCGTTCCACGTGCCGGGACGTGGCCCAGCCGTGATCGACAGAGGGCTGGCCGACCCGCGGGTGCAGGCAATACTCTTCGGTAACGAACACCGACGTGACGACCGTCACGCCTCCACCCCCGAAGGCGGCTACAGCGATGGCTCTCGATGTACCGTACCGCTCCATCCCTGACATGTTCCTCAAGCGCGTGGCGGCGTCCCCCGACCGCGACGCCTTCGCCCACCCGGCCCCCGACGACTCCGGCCCGGTCTGGCTGACCTGGGAGCAGGTGGGCCGCCGCGCCAAGGCGATCGCCGCCGGGCTGCACGGGCTCGGGGTCGGTCAGGAGCATCCGGTGGCGATCCTGGCCAACACCCGGCTCGAATGGGTGCTCGCCGACCTCGGCATCATGTGTGCCGGCGGCGCGACCACCACCGTCTACCCCACCACCGAGCCGGAGGACGCGACCTACATCATCGCCGACTCGGGCTCGCGGGTGCTCTTCGCCGAGAACCCGGCCCAGGCGGCCAAGATCGCCGGAGCGGACCTGCCCGCCCTGACCCACGTGGTGCTCTTCGACGGCGCCGCCGACCCGTCCGCCGCCGTCCCGCAGCTCACCCTCGCCGAGCTCGAGGAGCGGGGCGTCCGGGCGCTGGCCGCCGAGCCCGACCTGATCGAGATGCTCGTCGCCGGGATCGGCCCCGACCACCTGGCCACCCTGATCTACACCTCGGGCACCACCGGGCGGCCGAAGGGCGTCGAGCTGCTGCACGGCGGCTGGTGCTGGGAGGGCGTGGCGCAGGCCGAACTGGGGCTGCTCCGCGACGACGACCTGCAATACCTCTGGCTGCCGCTGTCCCACTCGTTCGGCAAGACGCTGCTCTGCGGAGCGATCCACGTGGGCCTGCCGACGTACGTCGACGGCCGGGTGGACAAGCTGGTCGACCTGCTCGCGGTGATCCGGCCGACGCTGATGTGCGGCGCCCCCCGCGTGTTCGAGAAGGTCTACAACAAGGCGGTCACGACCGCGCAGGCCGCCGGCGGCGCGAAGGCGAAGATCTTCGCCTGGGGCGTGCGCGTCGGCAAGGAGAAGGTCGCCCTGGAGCAGGCCGGCCGGCCGGTCCCGGCGGGGCTGAAGCTGAAGTACGCGGTGGCCGAGAAGCTCGTCTTCAGCAAGCTCCAGGCCCGGCTCGGCGGCCGGATCCGGGTGCTCGTCTCCGGCGCGGCCCCGCTCAGCCCGGAGATCGCCACCTTCTTCGCCGCGGCCAACCTGCCGATCTCCGAGGGCTACGGCCTCACCGAGACCAGCGCCGGCAACTTCGTCAACCCGCCGGACGGGCTGCGGATCGGCACCGTCGGCAAGGCGATGGGCGACCTGGAGTGCCGCATCGACACCGACGGCGAGATCCTGGTGCGTGGCCGGCCGGTGATGCGCGGCTACCACAACCTGCCCGAGGAGACCGCCGCCGCGTTCACCGAGGACGGCTTCTTCCGCACCGGCGACATCGGCACCCTGGACGCCGACGGCTACCTCAAGATCACCGACCGGAAGAAGGACCTGGTCAAGACCTCGGGCGGCAAGTACATCGCGCCCTCGCACATCGAGGGGATGTTCAAGGCCACCTGCCCGTACACCTCGCAGGCGGTCGTGATCGGCCAGGCCCGCAACTACTGCACGATGCTGGTCACGCTGGACCCGGACGCGATCAAGGGCTGGGCCGCCGGCACGCCGCTGGAGGGTCGCGACTACGCCGAGATCGTCGCCTCGCCGGAGGCGAAGGCCATGGTCGAGGGATACGTGGCCGAGCTCAACGCCAAGCTCAACCGCTGGGAGACGATCAAGAAGGTCGCCATCCTGCCGCGCGACCTGACCATCGAGCACGGCGAGATCACGCCGTCGCTGAAGATCAAGCGCCGGGGCGTGGAGAGCAACTTCGCCGCCGAGATCGAGAAGATGTACGCCGGCACGCTCGCCGAACTCTGAGCACGCCGCGCCGGCGGTCCCGGGCCCGGCCCGGGACCGCCGGCCGTCACAGGTGGTGCCCCCGCCACCTCGTCTGCTCGACCTCGGTGGCGAGCTGTTCCTCCAGCGCCACCCGCCGCACCTCCCGCCGTCGCGGGGCGTCGACGACCGTCTGCCCGGCGACCGTCGCCACGGCGGCCGCCGCCAGCACGGCCAGCGCCACCAGCTCCGGCAGCCGGGCGACGGCCGGGACCAGCGCGACGAGGAGCGCCACCCCGGCGACCGACGGCCACCGGGGCGCCCCCAGCGCCCGCTTTCCCAGCAGGATCAGCGTGACCAGGTAGGTCGCCACCCCGCCGTAGAGGGCCAGCAGGTCGAACCCGGGCAGCGGAACCCCCCAGGTCGGGGTCTCCGGGGCGGCCCCCTCGTAGATGAGCCCCTTGAGGCCGAGGGCGAAGAGGATCACGCCCGCGATCAGCGGCAGGTGCAGGAACGTGTAGACGTCCCGGGCCAGCGCGGCGCGGGCGGCCGGCTCCCGGGTGCGGTGCAGCGTCTGCTCCATGGCGAGGGCGAGGGTGTCGAAGTACGCCCACCACAGCGCCGCGACCACCGCGACCCCGAGGACCGCCGCGATGATCACCGGCCAGGTCACCGGCAGCCCGGTGCCGGCCCCCGGCCCCAGGCCGAGCGCGATGATCGACTCGCCGAGCGCCACCATGACGATCAGGGCGTGCCGTTCGGCCCAGTGTCCCGCCGAGAGCACCGTCCACCCGGCGCCGCCCAGCGCCGCGCCGAAGCCGTACTCGACGCCGAGGGCGGCGAGCCACAGCGCCAGCCGGAGCAGGCCCTCCGCCGTGCCGTCGGACACCCGCTGCGGCAGGAGGGCGGCGGCGAGCAGCAGCGCCGTCGCCAGCAGCACCGGCAGCACGAACGGCAGGGTCCGCCGGCGCACCGCCCGGTTGGCGCGGGCCACCCACAGGAAGATCGTCACCTCGGACGCCCGGACCAGGAAGTAGCAGACGACGAAGACCACCGGGCCGGACAGCCCGCCGGGCCGGTCGACGAAGGCCTTCGGCAGGATCAGCGCGAGCACGAAGACCGCGGCGGAGGCGGCGAAGCCGACCAGCGGCGCCACGCCCTGGTCGGTGCGGACCACGTTGCCCAGGGCCGCGAATCCGCTCCAGCACCACCAGAGCAGGGCGAGCAGGACCAGGCACTGGATCAGCCCGCGCGCGGTCGGGTTGCCGGCGGTCGCCGTGGTGACGTTGAGGAAGGCGAAGACGAAGACGAGGTCGTAGAAGAGTTCGAGCCGGGTGGTGCGGGAACCCGGCGCGCTGGGCTGGATCCCGCGCGGCCACCGGACGCCGCCCGTGCTCTCCACCAGGGCAGTGTTTCAGCAGACCCGGCACCCGAGGGCCGGATCGGCGCAGCCCGTCCGAACGGCCGCAACCGTGCGGGGCCACACCTTGGTGGCCGCGCCGCACCGGGGCCGCGCCGGGCCGCTGGCCGGGCCAGGGACGGCGACCGTGCCGGGGCGGCGGGCGCGTCGCGTCGGCGGCCGGGGCCGGAGCGGCGGCCGGGGCCGGCCACCGACGCGACGGGGTTGGTCAGTGGCCGGGTTCGGCGCCGGTGCCGTGCGGGGGCAGCGCCGACTCCCGCAGGGCGCGCCGCGCCTCGCTGAAGAGCAGCGTCTCGGCCACCACCATGCCGACGCAGACGACGGCGAGCATCGCGAGCGCGGCCAGCGCCGGCAGGCGGTCGGCCAGCGGCACGAGGCCGACCAGCAGCAGCACGGCCGCCGCCCGGGGCCAGTTGACCGAGCCCATGTTGCGCAGCCGGAAGCCGAGATGCCCGAGCAGGTAGAGCACCACCCCGCCGTAGAGGGCGTAGAGGCCCAGACCGTGCAGCGGGTCGGTGAGGTCGTGCTCGACGCCGTCGCCGACGTACGACAGCACCTTCTTGAAGCCGAGCGCGAGCAGGATGATGCCGATCACCATCGGCAGGTGCAGGTAGGTGTACGAGTCCCGCGCCAGCGCGGCGCGGGCCGCGCCCTCGGCGCGGTGCAGCACCCGCTCCGCCGCGATGGCCACCACGTCGAAGTACGCCCACCACAGCGCGGCGGTCACGGTGATGGCCAACGCGGACGCGACGATGATCGGCCAGGAGATCGGCAGCTGCGTGACGCCGACGCCGATGGCGACCAGCGACTCCCCCAGCGCCACGATGATGATCAGACCGTGCCGCTCGGCCCAGTGCGCCGCCGAGAAGATCCGCCAGCCGTCCGCGCCGATGAGCATGATGCCGGCGTAGTCCACCACCAGCGCGAGCATCCACAGCGCCGTCCGGATGGTGGAGACCCGGGCCGGGTCGTCGGCGAGCTGCTGCGGCAGCAACGCGGCGGAGAAGAGCAGCAGCGCCCCGCCCAGCATGGGCAGCGCCGCCCGCAGCAGCTGTCGGCGCAGGCCGGCGTCGCCGCGCGCGGCGTGCCAGTAGACGACCAGGTGCAGCACCCGCACGACGAGGTAGCACGCGGCGAAGACCACCGGCCCGGAGAGCCCGCCGGGCAGGTCGTCGAAGGCCTCCGGAATGGTCACCGCCACCACGAACATGGCGGCCATGACCGCGAACAGGGCGACCCGGACGACGCCCTCGTCGGCCCGTACGGTGTTGCCGAGCCACGCGTAGCAGCACCAGCACCACCACAGCAGGGCCAGCAGCAGCAGGCCCCGCAGCAGCCCGCGCCCGGTGAGGTCGTCGGCCATCAGCGCGGTCACCTGGGTGAGCGCGTAGACGAAGACCAGATCGAAGAAGAGCTCCAGCGGGGTCACGGTGGACCCCTCCGTCATGGCCCGCATGCGCGGCGCGCGCCGCGTCGTACCGCCGATTGTCACGGCGCACAGTCTGGCAGCCGACGGGCCCGCCCGGTGCCCCGGGACAGCGCCGATCAGGCGATGACGGCCGGTTCCCGCCACTGCGGCCGGCCGCCCCGGTCCAGGTCGTACCGGACCGCGGCGATCCGGTCGACCGCCTCGACCAGGTCGGCGACGGGCAGGGTGAACGGCAGCCGCAGGAAGCGCTCCAGCGTGCCGTCCAGGCCGAACCGGGGCCCGGGCGCCAGCCGTACGCCGACCTCCTCGGTGGCGCGGGCGAGCGCGCTGGAGATCGGGCCGTCCAGCTCGGCCCAGAGGGTCACCCCGCCGTGCGGCACGGTGACCCGCCACTCGGGCAGGCGCTGCGCGAGCGCCGCCAGCAGCGCGTCGCGCTGGGCGGTGAGCTGCGCCCGGCGCGCGGCGACGATGGCCGGGGCCTCGGCGAGCAGGTGGACCGCGACCAGTTGGTCCAGCACGGGACTGGCCATGTCGACCCCGACCCGGGCGGCGGCCAACCGCTGCACCTGCGGCGCCGAGGCGCGGACCCAGCCGATCCGCAGGCCACCCCAGAACGGCTTGCTCATCCCGCCGATGGTGATCACGCGGGAGTGCCGGTCGTGGGCGGCGGTGGGCGGAGGCAGCACCGTCCCGTCCAGCGGCAGGTCGACGAAGGACTCGTCGACGACCAGGTCGGTGCCGACGGCGTGCGCGGTGGCCACCACCCGCTCGCGCAGCGGCGCCGGCATCAGGTGGCCGGTGGGGTTCTGGAAGTCGGGGATCAGGTACGCCAGCTTCGGCCGGACCTGACGGAGGCTGCCGAGCAGCAGGTCGGCGTCCCAGCCGGGTTCCTCGACGGCCAGGCCGTGGGTGGTGATCCGGGCCCGCCGGGCCGAGAGCGCGGCCAGCGCGTTCGGATAGCTGGGCGCCTCCACCAGCACGGTGCCGCCGGGCGCGAGCGCCAGGCGGAGCACCAGGTCCAGGGCGTGCTGGGTGCCGTTGGTGACCATGATCTGGTCGGGCGAGGTGGGCAGGCCCCGCGCGGTGTACGCGGCGGCCACCGCCTCGCGCAGCTCGATGATCCCGGTCGGGTGGTAGCCGGCCCCGCCCAGGTAGCGCGGCAGGTCCTCGGCCGCGGCCCGGGCGGCGGGCAGCAGTTCCGGCGGGGCGGCGAGCGCGGCCACACCGAGATCGATCATGTCCCGGTCGTCCAGCGGGGTCCAGAGCCCGGTGCTCGCCACCCGGTGGGTGCCCGGGAGCATGGTCCAGCTGCCGGCGCCGCGCCGGCTCGCCAGGTGCCCGCTCTCGCGCAGCTCCCGGTACGCGGCGGTGACCGTGGTACGGCTGATCTTCAGGGCCTCGGCCAGTTCCCGCTCGGCCGGCAGGCGTACGCCCAGCGGCAGCCGGCCGTCGGCGAGCAGGCCCCGGACGGCGCCGGCCAGGGCGGCGTAGTCGGGGCTGCGCCGGCGGCCCGGAAGCGCATGCCACTGACCCAGGAGCCGCGCCAATTGGGCACCCCGAACCTGACTCGTCATGGCCACTCCCCCGATATTGGCTCTTCCCGACCGCCAATTGGACCCTAGGGTGGCATGAGTGGCAGCAATTGGCAATCTCCGGCAGCGCCCCGTGCGGCGGCTCACCCAGCTCTACGCGGGGCTCGTGCTCTACGGCCTCAGCATGGCCCTCCTGATCAACTCGGGGCTGGGCCTCGACCCGTGGGACGTGTTCCACCAGGGCCTGTCCGAGCGGACCGGCCTCTCCTTCGGCACCGTCACCATCGCGGTGGGCGCGGCGGTGCTGCTCCTCTGGATCCCGCTGCGGCAGCGCCCGGGGCTCGGCACGGTCAGCAACGTCCTGGTGATCGGGCTGGTGGTGGACGCGGCGCTGGCCGTGCTGCCGGCCGGCGGGCCGCTCGGCGTACGGATCGGCCTGCTGGTCGCCGGCATCGTGGCCAACGGCGCGGCGACCGGCCTCTACATCGGCGCCCGCCTCGGGCCCGGCCCGCGCGACGGCCTGATGACCGGCTACGTGGCCCGGCGGCCCGGCCGGTCGATCCGGCGGGTCCGCACCGCCATCGAGGTCACCGTGCTGGCGCTGGGCTGGCTGCTCGGCGGCACGGTCGGCGTCGGCACGGTCGCGTACGCGCTCGCCATCGGCCCGCTGACCCAGTTCTTCCTGCCGTTGTTCACCGTCCCGCAGCCGGCGGAGGCGGCCCCGGCCCCGGTCGGGCCGCTCCCGGCGACCTGACCCGACCCGGCGTCGGTGTTCCCTTCCGCCGCGACGCCCGGCAGAATCCTGGCATGGGGGAGAGCGGTTGGCGCTGGAGCGACGCCTGGATCTTCGTCTCGCTGGTGATCGCCAGCGGCGCCGGACGGCACCGCCGGGCGGCGTCGAGCCGGCGGCCCGAGGGCGTGCGCCTGGCCGACGTGCTCTCCACGGCCGACCACCTCAACCAGACCATCCCCGAACGGCACGAGGTGGAGACGGCGGTCCGCCGCCTCGTCGGGGCCGGTCTGGTCAGCGTCAGCGACGGCTGGTTCCGCATCACCGCCGACGGTGAGCGGCTCTGGCGCACCCGGCCGAGCGCCGGGCTGGCCACCACCGTCGACACGGTGCAGGGCGTGCTCAGCCGGCGACACACCCCGGGCAGCGCGGAGTGGCACCTCGACGAGGAGGAGCACGCCGCGGCCGTCCAGGAATACGTGGTGCGGTCGATCCCGGCGCCGCGGCGCTCCCCGGAGAACCGGTCCCGCCGGGACTGACCCGCCGACGAGCGACGCCGGGCGGGCGTCGGGACCGGCCCACCGACGAGCGACGCCGGACGGGCGGGCAGGCGTCGGGACCGGCCCGCCGACGACCGACGCCGCAGGGGCGGGCGGGTCCGTCAGCGGACGGGGTGGCCGGCCCCGCGCAGCGCGTCCTTGACCTCGGCGACGGTCAGCTCGCCGAAGTGGAAGACGCTGGCCGCGAGCACGGCGTCCGCCCCCGCGCCGATCGCCGGCGCGAAGTGCGCGACCTCGCCCGCGCCGCCGCTGGCCACCACCGGCACGTCGACCACCCGGCGCACCGCGCCGATGAGTTCGAGGTCGAAACCGGCCTTGGTGCCGTCGGCGTCCATCGAGTTGAGCAGGATCTCGCCCGCCCCCAGCTCGGCGGCGCGCCGGGCCCACTCGACCGCGTCCAGCCCCGTGCCGCGCCGGCCGCCGTGGGTGGTCACCTCGAAGCCGCTGCGTGTGCCGCCGGCCGGCGCGCGCCGCACGTCGAGCGAGAGCACCAGCACCTGCCGGCCGAACCGGTCGGCGATCTCGGCGATCAGCTCGGGGCGGGCGATCGCGGCGGTGTTCACCCCGACCTTGTCCGCGCCGGCGCGCAGCAGGGTGTCGACGTCGGCCACCTGCCGGACGCCGCCGCCGACGGTCAGCGGGATGAAGACCGACTCGGCCGTGCGGCGGACCACGTCGAGCATGGTGCCCCGGTCGCTGGAGGAGGCGGTGACGTCGAGGAAGGTCAGCTCGTCCGCGCCGGCCCGGTCGTACGCCGCGGCCAGCTCCACCGGGTCGCCGGCGTCGCGCAGGTCGAGGAAGTTGACCCCCTTGACCACCCGCCCGGCGTCCACGTCGAGACAGGGGATCACCCGTACCGCCACCGTCATGCCGCGAGCCTATCCTTCCCGGCCACGGCGGTGGCCGGCCTGTGAGGCCGGCCACCGCCGTCGAACGCTCCGACGCCGCGCGGCGCCCTCCTCACACCCGGACGAGCATCTTGCCCAGGTTCTCGCCGCGCAGCAGGCCGAGGAACGCCTCCGGGGCGTTCTCGATGCCGTCGACCACCGTCTCGTCGTAGGAGACCTTCCCGTCGCGCAGCCAGCCGGCCATCTCCCGGACGAACTCGTCGCGCAGGTGGCCGTGGTCGCCGACCAGGAAGCCGCGCAGGGTGAGCCGCTTGCCGATGACCAGCGCCAGGTTGCGCGGCGCGGCCGGGGGCTCGGTGTCGTTGTACTGCGCGATCATGCCGCAGATCGCCGCCCGGCCGTGCACCCGCATCGCGGAGATCGCCGCCTCCAGGTGGTCGCCGCCGACGTTGTCGAAGTAGACGTCGACGCCGTCGGGCGCGGCGGCCCTCAGCGAGTCGCGCACCGGCCCGTCGTGGTAGTCGAACGCGGCGTCGAAGCCGAGCGCGCGCAGCCGTTCGACCTTGGCCGCCGAGCCGGCGCTGCCGACCACCCGGCCGGCGCCCCGCAGCTTGGCGATCTGCCCCACGAGGCTGCCGACCGAGCCGGCGGCGGCGGAGACGAAGACGGTCTCCCCCGGCTTCATCCCCGCGACCTCCAGCAGCCCGGCGTACGCGGTCAGGCCGGTCATCCCGAGCACGCTCAGGTAGGCCGTGACCGGGGCGAGGTCGGGGTCGACCTTCCGCGCGGCCTTCGCGTCGAGCAGGGCGTACTCGCGCCAGCCGAGGCCGTGCAGCACGGTGTCGCCGGGCCGCAGGCCCCCGGCCTCGCCGGCCACGACCTCACCGACCGCCCCGCCGTCCAGCGGCGCGTCGAGCGCGAACGGCGGCACGTAGGACTTGACGTCGTTCATCCGCCCCCGCATGTACGGGTCGACCGACAGGTAGCGGTTGCGGACCACGATCTGGCCGGGGCCGGGGGTCGGCACCTCGGTCTCGACGAGGCGGAAGTTGTCGGCGGTCGGCCAGCCCTGCGGGCGGGACGCGAGGTGGATCTCCCGGTTGCGGGTGCTCACCGCGCCTCCCCGACGGTGAGGGCGACCTCGACGTTGCCGCGCGTGGCGTTCGAGTAGGGGCAGACCTGGTGGGCCTGCGCGACGAGTTGCTCGGCGGCGTCGCGCGCCACGGCCGGGAGGTCGACCACGAGGGCGACGGTCAGGCCGAAGCCCCCGCCGCCGTTCGGGCCGATGCCGACCTCGGCCTCGACGACCGAGCCGGTGACGTCGGCCTTCGCCTTGCGGGCGACCAGGCGCAGCGCCGAGTGGAAGCAGGCGGCGTAGCCGGCGGCGAAGAGCTGCTCGGGATTGGCGGCGTCACCGGCGCCACCCATCTCCTTCGGCACGGCCAGGCCGAGGTCGAGGGTGCCGTCGGAGGTGCGGACGTGGCCGTCCCGACCGTCGCCGGTGGCCCGGGCGGACGCGGTGTAGAGCACCTGCATGGTGGTCACTGCTCCTTCTGTCGGTGGATCGTCTCGGTGACCCGGGTGAGGGTGTCGCGCAGGGCGACCAGCTCCGCCTCGGTGAGGCCGGTGGCGCGGGCGACCCGCAGCGGCACGTCGTGCATGCGCCGCCGCAGGGCCCGGCCGTCGCCGGTCAGACCCACCTCCACCCGCCGCTCGTCGCGCGCCGACCGCGTCCGGACCACCAGGCCCGCCGCTTCCAGCCGCTTGAGCAGCGGGGAGAGCGTGCCGGAGTCCAACCGCAGCGCGGCGCCGAGCTCGGAGACCGTGGGGGCGTCGTCGCCGTGCTCCCAGAGCACCAGCAGCACCAGGTACTGCGGATAGGTCAGGCCGAACTCGTCGAGGACGGGCCGGTAGACGTCGGTGAGGGCGCGCGACGCCGCGTAGAGCGCGAAGCACACCTGCCGGCGCAGCACCAGATCATCGGTCACCCCGGAAACATAGCCCGCAATTCAATTGCGCACAACCGATCGGGGCGCGCTGTGGCCGTCCCCACCCGCGCCGGGGACGGTCAGCGGTCGCCGAGGTACGCCTCCAGTTCCACCTCGACCAGGTGATCCGGATCGATCAGGCCGGCCACCACCACCATCGTGGCGGCCGGGCGGACGGCGCCGAAGACCGCGTTGTGCGCCCGGCCCACCTCGTCGGCGTACGCGCGGTCGGTCACGTACATCCGGGTACGCACCACGTCGCCGGGTGCCGCGCCCACCTCGGCGAGCGCGTCCAGGCCGATCCGCAACGCCTGGGCGGTCTGCGCCGCCGCGTCGCCGACGTGGGTCACCACCCCGTCCACCGTGGAGGTGCAGCCGGCCGTCCAGGCCAGGTCGCCGGCCCGGACGACCCGGCTGTAGCCGTAGACCGACTCCCAGGGGCCGCCGGAGCCGAGCCGGGTGACGGTCACGCCGCCGCCAGGGTTTCCAGCGCCTGCGCCACGGTGAAGGCGCCCGCGTACAGGGCCTTGCCGGCGATCACGCCCTCCACGCCGATCGGCTCCAGGGTCGCCAGCGCCCGCAGGTCGTCCAGCGTGGAGACCCCACCGGAGGCGATCACCGGGGCGTCGGTGCGGGAGCAGACCTCGCGCAGCAGGTCCAGGTTGGGCCCGCGCATGGTGCCGTCCTTGGTGATGTCGGTGACCACGTACCGCGCCGCGCCGGCCTTGTCCAGCCGCTCCAGCACCTCGTAGAGGTCGCCGCCGTCGCGGGTCCAGCCCCGCGCGGAGAGGGTACGGCCCCGCACGTCCAGCCCGATCGCGACCCGGTCGCCGTACTCGCCGCAGATCCGGTCGCACCAGACCGGGTCCTCCAGGGCGGCGGTGCCGATGTTCACCCGCGCCGCGCCGGTGCCGAGCGCGGCCTGCAACGACTCGTCGTCGCGGATGCCGCCGGAGAGCTCCACCTTGACGTCGAGCTGGCGCACCACCTCGGCCAGCAGGTGGGCGTTGGAGCCCCGGCCGAACGCCGCGTCGAGATCGACCAGGTGGATCCACTCGGCGCCGTCCCGCTGCCAGGCCAGGGCGGCCTCCAGCGGGTCGCCGTACGTCGTCTCGCTGCCGGCGGCGCCCTGCACGAGGCGGACGGCCTGGCCGTCGGCGACGTCCACGGCGGGCAACAGGGTGAGGCTCACGATTCTTCTCCTCGGTTCAGGTACGACGGTCCAGGGCGATCACCACGATCGCCGGCAGTACGAGCAGCAACAGCACGACCAGCGCGATCCGCAGCGCCAGGTCGTCCACGAGCGACCAGATCAGCAGCATCGCCGCCAGGGTCAGCAGCACGATCGCGGCCCGCTCACCCCGGCTGTGGCGGGGCAGCCGGCCCGCACGCCGGCGGCGCAGCACGGGCGTGAGGCGGCGGACCAGCGCGCGGCGGCGCTGCCGGCGGGCCGTCCGCCGCTGCCGGACGAGACGTTCGCGGGCCGCCTCGGCCTCCCGGGCCGCCCGGCGGCGGGCCCGCTCCTTGCTCACGGCGTCCCCCGCCGGCCGCCGGGGGCGGACCGGCGCGCCGCCCGGGGCAGCCGCTCAGTCACCGGTGGGAAGCGTGGCGAGCCAGTTGCGCAGCAGCGCGGCACCGGTGTCGGCGGACTTCTCGGGGTGGAACTGCGCGGCGCACAGCGCGCCCCGCTCCACCGCCGCCACGAAGTCCGTCTCGTGGTGGGCGGTGGTGACCGTGGCCCCGGCCGCGGCCAGCGCCCCCGGGTCCCCGACCGCGTACGAGTGCACGAAGTAGAACCGGCTGTCGGCGGGCAGCCCGGCGAAGAGCACCGAACCGGCCGGCGCGGACACCGTGTTCCAGCCCATGTGCGGCAGTCGGGCGGCGGCCAGCCTCGTCACCCCGCCCGGGAGCAGCCCGAGGCCCTTGGTCACCACGCCGTGCTCGTCGCCGTGCTCGAAGAGCACCTGCATGCCCACGCAGATGCCGAGCACCGGACGGCCGGCGGCGACGCGCTCGGCGATCACCGGCCCGGCGCCGAGCGCCTCGATCCCGGCCATGCACGCCGCGAAGGCGCCCACGCCCGGCACCACCAGGCCGTCGGCCTCGGCGGCGGCGGTCAGGTCGTCGGTGACGGTCACGTCCGCGCCGGCCCGGGCGAGCGCCCGCTCCGCCGAGCGCAGGTTGCCCGACCCGTAGTCGAGCACCACGACGTCGCTCACGCCGACACCCCCGCCCGCCCGGCGGGCGCCACGAACCGCCCGGCGGGACGCGTCGTGTGCGCGGCGGGGATCGCCGTCAACCCGGTCACGAGCCCTCCCCCGGCAGCAGCCAGAGCACGCCGGCGGCCGTGGCCAGCACGGCCAGCAGCGCGGTGACGACCACCGCGCCGCGCGGCGCGCCCTGCTTGTGCAGCGACCACGTGCCGCCCACCAGCACGCCGGCCAGGATCAGCAGCAACGTCGGCAGCACCTCGCCCATCAGCCCCGCCCTCCGTCCGCGACCACGGCCGGCCGCCGCGCCGCCTTCCGCGCGCCCATCAGAGGGCGCCCTTCGTGCTGGGGATCGCGCCCGCGGCGCGCGGGTCGATCGCGGTGGCCTCCCGCAGCGCGCGGGAGACGGCCTTGAACTGTGCCTCCACCACGTGGTGGGCGTCGGGGTGGCCGCCGGGGCGGGCCGCCCGCAGCACGTCCACGTGCAGGGTGATCCGGGCCGCCTGACCGAAGGACTCCCAGATGTGCCGGGTCATGCTGGTCGGATAGACCGGGCCGATGTACGGCGCGAGCACCGGCTCGTCGTGCACCACGTACGGGCGGCCGGAGAGGTCGACCGCGGCCCGGACGAGGACCTCGTCCATCGGCACGGTGGCCGAGCCGTACCGCCGGATTCCGGCCTTGTCCCCCAGCGCCTGGTCGAACGCGGCACCCAGGGCGAGCGCGGTGTCCTCCATCGTGTGGTGGGCGTCGATCTCCAGGTCACCGACGGTGCGCACGGTGAGGTCGAAGCCGCCGTGACGGGCGATCTGGTGCAGCATGTGGTCGTAGAAGCCGACCCCGGTGCCGATCTCGGCCCGGCCCGTGCCGTCGAGGTCGATCTCGACGAGGACCTTCGTCTCCTTGGTGATCCGCTCCACCCGGGCGGTTCGGCTCATTGCTTACCTTTCCATCGTGACTGCGGGGCTCGCACGCTCACTCCTCGCGCCCCCTCGGGAGCTGCCGCACCGCGGCGAGGAACGCGTCGGTCTCGGCGGGGGTGCCGGCCGTGACCCGCAGCCAGCCGGGCAGGCCGACGTCGCGGACCAGCACGCCGTGCTCCAGCAGGGTGCGCCAGGCGGCGGCCTGGTCGCCGCCGACCTCGAACAGGACGAAGTTGGCGTCGCTGTCGGCGACCCGGAACCCCGCGCCGCGCAGCTCCGCCACGATCCGGTCGCGCTGCGCGGAGATCGCGGCCACGGTGCCGAGCAGGGCGTCGCGGTGCGCCAGCGCCGCCCGGGCCGCGGCCTGGGTCAGCGCCGAGAGGTGGTAGGGCAGCCGGACCAGCTGCACCGCCGCCACCACGGCCGGGTCGGCGGCCAGGTAGCCCAGCCGGCCGCCGGCGAACCCGAACGCCTTGCTCATCGTCCGGGTCACCACCAGGCGCGGGTGCCCGGGCAGCACCGCCAGGGCGCTGACCGTGCCGGGTCGGGCGAACTCGGCGTACGCCTCGTCGACCACCACCATGCCCGGCGCGACGTCGAGCACCGCGGCGACCACCGCCGGATCCAGGGCGGTGCCGGTCGGGTTGTTGGGCGAGCAGAGGAAGACCACGTCCGGCGCGTGCTCGCGGACCTGGTCGACCGCCTCGGCGGCGGTCAGCCCGAAGTCGACGCCGCGCCGGGCCGGCACCCACCGGGTGCCGGTGCCCAGGGCCAGCAGCGGGTGCATCGAGTACGCGGGGACGAAGCCGAGCGCGGTGCGCCCCGGCCCGCCGAACGCCTGGAGCAGCTGCTGCTGGATCTCGTTGGAGCCGTTGGCGGCCCACACCTGCTCGACGGAGAGCCCGTGGCCCAGGTAGCCGGCGAGGTCGGCGCGCAGCGCCACGGCGTCGCGGTCCGGGTAGCGGTTGAGGTCGCGCAGCTCCGCCGCGAGGGCCTTGCCGATCGCGTCCACCACCGGCTCGGGCACCGGGTAGGAGTTCTCGTTGGTGTTCAGCCGCACCGGCACGTCGAGCTGCGGCGCCCCGTACGGCGACAGCCCGCGCAGGTCGTCGCGGATCGGCAGGTCGTCGAGGGTGGTCACGCCGCCACCCCGCTGCGCCCGGCGCCGCCCCGGCGGGGGCCGCGCGCGCTCACGACGCGGCTCCCGGGAAGCGGACGCTGACCGCCTGCCCGTGGGCCGGCAGGTCCTCCACGCCGGCGAGGGTCACCACGTGCGGGGCCACCTCGCGCAGCGCCTCCCGCGTGTATTCGACCAGGTGGATGCCGCGCAGGAAGGACTGCACCGACAGCCCGGAGGAGTGCCGGGCGCAGCCGCCGGTGGGCAGCACGTGGTTGGAGCCCGCGCAGTAGTCGCCGAGCGACACCGGCGACCAGGCGCCGACGAAGATCGCCCCGGCGTTGCGCACCCGCAGCGCCCACTCGCGGGCGTCCCGGGTCTGGATCTCCAGGTGCTCGGCCGCGTACGCGTCGACCACCCGCAGCCCGGCGTCGAGGTCGTCGACCAGGACGACGCCGCTCTGCTCGCCGGTCAGCGCGGTGGTGACCCGCTCGGCGTGCTTGGTGGCCGGCACCTGTCGGGCCAGCTCCCGCTCGACCGCGTCGACCAGCTCGACCGACGGGGTGACCAGCACGCTGGCCGCGAGGGGGTCGTGCTCGGCCTGGCTGATCAGGTCGGCCGCGACGTGCGCCGCGTCGGCGGTGTCGTCGGCCAGGATGGCGATCTCGGTCGGGCCGGCCTCGGCGTCGATGCCGACGACGCCGCGCAGCAGCCGCTTGGCGGCGGTGACCCAGATGTTGCCCGGGCCGGTGATCATGTCGACGGGGTCGCAGTGGGCGGTGCCCTCGGCGTCGACGGCCGCGCCGTACGCCAGCATCGCGACGGCCTGGGCGCCGCCGACGGCGTAGACCTCGTCGACGCCGAGCAGGGCGCAGGCGGCGAGCACCCGGGCGTCGGGCAGGCCGCCGTTGTCCTTCTGCGGCGGGCTGACCACCACCAGCGAGCGGACCCCGGCCGCCTGGGCCGGCACCACGTTCATCACCACGGTCGACGGATACATCGCCAGGCCACCGGGGACGTAGAGCCCGACCCGGTCGACCGGCACCCAGCGCTCGGTCACCGTGCCGCCCGGCACCACCTGCGTGGTGTGGTCGCTGCGGCGCTGGTCGGCGTGCACCCTCCGGGCCCGGGCGATGGACTCCAGCAGCGCGGCGCGCACCCCCGGGTCGAGGGTGCCCTCCGCCTCGGCGATCGCCTCGGCGGGCACCCGCAGCACCTCGGGCGAGACCCCGTCGAACCGAACGCTGGCCTCCCGGATGGCCGGGTAGCCATGCTCCCGGACCGCCTCCACGAGCGGGCGGATCCTCTCGACGGCCACGGAGACGTCGAGCTGGGCACGGGGCAGCAGGCGGCGCGGGTCACGGACGCCGCCGCGCAGGTCGATCCGGTTCAACACCCTTGCGAGTCTAGGCGGCCCGTCCGGACGTCGACCGCCGCCGCCCGTACGCCGGGACGGTGAGCCGGGACACGCCGCCGCGCCGGGATCGGGCTAGGCTCGACGCGTGACTGCGCGGCTGCCGGTGTTTCCGCTCGGGACGGTCCTCTTCCCCGGTCTGGTGCTGCCGCTGCACATATTCGAGGAGCGCTACCGCGCCCTCGTCCGGCACCTGGTCGGGCTGCCCGAGGGCGCCCCGCGCGAGTTCGGCGTGGTGGCCATCCAGGCCGGCTGGGAGGTCGCGCCCACCGCGCCGGACGGCCGGCCGGTGCCGGGCGGCGGCGACGTCACCCTGCACGAGGTGGGCTGCACCGCCGAGCTGCGCCAGGTCACCGAGCGCCCCGACGGGGGCTTCGACATCGTCACCGTGGGCAGACGCAGGTTCCGCATCGCCGGCGTCGACCGCGAGGCCGCGCCCTATCTCACCGCCGAGGTGGAGTGGCTGCCCGAGCCGGGCGGGCCGGACGAGGTCGCCGACCTGCTCGCCGCCCGGGTGATCTCGGTGTTCCGGCAGTACCTGGGGCTGATCCGGGCCGACCAGGAGGAGCTGTCCGAGCAGCTGCCGGAGGATCCGACGGTGCTCTCCCACCTGGTCGCCGCGACGGCGGCGCTGACCGTGGCCGACCGGCAGCGGCTGCTCGCCATCGACGACACCGCCGCCCGGCTCCGCGCCGAGCTGCGCCTGCTCAACCGCGAGGCGGCGCTGCTGCGCCAGGTGCGGGCGGTTCCGGTGCCCCTGGCGGAGCTGGCGTCCCCGCCGACTCCCAACTGACCCCGGGCTCGCCGGGCTCGGGCTCCGGGCGCAGCGACGGCCAGCGGGACCAGCCGGCCAGCAGGGTGTACGCCACGGCCGCGCCGAACGCGGGCAGCAGCAGGTTGCCGTGCGGCACGGGCAGCACGCCGAACACCAGGTCGATCCCGCCGGCCCGCAGGTCCGCCGGCTTGCTGAAGGCCCGGCCGTCCGGGGCGGTCTCCAGCAGCCGCTGGTATCCGGCCAGCCCGACGCGCCGCCCGACCTGCCAGGCGACCAGCGCCGCGCCGAAGGTGCCGAGCACGCCGGTGAGCAGGCCGACCGGCCCCCGCACGCGGCGCAGCACGAACCACAGCGCGAGCGCGGCCAGCACCCCGAAGCCGAGCCCGAGCAGGCTGAACCAGCCGTCGGCGGCGACCGGCTGCTCGGGCTGCGGCTCGGCGTAGATCGCGCCGTCGGGCACCTTGACCACCGGGGTGTCCGGGGCGAGCGCGGCCCAGAGCAGCCCGAGCGGCACGCCCAGGGCGGTCAGCGCGAGCACCGTGCCCGCCGCGAGCCGCGCCACCCGGCCGCGCGGCGGCTCCGGCTCGGCCGGCGGGACCGGGTGGCCGACCCCGTGGACCGGGCCGTACGGGACGGCGCCGGGCCCCTCGTGCGGGCGCGGCGCGCCGGGGCCCCACGGGGCGGGCGGGCCGCCGGGCTCCCGGGTGCCGTACGGGCCGGCGCCGGGCGGGGCGTACGGGTCGGCGGCTGCGCTCGGGGACGGCACGGCGTGCTCCGCCGGGGCCGCCGGCGCGGGGGTGCCCGGCTCGTCGGTGCGGCGGCCGGGCCGGTCGGGTTCGGGGGTGTCCGCGCTCACCCGGTGATCCTCTCAGGCCGGACGGCGGCGCGGGTGGCCGGTGGCGGCACACCCGCTCACCGGGCGAACGGTTCCAGCATCACCGCCGCGGCCCGCAGCCACGCCTGCCGGGTCTCCTGCTGGAGCTGGTGGTACTCGATCGAGGAGCCGGTCTCCAGCGCCGGGTCGTACGGCACCACGGCGACGGCCCGGGTGCGGGTGGCGAAGTGCCGCTCCAGGTCGTCCTGCAACGACGAGCGGCCCGGCGTGGGGCAGGAGATCAGGGTCACGGCGTTGTCGGCCAGCTCGCCCATGCCCACCTCGTGCAGCAGGTCCAGCATCCAGTCGGCGCTGAACGCGGCGTCCTCGCGCGGCACCGTGGTGACCACGAGCTGGTCGGCCGCCTGCATGACGGTGCGCCAGTTGGCGCTCTCCACGTTGTTGCCGGTGTCCACGCAGACCACGTCGTGGGTGCGGCGCAGCAGCTCCAGCACCCGCCGGACGGTGAACTGGTCGAGCCGCTGGGCGAACCGGGGGCTCTCCTCGCCGGCCAGCACGTCGTACGAGCCGTCGGAGGCGTGCCTGAGGTAGTCGTCCAGGTGCTCCAGCAGCTCCGGCCCCTCCTTGATCTCGATGTGCGCGAGGTCGCTGACAAGGTGCCGGATGGTGCGGGCGTGCCGGGCGCTGCCGGCGCGCAGTCCGAGGGTGCCGCGCAGCTCGTTGTCGTCCCACGCCAGCACGCCCCGCCCGCGTACGCTGCCGACGGTCGCGGCGGCCAGCACGGTGGCGGTGGTCTTGTGCACGCCGCCCTTCGGGTTGGCGAACGCGAGCACCCGGGGGGTGCCCAGGTCGCGGCGGAGCACCCCGGCGGCGCGTTCCAGCTCGCTCTCCGCGCCGCGCGGGCGCCACTCGACCCGGGCCGGGTAGCTGGCGGCCACGGGCGCGGCGGGCGGCGGGGCCGGGGGCTGGTAGGCGGTCTCGGGCCGGTAGCCGCCGTCCAGCAGAGGGGCGTAGCGGGACTCGACCGGGGGCGGCTCGTGCCGGTAGCCGTTGTCCAGCAGCGCGTAGCGGGACTCGACGGGCTCGCGCCCGCGCCGCTGCGCCGGCACGACGGGCGTCGGCTCGGACTGGTGGGCCGGCGGCACACGGTGGTCGGGCTCGACCGGATAGCCCGGATCGGCGGGATAGCCCGGATCGGCGGGGTCCACCCGGTAGGCGGGCTCGGCGGGGTCCACCCGGTAGGCCGGCTCGACCCGGTAGGTGGCCTCGGCGCGGTAGCCCGCGTCGACCCGGCGGCCGTACTCCGCGCCGTAGGTCTGCGGTCCGGGCTCGGCCGCGTACCCCCCGGGCTCGGCGGCGTACGGCGGCTCGGGCGCCCGGCCGATGGCCGGCACCCGCGCGGCGTAGCCGTGGCCCGACGAGCGGCGGGGCAGCGGCTCCGGCGGGACCGGCGGGACCGGCGGCGCGGCGTGCCGGTCGGTCTCGGCCTGCTCGGCCGGGCGACCGCCGTGCCGGGCGCGGTCGAGCAGCGCCCGCCACCGCGGTGCTGGTTCGGCCGGCCGCGCCCAGCCGGTCTCGCTGCCCTCCACGGCTCGCCCTCCCAGCGCCATCGACGTCCGCCTGACAGGCTACGAACGAAACCCTATTCGGACCACACCCGTCCGCGCACCTCCGGTCCTGCCCACCGGCACCCGGCGGGTCCCGCGACGCCGCCGGCGGTCGTGTCTGCCGAGGTGGGGCGGGCCGGCGACGGGATTCCTGCCGGCGCCGGGCCGGACGGGAACGGTGACGAATCCGTCACCCGAAGTGCGGGTTCCGACGTTTCGCCCATGGCCGGGACCGCCGGCGTGCCCGGTCCCGGCCGTCGCCGCCGTCGCGCCGGCGGGGTACGACGCTCAGTCGCGCAGGATCTCCAGCGCCCGGGCCAGGTCGTCGGGGTAGTCGCTGACGAAGCGCACCTCGTCTCCCGTCCGCGGGTGCAGGAAGCTCAATGAGCGGGCGTGCAGCCACTGCCTGGTCAGGCCCAGGCGGGCGGAGAGGGTGGGGTCCGCGCCGTACGTCAGGTCGCCCACGCACGGGTGACGCAGGGTGGAGAAGTGCACCCGGATCTGGTGGGTGCGGCCGGTCTCCAGCCGGACGTCGACCAGGCTCGCCGCCGGGAACGCCTCGACCGTGTCGTAGTGGGTGATGCTGGGCTTGCCGCCGGAGACCACCGCCCAGCGGTAGTCGTGGGTGGGGTGCCGGTCGATCGGGGCGTCGACGGTGCCGCGCAGCGGGTCGAGGTGCCCCTGCACCACGGCGTGGTAGCGCTTCTCCACCTCGCGGTACTTGAACGCCCGCTTCAGCGAGGTGTAGGCCTGCTCGCTCTTGGCCACCACCATGATCCCGGTGGTGCCCACGTCGAGTCGGTGCACCACGCCCTGCCGCTCGGCGGCGCCGCTGGTGGAGATGCGGTGCCCGACGGCGGCCAGCGCGCCGATGACGGTGGGGCCGGTCCAGCCGGGGCTCGGGTGGGCGGCGACCCCGACCGGCTTGTCCACCACCACGATGTCGTCGTCGGCATACACCACCCGCAGCCCGGGCACCGCCTGCGGCACCACGGCGGGCGGGGCGGCCGGCGCGGGCAGGGTCACCTCCAGCCAGGAGCCGGCCTTGACCTTGTGGGAGTTGGCCCGGGCGACCCCGTCGACCAAGGCGTCGCCGGCGTCGACCAGGGCCGCGGCGGCGGTGCGGGAGAGCCCGAAGAGCCGCGACACGGCCTGGTCGAGCCGGGTGCCGTCGAGGCCGTCGGGGACCGGCAGGGAGCGGTGGTCGCGGCCGGCGGAGAAGGCGGAGGTCATGCCGGCCCCCGCTGACCCGCGTCGGCGGGCGTCGCCGGCTTGGCCGGCTCGTCCTTGCCGATCCGGCTGCCGTCGCGCTGGCGCCCGGTCAGCTCCAGCGCGACGGCGAGCACCACGCCGCAGACCAGGGCGCTGTCGGCCAGGTTGAACACCGGCCAGACCCGGCCGTACGGGTCGAAGAGGCTGACCATGTCCACCACGTGCCCGACGAACCAGCCCGGGGCGCGGAAGATCCGGTCGGTGAGGTTGCCGAGCGCCCCGCCCAGCACCAGGCCGAGCGAGATCGCCCAGGGCAGCGAGCGCAGCCGCAGGGCCATCCAGAGGATCCAGCCGACCACGCCGATGGTGATCAGCGGGAAGACCCAGGTGTGGTCGGAGCCGATGCTCCAGGCCGCGCCGCTGTTGCGGGTGAGGGTGAGGTAGACCGCGCCGCCGAGCAGCTCGACCGGCTCCCGGTCGGAGAGGGTGGCCAGGGCGAGGTGTTTCGTGGCCAGGTCGGCCACGAGGGCGGTCGACGCGACGCCGAGCAGGATGGTGACGGCCCGGCGGCGGGGCGTGCCGCCGCCCGGCTCAGCGCTGCCGGGCCCGGCGGGCGGTGCTTCGGACATCTGCTCCCCATCGACGCTCGCGGCGGCGCTGGCGCGCCGCCTCCCATGGCCGCCGGGGAGCGGGCGTCAGCGCCGCTCCTCCAGCTGCTTGCAGGTCACGCAGAGGGTGGCCGACGGGAACGCGGCGAGCCGCTCCACCGGGATCGGGTTGCCGCACCGCTCGCACCAGCCGTAGCCACCCTCGTCGAGCCGCTCCAACGCCCGCTCGACCTGCGTGATCCGTTCCAGGATGCTGTTGGCGAGAGAGATCTCCTGCTCCCGCTCGAACGTCTTGGTCCCGGTGTCGGCCTGGTCGTCCCCGGCCGAGTCGGTCAGCCGGTCGCGCTGCAGCTCGGTGATCTCGCTCAGCGTCTGATCGTACTCGCCGCGCAACTCGTCACGTCGCGCCGCCAGGGCCGCCCGGATCTTCTCGGTCTCCGCCGCGCTGCGGGTGGCCTTCACCACCGGCTTGCGGCCGGCGGTCCTGGTCTCGGCTGGCTTCGCCATCGTCGCTCCCTCGGCCACGGGACCGCGGCGGACCGCGGCACCTCGACAGGGGCCGCCGGCACCGGCGCACCCCAGGTACAAAACGGGCGCGCGGCCACGGGGCCGCGCACTCCGGAGATTCGCAAGAATACGGAACGTACAGGCGTCCGACAACGTGCCGCACCGACGCACCGCCGCTCGGCCCCGACTTATGACTTATCAGGACAAAGGGAACGCTAGCAGATCAGCCGTCGCGATCCTCGCCGTACTCGCCAAACCAGCGGGCCAGTCGGCCGCGCCGGCTCACCGCCCGCAGCCGCCGCTCCGCCTCGTCGCGCACCCCGGCGGTCGCCACGATCAGCAGACTGTCGCCGGTCTTCAGCCGGAAGTCCGGGCCGGGCACCACGCCCACCCCGTCGCGCAGCACCAGCGTCACCGAGGCCCCCAGCGGCAGCCGCAACTCGTCGACGTGCACCCCGGCCAGCCGCGAACCGGGCGGCACCTCGACCTGGAGCAGGTCGGCGCGCATGCGCTCCAGCGGGGCGGTCTCCACCCGGATCTCCGCCGCCTCGGCCGGGGCGGTCACCCGCAGCCGGCGGGCCACCGGCGCGAGCGTCCCCGTCTGGAGCAGCGTGAAGATCACCACCAGGACGAAGACCGAGTCGAAGAGGCGGTCGGCGCCGGGCACCCGCTCCGACAGCGGAATGGTCGCGAGCACGATCGGCACCGCGCCGCGCAGCCCCGCCCAGGACAGGAACGCCTGCTCCCGCAGGCCGAACCGGAACGGCAGCGCCGACGCCGCCACCGACAGCGGCCGGGCGAGCAGCACCAGCGCCAACCCGGCAACCACCGCCGGCAGCACCGCCGAGCCCAGCCGGCTCGGCGTGACGAGCAGCCCGAGCAGCACGAACAGCCCGATCTGCGCCAGCCAGGCCAGCCCGTCGGCGAAGCCGAGGATCGCCTGCCGGTGCGGCAGCCGGGCGTTGCCGAGGATCACCCCGGCGACGTACACGGCGAGGAAGCCCGAGGCGTGCAGCACCGCCCCGGCGGCGTACGCGAACACCGTCAGCCCGACCGCCGCGATCGGGTAGAGCCCCGCCGACGGCAGCGCGGCGTGCCGCAGCGCCCACCGCCCGCCGACGCCGGCCGCCAGGCCCACGGCCGCGCCGACACCCAACTCGTAGCTGACCAGGGCGGTCTCGTACCACCACGGGTGGGTCACCCCCTCCCGGGACAGCAGCACCACCAGGAGCACGACCGGGGCGTCGTTCATCCCCGACTCGGCCTCGAGGGTGGCCACCAGGCGGGGCGGCAGGCGCAGCCGGCGCAGCGTGGCGAAGACCGCCGCCGCGTCGGTGGAGGAGAGCACCGCGCCGTAGAGCAGGGCCAGCCGCCAGTCCAGCCCGAGCAGCAGGTGCACGGCGAGACCGACGACCAGGATGCTCACCACCACGCCGACGGTGGAGAGCAGGGCGGCGAGCCCGAGCACCGGGCGCAGCGTGCTCCACCGCGCCGTCAGCCCGCCCTCGGCGATGATCACGATGAGCGCGCAGAAGCCGAGGGTACGGGTCAGCTCCGCGTCGTCGAAGCGGATGCCCAACCCGGCCTCGCCGATCGCGACGCCGAGCGCGAGGTAGACCAGGAGGCTCGGCACGCCGAGCCGGGTGGAGAGCCGCACCGCCCCGACCGCGACCAGCAGGACGGCCGCGCCCAGCAGCAGCGCGAGATCCAGCCCCGGCGTCACGGTCGCCTGGCCCGGGCGTGCGTCACCCGGCGGCCCCGTCGCGCAGCCGGCGCAGCGCCTCGGTCAGCTCCGGGGCGCGACCCGCGACCGTGAAGAGCTTGTCGCGGCTGGCCGCGCCGGCCCGCAGCGACACCGCCGCCGGCCGTACGCCCAGCGCGCCGGCCAGCGCCCGCCGGGCCGCCTCGGTGGCCCGGCCGTCCACGGCCGGCGCGTTCACCGCGACCACCAGGGCGGGGCCGTGCGGACCGTCGTGGCGGCCGCCGACGCGGGCGCGGGCGGAGCCGGGCTTCACCCGGACCGCCACGGTCAGCGCGTCGTCCGTCGCCACCGGGCCGCTCAGATCCGGTCGGCGTCGGCGAGCAGGACGGTGTCCGGCGCGCAGTGGGCGCAGGGGGTGAAGCCGAGTTCGACGGCCTCGCCGACCGGCAGCGGCTCGTGTTCGCGGCCCGCGAGGTGGGCGCAGTGGGCCAGGTGGTAGCGGGGACGCCCGTCGACCACCCGCACCTCCGCGTCGAGGCGGGCGACCAGGGCGGCCTGCGCGGGCGGGACGTCCTGCGCGCCCGGCTCGTCGTCGTCGGTCGCCGGCACCATGCCGGGCCCGACGACCGGGGCCCCGACGTCGGTCACCGGCGGCTCGGGCGGTTGCCGCCACCCGGGGCCGCCGGCGTCGACCGTCGGAGGAACGTGCTGGACGGGGATCTCCGGCTCCACCGGTGGCCCGTACGCGAAGGCCGGGTCGGCCGGTGGGGTCGCCGTGCGGGACGGCCGCTGCGGCCGCTGCGCCGCCGCCCGGTCTGCGGCCGCCTGGCGGGCGCCCACGACCAGCGCGACGGCGGCCAGCAGGCTGGCCGCGATGGAGACGACGAGAAGAACGCTGGAGCCCCCGGCCAGGCCGGCCACCAGCAGTACCACCGCGACGAGGATGAGCAGGAGACTCGCGACTATCACGGCTCACCCCCGCCGCGTCGTACCGATGAGGGGCGGTCGGCGACCGTCACGGTGCGGACGGCCGCCGACCGATGATCAGCGGCCGGATTCGAGAGCGCCGGAGCGACCGCCGCCGTAGGAACCGGCGAGACCGGCGGCGGCGAGGCCGTTGCCGCCGGTTGCCCGGCCGCCCTCACCGCGGGTCATCTCGACCTCCAGGCCCTGGCCGCGGCCGTCGAGGTCGCGCAGCTGGCTCTCCAGGTAGGCCTTGAGGCGGGTGCGGTACTCACGCTCGAACTGCTTGAGCTCCTCGATGTGCTTCTGCAGCGCGGTGCGCTTGGCGTCCAGGCCGCCCATGGCCTCCTGGTGCCGCTGGCGCGCGTCGCGCTCGAGGGCGTCGGCCTTGGCGCGAGCCTCGCGAGTGACCTCCTCGGCCTTGGTGCGGGCCTCGGAGAGCAGCTGGTCGGCCTCGCGACGGGCGTCGGAGACGTGGTCGTCGGCGGTCCGCTGGGCCATCATCAGCACCCGCAACGCCTGCTGCTCGCCGTCGCCGGTGACCGCCGGCCCACCGGCCGAACGGACCTGCTCCAGCTCCGCCTGCATCGCCCGGGCGGCCTGCTCGGCCGCCGCCTTGTCGCGCTGCACCCGGTCGAGCTGGGCCTTGACGTCGTTGAGCTCCGCCGCGAGACGGGCGTCGCCGCCGGGGCCGGCGGGGGCGCCGCCACGGCCGCCGCGCTCCACCTGGGCACGCAGCTCGTTGTTCTCCTCGATGAGACGGGCAAGCTCGCGCTCGACCTCGTCCAGGAAGGCGTCGACCTCCTCCTCGTCATACCCCCGCTTGCCGATCGGCGGCTTTTTGAAGGCGACGTTGTGGACGTCGGCCGGGGTCAGCGGCATCGAAACTCCTCGGGTCAGTTGCGGCCGCGAAAGCGCGTCGGTCATCAGCCAAGGCTCATGATCGACCGCCTCAACACGAACTCCATCAGCACGAACAGGATAACCAGGAGCACAAGTGAGGCCAGGTCGATGCTCACGGTACCAATTCGCAGCGGAGGGATCACACGCCTCAACGCGTTGAGAGGGGGATCAGTGACGCTCCACACGATTTCCAGCCCCACCGATGCCCCGCGCCCCGGCTGCCAGCGCCGGCCGTACTGCAGGACGGCGCTCAGGACGAACCGGGCGAGCAGGGTGATGAGGAAGACATAGAGCACCAGGTACAGCACTTGCAGCACGATCGACAACACGACAGGCGACGTCCCTCGGGTCGGGCGGGGCTAGCTCAGACTGAAGAAGCCGCCCTCGGCGATCTTGGCCTTGTCCTCCGCGGTGACCTGGACGTTGGCCGGTGAGAGCAGGAACACCCGATTGGTCACGCGCTCGATCGTACCGCGCAGGCCGAACGCGAGGCCGGCGGCGAAGTCGACGAGTCGACGCGCGTCCGCCTCGTCCATCTCGGTGAGGTTGATGATCACCGGAACGCCGTCGCGGAAGTGCTCGCCGATGGTGCGCGCCTCGCGGTAGGTCGTCGGGTGCAGCGTCGTGATCTGGTAGCGCTGCTCCTCCTCGGCGACCACCGCCCGCTCGCGCGGCTGCGTCTGGGGCGCCAGGGCCAGGTTGTCCCGGGTGTGGTAGGTCAGCGCCCCACTGGTCTCGCCGGCCGTCGACCGGGTGATGGAGCGGACGCTGGACCGCTCCGCCCGCTCCGGGCGGTCGGCGTCGGCCCGGTCGGCGTCCGAGGCGCGGGAGGCGACCCGCTCGGAGAGCCGGCCGCGGTCGCCGAGGCGGGACCGGGGCGCCGGCGGTTCCTCGGAGTCGTCCTCCTCGTCGTCGGCGAAGTCCTCCGGGTACCGGCTCTGCCGGTAGCGCGAATCGCGGTAGCCACCCTTGTCGTAGCCACCGTCGTCGTAGGGCCGCTCGTCGTCCTCTTCGACCAGACCGAGCCAGACCCCCGCCTTGCGCAGTGCACCCATCCCGCGCCCTTCCCGTCCGCCGTGCGGCACGCGCCCCCGTGCCGTGTCGCTTGTCGCGAGTGGAACACTTCTGCCCACCGGACTGGTGCGGCAATCCCCTGACGCGCGATTCGCGTCGCACGCCACGACCCCCGATGACGGGACGCCGCCCCTTCAAACAACACAGATGTAATTTGCTTCTCTCGCGGTCAGGCTACCGCAGCGTGGGACGCATTCCGAGCAACGCGCTGCCGACGCGGACATGTGTCGCGCCGTAACGGAGGGCGATCTCCAGATCGCCGCTCATGCCGGCGGAGAGCGCCCCGGCTCCCGGGTGGAGCCTCCGGAACCCGGCGGCCACCTCGGCCAGCCGGGCGAACGCCCGCTCCGGCTCCCAGCCCAGCGGCGCCACCGCCATCAGGCCGGTCAGCCGCAGGGCCTCGGCGCCCGCCACCGCCTCGGCCACCGCGTCGAGGCCGGCGTCCGGATCGGCCGAGCCCGGCAGCGCCCCGCCCCGGGCCGCGTCGCCGTCGATGCTGACCTGGACCAGCACGTCCAGCGGCCGGTCCCGGCCGGACGCCGAGGCCCGGTCGAGCGCCCCGGCCAGCCGGACACTGTCGACGGAGTGGACCACGTCGGCGTAGCGGACCACCGACTTCGCCTTGTTGCGCTGCAACTGCCCGATGAAGTGCCAGCGGGGCGTCACCCCGGCCGCGGCCACCTCGGCCGCCTTGGGCGCCGCCTCCTGGTCGCGGTTCTCCCCCACGTCGAGCACGCCGAGGCCGGCCAGGGCCACGACGTCCCCGGCCGGGTAGGTCTTGGTCACCGCGATCATGGTGACCTCGGAGGTGTCCCGTCCCGCGTCGGCACACGCCTGCGCGATCCGGGACCGTACGCGGGCCAGGCCGGCCGCGAGTTCGGCGCGCCGGTCCGGGCGCACCGTGGCTGGGCTGTCGGTCATCGGCGGAACTCAGGAACCGTTCTTGAGGAAGTCGGGCACGTCGACGTCGTCGAAGAGCACCCGGCGGGGCGACTGCTGCGGGGCCGGCATGGTGGTCGGCGGCGCGACCGGCGGGTTGGGCTGCGCCGGCTGGTTCTGGTTGGGCTTGCGGGCCGCCGGCTCGGCCGCCTTGTACGCCGGTGCGCCGCCGTCGAAGCCCGCCGCGATGACGGTGACCCGCACCTCGTCGCCGAGGGCGTCGTCGATGACCGCGCCGAAGATGATGTTGGCGTCCGGGTGGGCCGCGTCGGTGACGAGCTGGGCCGCGTCGTTGATCTCGAACAGGCCCAGGTCGGACCCGCCGGCGATGGAGAGCAGCACGCCGCGCGCGCCGTCCATGCTCTGCTCCAGCAGCGGGCTGGAGATGGCCGCCTCGGCCGCCTCGACGGCGCGGTTCTCGCCGCGGGCGCTGCCGATGCCCATCAGCGCGCTGCCCGCGCCGCTCATCACGCTCTTGACGTCGGCGAAGTCCAGGTTGATCAGACCCGGAGTGGTGATCAGGTCGGTGATGCCCTGGACGCCGGAGAGGAGGACCTGGTCGGCGGTGCGGAACGCGTCCATCATGCTGATGTTGCGGTCACCGAGCGCCAGCAGCCGGTCGTTGGGGATGACGATGAGCGTGTCGCACTGGTTGCGCAGCTCGTCTATCCCGGACTCCGCCTGCACCTGGCGGCGCTTGCCCTCGAACGAGAACGGCCGGGTCACCACGCCGATGGTCAGCGCGCCGAGCTTGCGCGCGATGTTCGCCACGACGGGTGCGCCGCCGGTGCCGGTGCCGCCGCCCTCGCCGCAGGTCACGAAGACCATGTCGGCGCCCTTGAGCACCTCCTCGATCTCGTCGCGGTGGTCCTCGGCGGCGTTCTTACCGACGTCGGGGTTGGCGCCCGCGCCGAGCCCGCGGGTCAGCTCGCGACCGACGTCGAGCTTGACGTCGGCGTCGCTCATCAGCAGCGCCTGCGCGTCGGTGTTGATCGCGATGAACTCGACGCCCTTGAGCCCAACCTCGATCATCCGGTTGACGGCGTTGACGCCGCCGCCACCGATGCCGACGACCTTGATGACCGCCAGGTAGTTGTGCGGAGGTGTCATCCTCGGTCCTTTCCCTTCGAGATTGGCATGGGCCGACCCGGTACGGCCTGGCCAGACCAGCGGCCGACGACAGCTGTCACCAGCGAGGATCAGGATTAAACCCTCACCCTCTACTAGAGGCTTACAGTTATGTCAACCACTGATCCCCTTCGGGGCAACGTAAGCGCCCCCACGCCGTGAACCAAGGACCCGCACGGCGTGTCGCCCGCGGAGCGGGGTGGGTCACGTCGCGCCGGCGGGACCGGACACCGGTCACCGCAGGGTCACCACGTCCGGCGCGCTCACGTCGATCGTGTCGGCCTCGCGGTCGAGCAGGGCGGTGGCGACCCGCGCCTTGTCCGGCCCCCGCGTCGCGTCCCCCCAGACCACCACCCGGTCGTCGCGCAGCCGGAGCTTGATCCGGGCCAGCCCCTCGACGGTCACGTCCACCAACTCGGCGCGCAGCTTCGGGGTGAGCACGGTCAGCACCTCCAGCGCGGCCCGGGTCGCCCCGTCGTCGGGCCCCGGCTCGGCGAGCCGGACCACCGGCAGGCCGTCCGGCGGCCGGGGCAGCGTCCGGAACACCACGCCCGACCGGTCGAGGACGACGAACTGCTCCCCACGCGGCACCACCGCCACGCCGGTGCGCTCGGTCACCCGGACGACCAGCGCGTCCGGCCAGTCCCGGGTCACCACGGCCCGCTCCACCGCCGGCAGCCCGCCGACCCGGCGCGCCGTGGCCGCCAGGTCCACCCGGGCCAGCGGGGCGTCGTCGGGCACCGCTGCCGCGTCCCGCACCTGCACCGCGCTGACCAGCTCGGCGCCCTCCACCCGGACCTCGCGCACCCCGAACAGGCCGGTGCCGAGCAGCGTCCAGGCCACCAGCCCGGCCAGGCCGAGCACGCCGGCGGCGATCGCCCACGGCAGCGCGGCGCGCATCCGGCGCTGCCGGGCCCGGGCCATGAACCGCCGGGTCGAGGCCGGTACGGCGTCGCTGCCGGCCCGGACCAGCTGCCATCGGCGCACCGGTCCGCGGCGGCCACCGCCGTCCGCGCCGGTGGTGCGCCCGCGCGTCGGACCGGGGCTCATCCGGCCGCGGGCGCCGCGCCGTCCGGGACCGTGCCGCCGACGCCGGGGACGGTGCCGCCGATGGTGGTCGCCCCGCCGGCCTCCCCGCCGGGCGTGGTGCCCGCCGGGGCCGCCGGGTCGGCCGCCCGCGCCGACAGCGCGTCGAGCAGCTGGTCCCCCATCAGCGAGATCGGCGGGGCGCCCATGGTCACCACGACGTCGCCGGGCCGGGCGCGCCGGGCCACCTCGGCCGGCGCCGCCTCCCACGAGTCCACGAAGACCTTCCGCTCCGCCGGCAGCGACACCGCCTCGACCAGCGCCGCCGAGCCCTCCCCCGGCTGGCGCAGCTCGCCGGGGCCGAAGACCTCCAGCAGCACCAGCTCGTCGGCGATGGCCAGCGCCTCGGCGATCTCCGCCTGCAGGTCGCGGGTGCGGTAGAGCCGGTAGGGCTGGAACACCACGATCAGTCGGCCGTCCCCGGCCACCTCGCGCAGCGTCTGCAACGCCAGCGTCATCGACGTCGGGTGGTAGGCGTACTCGTCGTAGACCAGCACGCCGTCCGCGACGCCCTTGCGCTCGAAGCGCCGCCGCACGCCGGGGAACGCCGCGAGCGCGGCCTCGGCCGCCTCCAGCGGCAGCCCCAGCAGGTACGCGGCCAGCACCGCCGAGGCGCTGTTGAGCCCCATGTGCCGGCCGGGCACCGGCAACCGGAACTCGCCCAGCGACCGGCCGTCGATGCCCGCCAGGTAGCGGACGCCCCGGGCGGAGGAGGCGATGTCGGTCAGCCGCAGGTCGGCGTCGGCCGCCTCGCCGTACGTGTGCACCCGCCGCCCCTCGGCGCGCAGCGTCTCGGCCAACCGCCGCCCGCCGGCGTCGTCGGCGCAGGTGATGATGAAGCCGTCCGGGTCGGTGAGCCGGGCGAAGTCGGCGAAGGCCGCCTCCAGGTTGGCGAGGTCGCCGTAGGTGTTGAGGTGGTCGGCCTCGATGTTGGTGATGATCGACACGTACGGGCGGTAGATCAGGAAGGAGCGGTCGCTCTCGTCAGCCTCGACCACGAAGTACTCGCCGGTGCCGTGGTGGGCCCCCGAGCCGACCTCGGAGATCTCCCCGCCGATCACGAAGGACGGATCCTGCCCGGCCTGCTGGAGCACCATCGTGACCATCGAGGTCGTGGTGGTCTTGCCGTGGGTGCCGGCGACCGCGACCGTCCGGCGGCCCGTCATCGCCGCCGCGAGGGCCTCGGAGCGGTGCAGCACGCGCAGGCCGCGCCGGCGCGCCTCCACCATCTCCAGGTGGTCCTGCGGGATGGCCGAGGAGTAGACGACCGTGTCGACGCCGTCGAGGTTGGACGCCTCGTGACTCATGTGGATGGTGCCGCCGAGCGCCCGCAGGCCGGCCAGGGACGGCCACTCCCGCAGCTCGCTGCCGGAAACCGGGATGCCCCGGGTCAGGAAGAGCCGGGCCAGGCCGCTCATGCCGACCCCGCCCACCCCGATCAGGTGGATCGTGCCCAGGTCCTCCGCGGTGAGCGTGCCGGCCGGGGTGAACTGTGCGGTGTTCATGCCGAGTACCTTCCCGTCGCGGTGCGCCCGGTCATCGGGCCACCGCCTCGTAGACGAAGTTGAGCAGCGCCTCGTCGCCGTCACGACGCCCGTACGCGGCCGCGGCGGTGCCCATCGCGTGCAGCCGGTGGGGGTCGCGGATCAGCGGGATGACCGTCCGCTCGACCCAGTCGGGGGTCAGCTCGGCGTCGTCGACGAGCAGCCCTCCGCCGGCCTCCACCACGGGCAGCGCGTTGCGCTTCTGCTCCTGGTTGCTGTGCGGGTAGGGCACGTAGATGGTGGGCAGCCCGATCGCGGCCACCTCGGCGCAGGTCATCGCCCCGCCCCGACCCAGCATCAGGTCGGCGGCGGCGTAGCCGGCCTCCATCTCGCTGAGGTAGGGCAGCGTCACGTACGGCACCGGCAGGTCGGTGGGGACCGGCACCGGCTCGTTACGGGCGCCGATGACGTGCAGCACCTGCACCCCGTTGCGCGCCAGCTCCTTGGCCGCCCCGGCCACCGCGAGGTTGATCGACCGGGCGCCCTGCGAGCCGCCGGCGACGAAGAGCACCGGCAGGTCGGGACGGAGCCCGAAGTGGGCCCGCGCCGCGTTGCGCATGGCGGCCCGGTCCAGCCCGGCGATGCCCCGGCGCAGCGGCACGCCGACGACCCGCGCGTCGCGCAGCGCCTCGGCCTGGGCGGGCTGGTGCGGGAAGCCGACCGCCACGTGCCGGGTGAACTTCATGCCGAGGCGGTTGGCCACGCCCGGCGGCACGTTCACCTCGTGGATCACGATCGGCAGCTCGCGTCGCCAGGCGGCGAGGTAGGCCGGCACGGAGACGTACCCGCCGAAGCCGACGACCACGTCGGCGCGCACCTCGTCGATCACCTTGCCCGCCGCGCGGGCCGCCGTCCACATCCGGCCCGGGGTCTTGACCAGGTTCATGTTGACCGACCGGGGCAGCTGGTAGGCCGGGATCTGCCGCAGGTCGTAGCCCTGCGGCGGGATCAGCTCGTTCTCCAGGCCCTTCGGTGTGCCCAGACAGGTGATCCGGACGCCGGGGTCGTGTCGGCGCAGGCAGTCGGCGAAGGCGAGCAGCGGGTAGATGTGCCCCCCGGTGCCACCTCCCGCGAGCACCACCGAACGCAGCGGACCCATCAACGTCTCCTCTCGTCCGCCGACCCGCGGCGGGTCCGGGCGAGCCGGACCCCGCGCGGTGCGGCCTGGTCGTCGGGCCGCCGCTGGCGCGACCGGGGCACGGACCCTCGGGCAGCCGGGGGCGACGCCGGGCGGCGCCGCCGCCCGGGAAGCGGCGGCAACGGGGCCCAGAGTAGTCGGACCCATCGGGCCGGCGGACGGGCATGCAGCGCTCTGGCGGCGTCGGGTTCGGCGCGGGCGAAGGAGGCGAGCATCCCGATCGCGGCGAGCGTGACGACCAGGGCGCTTCCGCCGTCGGAGATGAACGGCAGCGGCAGGCCGGTGATCGGCAGCAGCCCGACCACCCCGCCGATGTTGATCACGGCCTGGCTGACCAGCCAGGTGGTCGCCGCGGCGGCCGCCAGCCGGCGGAACGGGTCGTCGACCCGGCGGGCGATCCGCAGCCCGGTGTAGGCCAGCACGGCGAAGAGGCTGAGCACCACCACGCAGCCGATCACGCCCAGCTCCTCGGCGATGATCGCGAAGATGAAGTCGTTGTGCGCCTCGGGCAGCCAGCCGAACTTGAGGCTGGACTTGCCGAGCCCGACGCCGAACCAGCCGCCGTGCTCGATGGCCAGCCGCCCCTGGTAGATCTGGTAGCAGCCCTCGAGCTTGCACTCGTCCGGCGCGGGCGGGTTGAAGAACGACATCAGCCGGGCGAAGCGGTAGTTCTCCTCGCCCCGCTCACCGGAGCCGGCGCCCAGCGAGGCGACGGCGATCAGCAGGCCGACGCCGACCAGCCCGAGCACGGAGAGCGTGCCGAAGACCCGCATCCGCACCCCGGCCGCCCAGAGCAGCCCCACCACCACGGCGAGCAGGCAGAGCATCGTGCCGAGGTCGTTGTAGCCGACGAGGACGAAGAGCAGGCCGACGACGGGGAAGAGCGGCGTGGCCAGTTCGCGCCACCAGCCCAGCGCGGCACCCTTGCGGGCGATCACGTGCGCCCCCCAGAGCACCAGCGCGAACTTCGCGAACTCGGAGGGTTGCACCTGGATGCCGCCGACGAAGAGCCACAGCAGCCGGGCCTCGATCGGGCCGATCCGGGCCGAGTCCTGGTTGGTCAGCCGGGCGTACGCGAGCAGCAGGTTGAGCACCAGCAGCAGGCCGACGGCGGTGAACAGCAGCGGCCGGCCGAGCACCCGGTAGGTCTTGGCCGGCAGCCGCTGGCAGGCCCAGAAGGCGACGATGCCGATCACCGCGAAGATCGCCTGCTTGGTGAGCGCGGCGAACGCGTTGCCGCCCTCGGCGTACTCGCGGACGCTGGTCGCCGAGAAGACCATCGTCAGGCCGATCAACAGCAGCAGCCCGGCGCTGGACAGCAGCAGGTAGTAGGAGGCCAGCGGGCGGTCCAGCAGGCCACGCAGCGCGGCCAGCCCACCGGCGGCGTCCACCCCGCGCGGCCGGCCCCCGGCCTCGTCCGGCCCCCGCGTCGCGGCGGGCGCGTCGCGCGTACGGGTGGCTCCGGGTGACCGCCGGGGCGTCGCCTCTGTCCTGCCCTCGATGCCTCTGCCCTCCCCCACCCGACCATCATCGCGGTTTCCCGGGGTCGCCACCGGCGCAACCGGCCGGTCGGCGTGTCGGGCTCGCGCGCCGCGCCGTCCGCGGTCGGCGTCCCCCGGACACGTCGCGGGGCCCGGGCGGCGCGCGCCCGGGCCCCGCGACGGGAGGCGACCCCGCCGGAGCCGCCTCGACCGGCCGGCTCAGGTCATGTTGGCGAGGAACTCGCTGTAGAAGAGACCGAGCGCGATGGCCACGCCGATGCCGGCGATGATCCAGAACCGGACCACGATGTTGACCTCGCTCCAGCCGGCGAGCTCGAAGTGGTGCTGCAACGGCGACATCCGGAACACGCGCTTGCCGGTGGTGCGGAACGAGATGATCTGGATCACCACGGACATCGTGATGATCACGAACAGGCCGCCGATGATCGGCAGCAGCAGGATCGTCCGGGTGGACATCGCCATGCCGGCGATCAGGCCGCCGAGCCCCAGCGCACCCGTGTCCCCCATGAAGATCCGCGCCGGCGAGGTGTTCCACCACAGGAAGCCGACGCAGGCGCCGGCCGCCGCGCCGGCGATCAGGGCGATCTCCAGCGGGTCCCGGACGGTGTAGCAGTAGTCCTGGGTGTAGTCCGGGTCGGCGCACCAGTGCCGGTACTGCCAGAAGGCGATCAGCGCGTACGCCGCGAGGACCATCACCGAGGCGCCGGTCGCCAGGCCGTCGAGGCCGTCGGTGAGGTTGACGCCGTTGGTCGCGGCCATCACCACGAAGATGAAGAGAACCACCGCGCCGACCTTGGTGATGTCCAGCGCCGGGATGTCCCGGATGAAGCTGAGCGTGGTGCTGCCCACTGTCTCGGTGTTGGTTTCGGCCCCCGAGGCGTCGGTCATGGTGCTCGGGAAGTAGAGGGCCACGACCCCGAAGACCGCGCCGACCAGGATCTGCCCGAGCAGCTTGCCGCGCTTGTTGAGACCGCCGCTGTGCCGCTTGCGCACCTTGAGGAAGTCGTCGATGAAGCCGACGGCGCCGGAGAAGACCATCAGCCCCAGCAGCACCAGCGCGGTGATCGTCGGCTCGACCTGGGCGATCTGCGCGTCCGGCAGGGTCGTCAGCGCCAGGTGACCGGCCACGTACGCGATGACCGTGGCCAGGATGAAGACCACGCCGCCCATCGTCGGCGTGCCCTTCTTGCCCTCGTTGCTGGCGAGCCCGAGGTTTGATCGGATCGGCTGGCCGGCCTTCAGCCGGGCGAACACCTTGATCGCGATCGGGGTGCAGAACAGCGAGACCAGGAAGGCCACCCCGATGGCGACGATGACCGCCCTCATGCGGCGCCGCCCCCCGTCGCCGTCGGGCCGGATCCGTCCCCGGCGGCGTCGGCGCGCAGCGCGTCGGCCACCTCCCAGGTGCGGTACCGGGAGCCCTTCACCAGGACGACGTCGCCCGGTCGTAACTCGCTGCGCAGCATCTCGACGGCCGCCGCCTGATCGGTGAGCAGCACCGACTCTCCTCCCCAGTCACCTACCGATGTCGCGCCTTCGTGGATCGGCGCGGCCGGCTCGCCCACCACGAGCAGCCGGTCGACGCCCAGCTCGGCCGCGAGACGGCCGACCTCGGCGTGCCCGTCGCGTTCGAACGGGCCCAGCTCGGCCATGTAGCCGAGCACCGCGACGGTGCGCCGCTCCCGCCCGATGCCGGCCAGCGCACGCAGCGCGACCGCCATCGACGCGGGGTTGGCGTTGTACGAGTCGTCGATCACGGTCACCCCGTCGGCGCGCTCGAAGACGTCCATCCGACGGGTGGAGACCAGCCCCAGCTCGCCCAGCGCGACGGCCGTCTCGGTCAGGGGCATGCCCAGCTCGCGGGCCACCGCCGCGGCGGCGAGGGTGTTGCCGACCTGGTGCCGGCCGGTCAGCCCGAGCCGCACCGGCGCGGTCCCCTCCGGGGTGACCAGGGTGTACGCGGCCCGGCCCCGGTCGTCCAGCGTCACGTCCTCGGCCCGCACGTCGGCGTGCGCCGCCTCGCCGTAGCGGATCACCCGGGCGACGGTGCGCGAGGCCATCGCGTCGACCAGCGGGTCGTCGGCGTTCAGCACCGCCAGGCCGTCGGCGGGCAGCGCCTCGACCAGCTCGCCCTTGGCCAGCGCGATGGTCTCCACCGAGCCGAACTCGCCGATGTGGGCGACCCCGACGTTGAGCACCACGGAGATCCGCGGCGGCACCACGTCGCACAGGTAGCGCACGTGCCCCACCCCGCGGGCGCCCTTCTCCATGACCAGGTAGCGCGTCTCCGGACCGGCCTGCAACGCCGTGTACGGGTGCCCCAGCTCGTTGTTGAACGAGCCGGGCGGGGCGACGGTCGGGCCGAGCCGCGCGGCCAGCTGGGCGATCAGGTCCTTGGTGGTGGTCTTGCCCGACGAGCCGGTCAGCCCGATCACGGTGAGGCCGGGCAGCCGGTCGACCACCGCCCGGGCCAGCCGGCCCATCGCCGCCAGCGCGTCGTCGACCAGCACCATCGGCACGCCGGGCACCTCCCGGGTGCCGAGCACGGCCACCGCGCCGGCGGCCACCGCGGCGGCGGCGTAGTCGTGCCCGTCCACCTTCTCCCCGGGGAACGCCACGAAGAGCGCGCCCGCGCGCACCTTGCGGGAGTCGAACTCGACCGGGCCGGTGACCGTGGCGTCCGGGTCGGCGGCGACCAGCCGCCCGCCGACCGCCGAGGCGACCTCGGCCAGGCTGAGCGCGATCACCGCTGACCCGCCTCGTCGGCGAAGCGGGCGCGCAGCGCGTCGGCCAGCTCGGTGCGGTCGTCGAACGGGTGCACCTCGCCGGCGATCTCCTGGCCGCGCTCGTGGCCCTTGCCCAGCACCGCGACCACGTCGCCCGGCTCGGCCAGCCGGACCGCCGCGTCGATGGCCGCCCGCCGGCCGGGCACCTCCTCGACGCGGGCCGTCGTCCCGGCCGCCCGGGCGCCGGCCAGCACCTCGGCGCGGATCGCCGCCGGGTCCTCCGTGCGCGGGTTGTCGTCGGTCACCAGCACCACGTCCGCTCCCTCCGCCGCGGCGGCGCCCATCACCGGCCGCTTGCCCCGGTCCCGGTCGCCGCCGGCGCCGATCACGCAGACGAGCCGGCCGGCGCCGTACTCGCGCAGCGCGGCCAGCGCGGCGACGATCGCGTCCGCCTTGTGCGCGTAGTCGACGACGCCGCGCACCGGCCCGGGGGCGGCCACCAGCTCCAGCCGCCCGGGCACGCCGCCGCAGGCGGCCACGCCGGCGGCGGCGGTCCTCGGGTCCACCCCGGCGGCGACCAGCACGGCGATGGCCAGCAGGGCGTTGGCGACGTTGTGCCGCCCCGGCAGCGCCACCCCGGCCGGCAGTGCCAGCCCGTCCGGGCCGTGCACCGTGAAGCGCTGCGCGTACCCCTCGCCGCCGACCTGGTCGGCCCACCAGGTGGCGCCCGGGTCGCCGGCCGCCGAGTAGGTGACGGTCGCCGGCTTGTACAGCGGCTTCAGCGCCGGGTCGTCGTGGTTGAGCACCTCCACCGCGCAGCGGCCGTCGAACAGCTGCGCCTTGGCGGCGAAGTAGTCCGCCGAGTCGGCGTGGAAGTCCAGGTGGTCGGAGCCGAAGTTGGTGTAGCCGCCGACCGTGAACCGGACCCCCCCGACCCGGCCCATCGCCAGGGCGTGGCTGGAGACCTCCATGACCAGGGCGGTGACGCCGCGCTCGCGGGCGGCGGCCAGCATGGCGTGCAGGTCGGTGGCCTCGGGCGTGGTGCGCACGCTGTCGACCACCAGGTCGCCCAGGCGGGTCTCCACGGTGCCGATCAGGCCGGTGGTGTGGCCGGCGGCGCGCAGGCCGGACTCGACCAGGTAGGCGGTGGAGGTCTTGCCGGCCGTGCCGGTCACCCCGATCACCGTCAGCCCCTCGGTCGGGTCGCCGTAGACGGCCGAGGCGAGGTCGCCCAGCACCGCGCGGGGGTCGGCGACCACCAGCGCCGGCAGGCCCGCCGCGGTCGCGGCCGGAGCGCCCGCCGGGTCGGTCAGCACGGCGACCGCGCCGGCCGCCGCCGCGCCGGCGGCGAACTCCGCGCCGTGCCGGCGGGCACCGGGCAGGGCCGCGTACAGGTCGCCGGGGCGGACCTCCTGGCTGGCGTGGGTCACCCCGGTCACCACCAGCTCGGCGGCCCCCTCCGGGGGTTCGACGGCGAGCCGGGCGGCGAGGTCGCCGAGCCGGACACCGATCACGGTACGGGGACGAGGATTGCCGGGCACGGCGTCAGACCCTACCCGGTCGTCCGGTTCCGGCCGCACAGCCGCCCCGGTGGTTCGTCCGCACTCACCGATGATGTCCCGGCGTGACCGCTCAGCGCGGATAGACCGTGAACTTCGGGGCCTTCTCCCCACTCGGCGGCACCCCGTAGTGACGTAGCGTGAACTGCATCATGTCCCGGAACGCGGGGGCCGCGATGTCGCCGCCCCCGCCGGCGGGGGTGTGCGCGAAGACCGCGATCACGTAGCGGGGATTCTCGGCCGGGGCCATGCCGATGAAGGAGGCCACCTCGCCGGGCTGCTTGCGCCCGTCGACCAGCCGCCAGCCGGTGCCGGTCTTGCCGGCGACCCGCCACTCGGGCAGCGCCGCGGCCCGGCCGGTGGCGCCCTCGACGGTGGTGACCGCCTCCAGGATGTGCCGCAGGGCGGCGGCGTTGTCGGGGCTGAGCACCGACCGGGTGACGGGCGGGTCGGTCGGCCTGCGCTTCCCGTCCGGCCCGATCACCTCCCTGACCAGCCGCGGCTGCACGTACGTGCCGTCGTTGGCGATCGCCGCGTACGCGGCGGCCATCTGCAGCGGCGTGGCGTCGACGCTGTGCCCGATCGGCACCGACCCGGCCGACGACCCGCTCCACTCGTCGGCCGGCAGCAACCGCCCGCTGGCCTCGCCGGGCATGCCGACCCCGGTCGGCTCGCCGAGGCCGAACCGCTTCTGGTAGTCGATCAGCCGTTCCGGGCCCAGCTTGTCGGCGATCTCGATGGTGCCCACGTTCGAGGAGTACGCCATCATGCCGGGCAGGCTCATCCGGCGGCCCTCGGCCGGGTGGGTGTCGGCGAACCAGGTGTCGCCCTTGCGGATCGCGTTGGCGATCGGCAGCGTGGTGTCCGGGGTGATCACCCGCTCCTGCAGGGCGGCGCCGAAGGTGATCGCCTTGTGCACCGAGCCGGGGTCGACGACGAAGCTGGTGGCCGCGTCCTCCCGGTCGGTCGGGTCGCTCGGCACGGGCTTGGCCGCGTTGTAGGTGGGGTGGCTGGCCTGGGCCAGCACCTCGCCGGTGCCGACCTCCAGGACCACGGCCGCGCCGGTGCTGCCCTTGCTGCTCGCCATGTGCCGGGCCAGCATCCGCTGCGTCATGAACTGGAGGTCGCGGTCGATGGTGAGCCGCAGGGAGCTGCCCGGCTTGGCCTTCGTCGTCTCGCTGTAGCCGCCGGGGATCGGGGCGGCCAGGTCGCCGAGGCCGACCTCGTAGACCCGCTTGCCGTCCTCGCCCCGCAGCACGTCGTCGTAGCGGGCCTCCAGCCCTTCCAGGCCGACCATGTCCTGGCTGGTGAAGCCGAGCAGGTTGGCGGCGAGGTCACCGCCGGGCACCTCGCGCCGCTCGTCGCGGTGGGTGTAGATGCCGGGCAGCTCCAGCGCGGTGATCTGCCGGGCCCGGTCGATGTCCACCCCCCGGGCCAGGTACTCGAACTGTGAGTCGACCCCGTTGACCCGCTTGCGCGGCTTCATGCTCCCGGCCAGCTCGGAGGCCGGAATGCCGAGCAGCGGCGAGAGCGCCTTCGCGGTGCCCGGGATGTCCTTGACCTGGGTCGGGTCGGCGTAGACGTAGCGCGCCTCGACGCTGTGCGCCAGTGGGGCGCCGTCCCGGTCGTAGATCGCCCCCCGCGCCGCCGGCAGGGTCACGGTGCGCAGCCGGTCGGCGACGCCGCCGCCGGCGTACGCCGGGGCGTCCACGGCCTGGAGGACGACGAGCCGGATGCCGATGACGGCGAACAGCGCCAGCGTCAGCACGGTGCCCAGCCGCAGCCGGCGGCGGGGGTCGGCCAGCCGGGGCGGCTTCGGCGGCTTGCGGGACGGTCGTCGGGCGGCCGGGCGGTCCGGGCGGCGCGGCGCGCGGCGGCGGGGCGCCGGCGGCTCGTCGTCGTGGCGGGGTTCGCGCGGGGCGCGGGGCGTGACGGTGCGGACGACGCCGGAGCGGCCCGCGGGCTCCCGCCGGCCGGTGCGGCCGGCGCCCGCGCGCCCGCCGTCGAGCACCTGGAGGGCGGGCCGGAAGGGGTCGCCCGAGCGGGTGCTGCGGGGGGTCCGGCGCTGCTCGGTGCGGCCGGCGTCGTCGTCGCGGTCGGTCCGGCCGCCGGTGCGCTGCTCGCGGACGGTGCGCCCGCGCGGGGTGTACGCCCGGGCGTCGGAGATGCCACCGGCCCCCGGTTCGCCGGAGCGACGCGCGGCGCCCCGGGCACCGACGTCACGGGACGAACCGCGCCGGGAGCCCGTGGCGTCCCGGCGCGGTTCCTCCGATCTCGGTGGCACGGTCGTCAGCCTCCCGCGCCCTGCTGGCTGGTGATCGACGGCTGGCCGTCGGCCGGCTGCGGCACGCCGATCACCTTGCCGTCGGGCAGCCGGATGTACGCCGGCTCGCCGGCCTCCACCAGGCCGAGCTTGCGGGCCTGTGCCTCCAGGTTGCCCGGGGCCTCCGCGTCGGCGATCTGCTTGTTGAGCTGCTGCTGCTCCAGGTCGAGCTTGGCCTGCTGCTCCTGGAGCTTCTCCAGCCGGAACGCGTTCTCATTGATCTTGGTGTTGACCACCAGGATCCCGAGCACCCCGCCGACCACCAGCACCAGCACCAGCGCCGCGAACGGCGCGCGCGGCACCTTCACCGGCGGCGGCGGCGCCACCCGCAGCCGGGGCGGGCGGGCGGCGGCGGAACCATCCCGCTCGGCCGGCCGCAGCGCGGCGTTGCCCTGCGTCGGGAACTCGCGCGCCCCCCGGGCGCGAGTCTCCCCCAGCCGGCTCGTCCGGTCCGCCCGAGGCGTGCCGGCACCGGTGCGCGTGGCCCGCTCCGCCGCGATCCGGCCCCCCGACCGCGGTGCGCGCTGCCCGCCGCCGGTCACGTCCCGGCGGTCGCGCTTGTCAATAGTCATGTCCCTCCCCCTCTTCGTCCGTCCCTGTCCCGTCCCCCGGGGCCCGTCGGATCCGTCGCGGATCCGGTGGGCCCCGCCCCCGGTTGGTGCATCGCCTTGACCCGCCGGCGGTACCGTTCGCGGTCGGTACGCCCCTGCTGGGCCGCGTCCGGGTCGAGCCGCTCCGCCGCCCGCAGCCGCACGGAGGCGGCCCGCGGATTCGCGGCGACCTCCCTCTCCCCGGGCAGTTCGGCGCCCCGGCTGAGCAGCCGGAACGTCGGACCCGACCCGGGCAGTTCGACCGGGAGGTCGACCGGGCCCTTGCTGCGGACCCGGTCGGCGAGCGCCGCCTTGGTGAGCCGGTCCTCCAGCGAGTGGTAGGACAGGACCACCATGCGGCCGCCCACGTTGAGCTTGTCGAGCGCGGCCGGCAGCGCCGTCTCCAGCGCTGCCAGTTCCCTGTTTACCTCGATCCGTAAAGCCTGAAACGTTCTCTTTGCCGGGTGTCCCCCGGTTCGTCTGGCTGGCGCCGGAATCGACTCCCGGACCAGCTCCGCCAGCCGCGCCGACGAGGTGATCCGGGCCCGCTCGCGCTCCCGGATGATCGCCGAGGCGATCCGGCCGGCGAACTTCTCCTCGCCGTAGACCCGCAGCACCCGGGCCAGGTCCGGGTGGGCGTAGGTGTTGACCACCTCCTCGGCGGTCACCCCCCGGGTCTGGTCCATCCGCATGTCCAGCGGGGCGTCCTGCGCGTACGCGAACCCGCGGTCGGGTGCGTCGAGCTGCAGCGACGAGACCCCCAGGTCGAACAGGATCCCGTCGATGCCCGGATAGCCGAGCCGGTCGAGCACCTCGGGCAGCTCGTCGTAGACGGCGTGCTCCAGGTGGATCCGGTCGGCGAAACGGGCCAGCCGGGCGCGCGCGTGCGCGAGCGCCTCGGTGTCCCGGTCCAGCCCGATGAGCACCGTCTCCGGGTGCGCCTCCAGCACCGCCTCGGCGTGCCCGGCCAGGCCCAGCGTCGCGTCGACATGGACCGTCCGCCCGCCCCGGTCCAGCGCGGGGGCCAGCAACTCGAGACACCGCTCGAGCAGTACCGGCACGTGCGTGCCGCGCAGCTCCCCCATGTCGACCCCCACTGGTTGAAACCCTCGTCCTTCTGCGCCTGTCGTCGGGCGACGCCGTGCCGTCGTACCGCCAGATCCCCATCCGCTCCCGCCCGCCGGAGGCCGCGGCCCTCCTGTCGGATCGTGCGCCTGGCACCGGGGAAGGGGTGCCAGGAACTCGAAAGCGGGTGGAGATCTCGCAGTACGTCGGGCGCGTCACGCCCTACAGACCGCCGGGCAGCACCCCCTCGGAGATGTCGGCGAAGTCGTCTTCGCTCTCGGCGAGGAAGTTCTCCCAGGCGGCCCTGTCCCAGATCTCCACCCGGGTGCTCGCGCCGATCACGACCAGGTCCCGGTCGAGAGCGGCGTAAGACCGCAGGTGGGCCGGGATCGTCACCCGGCCCTGCTTGTCCGGCACCTCATCGTGCGCGCTGGCGAAGAAGACCCGGCTGTAGGCCCGGGCCGCCTTGTGCGTCATCGGCTGCGCGCGCAACTGCTCCGCGATCCGCTGGAACTCGGGCATCGGGAAGACGTAGAGGCAGCGCTCCTGCCCTTTGGTGATCACGACACCCCCCGCCAACTCGTCCCGGAACTTCGCCGGAAGGATCAACCGGCCTTTGTCGTCCAGGCGTGGGGTGTGGGTGCCGAGGAACATCGGCCCAACCCCCTCGCCCTTGAGCGGCGTTCGCGGCGCCGCTGACCCCCCGGGCCGGTGGGCCCTCCCGGCCTCACCATTGCGCCCCACTCTACTCCACTTCCCTCCACCCGCAACCAGAATCGCCCGCGTGGCGCGCCCTACCGCCGCGCGAAACCGCACGTCAGAGGGGGTGGAGCGGAGTGGAGGGCGGCGGGGGCCCCCGGGCCCGGTCTGCTTTCCGACATAGATCGACTCCGTCCGGCCGAGCGCGATCCGGCCGGCCCGACGGATCACCCCGGCCGAACGGTTCGCCGTCGGCGGCGATCTGGTGGGCCCGCCGGTCCGGTAACCTCGCTCGGGTGACGGACGCGAAGATGCCCCTGCGGGCAAAGGTGGCCAGCTCGGTGTCGCGGACCGCCGCGGCGCTGTCGCGGGCCGCGGGGCGCGGTGACGGCTCGGTGATCGGCGGCTGGATCGGCCTGAAGATCGACCCCGACCTGCTGGCCCACCTGTCGGCCGGGCGCGCGATCGCCCTGATCTCCGGCACCAACGGCAAGACCACCACCACCCGCCTCACCGCCGCGGCGGTCGGGGTGCTCGGCCGCGTCGCCACCAACTCGTTCGGCGCCAACATGCCGACCGGGCACACCTCCGCGCTCGCCAAGGCCGGCAGCACCCCCTACGCCGTGCTGGAGGTCGACGAGCACTACCTCGCCCAGGTGCTGGAGGCCACCGAGCCGCACGTGGTGGCGCTGCTCAACCTCTCCCGCGACCAGCTCGACCGGGCCAAGGAGGTCGCCATGATGGCGCAGCTCTGGCGCGCCGCGCTGGTCCGGCACACCGACGTCCGCATCGTCGCCAACGCCGACGACCCGATGGTGGTGTGGGCCGCGACGCCGCCGCCCAACCACGACCACCGCATCGCCCCGCCGCACGTCACCTGGTTCAGCGCCGGGCAGCGCTGGCACGACGACTCGTGGGTCTGCCCCGAGTGCGGCTCGACCATCCAGCGCTCCGGCGACCAGTGGTGGTGCAGCGGCTGCCCGCTGCGCCGCCCGCAGCCGCAGTGGACGGTGGAGGACGACGGCGTGATCGACCCGACCGGCGCCTGGCACAAGGTCAAGCTCCAGCTCCCCGGCAAGGTCAACGTCGGCAACGCCGCGACCGCGCTGGCCGTCGCCGCCGAGTTCGGCGTCCGGCCCGTGGACGCGGTGCTCCAGCTCGGCACCGTCACCTCCGTGGCGGGCCGCTACGCGCAGGTCGAGCGGGACGGGCGCAACATCCGGCTGCTGCTGGCTAAGAACCCGGCCAGCTGGCTGGAGGCCTTCGACATGGCCGACGTCGCCCCGACACTGCTCTCCATCAACGCCCGGGACCCCGACGGGCTGGACACCTCCTGGCTCTTCGACGTCGACTTCGCCCCGCTGCGCGGCCGGCAGGTGCTGATCACCGGCGACCGCGCGTACGACCTGGCGGTCCGGCTGGAGGTCAACGACGTGCCGTTCCAGCACGTGCGGACGTTCCACGACGCCGTCCGGGCGGTGCCTCCGGGCCGCCTGGAGGTCATCGCGAACTACACCGCGTTCCAGGACATCCGAGCGGAGTTGGACCGTGTCAACTGAGAGCCTGCGTATCGTCTGGATCTACCCCGACCTGCTCTCCACCTACGGCGACCGGGGCAACGCGCTGATCCTCGCCCGCCGGGCGCGCCAGCGCGGCTTCCCGGTCGAGGTGCTGGAGGTCCGCTCCGACCAGCGCCTCCCCTCCACCGCCGACATCTACCTCATCGGCGGCGGCGAGGACGGCCCCCAGGCGCTGGGCGCGCAGCGGCTGCTCGCCGACGGCGGCCTGCACCGGGCGGTCGCCCAGGGCTCGGTGGTGTTCGGCGTCTGCGCCGGCTACCAGCTCCTCGGCACCTCCTTCTTCGCCAAGGGCACCAGGTGCGCGGGGCTGGAGCTGCTCGACTTCTCCTCCGACCGGGGGCCGACCCGGGCCGTGGGCGAGCTGGCCGGCGAGATCGACCCGCGGCTGGGCGTGCCGGCGCTGACCGGGTTCGAGAACCACGGCGGTCGCACCCACCTCGGCCCGGGGGTCTCCCCGCTGGCCCGGGTCACCGCCGGGGTCGGCAACGACGGCGCCACCGAGGGAGCCTGGCGGGGCAAGCTGCTCGGCACCTATTCGCACGGCCCCGCCCTGGCCCGCAACCCCGCCCTGGCCGACCTGCTGCTGCGCTGGGCCACCGGCGCGCACCAGCTCCCGCCGCTGGACGACACCTGGCCCGACCGGCTCCGCGCCGAACGCCGCGCCGCGGTGGCCGCCGCCCGGGCATGAACCCGGTCCGACGGCTGCTGCGCGAGCCGTCGGCCGTCCGGTTCGCGCTGCTGCTGCTCCTGCTCGCCGCGTGCGGGACGGTGCTGCTCGTCGTCGACCTGCCCGAGGCCGGGGAGCTGCCCGGGCTGGCCGACCGGCTGGGCGACCTCGCCCCCGTGGCGGCGGTCCTGGGCGGCGCGCTGCTGCTCGTGGCGCTCGTCCCCCGGACGTTCATCACGCTCGCCTCGGGGGCGATCTTCGGCGCGCTCGAGGGCGCCGCGTACGCGCTGGGCGCCGCGCTGCTGGCGGCGGCGCTGGGCTTCGCGGTCGGCCGCGTCCTGGGGCGGGAGTTCGTCGCCGAGCGGGTACGCGGCCGGCTGGCCCGCCTCGACGGCTGGTTCGCCCGGCAGAGCGTGCTCGGCGTGGTCAGCGTACGGCTGCTGCCGATCGCCGGCTTCGGCCTGGTCAGCTACGGCTACGGCACCACCGGCGCCCGGGTGCTGCCGTTCCTGGTCGGCAGCGTGCTCGCCTCCGCCCCCACGGCCTTCGGCTACGCGGCGGTGGGCGCTGCGGCCGCCTCCCCGGGCGACGTCAACTGGTTCGCCGCCGCCCCCGCCGCGCTCGGCCTGGTCGCCAGCGCGGTGCTGATCCGACGCTGGTGGCGCGCCGAGCGGGAGCGCCGGCTCGGGCCGGGCTGAGGCCGGCGTGCGCAGCGGGTCCCCCGGGGCGGGCGAGGACACCGGGCCGGAACACGAGGGGCGGCAGCCGAGCGGCGCCACCGGCCGCGCCGACCCCACCGTCGCCGGGGAGCGGCTGCGCGGCGGCTTCATCGCCGAGGTGGTCCGGGTCGGCGACACCGTCCGGCGTACGCCGCCGGAGAACGCCGAGTTCGTCGCCGCGCTGCTGCGGCACCTGGAGCGAGTGGGCGCGGACGTCGCGCCCCGCCACCTCGGCACGGACGAGCAGGGTCGGCAGGTGCTCAGCCACGTCGACGGCCGGGTGCCGTGGCGGGACAGGGAGGATCCGGCGTACTTCGCCGACCCGGCGCTGACCCGGCTGGCCGAGCTGGTCCGGCGGCTGCACGACGCCTGCGCGGGCAGCCCGCTGGCCGGGGACGCCGAGACGGTCTGCCACCGCGACCTGTCCCCGAAGAACACGGTGTACCGGGACTCCGCCGCCGGCCCGCTGCCCGTGGCGCTGATCGACTGGGACCTCGCCGCGCCCGGCCGGCGGGTCGAGGATGTCGCCGTCGCCGCCTGGCACTGGGCGGCGCCGGGGCCGGGAGCCGACCCGGTGGAGCTGGGCCGGCGCGCCCGGCTGCTCTGCGACGCCTACGAGGCGGCCGGCACGGGGTCGCCCGCGCTGCCCCGCGCCGAGCTGGTCGACGTGATGCTCGCCCAGATCGACGGGACCTGGCGCGGGATCGCGGCCGGCGCGGAGCGGGGCGACCCGGCCATGCGCCGGCTCCGCGAGGCGGGGGTCGCCGACATGGTGCGCGGCTGGCACGACTGGCTGGCCGAGCACCGCCGGGTGGTCACGGCCGTGCTGCGCTGACCCGCTCCGCGCCCGCACGGCGGCCACGGCGTGCTGACCGGCTCCGCGCCCGCACGGCGGTGACGGCGTGCTGACCGGCTCCGCGCCGCACTGACCGACGGCCGTGCTGCGTTGACCGCCCGGAGCGCGCCCGCCCCACCCGGTCGCGTGTCTCATCCCGCCGGGGAGACCAATCCCGCCTCGTAGGCGGCGATCACGAGGTGCACCCGGTCGCGGGCGCCGAGCTTGCTGAACAGCCGGGCCACGTGCGCCTTGGCGGTGGCCGCGCTGATCACCAGCTCGGCGGCGATCTCGCCGTTGGACAGGCCCCGGCCGACGAGGGTGAGCACCTCGCGTTCCCGTTCGGTGATCCCGGCCAGGGCCCGGGGCCGGTGGGCCGGCGCGGGCCGGCGGGCGAACTCGGCGATGAGCCGGCGGGTGACCCCGGGGGCGATCAGCGCGTCCCCGGCGGCCACCACCCGGACGGCGGCGAGGATGTCGTCCACCGCCATGTCCTTGACGAGGAAGCCGCTCGCGCCGGCGCGCAGCGCGGCGTGCACGTGCGCGTCGTCGTCGAAGGTGGTGAGCACGAGGACGCGCGCCGGCCCGCCCTGCGCCGTGATCTCGCGGGTGGCCGCGATGCCGTCCGTGCCCGGCATCCGCAGGTCCATCAGCACCACGTCGGGCGCGAGATCGCGGGCCAGCCGGACCGCCTCGGCGCCGGTGCCGGCCTCCCCGACGACGTCGAGGTCGGGCGCGTCGGCGATCAGCACCCGCAGCCCGGCGCGGACCAGCGGCTGGTCGTCGACGAGCAGCACCCGGACGCTCATCGCGCCCCCGTCCCGGCCCGCTCCGTCGCCGCCGACCGCTCCCCCGCCGCCGCGCTCGCGCCGGAACGCTCCTCCGCCGGTGGCGCCGGCAGCCACGCCGCCACCCGGAAGCCGCCCTCGGGGCGCGGTCCGGCCTGGAACCGGCCGCCGGCGAGGGCAACCCGTTCCCGCATCCCGACGATGCCGTGCCCCTCGCCGCCGACCGTGCCGCCCCGACCGTCGTCGACGACCTCCACCGCGATCTCGTCGGGGCCGTGGGTGACGGTGACCCGGCACCGGTCGCTGCCCGAGTGCCGGACCACGTTGGTCAGCGCCTCCTGCACGATCCGGTACGCGGCGAGGTCGACCTCGGCCGGGACCCTCCGCCGCTCGCCGCCGCGCCGCAGGTCCACCCGCACCCCGGCGTCGGCGGCGGCCGTGACGAGCCGGTCGAGGTCGTCCAGCCCGGGCGTCGGGTCCAGCGACGCCGACTCCGACTGCGGCCGGCGCAGCGCGCCGAGCGTACGCCGCAGGCCGGCCAGGGTCTCCCGGCTGGTCTGCTCGATCGTGGCGAGCGCGGCGCGCGCCTGCGCGGGCTGGGTGTCGATGACCCGGGCGCCGACGCCGGCCTGGATGGCGATCACTCCGATGCTGTGGGCGACCATGTCGTGCAGCTCGCGGGCGATGCGCAGCCGCTCCGCGGTGACCGCCTCGGCGGCGGCGTGCGACCGGAGCGCCTCGGCGTAGCCGCGCCGGGCCCGCACGGAGTTGCCGACCGTCCAGGCGGTGACGACCGCCAGCACGGAGATCATGGCCCGGCTCAGCGGGTCGAGGGAGGGGTTCACGAAGCTCGCGGTGATCTGCACGGCGAGCGTCACGACGGCCACCGGCACCGAGACCCGGCGCGACCGGTTCGCCGCGATCAGCCCCACCACCGCGTCGATCGTCAGGAACTGCGCGTACCAGATGTCGGCCAGGTAGCCGGCCTCCGGGACGTTGACGCTCACGGTGACCGCGCACGCCGCGACCAGCATCAGCGCCAGGGCCAGCACCGGGCGGCGGCGCAGCAGGCCGGCGGGCAGCCCCACGGCCAGCAGCGGCACCAGGTAGCGCTCTGGAAGCCACCAGTCGCCGAACCCCACGCCGCCGCGGCTCGACGCCGTCCGCGGCGCCATGACCACGGCGACCGGCAGCAGCGCGACGCCGGCCCAGGGCAGCACCGTCCGCACCAGCGACGAGACGCGACGCGGGCGCGGCACGGTGGCATCCATGCGGACAAGCTATCCGGCGCGCCGTCGCCCCGGCATCGGCCCACGGGCGTACGCCCGGGGGCCAGTCGCCGGCCGCCGGTTGTGGCCGCCGGGGCGACGTCGCGCCGGCCGCCGCCCGGCACCGTGGGCCACGTGATCGAACTGAACGCTCTGACGAAGCGGTACGGCGACAGGACGGCCGTCGACGACCTCACCCTGACCGTGCGCCCCGGCCACGTGACCGGCTTCCTCGGCCCCAACGGGGCCGGCAAGTCCACCACGCTGCGGATGATCCTCGGCCTCACCACGCCGACCAGCGGCAGCGCCACGGTGGACGGGGTCCGGTTCGCCGACCGGCCGCGCGGGCTGCACCACGCCGGCGCGCTGCTCGACGCCGGCGACGTGCACGCCGGACGTACGGCCGCGGCGCACCTGTCCGCGCTGGCCCGCAGCAACGGCATCGCCCGGGCCCGGGTCGACGCGGTGCTGCGGGAGGTGGGGCTGGCCGGCGCCGCGGCCCGGCGCATCGGCGGGTTCTCCCTCGGCATGCGCCAGCGGCTCGGCATCGCCGTCGCCCTGCTCGGCGACCCGCCCGTGCTCCTGTTCGACGAGCCGTTCAACGGCCTCGACCCGGAGGGCGTGCGCTGGGTGCGGAACCTGTTCCGGCGGCTGGCCGACGAGGGCCGGACGGTCTTCGTCTCCAGCCACCTGATGAGCGAGATGGAGCACTGTGTGGACCGGCTCGTGGTGCTCGGCCGCGGCCGGCTGATCGCGGAGCAGAGCCTCGCCGAGTTCGCCGCCCGCGGCACCCGCGCCAGCGTGACCGTGCGTACGCCCGACCCGGCCGCGCTGACCGTCGTGCTGGCGGCCGAGGGCGCGCGGGTCGTACCGGCCGACGCCGGGGCCCTCGTGGTGACCGGCCTGACGGCCGCCCGGATCGGCGACCTCGCGCTCGCCCACGGCATCGGGCTGCACGAACTGACCACCCGCACCGCCTCGCTGGAGGAGGCCTTCATGGAGCTGACCGCCGACAGCGTCGAGTACCACGCCGGGGAGGAGACCCGATGACCGCGACGATCGAACCGACCCGCCGGTCGACCGTGACCGAGGCGCCGGCCCGGTTCCGCGACCTGCTCGCCGCCGAGTGGATCAAGCTGTGGTCGCTGCGCTCGACCCGGTGGACGCTGCCGCTGGTGTTCCTCTTCGTCGTCGGGGTGAGCGTGCACGCCAGCCTCGCCGACCACCGGAACTGGCCGAGCTACCCGGACGGGCGCCGGGAGATGTTCCACCTGTACGGGCCGGCGCGGGACGCCTTCCCCGAGGCCGGCTACCTGCTGCTGATGCTCGCCACCACCAGCGTCGGCGCGCTGACCGTCGTCGGCGAGTACCAGAGCGGGCTGGTCCGGGCCACGTTCGCCGCCGTTCCCGCCCGCCGGTCGGTGGTGGTCGCGAAGGCGGCCGTGCTGGCCGCGGTGATGCTCGTGCTGGGCCTGGTCACCGCGGCGACCGCGTTCTGGGTGTCCCAGGCGATCCTGTCCGGGCGGGACGCCGGCTGGTCGATCGGCGACCCGGGGGTGGCGCGGGCGGTCCTGGGCAGCGCCCTGCTGGCGCCGGTCTGCGCGCTGATCGGCATGGGACTGGGCGCGGTGATCCGGCACGCCGCCGGGGCGGTCGTGGCGGCCACCGTGCTGCTCGTGCTGCTGCCGCTGGTGGTGGACAGCGACACGCACCGGTGGATCGCCGAACTCCGGCACGTGCTGCCCGTCCCCGCCTGGCAGCGGCTGATCGAGGTGCACCCCGACGTCCTGAACCCGGACCCGTTCCCGGCCACGGTCGCCGGCTCCTGGCTCGCGTTCGCCGGCTGGTCCCTGGTCGCGACGCTGGTCGCCGTGGTCGTCGTCCACCGCCGGGACCCGTAGTCGCCGACGGCGGCGGGGCCCGCCGCCGTCGGGGTCGGGCAGGCTCCGCCGGCCGGCGGAGCCGGGCAGGGCCCGTCGCGTGCGACACCCGCGACGGCCCTGCCCGCGACACGTCAGGCGACCACGGAGACCATCCGGCCGGAGACAACGATGACCTTGCGGGGCTCCTTGCCGGCCAGCGACGACGCGACCGCCTCCAGGGCCGCCGCGCGGACGGCCTCCTCCGGCGCGTCGGCGGGCACCTCGACCCGGCCGCGCACCTTGCCGTTGACCTGCACCGGGTACGTCACCGTCTCCGCGACCAGCAGCGCCGGGTCGGCGGTCGGGAAGTCCGCGTACGTCAGCGAGGTGTCGTGCCCCAGCCGGCGCCACAGCTCCTCGGCGACGTGCGGGGCGAACGGCGCCAGCATCAGCACCAGCGGCTCGGCCACCTCGCGCGGGGTCTCCGCCAGCCGGGTCAGCCCGTTGGTCAGCTCGATCAGCTTGGCGATCGCCGTGTTGAACCGGATCGCCTCCATGTCGGCGCGGACCCCGTCGACCACCCTGTGCAGCAGCCGCCGCGTCGCGTCGTCGGCGGGGGCGTCGGTGACCCGCAGCGCGCCGGTCTGCTCGTCGACGATCGCCCGCCAGACCCGCTGCAGGAAGCGGTACGACCCGACCACCGCCCGGGTCTCCCACGGGCGGGACACCTCCAGCGGGCCCATCGACATCTCGTAGACCCGGAACGTGTCCGCCCCGTACGCGGCGCACATCTCGTCCGGCGTGACCACGTTCTTCAGGGACTTGCCCATCTTGCCGTACTCGCGCTTGACCGCCGTGTCGCCCAGGTAGAACCCGCCGTCGCGCTCGGTGACCTCCTCGGCCGGCACGTAGGCGCCCCGGGCGTCGGTGTACGCGTACGCCTGGATGTAGCCCTGGTTGAACAGCTTGCGGAACGGCTCGTACGACGAGACGTGCCCCAGGTCGTACAGCACCTTGTGCCAGAACCGGGCGTACAGCAGGTGCAGCACGGCGTGCTCGGCGCCGCCGACGTACAGGTCGGTGCCGCCGCAGTCGCCCTCGCCGCGCGGGCCCATCCAGTACGCCTCGTTCTCCGGGTCGACGAACCGCTCGGCGTTGGTCGGGTCCAGGTAGCGCATCTCGTACCAGCAGGAGCCGGCCCACTGCGGCATCACGTTGGTCTCGCGGGTGTAGCGCTTCGGCCCGTCGCCCAGGTCCAGCTCCACCTCGACCCAGTCCCGGCGGCGCGACAGCGGCGTCTCCGGGTCGCTGTCGGCGTCGTCGGGGTCGAAGGTGCGCGGCGAGAAGTCGTCCACCTCGGGCAGCTCGACCGGCAGCATCTCCTCCGGCAGGGCGATCGCGGCGCCGGTCTCGTCGTACACGATGGGGAAGGGCTCGCCCCAGTAGCGCTGCCGGGAGAACAGCCAGTCGCGCAGCCGGTAGGTCGTCGCGCCGGCGCCGTGACCGTTGGCCTCCAGCCACTCGATGATCGCCGCCTTGGCGTCGGCCACCCCCAGGCCGTTCAGGTCCAGGCCGCGCTCGGGCGCGGCGCTGTTGATCGCCGGCCCGTCCCCGGTGTACGCCTTGCCGTCGAAGCCCTCCGCCGGCTGCACGGTGCGCACGATCGGCAGCTCGAAGACCTCGGCGAACGCCCAGTCCCGCTCGTCCTGGGCGGGCACCGCCATGATCGCGCCCGTGCCGTAGCCGGCCAGCACGTAGTCCGCGATGAAGATCGGGACCTGCGCCCCGTTGACGGGGTTGGTGGCGTACGCCCCGACGAAGACGCCCGTCTTCTCCTTCGTGTCGGCCTGCCGCTCGACGTCGGTCTTGGCCGCCGCCGCCTTGCGGTACGCCTCGACGGCCGCGCGCGGGTTGGCGTGCCCGCCGGTCCACGCGTCCCTCGTCCCCTCCGGCCAGGCCGCCGGGACCAGCGCGTCGACCAGCTCGTGCTCGGGGGCCAGCACCATGTAGGTGGCGCCGAAGATCGTGTCCGGCCGGGTCGTGAACACCCGGATCGGCTCCACGGCGGTCGGGAAGTCGATGTGCGCGCCGGTGGAGCGGCCGATCCAGTTGCGCTGCATCAGCTTGATCGGCTCGGGCCAGTCCAGCGTGTCCAGGTCGTCCAGCAGCCGGTCGCCGTACGCGGTGATCCGCATCATCCACTGCTTCAGGTTGCGCTTGAAGACCGGGAAGTTGCCCCGCTCCGAGCGGCCGTCGGCGGTGACCTCCTCGTTGGCCAGCACGGTGCCCAGCCCGGGGCACCAGTTGACCGGCGCCTGCGACACGTACGCCAGCCGGTGGTCGTCGACGACGGCCCGGCGCTCGGCGACGGACAGCTCCGCCCACGGGCGGCCGTCGGGGGTCGGCCGGTTGCCGCCCTCGAACTCGGCGATCAGCTCGGCGATCGGGCGGGCCCGCTTCGCCTCGGCGTCGTACCAGGAGTTGAAGACCTGCAGGAAGATCCACTGGGTCCAGCGGTAGAAGTCGGTGTCGATGGTGGCCACCGAGCGGCGCTCGTCGTGGGCCAGGCCCAGCCGGCGCAGCTGCGCCTTGTAGCGCTCGATGTTGGCCACGGTGGTGGTCCGCGGGTGGGTGCCGGTCTGCACCGCGTACTGCTCGGCGGGCAGGCCGAACGCGTCGAAGCCCATCGCGTGCAGCACGTTGCGCCCCGCCATCCGCTGGTAGCGGGCGAAGCAGTCGGTGCCGATGTAGCCCAGCGGGTGGCCGACGTGCAGGCCGGCGCCCGACGGGTAGGGGAACATGTCCAGGACGTACAGCTTCTCGGCGCCGGCGCGGGGATGGTCGGGGTCGGCCAGCGGACCGGTCGGGTTGGGGGCGTGGAAGGTGCCCTCCCGCTCCCAGGTGTCCTGCCAGCGCTGCTCGATCTCCTCGGCCAGGGCCGCGGTGTACCGGAACGGGGGAATGTCGCCCGCCGGTGCTGCCTCACTCATGGCGTCTCCTCGCTTCGCTCGTCGCCGCCGGCCACGCCACGGCCGGGCTGGATGCTGACCTCGCTCGGCGCGGTCATGTCGGTCTGGATCGGGTCTGCTCGCCGCCGGTGCCGCGCCGCCGGGCCCGGCACCGGTGCCGACCGCCGGGTCGCCCGGCGGAGGGCACAAAAAAGCCCCTCGCGCAGGAGGGGCCGCCGTGCTGTCGCGCGTCAGCGCATCAGCACGGCCCGGTAAGAAGCAGGAAGAATCCGGCCATGACCGGGAGTGTACCCCGCCGTCCGGTCCCGCACGTCGCCCGCTACCACGGGTCGGGACGCAGCCCCGCCCGACGGACCCATCGTGATCATGGTCGACACCGACAGCGACCGGCGGATCCCCCGACCCGGCGAATATTCGGGGCGTAACCGGCGGTCCACCTGCGGGGGTCGGCGACAGCGACAAACATGGTTAGCCTGAGAGACCAGTGAGATTTCTGCGGCAGACGAGGCTCGGCGTCGCGAACCCAACGGCGGGTCCAGCTGCTCTATTCAGAGCTGCCGTCCGGCGACGAGGAGGAGGCCCGTGACACAACAGACCTGGGACGAGGTGGGCGGCCTGTTGCCGCACGACGAGTTCCGCGCCGCCAGCGAAGCCATCGTCTCGAACATCGAGCAGGTCATCGAGGGCAAGACCGCCACCGTGCGGCTCGCCCTGGCCGTCCTGCTCGCCGAGGGCCACCTGCTGATCGAGGACGTGCCGGGCGTCGGCAAGACCAAGCTCGCGAAGGCCATGGCCCGTTCGATCGACTGCTCGGTGCGCCGCATCCAGTTCACGCCGGACCTGCTGCCCAGCGACGTCACGGGCGTCAGCGTCTACAACCAGGAGACGCACGACTTCGAGTTCCGCCCCGGCGCGGTCTTCGCCAACCTGGTCGTCGGCGACGAGATCAACCGCGCCTCGCCGAAGACGCAGTCCGCGCTGCTGGAGTGCATGGAGGAGCGCCAGGTCACCGTCGACGGCGTCACCTACCACCTCCAGACGCCGTTCATGGTCGTCGCCACGCAGAACCCGATCGAGATGGAGGGCACCTACCCCCTCCCCGAGGCGCAGCGCGACCGGTTCACCGCCCGCATCGCGATGGGCTACCCCGATCCGAACGCCGAGCTGGCCATGCTCGACGGGCACGGCGCCACCGACCCGCTGGACGAGCTGCGGCCGGTCTCCGACGCCAACACGGTGCGCCAACTCATCGGTCACGTCCGGCAGGTGCACGTCGCCGACGCCGTCAAGCAGTACGCGATCGACCTGGTCACCGCCACCCGCGAGGCCCCCGACCTGCGCCTCGGCGCCTCCCCCCGGGCCACCCTCCAGCTGCTGCGCACCGCCCGCGCGGTCGCCGCCCTGGAGGGGCGCGACTACGTCCTCCCCGACGACCTGCAGGCGCTGGCCGTGCCGGTGCTCGCGCACCGGATCATCCCGACCGCCGACGCCCAGCTGGCCCGGCGCACCACCGACGCGATCGTCTCCGAGCTGGTGCACCGGCTGCCGCTGCCGCACGACCGCAAGCGCTCCCCGTACGACACCCGACCCACGGGTGAGGGCAACGGCCGAGCCCCCTACGAGCCGCGGAGGCGGTGACGTGCGCGACGGGCTGCGAGGGCTGACCACCCGCGGCCGATCGTTCCTCGCCGCGGCGGTCGCGGCCGCGATCTCCGCCGGCATCCTCGGCGAGAAGGACCTGCTCCGGGTCGCCGTGCTGCTGGCCGTCCTGCCGCTGCTCGCCGCGGCCTACGTCGGGCGCAGCCGCTACAAGCTGGCCTGCAACCGGTCGCTGGACCCGCACCGGGTGCCCGTCGGGGCGAGTTCCCGGGTGGTGCTGCGGCTGCAGAACATGTCCCGGCTGCCCACCGGCACCCTGCTGCTGGAGGACCGGCTGCCCTACGCGCTGGGCAGCCGCCCTCGGGTGGTGCTGGAGCGGCTCGGCGCCCACCAGGCCAGCTCCGTGGCCTACACCGTGCGGGCCGACGTGCGCGGGCGCTACGAGGTGGGCCCGCTGGTGGTCCGGATGACCGACCCGTTCGGGCTGTGCGAGCTCAGCCGCGCCTTCCCGAGCGTCGACCACCTGACCGTCATCCCGCAGGTCACCCCGCTGCCCTCGGTGCGCCTCCCGGGCGAGTACGCCGGCAGCGGCGACAGCCGGGCCCGGTCCGTCGCGGTCCACGGCGAGGACGACGCCGCCACCCGCGAATACCGGATGGGCGACGACCTGCGCCGGGTGCACTGGAAGTCGACCGCGCGCACCGGCGAGCTGATGGTGCGCCGGGAGGAGCAGCCCTGGGAGAGCCGGGCGACCGTCGTGCTGGACACCCGCGCGTACGGCCACCGGGGCGACGGGCCGACGGCGTCCTTCGAGTGGGCGGTCTCCGCGACCGCGAGCATCGCCGTGCACCTGCGGCAGGCCGGCTACAAGCTGCGCCTGGTCACCGGCTCCGGTGCCGACGTCGACGCCTCCGAGGTGACCGGCGACGGGCTGCTCCTCGACCACCTCGCGGAGGTCCGGCTCGACAAGAACATCGAGCTGACCACCCTGGTGCAACGGGTCCGGCAGCGGGCCGACGGCGGCCTGATCATCGGCCTGTTCGGGTCGGTGAGCACCGCCGAGGCGGAGCTGCTGGCCGGGCTGCGGGCCAACGGCGCGACCTGCGTCGGATTCCTGCTGGACAGCTCCACCTGGCTGCACCTGCCCGACAAGGCGCGGGCCGAGGCCGACCACGCGCACGGCGCCGCGGCGCTGGCCCTGTTGCAGAGCGGCTGGCGGGTGATCGGGGTCGACCACGGCGCCCGGCTGCCGGCGCTGTGGCCGCAGGCGGCCCGCGGCTCGCAGGGCTTCGCCGTGCGGGCGGCGATGGCCGAGACGGTGGCCGGCGGCGTGCGATGAACGGAAGGCTCCCCTCATGATCGCCCACCGGAACCTGGGCTTCGTGGCCGCCGCGGCGACGCTGCTCGCCGCGGCGCCGCTGTCGGCCATCTTCGAACGCTGGACGTGGCTGATCGAGGCCACCATCGCCGTGGCCGTGGTCGCGGCCGTGGCCGCCCTCGCCCGGCTGGCCCGGGTGCCGCTGTGGGGGCAGGCGCTCGCCATGCTCGCCGGCCTGACGCTGGCCCTGACCTGGCTCTTCCCCGGCGGCGCCGAACTGCTCGCCGTCGTGCCCACCCCGTCGACCTTCGCCCACTTCGGCGAGCTGCTCAGCGGGTCGCTGGAGGACATGCGCTCCTACGGCGTGAAGGTGCCCGACACCGACCCGCTGCTCTTCGTCACCGTGCTCGGGATCGGCGCGGTGGCGGTGGTCGTCGACGTGCTCGCCGTCGGGCTGCGCCGACCGGCGCTGGCCGGCCTGCCGATGCTCGCCATCTACTCCGTGCCGGTCGCCGTCTACGTCGACAGCGTCCCGGCGGTGCCGTTCGTCGTCGGCGCCGCCGGCTACCTCTGGCTGCTGGTGACCGACAACGTCGACCGGGTACGCCGCTTCGGCCGGCGGTTCACCGGCGACGGCCGCGACGTCGACGTCTGGGAGGCCTCGCCGCTGGCCGCCGCCGGCCGGCGCCTCGCGGTGGTGGGCGTGGCGCTGGCCGTGGTGCTGCCGTTGGCCGTGCCGGGGATGACCGGCGGGCTGCTCGACACCCTCGCCAACGGGTCCGGCAACGGCAACGGCAACGGGCGGCCCGGGCAGGGCGGCGCCCCGGGCCGGATCGACCTGTTCGCGGCACTGAGCGGGCAGCTCAACCAGTCCGAGGTCACCGACCTGGTCAAGGTCACCACCAACGAGTCCAGCCCGTTCTACCTGCGCTTCGGCGTCGCCGACGAGCTCAAGTCGAGCGGCTTCGACGTGGGCAACCCCACCGGGCGCTCGGTGCAGAACCTGCCGGCGCCGACCGGCGGGGGCGTCGAGCAGCGGACGTACCGGGCCACGGTCGAGGTCACGAAGAACCTGACCATGCCGCTGCTGCCGGTCTACAGCCAGCCGGTGCGCGCGGAGGGCCTCAACGGCGCCTGGTCGTACGACCCGAACCTCCAGGTGGTCTTCTCCAACCGGGACGACTCCCGCGGCAAGCGCTACTCGTTCGAGTACGTGCGCTCGTCGTACACCCCGACGCTCCTGCGGCAGGCGCGACCGTTGCCGTCGGACCACGCGGCGCGGCGCAACCATCCCGCGCCGCCGCCGATCCCCGAGGTGGAGGAGCTGGTCCGCACCCTGGTGGCGGGCAAGAACACCGAGTACGACAAGGTGCGCGGCATCTACGACTACTTCTCCGCCGACAACGGCTTCACCTACTCGTTCAGCACCAAGGGCGGCACCAGCGGGCAGGAGATCGTCGACTTCCTCAACAACAAGGTCGGCTTCTGCCAGCAGTACGCCGCCGCGATGACGTGGCTGGTGCGGGCCGCCGGGATCCCGGCCCGGGTGGCGTTCGGGTTCACCAACGGCAGCAACTCCAGCGGCGGCACCTACACGCTGACCAACCGGAACCTGCACGCCTGGACGGAGGTCTACTTCGACAAGGTCGGCTGGGTGCCGTTCGACGCGACCCCGGCGTACGGCGTGCAGGGCTCGACCCGGTCGGCGTGGGCGCCCGACGTCGACGCACGGGAGGACGACGCGCCGGCCCCCGGCCCGTCGGCCCCCGCCGGTGCGGTCGACCCGTCGGCCGGCCCGGCTGGCCCGGAGGGGCCCGAGGAGGACCCCGACTCCGGTCTCGCCATCGCCGGGCAGGCCCCGGTCGAGCAGGCCCCGGTCTGGCCCTGGTACGTCGCCGGCGCGGTGCTGCTCCTGCTGGCCCTGCTCGCCCTGCCGGCGCTGCGCCGGCTGGCCCTGCGCCGGCGGCGCAGCGGTGCGGCGGCGCCGGCCCCGGCGGCCGTACGCGCCGGGGCGGCCGACGACGCGCCCGCCGACGGGCGGCGCATGGTGGTCCTGGCCGACGCCGACCGGGCCCGGGCGGACGCGCACGCCGCCTGGGACGAGCTGCTCGACACACTGGTGGACTACCGGGTGCGGGTGGACCGGACGGAGACGCCCCGGGCCACCGCCGACCGGCTGTCGCGGGAGGCGCTGACCACCGACGCCGAGGCGACCACGGCCGTACGGCTGCTCGGCCGCGCCGAGGAACGCGCCCGCTACGCTCGCGACCCGCTCACCGGCGAGGAGCTCCTGCCGGCCCTGCGCGCCGTCCGGGGGGCCCTCGCCGCGGGGGCCGGCCGGCGGACCCGCCTGATGGCGGCGGCGCTGCCGCCGTCGGTGCTGCTGAGCTGGCGGAACGCCGCGACCGACGCGTCGACCCGGCTGCTGGCCGCGCGTGGCCGGAGCCGCTCGCGGCTGATGCGCTGGAACCCGCGCCGTCTGCTCACCAACCGCATGGCCCGCTGACCCAGGACGGGACGGCCGCGCGGGCCGGGAGTGGCGACCTCGCCGCTCCCGGCCCGCTTTCGTCACCCCCGGCCCCCTCCGTCACGCGCCCGTCGCGGGGCGTCTCGCGGCGCGTACCCGGAGCCTGTGGAACGGCGGGAGCGCGCGGGACGCGGCGGCGCGAGTCCGGAGCCCGTGGGACATGGCAGGAGCGCGGGTGATGCCGCGTCGCGGTGAGCAGCACGCCGGCCGCCCCACCCCGCCCGCGAGCGCCCGCGGGAGCGCGCGGGGAGGCGGCGGCGCGAGTCCGGAGCCGTGTGACGCGACAGGAGCGCGCGGAAGCCGCGCGCTCCTGTCGTGACGAAGCGGTGAGGCGCGCCCGAGGGCGCGCGGAAACGTCAGGGGTCGCCGGAGAGTTCCGGCGACGCGGTTCGTCGTCGCGGCGGCACGATCCGCCTCAGCGGCGCGGCGGGGTCAGCGGTGCCCCTCCGGGCGCTGCCGCCACCGGTCCTCCATCCGGTCGAGGATCGAGGGCCGGCGACCTGCCCGACCGCCACGGGGGCGGCGACGGCTCGTCGTCCCTCCCACGACGTGCAGGTCGGGTGACTGCGCCCGGCGGTGCGACTGCACCGCGAACGCGGCCGAGGCCAGCATGACGACAAAACCCGCCACTGCCAGCGGCGGAGTCTTGATCACCGCGCCGTAGACCAACAGGGCCAGCCCAGCGATGATCACGCCGGCGGCGACGAGCAGGCGACGCCGCGCGTGGAAACGCGGATCGCTGGCGCGCACGGCCGAGGCGAATTTGGGGTCCTCGGCAAGCGACCGCTCGATCTGCTCGAACAGCCGCTGCTCGTGCTCCGAGAGCGGCACGGCACTCCTCCCCGGTCACGTGGGTCGGCCCGGGCGGGCCGACAGACCGTGGCAGCCAACCGGCTGCTTACCCGCAAGTCTACGAGGGCCCTCGCGCGTCGGAAAGCGGGACGACCTACGGCCGGGGTGGATTTTCATTTCGTCGCCCGTTCCGGGCCCCGAGCAGACTGGCCGGACCTATGACGGACCGCCCGAAACGGGCAGCCGCGGCGTCGGCGGCGGCTTCCGCCTCGCGCCAACCCCGCTCGGGCGCGCCGAGAGCGAGCTGACGGGGGGTCTCCCGCGCCGCGGCGAGGCCCTCGACGCGTACGCCGACCAGACGGACGCGCTCTCCCGGATCGAGGGCGGTGTAGAGCGCCCAGACCGTGTCGAAGATCTCCCGGGCGACGTCGGTCGGCGCGCCCGCCGTGCGCGACCGGTTCACGGTGCGGAAGTCGGCCAGCCGCACCTTCAGCGACACCGTACGCCCGACCTGCCCGGCCCGGCGCAGCCGGACGCCCACCTTCTCGGAGAGGGCGAGCAGCGCCCGGCGGATCTCCAGCGGGTCGGCCACGTCGGCGTCGAAGGTCACCTCCGCGCCGATCGACTTCTCCACCTGCTCGGGGCTCACCCGGCGCGGGTCCCGCCCCCAGGCCAGCTCGTGCAGGTGGGCGGCGGAGGCCTCGCCGAGCGCCTTGCGCAGCATGCCGACCGGCGCCTCGGCCAGGTCGCCGATGGTGGCCAGGCCGAGCCGGCGCAGCGTCTCGGCGGAGCGCTCCCCCACCCCCCACAGCGCCGACACCGGCAGCGGGTGCAGGAAGTCGAGCACCCGGGCGGCCGGCACGACGAGCAGACCGTCGGGCTTGGCGCGCGTCGACCCGAGCTTGGCCACGAACTTGCTCGGCCCGACCCCGACCGAACAGGTCAGCCCCTGCTCCGCGGCGACCCGCTCGCGGATGTGCCGGGCGATGGCGGCCGGGGGGCCGAAGAGCCGTCTGGCGCCGGCCACGTCGAGGAACGCCTCGTCGAGCGAGAGCGGCTCGACCAGCGGGGTGACGTCCCGGAAGATCCGCATTACCGCCTGGGAGGCCGCCGAGTATTGCGCGAAGTCCGGCGGGAGGTAGACCGCGTGCGGGCAGAGCGCCCGGGCCCGCGCGGTGGGCATGGCGCTGCGGACGCCGTAGCGCCGGGCCTCGTAGCTGGCGGAGCTGACCACGCCGCGCGGCCCGACCCCGCCGACGACGACGGCCCGGCCGCGCAGCTCCGGCCGCCGACGGACCTCGACCGAGGCGAAGAACGCGTCCATGTCGACGTGCAGGATCGGGCAGCCGGTGTCGTCGGCGTCCGGCCCGAACCGGGGATCGCCGCCCCGGGGCAACGACTGGCTGCGGCCCATCCCCGCAGGCTAGCCGCCACCCCCGACAGGCCGCCGCACCCGCCCGGACGGACGCGGTGCGGCGGCCCAGGTCGTCAGGCTCGCTCGGCGGGCGGCTCACCCGGCGGCACGCGTCGCAGGGCGACGGCGCTGGCGAGCGCCCCGCCGAGCAGGATGGCCGCGCCGACGACGGCGGTGACCGTGAAGCCGTCGGTGAAGGCGGCGAACGCCCGGTCGAGCAGCAGGCCCGCCACCTCGGCCGGGGCCTGGCCGGCCACGGCGAGGGCGCCGCCGATGGTGTCGGTCGCGGTGTGGGCGAGCTCGTCGTCGAGCCCGGCCGGCGCCTCGGCCGCCATCTCCGAGCGGTAGATGCCCGCGGAGATGCTGCCCAGCACGGCGATGCCGAGGGCGCCGCCGAACTCGGTGCTCGTCTCGGAGATCGCCGAGGCGGCCCCCGCCCGCTCGGGCGGGGCCGTGGTGAGCACGAGTGATGTCGCCAGGGTGCTGGTCATCCCGACGCCGAGGGTGAGCAGCCCGTAGCTGGCGATCAGCCACCAGACCGGCGCGTCGGCCCGCATGGTGCTGACCAGCAGGAATCCGGTGGCGGCGGCGGCGAGTCCCGCCGCGACGAGGATCCCGGGGCGGACGCGCGGCGCGAGCGCGGACGCGACGGCGACGCCGACGACGCTGCCCAGGATGGTCGGGAGCATCCAGAGCGCGGCGTCGAACGGACTCAGGCCGAGCACCGTCTGCATGAACGTGACCGCGAGCAGGCCCATGCCCGCGCTGGCGAAGGCGATCGCCGTGTTCGCGCCGATGGCGGCGGAGAAGGAGCTCCTCGAGAAGAGCCGCACGTCGATCATCGGGTGCTCGGCACGGCGCTGCCGGCGCACGAAGAGGGCGCCGACGGCCAGGCCGACGAGGAGGGCCACCAGCGACGACGCGTTCGGGCCCTCCTCGGCGAGGTGCTTGACGGCGTAGATGGCCGGCAGGACGGCGCCGAGGGAGAGCACGGAGCTGAGCGGGTCGAACCGGCCCGGGGCCGGGTCCTTCGACTCGGGCAGCAGGAACGGCCCGACGGCGAGCAGCAGGAGCATGACGGGGACGTTGATGACGAACACCGAGCCCCACCAGAAGCGCTCCAGCAGGAAGCCGCCGACGATGGGGCCGATCGCGATGCCGCCGGTGAAGCCGGCCGTCCAGATCCCGACCGCGGTACGCCGCTGGTTGTCGTCGACGAACATGCCGCGGATGAGGGAGAGGGTCGACGGCGCCAGGGTCGCCCCGCCCAGGCCGAGCAGGGCCCGGGCGGCGATGAGCTGCTCCGGGGTGGTGGCGAACGCGGCCAGGAGGGATGCCGCGCCGAACGCTACGGCGCCGACGAGCAGGAGCCGGCGGCGTCCGACGCGGTCGCCGAGGCTGCCCATCGTCACGAGCAGGCCGGCCATCACGAAGCCGTAGATGTCCATGATCCACAGGTACTGGCCGGTGCTCGGTTCGAGTTCGGCGCTGATCCAGGGCGCGGCCATGAACAGGACGGAGAGGTCCATGGACGCGAGGAGGGCGGGGATGACGAGGGCGGCGAGGCCGAGCCACTCGCGCCCGCCGGCACGGTGGGAAACGGAGATGGTCACGGCGGGGACTGTACAGGCGTACAAGACGTATGTACAAGACGCTCGTACAATACGGATGTTCAAGAGCGTGGCTACACTGTCGCCATGGGACAGCGAGAGGACCTGCTGACGGGGGCGAAGCGGTGCCTGGCGGAGAAGGGCTACGCCCACACCACGGCCCGCGACATCGTGGCGGCGGCCGGCGCCCACCTAGGCTCCATCGGCTACCACTTCGGCAGCAAGGAGGCCCTGCTCAACGCCGCTGTCCTGGAGATCTTCGACGCGTGGGGGGACGCGATCGGCGCCGCCGTCGTGGCCGAGCCCGGCGGCGCGCCGCTGGACCGCCTGCGCCGGTTCCTGCAGGGCGTGTTCGAGGCGGCGCACGAGCAGCGCGCCGTGCTGGTGGCGAGCGTGCAGGCGTACGCCCAGGCGGAGTTCGCGCCCGAGGTGCGTGCCCAGCTCGCGGCCGGGTACGTCGCCAGCCGGCGGGACCTGGCCGCGCTGACGCTCGACGTCGCGCCGACGGAGGTGTCGGCGGAGCAGGCGCGCCGCTACGGCTCGCTCGCCCTGGCGCTGATCAACGGCGCGATGCTCCAGTTGCTGCTCGACCCCACGTCCGCGCCCTCCGCCGACGACCTCGTGCTGGCGGTCGAGGGGCTCACCGGCCACGGGCGGTGACGGCGCCCGGAGGCCCGGGACCGACGGTGGGCCGTACGTCGCGACCGGACGGACGCCGGCCGTTCAGCCCCGGACGACCAGCAGCGGAATGGTCATCTCGGCGGCCGTGTCCGCCCCGTGGTAGGCGACCAGCCGGGAGACCGTCGGCGGCTCGGACCGGGAGGCGGTCACCGCGTACGTGCCGTTGCAGATCACCACGACGTCGCCGATGCGGGCCAGGTGCTCCTCGGGCACCGGGCCGAACCAGCCCGAGGCCACCACCTCCTCCCGGGTGCGGACGCGGGCCGCGGGGCCGAGCACCGCCGACCAGGCGGCCACCACGTCGTCCCGGGCGCCGGGCGTGACGTGCAGGTAGCGGACCCGGGGCTCCCCTGCGACCACGGCCACCCCGGCGCGCAGCCGGGGGTCGGTGTCCAGGTCGACGCGGTGCCCGGCCGGCACGTCGAGCTGCCCGTGGTCGGCCGTCACCAGCAGGGCGGCGTCGGACGGCAGCCCGTCGACGAGCCGGGTGAGCAGCCGGTCCACCTCGGCCGCGGCGAGCCGCCAGGGCGCCGAGTCGACGCCGGTGAGGTGGCCGTGCCGGTCCAGGTCGGGGTGGTAGCCGGAGACCAGGGTGGGCCCCGGCCCGGCGGCCAGGGCGGTCAGCATCCGCGCGGCGAGCGCGTCGACACCGGCCGCGCCCCGGTAGTCGCCGCCCCGGTTGGCGGCCACCGTCAGCCCGCTGCCGCCGAACTCGGGCCGGCTGACCACCGTCACGGCGACCCCGGCCGCCCGGGCCCGTTCGAGCTGGGTGCGGACGGGCTGCCAGCGCAACGGCTCCGGCTCGGCCGCCCACTCGACGTGGTTGAGCACCCGGTCGGTACCGGGCACCCGCACGGTGAAGCCGAGCACGCCGTGCGCCCCGGGCGCGGCACCGGTGCCCAGCGTCACCAGACTGGTCGGCGTGGTGGACGGGAAACCGGAGGTCAGCGGCCGGCCGACGGCCGCGGCGAGGCCCGCCAGGGTCGGCGCGTGCGGCGCGGCGGTCGGGATCTGGTGCCAGCCGAGGCCGTCGACGAGCAGCACCGCGACCCGACGCACCCCGGCCAGCGCGGGGCCCAGCCCGAGCGGGTCGGCGGCGCCGGGCACGCCGAGCACGGCCAGCGCGCTGGGCAGGACGTCGGCGAGGCTGCCGTCGCCGTAGCGGGGCCCGACGACCCCCAGCGGGTCGGTCACGGTCGGCGGGCGAACAGGTGCAGCTGGGCCGCGAGGTCCCGCCACGGGGCCCGCGCGGCGAGCGCCCGTTCCAGCTCCACCAGGGCGGCCGGCTGACCGTCGGCCACGGCCGCGGGAAGGAGGTCGGCGAGCACGCGTACGCCGTGGATCTCCTCGACCACCAGCCCGGCGGCGCCGAGCAGCGCGGCGGCGCCCTCGGTGTCGTAGCGTCGGCGCAGCGTGTCCCGCGCCCCCGCGGTGCCCGCCGGGTCGGCGGCCAGCGCGGCGGCGACGTCCAGGTGACCGTTCATCGCCCGGCCGAGCACCGCGGCGGCCCGGCCGGCGACCAGCACGCTCGCGGCGCCCCCCGGACGCAGCGCGGCGGCCAGCGCGGCCACCACCGGCGTCGGGTCGTCGACGACCTCCAGCACGGCGTGGCAGAGCACCAGGTCCGCGCCGCCCGGCTCGACGAGCCCGGCGAGCGCGTCGCCGTCGCCCTGCACGGCACGGACCCGCTCGGCGACGCCGGCCTCGGCGGCCCGGCGGGTCAGCGCGGCGAGCGCGTCAGGGCTGGCGTCGACCACGGTGACCCGGTGCCCGGCCTGGGCGAGCGGGACGGCGAAGCCGCCGGTGCCGCCGCCGACGTCGAGCACGGTCAGCGCGGTGTCGCCACGGCGCTCCAGCTCGGCGCGCAGCACCGACCAGATCACGGCGGTACGGGGGGTCAACGGCGGCCCGGCGAGCCGGCCTGGGGTCTGCTCCACCCGATCGAGCCTAGTCACCCGGTCCAGCCCCGACTCCGGGCCGCCCGCCGGCGGCGGTCAGGACTCGCCGTTGGCGGCGTCCTCCTCGGCCCGCGACCGCAGAGCGTTGGCCACCGGGCCATCGGTGATCTCGTACTCGCGAGGCTCGGTGTGGTGCGTCGGGGTCCAGCCGGCGCTGAGCCGGGTCCGCCGGGAGTTGGCCACTCCGCTGTACTCGTGATTCCCCGTCATCGGTTCGTCCCCCTCATGCTGACGCGGGCCACTCTGCCCGCGCGAGCAGGAGTCTCCCGCCATCGGGCGCGGAAAACCGTAATGTGGATCACTGTCGTCAGCGGAAATCGCGCGATGCCGGGCTGACCGGCGGCTCGATGGCGTCCAGCCGGTCGGCGACGAGGTTGGTGACTCCCTCGTGCCGCTGCAACCGGCCGCGCACCACCAGTGCCGCGCTGGTGCGGGCGATTCGACGGTAGCGCTGCCAGAGCCCCGGGGAGCAAGTGACATTGAGCATCCCCGTCTCGTCCTCCAGGTTGAGGAAGGTGACCCCGCCGGCGGTCGCGGGGCGCTGCCGGTGGGTGACGATCCCGCCGACCCGGATCCGCCGACCCGGATCCACCCGGCCGAGCCGGGCGATCGGCACCGCCCCCAGGGCGTCGAGCTGCGGGCGGATGAAGCGGGCCGGGTGGCTCTCCGGCGACAACCCGGTCGCCCACACGTCGGCGACCAGCCGGTCCACCGCCTCCATGCCGGGCAGGGTGGGCGCGGTCGCGCCGGTCACCGTGCCGGGCAGCCGGCCCGGCCGGTCCTGGGCCGCCGCGCCGGCCGCCCAGAGGGCCTCCCGCCGGGACAGCCCGAAACAGGCGAAGGCGTCCGCGGTGGCCAGCGCCTCCAGCTGCGCGGCCGTGAGACCCACGCGCCGGGCCAGGTCCGGCATGTCGCGGTACGGCCCGTGCGCCGCCCGCTCGGCCTCGATCCGCTCGGCCACCCCGTCGCCGAGGGTACGCACGCCGGACAGCCCGAGCCGGACGGCCGGGCCGCCCAGCCCCCAGGCGTGCGGCGGCTCCCCCGGCGCGCTGCCCCAGCGGGTCTGCGGGGTGGACTCCAGCACCGCCTTCGCGCCGCTGGCGTTGACGTCCGGCCGGCGCACCTCCACCCCGTGCCGGCGGGCGTCGTCGACAAGCGTCTGCGGCGAGTAGAAGCCCATCGGTTGGGCGTTGAGCAGCGCGGCCAGGAACGGCCCGGGGTGGTAGCGCTTGAGCCAGGAGCTGGCGTACACCAGGTAGGCGAAGCTCATCGCGTGGCTCTCCGGGAAGCCGTAGCTGGCGAACGCGGAGAGCTTGCGGTAGACGTCGTCGGCCAGCTCGCCGGTGATGCCCCGCTCCGCCATGCCCGCGTAGAGGCGGTCGGCGATGCGGGCCATCCGCTCGGCGGAGCGCTTGGCGCCCATCGCCCGGCGCAACTGGTCGGCCTCGGCGGCGTCGAAGCCGGCCAGGTCGATGGCTAGCTGCATCAACTGCTCCTGGAACAGCGGCACGCCGAGGGTCTTCTCCAGCGCGTTGCGCATCAGCGGGTGGGCGTACTCCACCGGCTCCTCGCCGTTCTTGCGCCGGATGTACGGGTGCACCGAGCCGCCCTGGATCGGGCCGGGCCGGATCAGCGCCACCTCGACCACCAGGTCGTAGAACTCGCGGGGCTTCAGCCGGGGCAGGGTGGCCATCTGGGCGCGGCTCTCCACCTGGAACACCCCCACCGAGTCGGCCCGGCAGAGCATGTCGTAGACCTCCGGGTCGTCCAGCGTCATGCCGCCGAGGTCCAGGCTCATCCCGATCATGTCGTAGCCGTAGTGCAGGGCGGAGAGCATGCCGAGCCCGAGCAGGTCGAACTTGACCAGGCCGACGGCGGCGCAGTCGTCCTTGTCCCACTGGAGCACGCTGCGGCCCGGCATCCGCCCCCACTCCACCGGGCAGACCTCGATCACCGGCCGGTCGCAGATCACCATCCCGCCGGAGTGGATGCCCAGGTGCCGGGGAAAGGTCTGCAACTCGTCGGCGTACGCGACCACCTGCTCGGGAATGTCCTCGACGTCGACCGCGGCGACCGAGCCCCAGCGGTCGATCTGCTTGCTCCAGGCGTCCTGCTGGCCGGGCGAGAACCCGAACGCCTTGGCCACGTCCCGCACCGCCGAGCGGGGCCGGTAGGAGATGACGTTGGCTACCTGGGCGGTGTGCTCCCGGCCGTAGCGGGCGTAGACGTGCTGGATCACCTCCTCCCGGCGGTCGGACTCGATGTCGACGTCGATGTCCGGCGGGCCGTCGCGCTCGGGGGCGAGGAAACGCTCGAAGAGCAGCCGGTGCCGGACCGCGTCCACGTTGGTGATCCGCAGCGCGTAGCAGACCGCCGAGTTGGCCGCCGAGCCCCGCCCCTGGCAGTAGATGTCCTGCTCGCGGCAGAACGTGACGATGTCGTAGACCACCAGGAAGTAGCCGGGGAAGCCCAGCCTCTCGATCATGTCCAGCTCGTGGTCCAGCTGCGCGTACGCCCTCGGGTGCGCCTGGCGGGGGCCGTAGCGCTCCCGGGCGCCCTGCTCGGTCAGGTGGCGCAGCCAGCTCATCTCGGTGTGCCCCGGCGGCACCGGGTACGCCGGCAGCCGCGGCGCGACGAGCTGGAGGTCGAAGGCGAGCTCGGCGCCGAACTCGGCGGCCCGGGCCACCGCCCCCGGGTACGCGGCGAACCGGGCCGCCATCTCGGCGCCGCCACGCAGGTGGGCGGTGCCTGCCGCGGGCAGCCAGCCGTCGATCTCGTCCAGGCTGCGCCGGGCCCGTACGGCGGCGACGGTGGTGGCCAGCCGCCGCCGGCCGGGGGTGGCGTAGTGCACGTTGTTGGTGGCCACCGTGGGCAGGCCGGCGGACGCCGCCAACTCGGCGAGCGCGTCGTTGCGGTCGGCGTCGACCGGGTGCCCGTGATCGGTCAGCTCCACCGCCACCGTCTCCGCGCCGAAGAGGGCGGTCAGCCGGTCCAGCTCGCGGGCCGCCGCGTCCACCCCCTCGGTGAGCAGCGCCGCCGGCACGTGCCCCTTGCGGCAGCCGGTGAGCACCAGCACGTGGTCGCGCAGTTCGGCCGCGACCTCCTCCAGCTCGCCGTAGACCGGGCGGCCCTTCTCCCCGCCGCGCAACTGGGCGCGGGCGATGGTCGAGGCGAGCCGGGCGTACCCCTCGTGGCCGTGGGCGAGCAGCAGCAGGTGCCGCCCGAGCGGGTCGGGCTCGCCGTTCTGCGGGCCGGGCAGACCCAGGGACAGCTCGGCGCCGAAGATCGTCGGCAGGTGCAGCGCGCGGGCCGCCTCGGCGAAGCGCACCACCCCGTAGAAGCCGTCGTGGTCGGTGACGGCGAGCGCGGTCAGGCCCAGCCGGGCGGCCTCCTCGGCCAGTTCCTCGGGGTGGCTGGCGCCGTCGAGGAAGCTGAAGTTGGTGTGCGCGTGCAGCTCGGCGTACGGCACCACGCCGTCGGGTCGGGCCAGCTCGGGCGGCCGGTAGTGCTCCCGCCTGCGGCTCCAGGCGGGGGCGTCGCCGCCGTCGGCGTCCACGGCCAGCGGGTCCACCACGTGCAGGTGCCGCTCCGTGCGGGGTTTCCGGCCGGAGAGCACGCCCTCGAGCTCCGACCAGGGCAGCTTGGGATTGTGGAAACTCATCCGCGCCACACCTCCCCAGGCCCCTGCCCAGGCAGCCGCGCCTGCCCAGACCACCGCAGCCGCTCAGAGCGCCGCGACCGCTGCTCCTGCGGCTCAGTCATAGATCGCCTCCACCAGCCACCGTCCGGCCTCGACCGCGAGCAGCAGGGCCGTGCCGTCGGCCAGGCAGACCTGGAACCGGGCCCGCCGACGGGCCTCGGCCGGCGCCCACCACCGCTCGTCCACCGGCCACGGGCCGGCCCAACCGACGATCTCGGCCGGCCGGGCCGTGCCCACGGTCAGCCGGGCCGGCGCGGCGCTGACCTGGAGCCGCGCGCTGACCACGACCGGCTCACCGGCGACGTCGTGCACGGTCGCGGCGAGCGGATCGGGCAGCACCACGGCCGGCGCGGGTGGTGGCAGCCGGCCCGGCCACGGCGGCTCACCGGGGCGGGCCGGCAGGCGCTCGTCCCCCCACGGCACCAGGCGCACCTGGTCGGCGGGCGAGCGCCCACCGCCGAGCACCGCGGTGACCACCGCCTCGGGACCGAGGATGCCCTGCACCCGGCTCAGCGCGCGGTGCGCCCGCTCCCGTTCCTCGCCGGCCTCCCCCCACAGGCCGGGTTGCAGGCCGGCCTGGGCGATCACCCCGTCGGGAACCAGCCGCAGGCGGATGATGCCCGCCGTCGGCCGGGCCGGGCCGGAGCCACCCCGGCCGGTGCCGCCGGACAGCCAGCCGTCGAGCTGCCAGCGCACCCGGTCGGCGATGGCCGCCGCGGTGAGCAGGCCGTCGTGCCGCCAGACCCGGTGCAGTTCCTGGCCGTGTGCGGTGACCGCCTCGATGCCGAGGCGGGTGCAGGCCAGGCCGTGCGCGGCGAGCCGGTCGTGCAGCCGCTCCGCCAGCGCCCGGGCGGCGAAGGCCGCCGCGTCGACCCGGTCGAGCGGATCGTCGTGGTCGGCGGTGACGGCGAGGTCGGCCGGGGGCTGCCGGACGGCCAGCGGGCGGTGGTCCCGTCCGGCGGCCAGCCGGTGGGCCAGCGCGCCGTCGAAGCCGAACCGGGCCAGCACGTCGCCGGCGGGCAGCGCGGCGAAGTCACCCAGGGTGCGTACGCCGAGCCGGCGCAGCAGGTCGGTCAGGGCCGGCCGGCCGAGCGCCTCGACCGGCAGGTCGGCGAGGAACCGTGGGCTCGTGCCGGGCGGGACGACCCGCCCGGCGCGGGCGGCCAGCCCGGCGGCGAAGATCCCGTCGGCGATGCCGACCTGGCTCTCCACCCCGCAGGACTGCGCGACGTGCTCGACGATCCGCTCGGCGGCCGCCTCCTCACCCCCGAGGTGGCGGCTCGGGCCCCGGGCCGCCACCGCGCACGCGCCGGGACGCACCACCTCGACGCCCGCGACCAGTTCCTCGACCGCCGCGACCACCGGCTCGAACGCCCGGGTGTCCCGCCCCGGGTCGTACTCGACGACGGTGAGCTGCGGGCAGCGCCCCTGCGCCTCCCGTTTGCGCAGCCCTCGGCGCACCCCGTCGGCGCGGGCCTGTTCCGAGCAGGCGACCACCCGGTTGGCGTGCAGTACGGCGACCGGGCCGGTGGCGGGCACCCCGTCGACGATCTCGGCGGCGAGCACCGGCCAGTCCGGGCACCAGAGCAGCAGGGTCCGCACCGGCGCACCGGTCATGCCGGACCGACCAGGGTGAGCGCTCCACGCCGGGAGGCGCCCGCGGGCCCGGAGCCACCACCGGGCGCGGAACCACCGACAGACCCGGAGGTGCCGGCGGACCCGGAGGTGCCGGCGGACCCGGAAGTGCCGGCGGACCCGGAGGTGCCGGCGGACCCGGAGGTGCCGGCGGGCGCGGAGGTGGGCGGGAGGACCGGACGGCGCCGGCCGGCGGAGCCGGCGGCCGATCGGGGAATGACCCGGGTGAGCCCGTCCCCGGGCAGCCAGACCTTGATCTCCTTGGGGCGGGCCGCCGCCCCGCGCCCGCGCGCCGAGACGGTCACCTCGCGGCGGCGCAGCCGACCCCGGCCCGGCCCGAGCCCTTCCCATGCTCCCCGGACCACCTGGAGGGTCACGTCCGCACCGTCCCACCGCCCGTACGGCAGAAGGACGCTGCCCCGCTGCCGGGCGCGGGCCGCCAGTCGGTTGGCGACCGAGGCGGAGACCGTCGCCGGTACGGCGGTGACCACGACGTCCACCCCGTCGATCAGCGCGGCGATGACGGTGGCCCACTCCGGGCCGGGGTGGGGCACCAGGGCCAGCCGGTCCAGCGCGATGCCGAGCTCGGCGGCCGCGCTCGCCCCGAACGTCGGCACTCCCACCACGGCGCACCACGAGCCGGCCCGGGACGCCTCGGCGAGCAGTGCCAGGACCAGTGAGGTGCCGCCGCTGCGGCGGGGCTGACCGGTGGCGACCGCGATCGTGCTGCCCCGCCGCAGCCCTCGGTTGGGCAGCAGCCCGGTCAGCTCCGGGGCCACCGGCAGCAACCGGTGGCCGCCCGCCGGGTCCGGCGCGCTCGCCGGACGCACCAGAGCGGCCAGTGCGGCGGAACCGACCACCATCCGGCCCGCCATCGGACCTACCCCCCGTCATGCTGTCGATCGATGTGCGCGTGTCGCGCCCGGCCGCCCGGCTCCCCCCGCCGGCGGCCGGGCGCGACACGGGTCAGGCGGCGAGACCGTCGAACGCCGGCTGATGGGCCACGCCGAGCGCGGTCTCCACCACCGTGACGAACTGTTCGGCGGCGCGCAGCAGGTCGTCGGCCTCCCGGGCGGTCACGACCCGGGGGATGCCGGCCTCGGCGGCGGCACGCTTGCCGGCGCCGAGGGCGAAGAACCGGGCCCACTCGTCGAGCTCGGGGGCGACAGCGGAGAGCAGGACCCAGACGCTGGTGATCCGGTTGCGCCGGGCGGGGGCGGGACGCGCCCGGGCGGCGAGCAGGGCCGCCGCCGCGCGCAGCGCGGCGAGGTGGGCGGCCGCGTAGCGGAGGCCGTCGGGGCGGGTCTGGGCGGCATCGGCCAGCCCGTGGCGGGCCACCGCGAGAAGCTGGGCGGGGGTGCGGTGCGGCAGCACGTGCGCCGGCACCGTCGGTGCCTGAGCCGGGTTGGTCGGCATGGAACTGTCTCCTCCACGTGGCCGAGGCGCCGCCCCGTGGCGGACAGGTCCGCCGGCGGGACGCCGGGTCGAGTGGTGCGGAGGAAGACGCACCGGGTGGGGGCCGGCCGGGTGTGGACGCTTCCCCACACCACACCCGGCCGGCACAACCGGCGGGTTCGTCGCCCGCCGCCCGGGGGTCGTGGGCGGCGGGCGACGCTCCTGCCTGACGGGTCGGGGCTCGCGACTGCCCGTGACCCGGGTGCGGCCCGCGGAGCCGCACCCGCCCGGGACCGGCGCCGCGAAACACCGCCCGAGCTGGTTGGAACGAACGTTCGAGGCAATCGAACACTCGTTCTAACTGCTGCTGACAGTACACCCTCCCTCCGACGAAAATGCAACGTGTGACGCGCGGACGCCGGGCGGTGCCCCGCACGCCATCCGCCGGGCGGCGGGGCCTCGTCGACCGACGTAACGACTGGTCGGGCATACGACCCTGACCGCGGCAGCGGTAGCCTCCGCTCCGTGACAACCCCCCGCCCCGTCCTCGGGGTCGCCATGGTGCTCGGCTCGGGAGCGCTGTTCGCCGTCAACGGCACGGTCTCCAAGCTGGTGCTCCGCGCCGGCCTGGACGCCCCGCAGCTCACCCTGCTACGCGCCGTCGGCGCCGTGACCGGGCTGCTGGCCCTGAGCCTGCTGCTGCGCCCGGGGGCCCGCCGGCTCCGGGTCACCCCCCGTCAGCTGCCGCTGCTGATCGGGTACGGGCTGACCGGCTTCTTCGCCGTGCCGATGCTCTACTTCGTCGCCATCTCCCGGCTGCCGGTCGGGATCGGGCTGCTGTTCGAGTACACCGCCCCGCTGCTGGTCGCGCTCTGGGCCCGGTTCGGCCAGCGGCACCGGGTACGCCCGCGGCTCTGGGCCGGCCTGGCGCTGAGCCTGCTCGGCCTCGGCTGCGTCGCCGAGGTGTGGGGCGAGCTGAAGCTGGACGGCCTCGGCGTGCTCGCCGGGCTCGGCGCCGCGGTCTTCCTGGCCGGCTACTACGTCCTCGGCGCGCACGGCGTGACGCGGCGGGACACGCTGTCGCTGTGCACCTGGGCGTTCGGCGCCTCCGCCGTCGCCGGCCTGCTCACCCGCGCGGTCACCGTGGGCACCGGCGGGTGGGAGCCGCTGACCGCCGACACCGACGGGGGCGTGCCGGTGGCGCTGCTCTGCGGGTACGTCGTGGTGCTCGGCTCGATCGCGCCGTACCTGCTGGTGGCCGGGGCGATGCGGCATCTGCCGGCGACCAGCGTCGGGATCGTCGGCATGGTCGAGCCGGTGCTCGCCTCGGCGGTGGCCTGGGTCGTCCTCGGCGCGGGCGAGGCGCTCAACACCGCGCAGCTCGCCGGCGGGTTCCTGGTGCTGGTCGGCGTCGCGCTGGCCGAGACGGCCCGGGTCGCCCCGGCCCGGGCCGCCGCCCCGCCGGCGCCCGTCACCGTCACCGTCGCCCGCTGAACCGGCCGTCCCTCCCGGCCCGCTGGGCCGACCGCCCGCTTCCGGCCCAGCCGGGCCGGCGCCGAGGCGGCCGGGCGGGCCAGCACCGGCGCGGCCGGGCGGGGGCGGAACCGAGGCCGGCGCGGCGGACGGACCGGAACCAAGGTCGGCGCAGCCGGGCGGGCCGGAGTCGAGGCCGGCGCGGCGGACGGACCGGAACCAAGGTCGGCGCGGCCGGGCGGGCCGGAGTCGAGGCCGGCGCGGCGGACGGGCCGGAACCAAGGTCGGCGTGGCCGGGTGGGCCGGCGCCGGGCGCGCCGGGAACAATGGCCGCATGCAGCCACACCCGAACGTACGCGCGGTGCAGGACGTGCTCGACGCCGCGGGCGCGCGGGACGGGTCCGGCGCGCCGAGCGCCGTCCGTCTGCTGCCCGACGCGGTCCACACCGCCGCGGCCGCCGCCGAGTCGCTCGGCGTCGGAGTCGGCCAGATCGCCAACTCGCTCGTCTTCGAGGCCGACGGCGCGCCACTGCTGGTGCTCACCTCCGGCGCGCACCGGGTGGACACCGCCGGCCTGGCCGCGTCCATCGGGGTCACCCGGCTGCGCCGGGCCACCCCGGACTTCGTCCGCACGCACACCGGGCAGGTGATCGGCGGGGTCGCCCCGGTCGGCCACCCGCGCCCGCTGCGCACCCTGGTCGACACCGCCCTGAGGTCGTACGACGAGATCTGGGCGGCCGGCGGCGTGCCGCAGGCGGTCTTCCCCACCACGTACCCGGAACTGCTGCGGGTCACCGGCGGCACCCCGGCCGACGTGGCGTGAGCGAGCGGAGCGAACCAACCGTCCCGGGGCTGGTCACCCTGCACGTGTGGCGCACCTCCCGCGCCGCGCTGCCCAGGGCGCTGACCCGGATGGCGGTCGACCCCCGCCGGCTGCGCGCGTTGCCCGGCGTACGGTTCGGCAAGCTGCTCGGCACCGGGACCGGCACCGGATTCGGGCCGGGCGACGCCGACCTGACCCGGTGGGCCGCGCTGACCGTGTGGGACTCCCCCGCCGCCGCGGCCGGATTCGACGGCTCGCCGGTGGGGCGTGCGTGGGCACGGATCGCCCGCGCGGCCGTCCGGGTCGATCTGCGCCCGCTGAGCAGCCGGGGCGAGTGGTCGGGCCGCCGGCCGTTCGGCGAGCCGCCCGGCGGCCGGGTCACCGGTCCGGTGCTGGCCCTGACCCGGGCCCGGCTGCGTCCCCGGCGGGCGGCCACCTTCTGGCGGGCGATCCCCCCGGTCGCCGCCGCGCTGCACGCCGCGCCCGGTCTGCTGGCCCGGTTCGGCGTCGGCGAGGCACCGCTGGGCTGGCAGGGCACGGTGAGCGTGTGGCGTGACCCGGCGGACCTCGTGGCGTTCGCGTACCGTCACCCGGAGCACCGCGCCGCGATCATGCGGACCCCCACCGAAGGGTGGTACGCGGAGGAGCTCTTCGCGCGGTTCGAGGTGCGCGACGTGGTCGGTGAGCGGGCGGTGCTGGGGTGGGTCGCGGACGACGACGACCAGGAAACGGCGGAGGGTGCACGGGCATGAGGCTGGTGCGGTGGACACCGGACGATCTCGTCCGACGGCTGGACGACGTGGTGGCCGTCTACGGCGAGGCGATGGGGTACCGCACCGACCTGCTGGAGGCGCGGCGCGGCTACATCGCCACCCACGTACGCCGGCCCGGCTTCCGCGCCGTCGCCAGCCTGACCAGCGAGGGGCACCTGGCCGGCTTCGGCTACGGCTACCTCGGCGCCCCCGGGCAGTGGTGGCACGACCAGGTGTGGCGGGCGCTGAACCCGCCCGCCCGGCAGCGCTGGCTGACCGACTGCTTCGAGGTGGTCGAGCTGCACGTCCGGCCGCCCGCGCAGGGGCACGGCCTGGGCGCGAGACAGCTGCGGGCACTGCTCACCCTGGCGGAGGGGACGACCACCCTGCTGTCCACCCCGGAGGCCGACGAGCAGCGGTCCCGGGCCTGGCGGCTGTACCGCCGGTTCGGCTTCGTCGACGTCCTGCGCCACTTCCACTTCCCGGGCGACGAGCGCCCGTTCGGCGTGCTCGGCCGGGACCTGCCGCTGGAGCCGCCGGCGCCCGACCGGGCCGCGCCGTGACCCGGGAGCCACCGGCGCCCACCCGGTCCGGCCGGGGCCGCGCCGTGACCGGGCGGTTGTCCTGGACGCTGCTGGCCGTGCTGGTGCTGGCGCAGATCTGCTACCCGCTGACCGCCGGGCAGACCCGGGCCCGGCTGACCGTCGCCACCGTCGTGCTCGGCTACCTGCTCTCGGTCGGCCACGCGCTGCTCAGCCGGGGCCCGCGTACGGCGGCGGCGCTGGTGGCGGTGGCCATGGTCGGCGGGTTCGCCATCGAGGCGCTCGGCGTGGCCACCGGCTTCCCGTTCGGCAGCTACGACTACTCCGGCGAGCTGGGGCCGAAGCTGGCCGGGGTGCCCCTGATCATCCCGCTGGCCTGGACCTGGATGGCCTGGCCGGCCTGGCTGGCCGCCACCCGGCTGACCGGTGGCGGGCCGCTGAGGGACGCCCGCACCCCCGGCGACGGGCCGGGCATCGCCAGCGGGCCCGAGACCGGCAGCGGGCCGGGCATCGCCAGCGGGCCCGAGACCGGCAGCGGGCCGGGCATCGCCAGCGGGCCCGAGACCGGCAGCGGGCCGGGCATCGCCAGCGGGCCCGGAACCGGCGGCGGGCCGGGGAGCGGCGGCGACGCCGGTGGTCGGCGGGGGACCCGGTTCCCCGTCCGGCGGATCGCGCTGGCCGCCGTCGGGCTGGCCGCCTGGGACCTCTTCCTCGACCCGCAGATGGTGGCGGAGGGCTACTGGGTCTGGCGGGACGCCACGCCCGCGCTGCCCGGGCTGCCCGGCATCCCGGTGAGCAACTACCTGGGCTGGCTGCTCTTCGCCGTGCTGATGATGGGCGCGCTGCGCCCGCTGGCCGGGCCCGCCGTGGCCACCACCGACGGGCGGGACGCCCCGATGTTCGCGCTGTGGCTGTGGACGTACTTCTCCAGCGTGCTGGCCCACGCGGTCTTCCTCGACCTGCCCGCCTCGGCGCTGTGGGGCGCGGCCGGCATGTCGGTGGCCGCCGTGCCGCTGGCGGTCACGCTGCTCCGTTCCCGCCGCGACGACCGGCACCGGCCCCACCAGCCGCAGCGCCCCGGCGTCGACGCGACGGCATGACCGCCGTCCTCGCGCTGCTGCTCGGCGTGGCCGCACTGACCGCGCACACCCTCGTCAACGCCGGCCGCTGGCTGCGCCGCCCGGCCGAGCGGCCGGCGCCGGTCACCGAGCCCGTGGCGGTGCTGCTGCCGCTGCGCGACGAGGCCGCGCGGGTCACCCCCTGCCTGCGCGCGCTGCTCGCCCAGCGGGGCGTACGGGAGCTGCGCGTCGTGGTGCTCGACGACGGGTCGACCGACGGCACCGCGGACGTGGTCCGCGCGGTCGCGGGCGACGACCCCCGGGTCACCCTGCTCGACGGGGTCGCCCCGCCGCCGGGCTGGCTGGGCAAGCCGCACGCCTGTTGGCAGCTCGCCACCCGGGCCGACCCCGCCGCGACCGCGCTGGTCTTCGTCGACGCCGACGTGGTGCTCGCCCCGGACGCGGTCGCGGCGGCCGTCACCGAGCTGCGCGCCGCGCGGGTGACGCTGCTGTCGCCGTACCCCCGGATCCTGGTGGCGACGGCGGCCGACCGCCTGGTCCAGCCGCTGTTGCAGTGGCTGTGGCTGACCTTCCTGCCGCTGCGGGCGATGGAGCGCTCGCCGCGGCCGTCGCTGGCCGCCGCCGGCGGGCAGTTCCTGGTGGTGGACCGGGCCGGCTACGACGCGGCCGGCGGGCACGCCGCGGTGGCGGACCGGATCCTGGAGGACATCGAGCTGGCCCGCGCGGTCAAGCGGGCCGGCGGCCGGATCGCCCTCGCCGACGGCTCACGGCTGGCGGCCTGCCGGATGTACGAGGACTGGCCGCAGCTGCGCGACGGCTACTCGAAGTCGCTCTGGGCGACCTTCGGCCACCCCGCGACCGCAGCCGCCGTGCTGGCCGTGCTGCTGCTGCTCTACACCGCTCCCCCGCTGCTGGCGGTCGCCGCCCTGGCCGCCGGCGCGCCGGCGGTGGCCGCCGCGGCCTGCGCCGCGTACCTGCTCGGGGTGGCCGGGCGGGCGGTCACCGCGCGCGCCACCGGCGGCCGGTGGTGGCCCGACGCGCTGGCACACCCCGTGTCGGTCGTGGTCCTCGGTTGGCTGACCCTGCGGTCGTACCATCTGCGGAAGCGGCGCCGCCTGTCCTGGCGTGGCCGCCCCGTCACCTAGGGAGGCGCGCCATGGCGCGGATCGTGGTCGTCGGCGCCGGCGTGGGAGGACTGGCCACCGCCGCCCGGCTGGCCGCCACCGGACACCAGGTCACCGTGCTCGAACGCGCGGACACGGTGGGCGGCAAGCTCGGCCGGTACGTCCACGACACCCCGGCCGGCCCGTTCCACTTCGACACCGGGCCGAGCCTGCTCACCCTGCCCGACGTCTTCCACGACCTGTTCGAGGCGACCGGCGCGAAGCTCGACGAGTACCTGGACCTGGCGCCGATCGACCCCATCGTGCGGCACGTCTTCCCCGGCGGCGGCCCGGCCCTCGACTCGTGCGCCGACCCGGCCGAGTTCGCCGCCCGCATCGGTGCGGCCTTCGGCGACCGGGCCGCCGCGGACTGGCAGCGGCTGTGGCGCCGGGCGGAGCGGGTGTGGCAGGCGTCGCACCGCGACATCCTGCGCCGTCCGATCGACTCGCCGCTGGACCTGGCGGCGCTGGCCTGGCGGCTGGGCGACCTGGCCGCGATCGGCCCGGGCCGGACGCTGCGCGGGCTGGGCCGGCGGCACCTCTCCGACCCCCGGCTGCGGATGCTGCTCGACCGGTACGCCACCTACACGGGGGCCGACCCGCGCCGGGCGCCGGCGGCGCTGGTCGCCGTTCCCTACGCCGAGCTGGCCTTCGGCGGCTGGTACCTGCGCGGCGGGCTGGGCACGCTCGCCGACGCGCTGCTGACCCGCTGCCTGGACCTCGGCGTGGTCGTGCAGACCGGCGCCACGGTCACCCGGATCGACGCGGCGGGCGGCCGGGTGCACGGCGTACGCCTGCGCGGCGTCGCCGCGCCGGTCCCCGCCGACGTGGTGGTGGCCAACGTGGACGCGCTCACCCTCTACCGGGACCTGCTGCCCAGCCCGCGCCGGCTGGCCGGGCTGACCGACCGCAGCCTCGCCGGGTTCGTGCTGCTGCTCGGCGTCACCGGAGACTCGGGCCTGGCCCACCACAGCGTGTTCTTCCCCCGCGACTACGACGCCGAGTTCGACGCGGTCTTCGGCCACCCGGGGCGGGGCGTGCGGGCCCGTCCGGCGGCCGACCCCACCGTCTTCGTCACCGTGGCCGACGACCCGATGGTCCGCCCGGCCGGCCACGAGGCGTGGTTCGTGCTGGTCAACGCACCCCGGCACGGCACCGCCGCCGGGGCCGTCGACTGGCGCCGGCCCGGCCTCGCCGAGGCGTACGCCGACCGGGTCCTCGACGTGCTGGCCGAGCGCGGCGTCGACGTGCGGGACCGGCTGGCGTTCCGGGAGGTCCGCACCCCGGCCGACCTGGACGACGCGACCGGCGCGCCGGGCGGGTCGATCTACGGCACGGCCGGCGGCCTGCTCCGCCCGGCCAACCGGGGCCCGGCGCACGGGCTGTGGCTGGTCGGCGGCTCCAGCCATCCGGGCGGTGGCCTGCCGATGGTGACGCTCTCCGCCCAGATCGTCGCCGACGAGATCGGCCCCGCCTGGTAGCCGCCGACGGGTGCAGGGCGGCATGTCGGCTCCCGGGGCCTTCCCGGCGGCCGGGCGGGCCGGGTCAGCCCGCCCGGGTCGGCGCGCGGTCAGCCGGCGTCGATCAGGGCGCGGCGGACGGCGGAGAGGAGTTGGCCCAGCCCGAAGCCGGCCAGCAGCACCCAGACGGCGGTCGCCATGGTGATGGTGCCGGCGGCCAGGTCCGGCTCGATCAGCCCGGTCAGCCCGGCCAGCAGCAGCCCGACCAGGGCGACCGAGACCCGGGTGGGGCGCTCCCCCACGGTGACCGCGCCGATCTCCCGCATGCCTGCGGAGACGGCTCGGGCACGGACGTACTCGTGCAGCCAGGACAGCGCCCCGGCGGTCGCGACGAGCGCCCCGGGCGCCCCGATCAGCCAGAACGCGGCCAGCCAGGCGACCTCGCCGAGCCGGTCGGCCAGCGAGTCGTAGACGTAGCCGAGCCGGGTGGTCCGGCGCGTGGCCACCGCCACCGCGCCGTCGACGCTGTCCGCCACCGCGGCGAGCAGCACGAACAGCGCCCCGAGGAAGGGGCCGTCCTGCGGCCGTACGGCGAACAGCGGCACGCAGGCGCAGAGCAGCACGCCGACCACGGTGACCGGGGTCGGGCCGACCCGCAGCCGGCCCAGCACGAAGCCGACGTGGTAGGCGAACCGCAGCCAGGCGCGGACGACCGGGGCCGCCGCCCGGGGGTCGAAGCCCCCGTGCAGTCGCGCCCAGGCCGTGGCGTACTCGTCCCAGTTCAGCTGTGTGCCCACCACGGAACAACCGTCGCACCGGCGCTCAGGTGTCGCGGCGTCGGGGTCACACCCGCGCGCCGACCTGGAGGTTCTGCCAGACCTCGCGGGTGGCGGTGGAACGGTTGAGGGTGATGAAGTGGATCCCCGGCACGCCCTCGTCGAGCAGTCGCCGGCACATCTCGCTGGCCTGCTCGACGCCGAGCCGGCGCACCGCCTCCGGGTCGTCGGCGATCTTCGAGAACCGCTCGGCCAGGGCGGGCGGGAAGGGCGCCCCGGAGAGCTGCACCGAGCGCTCGATCGTGCCGATCTGGGTCACCGGCATCACGCCGGCCAGGATCGGGGTGTCGCAGCCGGCCGCGGCGACCCGGTCGCGCAGCCGCAGGTAGTCGTCGGCGTCGAAGAACATCTGGGTGATGGCGAACTCGGCGCCGGCCCGGCACTTGCGGACGAAGTGCTCGGTGTCGCTGGCCACGTCGGGCGAGCGCGGATGCTTGTACGGGAAGGCGGCCACCCCGACGCTGAAGTCGCCCGCGTCGCGCACCAGGCGGACCAGGTCCTCGGCGTAGAGCACGCCCTCGGGATGGCGGACCCATTCGCCGCCCGGGTTGCCCGGCGGGTCGCCCCGCACGGCGAGCACGTTGCGCACCCCGACCCCGGCGAGCCGGCCGATGACGTGTCGCAGCTCGGCGACGGAGTGGTCGACCGCGGTGAGGTGGGCCATGGGCAGCAGGGTGGTCTCGGTGGCGATCCGCTCGGTGACCGCGACCGTCGTGTCGCGGGTCGACCCGCCCGCGCCGTAGGTGATCGAGACGAACGACGGACGCAGCGACTCCAGCTCGCGGATCGCCTGCCACAGCAGCCGCTCGCCCTGCTCGGTCTTGGGCGGGAAGAACTCGAACGAGAAGGTCGGTTGGTGCTCGCGGATCAGCTCCCCGATCGCCGGCTGCGGGTTGGGGAGGACCGAGGGAAGACCGAGCGCCACCCCACGACTCTAGCGGGCGGGACACGCCGCGCCGGGATCTTCCCACAGCGGGAGACACCGGCCGCGCGCCCCGCACGCCGGACCCGACCCCCGCGCGGGACCGACGGGCGGCGGAGGGTGCGGGCGCACGCCGCGCCCGCCGGAAGGGTACGGGCGCACGCCGGAAGGGTGCGGACGTACGCCGGGGCGGCCGGGAGGGTGCGGGCGTACGCCGGGCCCGCCGGAAGGGTGCGGGCGTACGCCCGGGACCGCCGGAAGGGTGCGGGCGCACGCCGGGGCGGCCGGGAGGGCCGGAAAGCGTCACACCCCCGGAGTAGTCATGGTGCAGCGCGGGACGGTCGGCCTCAGGTCGGCTCGGCGGGGGCACGCGCGGGGGTCAGCATCTCCACCGGTGGCGCACCGGCCCGTCCGGGGCCCGCGCCGCCGCCACGCCGACGCCCGCCGGAGGACCGATGACGCCGCCCCCGCCCGGCCCGCAGCTGCTCGGGCCGCTGCTCGCCCAGCTCCGGCTGGCCCGAGGCTGGAGCCAGCTACGGCTCGCCGCCGAGCTCTGCCGCGTCTCCGGGGTGCCGACGTTGAGCCGGCACGAGATCTCCCGGTGGGAACGGCAGCTGCGGCTGCCCGGCGAGTTCTGGCTCGGTTGGCTCGCCGTCGTCCTCGCGGTGCCCGCCGACCTGCTGGCCGACGCCGCGGCCCGCACCCGGCGCCTCGGCCCGCCACCCGCCTTCGGCGGCGCCCGGTCCCGGGCGGCGCTGCTCGCCCTGGCCCAGCGCTGGCTGGCCGACCCGCGCGACGCGCTGCTGCCCGGCGCGCCCGCCCCGCAGGCAGCGGACCCCGGCGACGCGCTACCACCCGCCCCGCCCACCCCGCAGGCAGCGGACCCCGGCGACGCGCTACCACCCGCCCCGCAGGTAGCCGAACCCGGCGACGTGCTGCTGCGCGGCGCGCCCACCCCGCAGGGTGCCGACCCCGGCGACGAGCTGCCGACCTCTCGGCCGGCCGACGTTCGGGATGACGGCCGGAGCGGGCCGGGCACCGGACCGGCCGGCGCACGGCCCTCGGCCCGGCCGCTAACGCTGGTGACGCCGGTGGCGGGCGGTTGCCCCGGGCCGGTGCGGTTGACGGAGCTGCGCCGGCTGGACGACCTCGCGGGCGGGGCCGACCTGGCCGGGCTCGGGGCGTACCGGCTGGGGCGGGCGGTGCGGGCGCTGGCCGGGTGCGGGCCGGCCGGACGCCGCCGGCTGCTGGCCGAGGTGGCCGAGTCGGCCCAGCTCGCCGGGTGGCTCGCCGCCGACGCGGGGGACGCGGCCGGCGCGCTGGACGCCTACCGGTTGGCGCTGCGCGCCGCCGCCAGCGCCGGCGACCCGGCGTTCGCCGGGCACGTGCTGGGCTCGGCCAGTCACCTGCTCGCCGGCCTGGGCGACCCGGAGGGCGCGCTGCTGCTGGCCGGCACGGCGTACGCCGGGGCACGGCGGTGGGCCACCCCTGGCCTGCGCGCCCTCCTGCTGCACCGGATGGCGCTGGCCGCGGCGCTCGGCGGCCGGGCCGGGGCCGCCCGGCAGGCCCTCGAGGAGGCCCACCGCGTGACCGGCGCACCGGACCCGGGCCGGGAACCGCCGTGGCTCTACTGGCTCGACGGCCCGGAGTTGGCGGCCATGACCGGGCGCACGCTCGTCGCGCTCGGCCGGCCGCGCCCGGCCGAGACGCCGCTGCGCGCCGTACGTCAGCGCGGTCACCCCCGCACCTGGGCGATCTACGGCAGCTGGCTGGCCCGGTGCTACCTCCAGCTCGGCGAGGTGGAACGGGCCTGCGCGGTGGCCGGCGAGGCGCTGCTCGACGCCGTCCGGGCCGGGTCCCCCCGGGCCCTGGGCCACCTGACCGAGGTGCGCCGGCGGCTGGCCGGGCACGGCGACCAGCCGGCCGTCCGGCGGTACCGGGAACTGGTCGCCGCCGCCGGCCCCTACCTGCCCCGCCCCGGGCCGTCGCGCCCAGGCGGCCGGCGCCCCACCCGCGCCCGCGGCTGATGCCTCGCCGGTCGGGGTCGACCCCGCCCGGCGCGCCGGACCCCGGTGGTGCGGCGGGGCCGATCCCGACCGGCTAGCGTCGTGGCGTGACCCACGCTGCTCCCGTTTCCCCGGTCGACCGCGCCGGGCTGCGCCAACGGATCGACAAGGCCCTGGCCGAATTCCTGACCACCCAGCGCACCTGGATGACCGGCGTCGACGACGCCCTGCTGCCGGTCGCCGAGGCGATCGAGGCGTTCGTGCTGGGCGGGGGCAAGCGGCTACGGCCGGCGTTCGCGTACTGGGGCTTCCGGGGCGCCGGCGGGGTGGACTCCGACCAGGTGGTCACCACCCTGGCCTCGCTGGAGTTCGTGCAGGCCAGTGCGCTGATCCACGACGACCTGATGGACCGTTCCGACACCCGGCGCGGGGAGCCCGCGGTGCACCGCCGGTTCGCGGCCCGGCACCGGACCGCCGGCTGGGGCGGCGACGCCGACGGCTTCGGCGACGCCGCGGCGATCCTGCTGGGCGACCTCTGCCTGGTCTGGTCGGACGAGTTGCTGCACTCCTCCGGGCTCGACCCGCGGACGGTCGCCCGGGCCCGCCCGGTCTTCGACGAGATGCGCACCGAGGTCACGGTCGGCCAGTACCTCGACGTGCTGACCCAGGCCACCGGCGACACCTCGCTGGAGCGGGCCGGCAAGGTCGCCCGCTACAAGTCGGCGAAGTACACGGTCGAGCGCCCGGTGCTGCTCGGTGCCGCGCTGGCCGACGCGCCGGCCGAGGTCCGCTCGGCGTACTCGGCGTACGGGCTGCCGCTGGGCGAGGCGTTCCAGCTCCGCGACGACGTGCTGGGTGTGTTCGGCGACCCGGCCCAGACCGGCAAGCCGGCCGGCGACGACCTGCGCGAGGGCAAGCGCACCTATCTGGTGGCGGCGGCCCTCGAGACGACCGACGCCGCCGGGCGCGAACTGCTGCTCGGCGGGCTCGGCGACCCCGGGCTGGACGAGGCCGGCGTCGACCGGCTGCGGGAGATGATCAGCGACAGCGGCGCGCTGGAGCGTACCGAGCGGCGGATCGCCACGCTGACCGACACCGCGCTGGCCGCGCTGGCCACGGTCGACCTGGACACCGAGGCCCGGCAGGCCCTCGTGGACCTGGCCATCGCCGCCACCCGCCGCACCGACTGACCTGCCCCGCCCCTGTCCCCCGCCTCCGCCCTCTCCCTCCCCCCGCGATCTTGCACTTTCTGCCCCGGCATACCAGACATGCGCGACAGAGCGGGGGCCGGATGTGCAAGATCGCGGGGGCGGCAGCGCGGGGCGGGCACGGCAGCACAGCGCGCAGGGCGCAGCGGGTGGGGTGGGGTGGGGTGGGTCAGAAGCCGAGGGCCTGGGCGCGGCGCTTGACCTCGCGGGCCTGGTCGCCGGCGAGTGCCTTCGCCGGCGTGGCGCCGGGGAGGGTGTCGTCCGGCTCGTAGAGCCAGCGCATGGCGGCCTCGTCGTCGTAGCCGGCGTCGGCCAGCAGGTTGAGCACGCCGGGCAGGTGCTTGAGCACGGTCTTGTTGGCCACCAGGTCGACCGGGATCCGGCGGATGCCGTCCCGGCGCACCGCGATCAGTTCGCGGTCCCGGATCATCTGATGGACCTTGCTGATCGACACGTCGAGGCGCTCGGCCACGTCCGGCAGGGTCAGCCAGTCGGCGGCGTCGGCGGGGCCGGCGGTCTCGGGGCCGGGCACGGCCCGGTCGGCGGGTACGGAGTCGGTCACCCGACCACCCTGCCATGCCCCGGCCGGCCCCGGCCAACGGCACCCCGGGAAGCGGGTTGAACAGGGCGGACAGGCGGCGCGAGCGCGGCGAGACCGCTGTGGTCGCAGCCCGGCTGTAGCATCCTGTTCAACCTTCACCCCCTGGACACATAGACTCCCTGCCGATGGACACACAGGTCGCCGACACGTTGCTGGGCTCGCTGATCGACGGGCGCTACCGCATCCGCGGTCGCGTGGCCCGCGGCGGCATGGCGACCGTGTACACCGCCACCGACGAGCGCCTCGAGCGCACCGTCGCAGTCAAGATCATTCACCCGTCCCAGACTCCCGATGCCCGGTCGCGGGCCGCGAGCTTCGTGGCGCGGTTCACCGACGAGGCGAAGACGATCGCCCGGCTGACGCATCCGAACGTGGTCGCGGTCTACGACCAGGGCACCCACGCCGGCCTGCCCTACCTGGTGATGGAGTACGTCCGCGGTCGCACCCTGCGCGACGTGCTCGCCGAGCGGCGCCGCCTCAATCCCGACGAGGCGCTGGCCATCGCCGAGCAGATGCTCGCCGCCATCGCCGCCGCGCACCGGGCCGGCCTGGTGCACCGCGACGTGAAGCCGGAGAACGTGCTGGTCGCCGAGGCGCCCACCGGCGGCGCGGCCAACCTCGTCGACAGCGTGGTCAAGGTCGCCGACTTCGGGCTGGCCCGGGCGGTCGAGGCGAGCGCCGACGACGAGGACGGCAACCAGCTGATGGCGACGGTCGCGTACGTCGCCCCGGAGCTGGTCACCGAGGGGCACGCCGACCCCCGCACCGACGTCTACTCCGCCGGGATCGTGCTGTTCGAGATGCTCACCGGCCGGGTGCCCTACGACGGTGACCGGCCCGTCGACATCGCCTGGCAGCACGTCGACCGGGACGTGCCCGCACCGTCGACGCTGGTGCCGGGCCTGCCCAAGTCCCTCGACGACCTGGTCGCCCGGGCCACCCGGCGCGATCCGGGCAGCCGGCCGACCGACGCCGGCGCGCTGCTGGCCGAGGTGCAGGTCGCGCGGGACGACCTGGGTGACGCGAACACGCGTACCGCCGTGTTGCGTCGGGTGGCGGACGAGCCGGCGGTGGCCCAGCCGACGATGGTGGTCGCGGCGGTCCGGCCGGCCGAGCGGCCGGCCTGGGCCCGGCTGCCCGACGGCGGGGCCGCCCGGAGCGGCCGGCGCCGGGCGGTGCCGGAGGAGAGCGAGAGCCTGGGGTCGCGGCTGTCCGCGCTGCGCGCCCGGGTGATGGGCGACCCGCGGGGCCGGATGGCGGTGATCGCCGCCATGGTGGTGCTGGCGCTCGTGGCCGCCGGTGGCGGCTGGTGGTTCGGGTTCGGTCGCTACACGGTGGCGCCCCAGCTGGTGACGCTGAGCAAGGCCGACGCGGAGTCGCAGGCCGCCCGCGCCGGCTTCGTCCTGGCCTACGCCGAGCCGCGCTACGACGAGAAGGTCCCGAAGGACGCCGTCCTGGCGCAGGACCCGGTCTCCGCCGCCCGGATCATCAAGGGCGGCACGATCACGCTGACCCTCTCGCTGGGCCCGGAGCGGTTCCCGGTGCCCGACGTGGTGGGCAAGGAGTTCGAGCTGGCCGAGGCCGACCTGCTCGACGCGAAGCTGGTGGTGGCGAAGGGCGCGGCCCGCTACGACGACAACCTGCCGGCCGGCGTCGTGGTGGACACCGACCCGAAGGTGGGCGCCGAGGTCAAGCCGGGCGACAAGGTCACCGTGATCCTGAGCAAGGGCAAGGCCCCGATCTCGGTGCCGAACCTGGTCGGCAAGAGCCTGGCCGAGGCCCGGACGATCCTCGCCCAGCTGGGCCTGGTGCTGGTGGAGCCGCCCACCTACAAGGATTCCGACAAGCCCCGGGACCAGGTCCTCGGGCAGAGCCCGTCGGACGGCAGCGGGGTGGAGCGGGGCGCCAAGGTCAGGCTGGAGCTCAGCAAGGGCCCGCCGCTGGTTGCCGTGCCCCGGGTCGTCGACCTGCCGTGCCAGCAGGCCAAGCAGGTGTTGGAGAGCCAGCAGTTCCCGGTGGTGATCCAGTTCAACCCGAACGGCGTCGCCCGGTTCCAGAACCCGCCGGAGAACACGCAGGTGCCGCCGGGCACCCAGGTCACCATCGGATGCCTGTGACGATGACGACTCACGAGACCGCGGCGCGGCGCCGGCCGGTCGGCTCTCACACGCCCACGTCCGGCGGCCTGGCGAGGGCGGCGCTGCCGTACGCCGACGCGGCCGGCTCGCAGGTCGTGCAGGTCTACGTCTCCAACTCGCGGGGCTGGGCGCTGCCGGCCGGCGACCCGACCCAGGACGCGCTGTTCCGCGACGGCTGCGGCGAGCGGGGCCTGCCGGTCTTCATCCACGCGTCGCTGCTGGTCAACCTCGGCTCCCCCACGCCCAACACGGTCGAACGTTCGGCGGAGACCCTGGCCCACGCGCTGCGCCGGGGCCGGGCGATCGGCGCCGAGGGCGTGGTCTTCCACGCCGGTAGCGCCGTCGACGAGGGCCACGCCGAGGCCGCGATGCGGCAGGTACGCGAGACCCTGCTGCCGCTGCTCGACGAGGCGGCGACGTCGGGCGGCCCGCGGTTGCTGGTCGAGCCCAGCGCGGGTGGCGGACGATCGCTGGCCTCCCGGGTGGAACAGCTCGGGCCGTACCTCGACGCGGTGGACCGGCACCCGTGGCTCGGGGTGTGCTTCGACACCTGTCACGCCTGGGCCGCCGGGCACGACCTGGCCGCCGAGGGCGGCATGACCGCGACGCTGGACACGCTGGTGGCGACGGTCGGCGCCGACCGGCTGCGGCTGGTGCACGCGAACGACTCGAAGGACCTGTGCGGCTCCACCCGGGACCGGCACGAGAACATCGGCAAGGGCACCATCGGCGAGCCGGCGTTCGCCGAGCTGATGGCGCATCCGGCCACCGCCGGCGTCCCGGTCGTGGTGGAGACGCCGACGGAGAGGCACGTCGGGCACGCCGCCGACATCGCCACCCTCCGGCGCCTGCACCCCTGAGAAGCCGCCCGGCACCCCTGCAAGACGCCGACCGCCCGGGCGGAGCCGCTCACCGCCCGGGCCGTGACGCTGACCGCCCGGGTCAGCCCCGCAGGATGCCGGTGACGACCTCGACGGCCCGGTCGATGCCGGCGTCGTCGACGTCCATGTGGGTGACCAGGCGGGCGACGCGAGGGCCGAGCACCGAGACCAGGACGCCCTCGGCGCGGGCGGCGGCGGCCAGGGCGTGCGCGTCCAGGGGCGACTTCGTCAGGTCCAGCGGCACGAGGTTGGTCCGCACCGGGCCGGCCAGCACCCCGAACGGGGCGATCGCCTCGGCCAGCCGGGCCGCCTTCGCGTGGTCGGCGGCGAGCCGGTCGATGTGGTGGGCGAGCGCGTAGCGGCCGGCTGCGGCGAGGACGCCGGCCTGACGCATTCCGCCGCCCATCCGCTTGCGGATGAACCGGGCCCGCTCGATCTTGTCGGCGCTGCCGACCACGAGGGAGCCGACCGGCGCGCCGAGCCCCTTGGAGAGGCAGACCGACAGGGTGTCGAAGAGGGCGCCGTACTCGGCCAGCGGCACGCCGTCGGCGACGTGCGCGTGCCAGATCCGGGCGCCGTCGCAGTGCAGCGCGACCTGCGCGTCGTCGGCGACCCGGCGCAGCTCGCGCAGGGTCGCCAGCGGGATCACCCCGCCGCCGCCCCGGTTGTGGGTCTGCTCCACGGCGATGGCCCGGGTGGGCACCGCCCAGTAGCCGTCGGGACGGATCATGGCGGCGACCGCGTCGGGGTCGACGTCCGCGCCGACCGCCGGCCACGTCCGCGAGGAGATTCCGCCGTACGCGGCGGCGGCCCCGATCTCGTACGTGACCACGTGCGCGTCGGCGTCGCAGAGCAGCTCGTTGCCGGGCGGCACCACCAGTTGCAGGGCGATCTGGTTGGCCATCGACCCGGTGGGGGCGAACAGCGCCGCCTCGTGCCCGAACAGCGCGGCGACCTCGGCCTCCAGCGCGTTGACCGTCGGGTCCTCGCCGTAGACGTCGTCGCCGACCTCGGCGGTGGCCATCGCCTCGCGCATCCCGGCGGTCGGCCGAGTCACCGTGTCGGAACGAAGATCGACCATGCCCCGGCCCGCGGCCGAGGGGCTCCTGGGCGCGCCGCCCACGCTCGCGGAGGACTCAGCCACGGAGCATCTCCGCCACCAGGAAGGCCAGCTCCAGCGACTGCTGGGTGTTCAGCCGCGGGTCGCAGGCGGTCTCGTACCGGTCGGGCAGGTCGAGGTCCTCGATGCCCTGGGCGCCGCCGAGGCACTCCGTGACGTCCTCGCCGGTCAGCTCGACGTGCAGGCCGCCGGGGTGGGTCTCCAGGGCCCGGTGCACCTCGAAGTAGCCGAGCACCTCGTCGACGATGCGGTCGAAGTGCCGCGTCTTGTAGCCGTTGGACGACTCGTGCGTGTTGCCGTGCATCGGGTCGCACTGCCAGACCACCTTGGCGCCGGCGGCGGTCACCTTCGCCACGATCGGCGGCAGGGCGTCGCGGACGCGGTGGTTGCCCATCCGGCTGATCAGGGTGAGCCGGCCGGGGACGTTGTCCGGGTTGAGCTTCTCGCAGAGCTCGATCGCCTCGTCCGGGGTGGTGGTGGGGCCGAGCTTGACCCCGATCGGGTTGGCGATGCGGGAGATGAAGTCGATGTGCGCCCCGTCGATCTGGCGGGTGCGCTCGCCGATCCAGAGGAAGTGCCCGGACAGGCCGTAGGCCCGCCTGTCGGAGACCCGGGTCAGCGCCCGGTCGTACTCCAGGGCGAGGGCCTCGTGGGAGCAGTAGAGGGTGACGGTGCGCAGCGCCTCGTCGTCGGTCATGCCGCAGGCGCGGATGAAGGCCAGCGCCCGGTCGATCTCCCGGGCGATCGCCTCGTAGCGCTCGCCGGCCGGGGAGTTCTTGACGAAGCCCTTGTTCCAGTCGTGCACCGCGTGCAGGTCGGCCAGCCCGCCTGCCAGGTAGGCGCGGAGCATGTTCATGGCGGCGGCCGAGTTCGCGTACGCCCGGATCATGCGCTGCGGGTCGGCGGCGCGCGCCTCCGGCGTGGCCTCCAGGGAGTTGATCATGTCGCCGCGGTAGGCCGGCAGGCCGCGCGCGTCGGTGGGCAGCGACCGGGGCTTCGTGTACTGCCCGGCCACCCGGGCGACCTTGACCACCGGCAGCGAGGCGCCGTAGGTGAGCACGATGGCCATCTGGAGCAGGGTGCGGGCGTTGGCCAGCAGGTGGCTCTCGGTGTTGTCGGCGAAGGTCTCCGCGCAGTCGCCGCCCTGGAGCAGGAACGCCTTGCCCTCGCAGACCAGCGCCAGCCGCTGGCGGAGCTGGTCGACCTCGTAGGGCGCCACCACGGAGGGCACGGTGTCGAGCACCTTGCAGACCTCGGCGACCCCGGCCGGGTCCGGCCAGGGCGGGGTCTGCGCGCGGGGCAGCTCCCGCCAGCGGTCGAGGCCGAGGGCCGCGTCCTCGGCGGAGTCGACGGTCGGTCGGCTGGTCTGCAGCCCAGGGCTGCCCACCGCCGGATGGCTCAGCTGATGCCACTCATGGCGCATGACAGAAAGCGTACGGCGACCGCCGGAGCGGCCGACCGGCGAGGGGGAGGGTTCCGGCAGGTGAGAGATGACTCACCGGAGCGCAGGTCAGGGCGTCACGGCCGGCGCCGGGGTGTTGCCGCCCGGCGCCTCGGCGGCGATGCACCAGTCGGCCCCGTCGCGGGTGACCGTGAACAGCAGCGGCCGGGTGGCCGTGCGGGAGCCGACGGTGACCGAGACCGTGGCGCTGACCTCCTGGCCCCGGGGGCCGGAGCGGACGTCGGTGATCTCGGCCTGCGGCACCTTGAAGTGGTCGGCGAAGTCGCCGTTCGGGCCGGTGGCGGCGGCGTCGAAGCTCTCCTGGAGGACGGCGCAGAGCTGGCTGCGGCCGGCCGCGACGTCCTTGGCGGTCATCGCGTCGAGGTAGGCCTGCACCCGCTCCCGCGACTTGGCGGCGGCCTCCTCGGCCGGCGCCCGCCCGGGCTTGGTCGAGTCGTCGTCCTCGCCGATGCCGCAGCCGAGCAGGGCGAGGGGCAGGGTTCCGAGCAGCACGGCACCCGCCGCCAGCCTCCCGTGCGTCGCGCGCATCGCCACCTCCGTCGCCGTGGACATCGAACCCGTTGATCGGCGAGTCTGTCACATCGACGGGCGTGCCCGGCAGTCCGCCGCGCCGCGCCGGGAGTCCGGTCACTCCCCCGCGCCGGCCGGGTCCGCGCCGACCGCCGACCGGCGATCGGCGTGCGAGCCGGGGGCAGCGCCCGGGGGCGCGGCGGGCGGGCGCGACGGGGGACGGCCGGGCGGGGAGGGACCGGTGCGCGGTCCCTCCCCGCCGTGTGGGGGTACGTCGGCCTGCGGCTAGCCGAGACCGCCCTTGATGGCGCCGATGAGCTCGCCGTTGCCGGTGTCACCGGAGAGCTCCCAGAAGAACGCGCCACCGAGGCCCTGGTTCTTCGCGTACGTCATCTTGCCGCCGATGGTGGACGGGGTGTCGTAGCTCCACCAGTTGCTGCCGCACTTGGCGTACGCCGTGCCGGCGACGGTGCCGGTGGCCGGGCAGGTGTTCTTGAGGACCTTGTAGTCCTCGATGCCCTGCTCGTAGGTGCCCGGGGCGGGGCCGGTGGCGGTGCCGCCCGGGGCGGCCTGGGTCACCCCGGTCCAGCCCCGACCGTAGAAGCCGATGCCGAGCAGCAGCTTGTTGGCCGGGATGCCCTTGCTCTTGAGCTTCTGGATCGCCGCGTCGGACCAGAAGCCCTGCTGCGGGATGCCGGCGTACGAGGTGAGCGGCGAGTGCGGGGCGGTCGGACCCTGGGCGGCCCACGCGCCGAAGTAGTCGTACGTCATCGGCATGATCCAGTTGAGGTGCGGCGCGGCGCCCGCGTAGTCGGTGGCGTCGATCTTGCCGCCGTTGCTGCCGTCCGCGGTGATCGCGGCGGTGACCAACGCGGAGGCGCCGAACTTCGACCGCAGCGCGCCGACCACGTTCTTGAAGGCGTTCGGGCCGCTGCTGTCACAGGTGAGCCCGCAGGCGTTCGGGTACTCCCAGTCGACGTCGATGCCGTCGAAGACGTCCGCCCAGCGCGGGTCCTCGACCAGGTTGTGGCAGCTCTCGGCGAAGGCGGCCGGGTTCTGCGCGGCCTGGGTGAAGCCGCCGGACCACGTCCAGCCGCCGAAGGACCAGATCACCTTCAGGTGCGGGTACATCTTCTTGAGCTTGCGCAGCTGGTTGAAGCTGCCGCGCAGCGGCTGGTCCCAGGTGTCGGCGACGCCGTCGACGCTGTCGGCCGCCGTGTACGCCTTCTCGTAGTCGGCGTAGCTGTCGCCGATCGTGCAGCGGCCGCCGGTGGTGTTGCCGAAGGCGTACAGGATGTGGGTCAGCTTGGCCGCGGAGCCGCTGGTGTGGATGTTCTTGACGTGATAGTTGCGGCCGTAGACGCCCCACTGGGCGAAGTAGCCGACGACCTTCTTGCCGCCCGGGTCCGGCGGGGGCGTGGTGGGCGGCGGCGTGGTCGGCGGCGGGGTGGTCGGCGGCGCCGAGGTCGGCGGGGTGGAGGTGGGCGGCGTGGTGGTGGGCGGGGTGGTGCCGCCACCGCACGCCACGCCGTTGATCGTGCAGTTCAGCGGCGCCCGGTACGCGCCGGTGCCGTTGTAGCCCCAGCTGAAGCTGGCGCCCGGCGCGAGCGGGCCGGCCCAGCTCTTCTTGACCGCGACGTAGTGGTCGCCGGTGCGCGTGACGTCGGCGTCCCAGGAGCTGCTGATGCTGGTGCCCGCCGGCAGGTCGAACTCGATGCGCCAGGTGCTGACCGACGCGCTCGACCCGTTGGTGATGGTCACCCGCGTCTCGTGGCCGGTCCCCCAGTCCTGCGCCTTGGCGAACGCGGCGGTCACGCTGCCGTCGCCGAACGCGCTGGCCATCGGGACCGTGGCGGCCGTCACCGCCATGACGGCGCCGACCCAGAGGGCACGGCGGAGGGATCTCTTCATGTGGCGTCTCCCCAAACAGTTAGGAAACTTTCCAAAATGATGGTGAGACGCTACTCACGCCGTCATCACTTAGTCAAGATGCGCATCTATCGATTTCCGGTGGGAGCGGTGCCGGCTCCCGTCCGCCCTCCGGCGGGCGGCCCGGCGGCCCGCGTAGCCTCGGCCCATGACCGTCTTCGACACTCAGATCGACGCCCTCACCGGCGGCCCGGCCGACCTCGCGCGGCACCGGGGCCGCGCGCTGCTCGTCGTCAACGTCGCCTCCCGCTGCGGCCTCACCCCGCAGTACGCCGGCCTCCAGGCGCTGCACGACGAGTACGCCGCCCGCGGCCTGGTGGTCCTCGGCGTGCCCTGCAACCAGTTCGGCGGCCAGGAGCCGGGCACCGCCGAGGAGATCAGCGACTTCTGCCAGGTCAACTACGACGTCACCTTCCCGCTGACGGAGAAGGTCGACGTCAACGGCCCCGGCCGCCACCCCCTCTACGCCGCGCTGGTGGGCACGGCCGACGCCGAGGGGCACACCGGCGACGTGCGATGGAACTTCGAGAAGTTCCTGGTCGCCCCCGACGGCACGGTGGCGGGCCGGTTCGCGCCGACCGTCCAGCCCGACTCGGCCGACCTGCGCGCCGCGATCGAGAAGGTGCTGCCCCCGGCCTGACCGCCCGCCCGCCCCGGGCCGGCCCGACGCCCGCACCGCATCCAGCGAGGTCGTCCCCCCGGGCAGCGCGCCGGCCGACACGAGCGCCGCTTCCCGGGCCGGCCGCCTCAACCGTGGCACCCTCCGGTGTGGGGGCCCGCCGACGCGGCCGGCCCGGCCGTACGCCGCAGCGCCGGACGACGGTCGCGATTGTCGACCACGGCGATAGGGAATACGGCCACGGCGAACGGGGTTGGGGATCGACATGACAACTGTGGGACTCATCGGCAGTGGACACATCGGCGGCACGGTGGCACGGCTGGCGGTGGCAGCCGGCTACGACGTGGTGTTGAGCAACTCGCGCGGCCCGGAGACGCTCAAGGACCTCGTCGACGAGCTCGGCCCGCGCGCCCGCGCGGCCACCCCGGCGGAGGCGGCGGAGGCCGGCGACCTGGTGGTCGTCACCATCCCGCTCAAGGCGTACCGGGACGTGCCGGTCGAGCCGCTCGCCGGCAAGGTCGTGCTCGACACGAACAACTACTACCCGGAGCGGGACGGCAACATCCCCGAGCTGGACTCGGGCTCGGCCACCAGCAGCGAGCTGCTCCAGCGCCATCTGCCGGGGTCGCGGGTGGTCAAGGTCTTCAACAACATCTTCTTCAAGCACCTGCACGCGCTGGCCCGACCCGCCGGCGCCGCCGACCGCAGCGCGCTGCCGATCGCCGGCGACGACGCGGCGGCGAAGGCCGATGCCACGGCCTTCCTCGACCGGATCGGCTACGACGCGGTCGACGCCGGGACGCTCGCCGAGAGCTGGCGCTACCAGCCGGACACGCCGGCCTACGGCACCATCTACTCCGTGGACCCGGCGAACTGGGAGCACGAGACGCCGGCCGACGCCGCCACGGTGCGCGACGCGCTGGCCGCCGCCACCCGCTGAGCCTCACATCCGACGATCGGGCGGGCCGTCCCGGGCGGCCCGCCCCTGTCTGCTGCCGGGCCGTCGCCGCGCGCCGTCCCGACGACCCGGCAGTCGTACGGCGGCGAACGCCGGTCACCGGCCCGGCGTCGGCCCTCGCCACAGCCCTTCTCCAGTCCGGCACCAGGGCACCGGCCGGCAGCCTGTAGCTAACTTTCCTTGACTGACCATCGATATGTAGCTAAGTTTCGACCAACCGACGGGAGGTCGACATGGAGCGCAGGAAGTTCCTGGCCGGGGCGGGTGCGGTGACCGCGGGCGCGGTCGCGGCGGCGGCCCCCGGCACGCCCGGCGGCGCGGTGCCCGGCATCCGCCGCGTGGAGACCGGCCTCGACGTGCTCGTCGCGTCCGACTTCGGGGACCTCGCCGGCCAGCGGGTCGGCGTGATCTCCAACCCCACCGGCGTGGACGCGTCCTACCGGCACCTGGTCGACCTGATGCACGCCTCCGACGCGGTGCGGCTGGCCGCGGCGTTCGGCCCCGAGCACGGCTTCCGCGGCTCCGCGCAGGCCGGCGGCAGCGAGGGCACCGGCGTCGACGCCCGCACCGGGATCACCGTCTACGACGCGTACGGGGCCTCGCAGGCCAGGTGGGAGGCCATGTTCACCGAGGCCGGCGTCGACACCGTCGTCTTCGACATCCAGGACGTGGGCGTCCGCTTCTACACCTACATCTGGACGATGTACACCTCCATGGTGGCCGCCGCCCGGGTCGGCAAGCGGTACGTCGTGCTGGATCGGCCGAACCCCGTCGGCGGCCGGGCGTACGGGCCGATGATGACGCCTGCCTACACCTCCGGCGTGGGGCTGAAGGAGATCGTCCAGCAGCACGGGATGACCGTCGGCGAGCTGGCCGGGTACTTCAACGCGGAGTTCCTGCCCGCCGCGGCCGGGCGACCGGTCGACCTGCACGTCGTCACGTGCCGCCACTGGAAGCGCGACCGGCTCGCCGCCGACACCGACCTGCCCTGGGTGATGCCCAGCCCGAACATGCCCACCCCGGACACCGCGCTGGTCTATCCCGGCACCGGCCTGTTCGAGGGCGTCGCCTCGATCACCGAGGGCCGGGGCACCTGCCGGCCGTTCGAGCTGATCGGCGGCCTCGCCGACGACTTCGACTACCACTGGTCCGACCGGCTCAACGCGCGTGAACTGCCCGGCGTCGAGTTCCGCGAGGCGTACTTCACGCCGACGTCCGCCGGGCAGAAGCCGGCGCTACTGAACAAGCTCTGCGCCGGGGTCGAGGTCAAGGTCGTCGACCGGGCGACGTACGACCCGATCCGCACGGCGGTGGCCATGCTGGTGGAGGCGCACAAATACGACGCGTTCGCGTGGCGGCGCGACTCGTGGGACGCCGCGCGTCCGTACTGGATCGACAAGCTCACCGGGTCGCCGCGGCTGCGCACGATGATCGACGCGGGCGCCGACGTGGCCGACGTGGTCGGCGCCTGGGCCGACGAGCTGGCGGACTTCAACCGCCGGCGGAAGCCCCACCTGCTCTACCGGTGACGCCGTCGCGTCCACTATGGATGAAGTTCAAGGTTCACTCAAGGATCGACGCGGTCGATCGACGGTCCCGCACGCCTCGGCTAACTTCCCTGCAAGGCTCCACAACCTCGATCGATAGGGAAGTAACCCACATGTCGAAACCCTGGTTCGCCCGTGCGGCGGTGGTCGGCGGCATCGTCGTCGCGACGATCGTCGGCTCCACCGCTCCCGCCCTCGCCAGCAACAAGTCCCTGTCCCTCTCGGGGGGACGCGGCACGATGACCTTCATCGACGACGGCGACATGTTCCAGGTCTGCGACACCCGTGCGGACGGTCATGGCGTCACCGGCGAGCTGTTCTACCGGTCGTGGCTCGAACCGACGAGCAGGCGCGTGCTCACCGTCGACGACGGCGGCGACTCGGGCTGCGACAAGTCGGGATACAACGTCGGAAACGACGGCTATTACCAGATGCGGCTGTGCTGGAACGGTTGGGACCCGATCGTGTCGTGCCAGTGGAGCGAGGAGTTCAACGAGTAGCGCCTCCACGGCCGGCTTCACGCCGACGTCCGCCGGGCAGAAGCCGGCGCTGTTCAACAAGCTCTGCGCCGGGGTCGAGGTCAAGGTCGTCGACCGGGCGACGTACGACCCGATCCGCACGGCGGTCGCCATGCTGGTGGAGGCGCACCGGTACGACGCGTTCGCGTGGCGGCGCGACTCGTGGGACGCCGCGCGTCCGTACTGGATCGACAAGCTCACCGGGTCGCCGCGGCTGCGCACGATGATCGACGCGGGCGCCGACGTGGCCGACGTGGTCGGCGCCTGGGCCGACGAGCTTGCCGAGTTCAACCGCCGGCGGGAGCCCCAACTGCTCTACCGGCGATTCCGCCGGCCAAGGCGTCGACCCGGGCAAGAAGACTGGCCCGGGTCGACGTCGAGGTCGAGCGCATGGCAGACGATCTCGATCCCGGCGTTGCGGACGATGTGACGGACCGGTGACGGTCGCCGGAGGCGTAGATCAGATGCCCGTGCGTCAGCCCGTAGGCGACGCAGTAGGCCAGCATCTGGTAGGCATCCTCGATCGAAGACCCGCCACTGTCCAACAGGAATGCGTTGCTGAGCACGCCGCCCCGGCCCGCTTCGACGGAGGCGCCGGCGAGCACCAACTCGGCCAGCCGCAGGACGATACGCAGCCGCTCGTTGAGCCGGGTCGGCCGCCAGTCCGGCACGGGCTCCCCTGCCGCAGCCGGGTGACCCCGGCGAGCCGCGCGGCGAGGTGGCGGAGCACCCGCCGTGATCCGGCGTCGACCCCGGGCACGCGCAGCAAGCGATCGACTGCGGTGGAGCGGGCCCTGGCGCAGTGTCCGATCGGTCTGCCGGGACAGGGCGGCGGCGAGCGCCGGCACCAGGCCGTCGTGCTCTGTGAGCGACACGCTCTCGTCGCGCCAGCCCTTCGGGTTGCGGGCGTAGCCGACGAGGAAGAGCAGGCGCGCGATTGGCACCTTCGGCTCGATGTGCAGTTCGACCCGGCCGATCCGGGCCGCGCCGATCTTCCTGCCCGCGCGCACGCTGCGGCCCGGAGGTGAGCTTGAACCGCAGGGTGCCGTCGTCGCCGCTTTCCGGCCGGAAGCTCGAAGGAGTCCTCGTAGGTGTAGGAGGGATGGAACTGGATCAGCTTCACCGCGTGCGGCTCGGTCACCCGGGCGGCCAACTGCTGCGCCAGATACGTCTTGCCCCGTGCCGCCAGCGGTGGCTGACGGGAAGGAGCGTTGGTCCACGGAGATGCCGCCGGGCAGGGGCTCGTACTCGCCGTAGCGCAGCTCGCGCAGCAACGGACCGAGCCACTCCGATCAGGCGCGCGATGGACACCGCGCCGCGCGCCCGCCGCTTCGCGAAGTCGGCGTCCGCGTCGCGCAGGTAGAGGTACTTCGCGTTGGCCAGTCGCCGCACCGATTCGGTGGCGGCCAGGTCGTAGGAGACAGGGTCGATGCCGGGAACCTCTCCGAGGCCGTTGCGAAGGGCAGGCGTCAGTAGGTATCGCCCCAGTAGGTATCGGTGCTTCTGTTCATGAGTTCCCCCAGCTGACGCAGGCCGGTGGGAAAGATGTTCAGCTCCCGCAGATCCGCGAGACTGCACCACCGCATCCCCTGCTGGCCCTCGTCGGAGACGTCGTCGGCCGCGATGTAGTCGGCGCGGAGGTCCGACTTGAGTTGAGCCAGGAAGTAGAACTCGACCTTGTGCTGGTCTCGTCCCTTTCCGGCGAGCGCGTGCCGGCCATGTATGTACTCCCGGACGAAGAGGAGTCGCCCCGGCACCACCTCCGCGCCGATCTCCTCCTGACATTCCCGCACCAACGTCTCTTCCAGCGTCTCGCCGAACTCCTGCCGCCCCCCGGGCAGCGAATACCAGACGCCGAGGCCCATCTTCCGGTCCACATACCTGAGCACGAGCACGTTGTCGCCATTTTGGATGATGGCCTTGGCAGAATTTTCGAGCCGACCGTCACCGCTCACCATGTCGTCCTTCCATTCCCGCCGCCTCGACCATGTCCAGAAAGGTGTGCGGAGGCGGGTCGTCCTGCCAGCCGTTGCTCTCCAAGCGGTCGAGCAGGGCTCGCTTGAGGTCGATGACTGCCGTGAGCGGCTCGCCGAACCGCGGGTCCGCCGCGGCCAGGTCGAGCGCGATCTCGCTCCACAGCCCGTCCGCCTCCTGGCGGCACTCCCGCATGATGCCACTCGATATGAGCGTTTCCAACACGGCGCGGTGCACCTCGACCAACTCGAGGTCGCCGACCAGTGCCCGGTTGAGTTCGGCGGCGTCGCCACGCCGGGCACCGATGACGTGCCGTGCGCGTGCCCAGAGCCGGTCGATCAGCACCCGCAGATCGGCCGAGACCGACGGGTCGGCGAGCCCTCGGGCTACCGGGTAACTGACCAGCCCGGTCGCGGCGTCCTCGAACAGATCGGCCAACTCGTCCACCCGCTGCCGTAGCCGGCGCATCTTCCGCAGCACCTCGCCCAGCCCGTCCGGCACAGGCTGCGCAGCGTAGGCCAGCAGACCGAGCAGCCCCGACGAATAGAAGCCGGAGCCCAGATGACGGGAGCGGTCGTCCGTGCGGTACCAGGCAACCAGCCTCTCGGGATGGTCGAGCGCCGCCACGTCGAATCTGCCCGCGTAGTTGTCGTGCATCGACTGGACGATCCCGGCGGTGACCCTCGCCATCACCGGAAGCGCTCGTCTGCCGGCCGGGCTGAGCGACGCTTCCCGGATCATCGTCAGGACGCTCGTCACCGCGAAACACATCGTCGAGTTGACGTCGGCGAGCAGCAGCGCCGGGTCCCTCAGGGAGTAGGACGCCGACAGGTCGAGGTGGCGGTCCATGTTGTTCAGGACGAGCGTCTGACCCAGGGCATAGATCCTCACGTACTCAGCCAGTGCAGTGGGTTCGAGACCGAGCCGGGTCCCCACCGCCACCGGCGGGAGCGTCTGCCGAAACAACAACTCCGGGTCGATGGCGTCCTGATGCAGCAACGCCATGCGGGAAAAGAGAAAGTCCACCTCGCGAAGCCGATCAAGCGCGACAAAGATCGGCTCGCCGTACCGGGCGAGAAGGCCGACGGTGGTCTGGAAGTCGTAGTCGACCGGGTCACTGCCCGGCAGGAAGCGCCTCACCTGGCGGCTCGTTTCGACCGGGCCCGCTGAGCCCTCCGTAGGAAGTCCCAGGTGAATTCCATCTGAAACAGGAAGTAGATGAGCCACAGGGCCACCGACAGTGCCACCGGCCACGAGATGTCGGACCCGTACGTGGTCAGGCGGTCGACGCCGACAGCGACGTAACCGGCATTCAGCAGGCCGATCACCACCGAGGTCAGCGCCGCCGCCTTGAGCTTGCGACGGCTCTCCAGATAGGGGTTGGTCGAACCCCACACCGGCTTCCAGCCCTCGGGAAACTCGGCGGCGAGCGCGTGCAGGTACAGGCTGCGTAGCCGGTTCACCTGGTGTTTCGCCTCGGTCTGCACTCGGTCGGTGACCACGTACGCACGCAGGACGATCGTGTTCAGCACGCCGGCGACCAGCGCTGCGGCATAGATGATGGGTAGTCGCAACACGGTGCCCACCTGACCGACCGACGAGATCAGCTTCGCCGACACCAGGGCTCCCGCGACCAGGACGGGGAACGCCAGGATGCGGAGGCTCAGCTTGTAAAGATCACGCTCCGCGTCCTTGTAGTCGTTGTGCAGGATGAACGCCTGCTCGAAGTCGATCAGGAGCATCTTGCGAGCAGTCTCCACATCGATGCCCGACTGTTCCTGATCCACAGCAGCGGTGAGGTCACCGGTGCGGCCTGGTGTCAGCGCCCGCCTGATCACCTGGCGCAGGCGATCGCGACGCTCGTGAATCGCCACCGGTGACCGCCACCTTCCCGAAGGCATGTGCTGCGCATTATCGCGTCAGTCATGCCGCCAGGAGAACGGTCGCGTAGAGACGACAAATGCCGACAGGTAAGGCGTTATCTATCGGGTCGCGCGCCTCCCCAGACGGCTCTGCCAGGTGCGCAGGGCCTGCTTGAGGCGCTGGTTCTCCTGTTCGAGAAGGTCGAGTCGGCGACTCCGCTCACCCACCTCGTGGGCGAGCCGGTGCAGCAGGGCGTCGACGTCCTCAGGCCGGTAGCCACGCCGACCGAGCCGGGTACGCGGCAGCGCCAGCTCGCGGACGCCGCTCGAGGTGAGCGGCCCGGCGAGCGCGTTGCGGCTGCGGTAGACCGCCATCAGCCGGCGTACCCGTCGGGCAGGTGGATCCGCTCGGCCGGCACGCCGGCGGCGAGCAGCCGCAGTCGCGCCCCGGCGATCATCGCGGGCGGCCCGCAGACGTAGACCTCCTGGTTGGGTCGGTGGTGGTCAAGCGCCATGGTGAGCGCGTCGGCCTGCTCGGCCGGGGCGGCGGCGACGTCGTGCGAGAACGCCGGCACGACGGTCAGCCAGTCGTGGGCGCACTGCAACTTGTCCAGGCTGATCGAGTCGTAGAGGTCGGCGAAGGAGCGGGCCCCGACGACCAGGGTGACCCGCCGCCCGGCCGGCGCGGCGGCCACCTGCTCGACGATGGCGCGCAGCAGCGCCAGCCCGGTGCCTCCGGCCACCAGCAGCAGATCCGACCGCGACGACTCGTCGAGGGTCAGCCCGGTGCCGTCGGGCGGGCCGAGCCAGAGCTGGTCGCCGGGGAGTACCGCGTGGACGAGGGTGCGGGAGACGGAGCCGGCGGCGACGGCGCGGACGTGGAACTCCAGCGTGCCGTCCGGGCGCGGGGCGTTGGCCGGTGCATACCAGCGCCACCGGCCCAGCCGGCGCTCGGTGCACAGGGGCACCGCCTGGCCGGGCCGGAAGAGCACCCGCCGCACGGGGCGTACGGTCAGGATGGCGAGGCCGTCGGCGGCCCGGTCGTGCGCGATGACCTGGGCCGGCCACCAGGCCGGGCCGTCGCCGACGCGCTCGGCGCAGCCGGCAGTCGCCGCCAACGCACGCTCGCCGGCCCGTTGCCATGCCGCCGACAGTCCGGATGGCAGCGGCGCGGCATGGCGGGCGACGGTGGCCGCCAACATGAGCGCCACGGTCCGCTGGTGGGGCGACAGTCCGTAGCGGCGGTGGGCCCGGCCGAGCACGGCCAGCAGCGCCGCCCGCCCCGCCGGGTCGTCGCCGCCGCTGGCCACCCGCCCCAACGCGGCGAGGAACACGCCTGCCTCCCGTTCCGGCAGCAGCCCCGGGCAGCGCTCCTCGACCGCGCACCAGAAGTCGTCGGCGGCCTGGCGGACGTACCGCATGGTGGTCGACCAGGAGGCGGCCAGGACGGCGGTCACGAGCCGGCCTCGTCGGCGAAGGCCCGCCGGGCCGCGACCACCGCGTCAGGCGGCACGTCGAGCGCCTGGAGCACCCCGGCGAGGTAGTCGACCACCCGGCGGTGCTGCGCCTCCGTCAGGCCGAGGCCGCGCCACGCCCCGGCCGCCGGGCGGACGAGGTCGCCGGCCGGCCCGCCGAGCGCCACGGTGAGGGTCAGCGCCAGGTGCCCGCCGAGCCGGGCCCGATCGACCCCGATGAAGTACGGGGCCAGCTCGGCGTCCGCCGCCACCGCCCGCAGCCACCGGGCGACCGCGTCCCGCACGCCCGCCGGATCGAACCAGCCCTGCCGGGGGTACGCCCCGAGCCCGCTCACGCCCACGGCCAGGCACCCAGGTCGCCGGCAGCGACCAGCTCGTCGACCCGAGCGTCGGTGACCCCGGCCGCCCGCAGCGTGCTCCGGCCCCAGCGGGCCAGCCGGCACGGGTGCGGCACCCGCTCGCTGCGGCACAGCGGACCCGCCGGCCACTGCTCCGGCGCGTGCACCAGCACCGCCCGCAGGGCCAGCGCCACCTCGTCGTCGCTGACCGGCGTGAACACCGGGAAGTCGTCCAGCACCGCCGCCATCGAAGCCCTTCCGCCGAAATACGCCCCCCACCGGAGCCCAGCACCCGCCCCGGGCCATGCGTCCACCCTGGTCCTGGGGCGAAGCAGGCACTACAGCGTCCGAGCGGCTGAACTGACGCACAAATGCGGCGTCCGCGTACCCGTCTGATAGACGGAGGGTTACTACAGTCGCCGGCGTAGGGAGGGAGGGCTGCCGTGGCTCTGAAGCGACATCGGCTCTGTCAGCGACGAAAGGCGCTCGGGTTCAGTCAGGAACGCCTGGCCGAAGCACTCGGGGTCGAACGATCGACCGTCGCTCGCTGGGAGAGCGCGGAGACCGATCCTCAACCGTGGCATCGGACCCGGATCGCTGCCGCATTGCACGTTACGCTCGAACAGCTCGACGACATGCTCGTCGACGTCTCAGTAGCGACAGGTCGAGGGCAGGCCATGGGAGACGACACCTGCAACCCCGCATCTGCGATTCGGTCCCAGCTGCTGATCGGCCTGCGCGCGTTCCTCACCAGCTACCTGCACGATCCACCCGCTCAGCCAACGCCATCCCTGGCTGACGTCCGCCGGGGCGTGGTCCGAGTGCACACCCTCTATCAGAGGGCGAGCTACAGCTCAGCAGCCCGGCTGCTGCCGGAAGTACTACGCCAGGCCACCGAGCTGACGGACAGGGCACCCGGAGCGCGCCGCATCGACGCCTTCCGGCTCCTCGCCGCCGCCTACCTCGCGGCGTCGAAGCTCGCCAGCAAGGTGGGCGACGGCGACACCGCCCTGTTGGCCGCCGACCGTGCGTGGACCGCAGCCCGGCTCGCCAACCATCGAGCCCTCGCGGCGCTGGCCGCATATCAGGCTGCCTGCGGACTGCTGAGGCTGCCCGGTCGGGCTGACGAGGCCGCAGCGATGACGCAGACCAGCATCGAGCACCTGGTTCGCGACGGGCGGGCCAAGGATCCGGACCTACTCTCCGCTCATGGCGCGCTGCTGCTCCTGGCCGCGGTGATCGCCGCCCGACGGGATCGGCGCAAGGATGCCGACGATCTGCTGGTTCAAGCCGAAGGGCTGGCAGCTGAGCTGGGCTCGGACCAGAATCGGCTGTGGACCGGCTTCGGGCCCACCAACGTCGTCATCCACACCGTCTCCGCCGCCGTGGAGAGCAGAGACGCGGAACGGGCCTTCGACATCGCAAGCCGCCTCGACACCTCTCGGCTGCCGGCCGCGCTCGTCGGTCGACGGGCCCAAGTGCATGTCGATCTGGCCGCCGCCACCGCGATGGGCGCGAAGGAAAGTCCGCTGGCTGTACTACACATCCTGGAGGCGGAGCGGGTCGCGCCCGAGGTCGTACGCGCGAACGCCCAGGCACGAAACCTGCTGACGGATCTGCTGTCGAGGGAGCGTCGAGCCGCGACGCCGGGGCTTCGACCGTTGGCTGAGCGAGCGGGGCTGCTGGCGTGACGGATCCGCGAGTCCTGCATCTCGTCGTTTGCGCCGCTCCCCCGGCGCTCCAGATCGGGGAGCTTGTCGAACTGCTGAAGCAGGACGGTTGGACAGTCTGCGTGATCGCCACGCCCACGGCAGCACGATGGTTAGACCAGGCGGCTCTGACCGAGCAGACCGGCTACCCGGTGCGGTCCGAGTGGCGACTGCCGGGTGAACCGGACGTGCACCCAAGGGCTGACGCGGTGATGGTCGCGCCAGCCACCTTCAACACCATCAACAAGTGGGCGCTGGGCATCAGCGACAACCTCGCCCTCGGCATCCTCAACGAGACAATCGGCGCGGGCCTGCCGATCGTCGCCTTCCCGTACGCCAAGGACGCCCTCGCTTCCCATCCGGCCTACGGCACGCACCTTCAGCGACTCAGGGTGGCCGGCGTGAACATCGCCGCAGGGGCACCATGGAGTTTGCAGAGGCGAGGAGACACGTACAGTTGGCGGAACGTGGCGGACGCGCTGAATCAGCAGCGCCCGGCCTGGCGAGGGGCAAGCCAACGGAGCTGATCGGCGCGCAGGGACGCCTGGGCAACGTCGATGATCAGCCTTCCCAGGTCGTCGGAGACCCCGAAGGTAGCGATCTCTCCCGGTGCCACGTTCAGGCCAGCGCGAGGGTCGGCCGGGGAAGTCAGTCGGCCTGAGCGGCCAGTTCGCGGGCGCGGTCGCGGGCCGCCTCCAGGGCGGCGAGCAGCGCCGCCCGTACGCCGTGCTTCTCCAGCTCGCGCACGGCGGAGATGGTGGTGCCGGCCGGCGAGGTGACCGCCTCGCGCAGCTTCACCGGGTGCTCGCCGGAGTCGCGCAGCATCACGGCGGAGCCGATCGCGGTCTGCACGATCAGCTCGTGCGCGACCTGCCGGGGCAGGCCGAGCAGGATGCCCGCGTCGATCATCGCCTCGACCAGCAGGTAGAAGTACGCCGGCCCGGAGCCGGACAGGGCGGTCACCGCGTCCTGCTGCGACTCGGGCACCCGGATGGTCGAGCCCAGCGGCTTGAACATCTCCTCGGCCAGCGCGAGGTGCGCCCCGGTGGCGTGCGCGCCGGCGGAGATCGCGGTCATCGCCTCGTCGACCAGGGCGGGGGTGTTGGTCATGACCCGCACGACGGGGGTGCCCTCGGGCAGCCGGCGGTTGAAGAAGCTGGTCGGCAGGCCGGCGCAGAGCGAGATGACCAGCTTGTCGGCGGGCACCTTCGGCCCGATCTCCTCCAGCAGCGTCGCCGCGTCCTGCGGCTTGACGGAGACGGCGAGCACCTCGGCCTCGTCCACCGCGGCGAGGTTGTCGACCACCCGCACCCCGTAGCGGGCGGTCAGCTCCTCGGCGCGGGCGGGCCGACGGGCGGTGGCCAGCAGCCGGTCGACGGGCCAGCCCGAGCGCAGCAGCCCGGAGAGCATCAGCTCGCCGATCTTGCCCGCCCCGATCACCGCGACCGTGTGCACCGAACCCGCCATCGCCGTCGTACCCCCTCGCCGTGAGCCGGCGTCGCGGCGGGCCCTGGACGGCCCGCCGCGACGCCGTGGATGGATCAGCTGCCGAAGAAGACCTCGGCCTCGGCGTACCGCTCCAGCGGCACGGTCTTCAGCTCGCGGGTGGCCTCGGCGAGCGGCACGCGGACGATGTCCGTGCTCTGCATGGCGACCATCTTGCCCCAGTCGCCCTCGTGCGCGGCGTCGATCGCGTGCAGGCCGAGCCGGGTGGCGAGCACCCGGTCGAAGGCGGTCGGGGTGCCGCCGCGCTGGATGTGCCCGAGCACGACCGTGCGGGCCTCCTTGCCGGTCTTGGCCTCCAGTTGCTCGGCGAGCCACTGGCCGATGCCGCCGAGGCGGACGTGGCCGAACGCGTCGAGCTCCTGGTTGTGCAGCACCATCTGGCCCTCGAGCGGGTGGGCGCCCTCGGCGACGACGACGATCGGGGCGTACTGGTGCTGGAAGCGCTTCTCGACGTAGCCGGCGACCTGGTCGACGTCGAACTGCCGCTCCGGCAGCAGGATCACGTTGGCGCCGCCGGCCAGGCCGGCGTGCAGGGCGATCCAGCCGGCGTGCCGGCCCATCACCTCGACCACGAGGGTGCGGTGGTGGCTCTCGGCGGTGGTGTGCAGCCGGTCGATGGCCTCCATCGCGATGTTGACGGCGGTGTCGAAGCCGAAGGTGTAGTCGGTGGCGCCGAGGTCGTTGTCGATCGTCTTCGGCACGCCGATCACGTGCACCCCGAGCTCGTGCAGCTTGGTGGCCACGCCGAGGGTGTCCTCGCCGCCGATCGCGATGAGCGCGTCGACGCCCTGCGCGGCGAGGTTGTCCTTGATCCGCTCGACGCCGTTCTCGATCTTGAAGGGGTTGGTCCGCGACGAACCGAGGATGGTGCCGCCGCGCGGCAGGATGCCGCGGACGTCCGCGATGCCCAGCGGGCGGGACAGGCCCTCCAGCGGACCCTTCCAACCGTCCCGGAAACCCACGAACTCGTGGCCGTAGCTGGCGACGCCCTTGCGGACCACCGCCCGGATGACCGCGTTGAGACCTGGGCAGTCGCCGCCGCCGGTGAGCACGCCGATACGCATGATCTGCTCATCCTCCTGGAGCATCAGGTGAAGCCCGATTTGCCCCAGGATATGTGTCGGATCAGACCATCGGCGCCGTTGCCGGCCCGGGGCGGGCCGTCAGTGCGCACTGTAGTCGCCGCGGGTGTGCGCCGACATCGCGCCCCGGGCCGATCCCACCGGCGGTCGGCCTACCGGTCAGTAGCTGACCTCGTGGTTCTCCCCCGCCTTCGGCGGCTTCCCGGTCACCGCCGCCTTGGCGTAGCCGAACAGGTTGACCACGGTGCTGGACGGCGAGTCCCAGTACTCGGCCGAGCTGGCGTGGACCTTGACCAGCGTGATCCCCGGGGTCTCCAGCCCGTCCGGGAACCACGCCTTGAGCAGCGGGTTCCACAACTGCTCGGCCCTGGCCCGGTCGTAGCCCTCCTGCGCGGTTCCGGCGATCGAGACCCAGGAGTTGCGCTTCGAGTCGGAGAAGGCCACGTTCACCTCCGGGTTGACCCGGATCTGGCGGACCTTGGCGGAGTCCGCGTACGCGAAGAACCACAGGTCGCCGTCGAACTCGGCCTCCTGCAGGCCCATCGGCCGGCTCACCAGGCGGCCGTCCACGCCGATGGTCGTCAGCATGCAGATCCGCGCCTCCCGGGCCAGCTCGGTCACCCGGCGACGGGCCTCGGCGGCGCTGCTCGGTTCGTTGCTCATGGGACCACTCCCTCGCATCGGCTCGATTGCGCACCGGTGCCCGGGACAGAACAGACCAAACCTACGAACCGGTCATCGCCCGCCAGCGCGCCAGGTTGTGCCGGGCGTCGACGAGCGCGTCGTGCCGGGCCGACGCCGCGTCCGGCAGCGGCGGCCGGCCCCGGTCGTCCCAGAGCTGACGCAGCTCCTTGGTGAACCGGGGGATCTCCCGGGGCAGTGCCGGCATCGCCCCCCACAGCTGGGCGAGGACCACGTGGTCGTAGGCGGCGTACCAGGCCCAGAGCTCCAGCTGCTCGCCCGGGCGGTCGCGGACCGGCTCGACGAGGAAGTCGTACAGCTCGTCGCGGATGCGCTCCCGGGAGCGCCAGGCGCGGTCCGCCGGGGAGGGCAGCTTGTCGAGCACGTTGCGGCGCACCCAGGGCACGGCCCGCGAGTCGTCGAACTCGGTCGAGACGGCGTAGAACTCGCGGCCGTACTCGTCGACGACGCCGATCGACACCAGGTCGACGATGCGGCCGTCCTCGATGAACTCGCAGTCGTAGAAGTAGCGGTAGACCATCGCCGACATCCTCGCCCACGTCGGTCGTGTGCCGGCGACCGGGGTTGCCGCGCCCGGCCGCCGGCGGCACCGACACCGGCCGCCGGCGGGCACGGCAGTGGTCCCGCCTCCCGCGCCCGTCGGCCGTGGTCGCCGGTGCGACCGGATCCGCCTCCGCCCCCCGGCGGCTCCGCCCGGGAACCGGATCCGCCTCCCACGATGCCGGTCACCGCAGCTCGGCAGTGTCACGGAAGTGATTTGAGGGGTGTACAGCAAGCGACAGGACCGTCATGATCTGATGTGTACCGCTACCGGACGCCGAACCGGTGTCAGTTCACCTCGTCGAGGGCCTTCAGGTTCACCCGGTGAGCGAGTTGTGGTCCTTGACCGGGGAGGGGTTGGGCCGTGGAGATGCGCCTGCCGGAGCCGGGTGACGCGCTCACAGGTGTGGAGATGTTCGCCGGGCTCGAGCCGGAGGTCCGGCAACGGGTCATCGCGGCGGCGGTCCCCCGGACGTACCGCAAGGGCCAGCTGCTGTTCGTGGAGAACGATCCCGGCGAGTCGCTGATCGTGCTGCGCCGGGGCGCGGTGGCGGTCTTCCGCACCGCGCCGACCGGCGAGCGCGCCGTGTTGTCGGTCATCCGACCGCCCGACGTGCTGGGCGAGGTCTCCCTGCTCGACGCGTCCACCCGCTCGGCCTCCGCCGAGGCGATCGAGGACTGCGCCGCGCTCGCGCTGTCGCGGGGCGCGTTCATGGAGCTGGTCCACTCCAACCCGCGCATCCTCGACGCGGTGATGCGCTCGCTGGGCGGGCTGATCCGCCGGCTCACCGAGCAGAACGCCGACCACGTCTTCCTCGACCTGCCCGGCCGGGTCGCCAAGACCCTGGTGCGGCTGGCCGGCGAGAGCCAGGCCCCGATGATCACCATCGAGCTCAACCAGAGCCAGCTCGCCGAGATGGCCGGCGGCTCGCGGCAGAGCGTCAACCAGGCGATCGGCTCGTTCGCCAACCGCGGCTGGCTGCGCACCGAGGGCCGCCGGATCGTGGTCACCGACGTGGCGGCGCTGCGCCGCCGCGCCGGCATGAGCGACCGCTGAGGCGTACGCGACCGGGCCCGCCACGCGCGAAAAGGGCCGGAGCGGCTGCTCCGGCCCCCGCTGCCCGCGCGGTCGTCAGGGGGTGGCGCTGCCCGGCCCGACCCAGTTGGTCGTGCTGCCCGGCCCGACCCACTCGGTGCCGTCCTTGCTGCCGCCGCCGGACTGCTCGCTGACGATGCCCTGCGCCTGGAGCGTCGCCAGCGTGGCGGCGTCCACGTCGACGGAGTCGCCCGCGAGGTGGCTCACCCCGTTGCTGTCGGTCCAGTCGCTCTGCAGCATCACGTACACCATCGGATGTCCCCCTGTGGTCGTTGGTCGGTGAATCAGCCGCCTGACTGTAGCCGCAGGACCGGCCGGTGGACTGTCCACAAGCCAACAGCCCGGTACCCGACAGCTGGAGCGACGGCGATACTGGCAGGCGGAACGGCGCCGACACCGGCGCCCGGGGGACCACAAGTGGAGGCTGTCATCGCCACGCAGTGTGACCGCTGTGGACGCACAGCCGCCGCCGGCGACCGCTTCTGCGGCGGCTGCGGCAACGAGCTGGGCGCGGTGTGCCCGCACTGCCTCCGCCCGCTCGCCCGGGACGTGGCGTTCTGCACGTCCTGCGGCGCGCCCCGGCCGGGAACCGACCGGCGGGCGGCCGCCCCGCAGGAGGACCGCCGCCGGGTCAGCGTGCTCTTCGTCGACCTGATCGACTTCACCCCGTACGTCGAGCGGGCCGACCCGGAGCTGGTGCGGGGCATGCAGACGGGGTTCTTCTCGGCCGCCCGCCGCGTCGTCGGCCAGTACGGCGGCGTGGTCGAGAAGTACATCGGCGACGCGGTGATGGCCCTGTTCGGGGCGCCGGTGGCGACCGAGACCGACGCGCTGCGCTGCGTCCGGGCCGGCCTGGAGCTGCAACGGGTGCTGACCCGGTTCACCCCGACGGGGGCGGACGCGCTGCGCTTCCGGGTCGGCGTGGCCACCGGCGAGGCGCTGGTCGACGTGGCCGCCGCCCGCGACGGCGGCCAGGCGATCGTGGCCGGCGACGTGGTCAACACCGCCTCCCGGATGCAGTCCGTCGCGCCGCCCGGCGGGGTGCTGGTCTGCGGCACCACCTACGCGCTGACCCAGGACAGCATCCGCTACGCGGAGCAGCCACCGGTCGTGCTGCGCGGGCGGTCGACGACGACGGAGGTGTGGCTGGCCCTCTCCCCGGTGCGGCGGCAGCCCACCGACCGGCAGCCGGACACCACACCGCTGATCGACCGGGAACACGAGCTGGGGATGCTGGTCAACGCGCTGCACCGGTCGCTGCGCGACCGGCGCCCCCAGGTGGTGACCGTCTTCGGCCGGGCCGGGCTCGGCAAGAGCCGGCTGGTGCGCGAGCTGTACCGGCACGTGGACCGGCTGGTCGACGAGCCGCTGACCTGGCGTACCGGGCGGTGCCCGCCGTTCGGCGAGAACGTGGCCTTCGCGGCGCTGGCCGACATCGTCAAGGCCGAGGCCGGCATCCTGGACACCGACCCGGCGTCCACCGCCGCCCAGCGGCTCGCCTCGGCCGTCGACGAGCTGGTCGGCCCGGGCGAGCGGGCCCGCCTCGTGGACGCGCTGCGGCCCCTGGTGGGCCTCCCGGGGACCCCGCTGCCGGCCGAGGAGACCGAGTCGGCGTGGCGGCGCTTCCTGCTCGCGCTGGCGGTGCGCCGACCGACGGTGCTGGTCTTCGAGGACCTGCACTGGGCCGACGACGCGATGCTGCGCTTCGTGGAGCTGCTCGGCGCGGCCGCCCGCGACGTGCCGCTGCTGCTGCTCTGCACCGCGCGGCCGGAGCTGGTCGACCGGGACCCGAGCTGGGCGGGGACGATCACCGGCTCGGTGACCATCACGCTGCCGCCGCTGCGGGACACCGGCATCGCGTCGCTGTACGCCCACATGTTCGGCCAGGCGGCGTTCTCCGCCGACATGCTGACGCCGCTGGTCGAGGTGGCCGGCGGCAACCCGCTCTACGCCCACGAGTACGTCCGGATGCTCATCGAGCAGGGCGCGCTGCGCCAGTCCGGGCGGGGCTGGTCGCTGGAGAAGCACCTCGACCTGCCGATGCCGGAGAGCGTGCACGCCGTCATCGCCAACCGGATCGACCTGCTCGACGCCACCGAGCGCACGGTGCTGCTGGCCGCCGCTGTGGTCGGTGTGCAGTTCTGGCCGGGGGCGGTGGCCGCCGCGCTCGGACAGCCGGTGGAGTCGGTGGAACGCGCCCTGCGCCGGCTGGAGCAGCGCGACTTCGTGCACGAGCAGGCCGCCTCCACCATGGCGGGGCAGCCGGAGTACCGGTTCCGGCACGTGCTGGTGCGCGACGTGTGCTATCAGCGGCTGCCCCGCACCGAGCGGGTGGCGCGGCACGAACGCACGGCGCAGTGGCTGGACACGCTGTCGCAGAGCCGGGACACCGACCTGGCGGAGGTGCTGGCGCACCACCGCTGGGCGGCGCACGAGATCGCCCGGACGCTGGGCATGGACACCGCCCGCTACGCCGGCCCCGCCCGCGCCGCCCTGCACCGGGCCGCCCGGCGGGCGTACGCGCTGCACAGCCTCGACGCCGCGGCCAGCCACGCGGGCCGGGCGCTCGGGCTGGCCGACGAGTCCGACCCGGTCGGCCGGCTCCAGCTGGAACTGCTCAGCACGGAGATCTCCTTCTACCGGGACGGCAACGCCTTCCTCTCGGGCGGCGGGCCCGAGCAGGTGCAGGCGCTCGCCGAGCGGCTGCTGTCGCACGGCGACGACGCCTGCGCGGCTCGCGCGTGGACGCTGCTCGGCCAGGCCGCGTGGCTGCGCGCCGACCGGGCCGCCGCGCTGGCCTGCCTGGGCCGGGCCGTGCAGCTGTTCGCCCCGCTGCCCGACAGTTCGCAGAAGGCGGACGCCTACGCCGAGCTGGGCCGGCTGCACATGCTCAACTACGAGCGGGACCCGGCGGTCGCCGCGGCCGACCGGGCGGCGGAGATCGGCGAGCGGCTGGGGCTCACCGAGACCCGCACCAACGCGCGGATCACCTCGGCCATCGCGCGCTACCAGGCGGGCGACCGCTCGGGCCTGGACGAGCTGCACACGATCGTCGAGGTCAGCCGGGCCAACCAGTTGATCGCGCTGCCCAGGGCGATCCAGAACCTGGCGTACGCCGTCTGCGAGGAGGGCGACTGGCTGCGATCGGACGCCCTGCTCTCGTCGTCGCCGGCGCGTACGGCCAGCGGGCAGACGCTGACCACGATCTCCTCCGCGGAGGCCATGCGCGCGTGGTTCGAGGGCGACTTCGGCCGGCTACTCAGCGCCGCCGAGGCGTTCGTGGACACTCCCACCGGCAGCTGGGACATGCAGGTCCGGGGCCTGCGCTCCTGCCTGCTGGTGCTGCGGGGCGAGCCGGTGCCGCCGGCGGCCGCCCCCACCGACCCGGGCGACGACGCGCCCGCCGACGACGTCGCGGCGGCGCTGGACGCCGCGCGGCGCAGCGGCTTCCACCGGCTGCACTGGACGATGCTGGCGATGGGTGCGCTCTGCCGGGCGTTGCAGGGGCGCCGCGACGAGGCGGCGACGCTCATCGACGAGCTGGCCACCTCCTGGTCGGCGGTGCCCGCCCTGGCCAGCGGCGAGTGGATCGCGGCGGCCGCGTACGCCGCCAGCCTCGCCGGGCGCGACGCGGCCGCCCGGGTGCGCACGATGCTGGACCGGGTGGGCCACCGCACGCCCTGGTCGGAAGCCGCGCTGCGGACGGTGACGGGGGCGCTGGCCGCGGCGGGCGGCGACCACCGGCGGGCCGCGGAGCTGCACCTGGCGGGGGCCGACATCTACGCCGGCATCCCGGACGTCACCGACCGGATGCTGGCGCTCACGTTCGCGGCGGTGGAGCTGGAGCGGGCCGGCGAGCCGACGGCCGGGCGGCCGGAGCTGGCCGAGCTGCGCGCCTTCGCGCTGCGCAACGACGCCCCCGCCCTGCTGGACGTGGCCCGGCCCCCGGCGGCCCCCGCCGACCCCGCCCTGGCCTGCTGAGCCGTCCCCCGGCCGGTCGGCCGCCAGGGGGCCACGAGCTGGTGGACCGTGCCGTCAGGCGGCGACCGGCTCGCGGGGCGCGGTGACGGCGGGGCCCTTGGCCTTCTGCGCGTACATGTCGACGTACTCGCGGCCGGAGAGCTCCATCACCTCGTACATGATCTCGTCGGTCACCGCGCGCTCGACGAACCGGTCGCCGGCCATCCCGGCGTAGCGGGAGAAGTCCAGCGGCGGGCCGAACCGGATCCGCACCCGGGCGATCTTCGGGATGAGCTTGCCGGGCGGCTGGATCTCGTCGGCGTTGAGCATCGCCATCGGCACCACGGGGGCGCCGCTCTCCAGGGCCAGCCGGGCGACGCCGGTCTTGCCCCGGTAGAGCCGGCCGTCCGGGGACCGGGTGCCCTCGGGATAGATGCCGGCGATGCCGCCGGCGCGGAGCACCCGCAGCTGGGTGTCCAGCGCGGCCCTGGCCGCCCGGCCGCCCGAGCGGTCGACGGGGATGGTGCCGGAGCCGACGAAGAACATCTTCGTCAGCCAGCCCTTGACGCCCTTGCCGGTGAAGTATTCGGCCTTGGCGATGAATGTCACCCGCCGCCTCACGATCAGCGGCGTGAAGATCGAGTCGGAGAACGACAGGTGGTTGCTGGCCAGGATCACCGGACCGGTGTCGGGCACGTGGTGCAGCCCCTCGACCTGCGGGCGGAAGACCAGCCTCAGCAGCGGGCCGAGGAGGACGTACTTCATCAGCCAGTACAGCACCGGCGTCCTTTCCCAGAGGTGGTCGCGACGCCACCGCGTTTCGGTCGTGGGCGCCAGCCTACGAACCCGTGCCCGCTGTCACAACGGCCTCCCGGGCCCGCGCGGCCACCCACCGCCGACCGCCCCGCCCCGCGTCGGCGTCGGCGTCGTCGTCGGCGGCGGCGGCGGCGGCGGCGGCCAGCATGCAGCAAGAACGGACATAGGGTCCCCGGGCACGACCTGCGGCAGGGCGCCGGGTTCGTACGCCGCGCCACAAGGCACTCCCGGAACCGGCCCCCGACGTGTCACGATTCAAGGCACGGCGTCGGGGACGGCGCCGAGGGGGCTCAGGCGACCGCGCCGCGGGCGCGTGATGAGGAGGGTGTCCGGTGTCAGCGGGTGGCGCCCGCCGGGGACGGCGGGACAACGGGCTCGACGCGAGCGAGTACGCCGTCGCCGGCGACGTGGATCCGCGCGTCGGGGAGCACCTGCTCGACGTCCTCGCCGCCGGTGGGATCGCCGCCTACCTCCAGCCCTCGGCCGACCTGAACCCGGTCACCCGCACCACCACCGTGCCCGCCCGCCCCGTCGACCGGCTCTACGTCGACCGGTCGCACCTGACCACCGCCCGCGACTACCTGACCCAGCTCGCCGACGAGACGCCCGCCGAGCGGCCCCGCGAGGCGGAGCCGGACATCGACGCCGAGTGGGCGCGGATCGTCGCCGGCTTCCACACCGCTCCCGCACCGGGCGACAACCCGTGGCCCGCGGCGGAGGACGTGGACGACCCGCCGGGGCCGGCCACAGGCCCGGCGCCCCTCGCCGCGCCCGACGAGCCCGCCGGGCCGACTGCCACCGACGTGCGCCGGCTGCCGTACGCGGCGGACATCTCGGGGATCTCCGTCGGCCGTGCCCGGCAGGACGAGCCGTCGCTGCTCGACGGGCTGGACACCTTCGGGGCGGACCTGCCCGACGACGAGGCCGACGACGAGCGCTACACCCCGCCGCCGCCCCCGCCCCTGCCGCGCTTCTCGAAGTACGCCGTGGTCGGCGTGCTGGCGATCGTGGTCGGCTTCGTGCTGTTCCTGTTCCCGTCCGTCTTCCCGGTGGCCGACCCCTCGGTGGTCAACCTGTTCGGCTTCACCGGCATTCTCGCCGGCTTCGTCGCGCTGATCTGGCGGCTGCGCCCGGGCGGCGAGGACGACGACCGCGACCCCGACGACGGCGCGGTCGTCTGACCGGCGGCACGGGAGCGCGCCCGCATCCCGGGACGCTGGCGGCCCCACGCCACGCGCGTAACAGTGGTGTAACTTACTGTCAGTAGGAATACCGCTGTCCGTCACTCCCTCGCTGGCTGCCCGGTTTTTCCTCGCTCGCGGCGGTCACACCCCCTGCGGATCGGAATGCCCGAGATGCGACAGAGCTCCCTCGTGGTGGTGGCCAACCGCCTGCCCATCGACGACGGCGCCGCCCCCGACGGCGCCTGCGAATGGCGCCGCAGCCCCGGCGGCCTGGTCAGCGCCCTGCATCCTCTCCTGCGGCACACCCCGGCGACCTGGGTGGGCTGGGCCGGCGGCACCGGGCCGGCGCCCGCCGTGCCGGACGTGGACGGCGTACGCATGCACACCGTGCCGCTCAGCGGCGACGACCTGCGCGACCACTACGAGGGCTTCGCCAACGCCACCCTCTGGCCGCTCTACCACGACTCCGTCGAGCAGCCGGAGCACCACCGACGCTGGTGGGAGGCCTACCAGCGGGTCAACCAGCGGTTCGCCGAGGCGACCGCCCAGGTGGCCGAGCCCGGCGCGGTGGTCTGGGTGCAGGACTACCACCTCCAACTGGTGCCCGGCCTGCTCCGGACGCTCCGGCCCGACCTGCGGATCGGCTTCTTCCTGCACGTGCCGTTCCCGCCGCCCGAACTGTTCATGCAGCTCCCCCGCCGGGCCGAGCTGCTGCGCGGCATGCTCGGCGCCGACCTCGTCGGCTTTCAGCGGGCCCAGGCCGCGCACAACTTCGCCCAACTGGTGGCCAAGGTGCTCGAGCTGCCCGCCACGGACCGCCGGATCGCCGTCGACGACCGGGTGGTCCGCATCGGCGCCTTCCCCGTCTCCATCGACACCGCCGAGATGGCGGCGCTCGCCGCCCGGCCCGACGTGGCCGACCGGGCCCGCCGGCTGCGCCACGACCTCGGCAGCCCCGAGCAGGTGATCCTCAGCGTCGACCGGATGGACTACACGAAGGGCATCGAGCAGCGGCTCAAGGCGTACAGCGAGCTGCTCGCCGCCGGGCACGTCAAGGTACGCGACACCGTGCTGGTGCAGGTGGCGGTGCCGAGCCGGGAACGGGTCGGGCAATATCAGATCCTCCGCGAGCGGGTGGAGCGCGAGGTCGGGCGGATCAACGGCGAGTTCGGCCGGGTCGGCGAGCCGGCGATCCACTACCTGACCCAGCCCTTCGACCGCGCCGAGCTGGCCGCCCTCTACCGCGTCGCCGACGTGATGGCGGTGACCCCGCTGCGCGACGGGATGAACCTGGTCGCCAAGGAGTACGTGGCCGCCCGGGTGGACGACACGGGCGCCCTGCTGCTCAGCGAGTTCGCCGGCGCCGCCGCCGAGCTGCCGCAGGCCTACCTGGTCAACCCGCACGACCTGGAAGGGCTCAAGCAGGGGCTGCTCTCGGCGCTCCGGGCGGGCCCCGAGGACGTCGGCGCGCGGATCCGCGCCATGCGCTCGCACCTGCACCGCTACGACATCCGCGCCTGGGCCCGCTCCTACCTCTCCGCGCTGGACGACAGCGGCTCGCTGCTGACCCGGCTGGGCGCCGCCGGCTGACGCCGGGCGCCGGGGCCGCCGGGGCGGGCGTCAGGGCCGCGCCTGGCCGGCCCTCGTCGGCGTGCTCACCGGCGCGGGGATCGGCCTGCGCTCAGGGCCGGCCGTCCGGCGCCGGATCCTTCTCCAGCCAGTCCAGGATCGCGTCGATCGGCTCCCGCCACCGCGCGTCGAGCATCATGTCGTGGCCCATCCCGGGGAAGAGCAGCGGGGCCGAGCCGTACCGGCGGGCCGCCCGGGTCAGCGCCGCCGCCGGGACCACCCGGTCGTCCGGGCTGCCCAGCACCAGCACCGGCGGATCGCCCACGGCCGGCTCCGCGTCCCGCCCGGCCAGCAGCTGCCACTGCGCCCGCCGGCCCGCCCGGCCCAGCCGGGAGACGTACCCCCGGGCCTCCGCCTCCGGCAGCTCACGGCTGAACAGCTGGCGGCGGTGCAACCGCAGCGGCCCACCGAACACCGCCGACAGCGTGCCGAGCGGGTTGCGGCGCAACGCGGCCCCGAACGTCGCCCAGCCACCGAGCACCGGCGCCACGAGCACCCCGGCCCGGGCCGGGTAGCGGGCCAACGCGTGCGCGACCACCAGGGCCCCGGCGCCGTGCCCCACCAGCACCGCCTGGCGCGGCAGCCCCGCCGCCACCTGGGTCACGTCGTGGGCGTACGCCCGCAGCGTCGCCTCCGGCGCCGGGCCGCTGCCGCCGTGCCCGCGCAGGCTCAGCGCGTACGCCGGGAAGCCCCGCGACGCGGCGTGGCCCAGCCAGTGCTCGGCGAACGCCCAGGCGCCGTGGCCGAAGCCCGGCACGAACAGCAGCGGCGGGCGCCCCTCCTCCAGCTCGGGGGCCACGCCGAGCACCTCACGCCGGACCGGACGGACCGGGCGGGCCCACTCCCGCCCTCGCATGACCCGCACCTGACTCACTGTTCCGGCCTTTCGTTCGCGACTGCGGGGCTCCGCTGCGCTGCACTCCTCGCGCTCACCGAGCCCACCTTCCACTCGCGACTGCGGGGCTCCGCTGCGCTGCACTCCTCGCGCTCATCGGGAACCTTCCAAGTCGTGCAGCGCGCGTTGGACCGCGCGCAGGTAGTCGGCGTGACCCACCTCGAACCAGTGCCGGCTGCTGTCCTTGACCGGCCCGGAGTAGCGCTCCCCCGCCTTCGCCGCGACCCGGGCGGCGAAGGCCGCCGCCCGGTCGGGACGGGTCAGGCGCAGCCGCAGCAGCCGGGCGAAGAGCACCGTCTGCCAGTGCGACAGGGGGAAGATGCCCGAGTCCGGCTGCACCAGGCCGGCGACGGCGAGCGTGGGGTGGCCCGGGGCGAAGGCGTTGAGCCAGAGCGTGGGCCGGCCCGTCCCCGCGTCGTCGCCGAGCACCTTGGGATCGAGGAACTCGAAGCGCGGCAGGTAGCCGGTGGCGAAGACGACCAGCTCCGGGTCGATCTCCCGGCCGTCGGATAGCTCGACGGCGTACGGGTGGAAGCGGGCGACGTCCGGCACGGGGGCGATCCCGCCGTGGCCCACGTAGTAGACGAGCTGGCTGTTGGCGATCGGGTGCGTCTCGTAGACCCGGTGGTCGGGCTTCGGCAGGCCGAACCGGGTCAGGTCGCCGACGGTCAGCCGCAGCGTCCAGTGGTAGAGCCACTGCCGCACCCGCAACGGCACCCGCAACGCCAGCAGCGCGTCGTTGACCTGGTCGGCGGGGCGGCCCAGGACGTACTTCGGGGCGTACCAGTAGCCCCGGCGAGTGGAGTGCCAGCAGCGCGACGCCTGCTGGGCGGCCTCGACGGCGATGTCGCAGCCGGTGTTGCCGGCGCCGACGACGAGCACCCGCTTGCCGCGCAGCTGCGCCGGGTCCTTGTAGGACGAGGCGTGCATCACCTCGCCCCGGAACTCCTCCAGCCCCTCGTAGCGGGGCAGCTTCGGCGACCAGTTGTGCCCGTTGGCGACCACCACCGCCGCGTAACGGGAGGTGCGTTCCGGGCCGTAGCCGCCGGTGCTGCGGGTGGTCACGTCCCAGCGGTCGCCGTCGACCGGCTCCACCCGGATCACCTCGGTGCCGAACCAGACGTGCCCGCGCAGGTCGAAGTGGTCGGCGTAGCGCTCCAGGTAGGACAGGAACCGGCTGTGGTGCGGGTAGTCCGGCCAGTCGTCCGGCATCGGGAAGTCGGGAAACTGGGTGAAGGGCCGCGACGAGATCAGGTGCGTGCTGGCGTACACCGGGCTGCGGTCGTGCCGCCAGTTCCAGGCCCCGCCGACGCCGGTCTCCCGCTCGTAGCAGTCGACGCCGAACCCGTGCTCCTTGAGGTTCTTGACGGCGGCGAGGCCGCTGGCCCCGGCGCCGATCACGCAGACCGTGTCGCCCCGGTCGGAGACCGGCCGGCCGTCGCTGGTCAGGGCGAGCGTGCTCGCCTCCGGGTCGGGCCGGCCGTGGTCGGTGGAGGTGGACACCGGGAGATCTCCTTTTGTGCGGCACGAGTGCCGGGTCGCGCAGAATCCTTCCCACATCCGAGCGGGATGTCCAGCCCTGGCGCGCGGAACGGTCAGTCGGCCCCGGGCAGCAGCAGGTCGACCAGGACCGGAAAGTGGTCGCTGGCCCGGCGGGTCTGCGGGGTGTCGACCACGTCGTAGTCGACCACCGTGATCCGCGGGTCGACGAAGAGGGCGTCGATCCGCCGCCGGGGGTCCGCGCAGGAGTAGGTGAGCCGGTCGGCCCGGTCCATCGCCACGGCGGCGTCGGTCAGCCCCCGCGCGACGGTCGCCCAGGCCGGCCCGTCCGGCCCCTCGTTCAGGTCGGCGGCGGCGATCACCGGCGTGGCGGCGTCGTCCAGGTCGCGCTTGAAGAGCGCGGCCTGCCCGGGGCGCTCGGCCGGGTCGGTGGACAGGTGCGAGCCGGCCACCGTGAACCGGGCGCCGCCGGCGACCACGCACTCGGCGTACGCGGCCCCGCGCAGGTGCCGGCCCGGGGTGAGCGGGAAGCGGCGGCACCGGGTGGCCGACACCCGCACCCGCAGGCTGGTCAGCAGCAGGTTGCCCAGCGCGGGCAGCCCGCCGGCGGCCACCACCAGGCCGAACGACTCGGCCAGCGAGGCGGACTTCTGCCGCCACCGGAACCGGCGCGGCGCCTCCTGCACGACCACCACGTCCGGCCGGGCGGCGCGGACCACCGCCGCCAGCGCGGCGGTGTCGTCGCGCTGGCTGTGGATGTTGTACGACACGACGCGCAGCGGCACGCCCGGGCTCTGCGTCACGGCGGCGCCTCAGATCCGGCGGGCCAGGTCGGCGGCGCCGATCACGCCGGCGGTGTTGCCCAGCTCGGCCGGGCGGATCTCGGCAACCGGCAGCCGGCTGCGCTGGGCGAGGGCGTCGGTGAACGACCGGCGCGTCGGGCCGAGCAGCAGGTCGCCGGCGTCGATCACACCCCCGCCGACCACGAGGACCTGCGGGTCGAGGATCTGCGCCATGTCGGCGAGGCTGGTGCCGAGCCAGCGCCCGACCTGCGCGAACGCCTCCGTGGACACCGGGTCGCCGGCCTGCGCCGCGGCGGTGACCATGGGGCCGGTGACCGCCTCGGCGTCGCCGCCGGCCAGCTCCAGCAGGGCGGCGGCGCGGTGCGGCTCCTGCCGGGCGGCGGCGCGCGCGAACCGCACCAGGGCGCTGCCGCTGGCGTACTGCTCGATGCAGCCGAGCCGGCCGCAGCCGCACTGGTGGCCGTCGGGCACGGTGAGCATGTGGCCCAGTTCGGCGGCGATGCCGTTGGCACCGCGCAGCAGTTCCCCGCCGAGCACGATGCCGCCGCCGACGCCGGTGCCGATGGTGAACATGACCATCGAGTCGTCGGCGTCGCGGGCCGCGCCGTAGCGGAACTCCGCCCAGGCGGCCACGTTGGCGTCGTTCTCCACGATCACCGGCAGGCCGGTCGCGGCGCCGACGTACTCCCGCAGCGGCTCGTCGCGCCAGGCGAGGTTCGGGGCGAAGAGCACGGTCGAGCGGGTCGCGTCGATCCAGCCGGCCGCGCCGATGCCGACCGCCTCGACCGACCGCCCGACGGCCAGTTCGCTGACCAGTTCGATGATGACGTCGCGCGTCTTGGCCACGTCGTCGGCGGGGGTGTCCCGACGGGCCTGCACGAGGACCGCGCCGCTGGCGTCCACGACACCACCGGCCACCTTCGTGCCACCGACGTCGACTCCGATGGTCAGCGTCACCGCTGCCACTCCCCTCTGCTGTGCTGCCCCGCGCCCGCGCCGCCGGACGGCCGGCGCGTGGTCGGGATGTGCGATGGTCAGGCCGCGTCGCCTGGTGGATGCTCGGCCACGTCGCCGGGCGCCCGCGTCGCGGGCACCACGGGACGGTCGGCGGCGGTCCGCACGGTCGCCGCGGCGGCCGGCCCGGCTGCGTCGGCGGGCGGTGCGGCGGCCGGAGCGGCCACGTCCTCCGCCCGGGTGGCGGCGGACCAGACGTCCCGCTCCGCTGCCGGCTGAGAATCATGCCCGCTACGGGTGGCCTCGCGCCACACGTGGTCGTCCGCGCCACCCGTCCCGGCGGGCGACGCGGCGGGCTCGGCGGGCGACCCGGCCGGTTCGGCGGCGGGCTCCGGCGGGGCGAAGGCGCGCAGCAGGCTGGCCACCCCGGCGGCGAGGTCGCCCGCGCCGGTGGCGAGACGCTCGGCGAATTCGGGACTCGGGTCGCGCAGCGCCGCGATGCCGCGACAGACCGGGCAGACGCAGCATTCGGGCGCGCCGGTGGCGAAACCGCCACCGGACGCCCCGGCCGAGCCGCCCGCCCCGCCGCTGTGACCGAGGACACCCGAGACGATCCCACCGAGCGGACCCCAGGGGCCGTTCGCGCCGCCGGCCGTGGCGAGCCGGGCGCCGGCCAGCAGCGTGGCGACCAGCCGTTCCGCCTCTTCCCGGGCCGAACCCGGATCCGTCGCACCCATGGTCGGCTCCTCTACCCTGCCGCCGGCCGCGTCACTGCGCCGCGCCGGGTTCTTCTACCCGGCGCTTGAGCTGCTTCAACGCGGTGTCCATGATCATTTTTTCGGCCTTGCGGCGGAACATGCCGAGCATCCCCACCGACAGCTCGACCTCCAGCGTGTAGGTCACCGTGGTCGTGCCGTCCGGGTTGCCCGTCAGGTCGTACGAGCCGCGCTGGGACCTCTGCATCTTCGACGGGGCCACCAGGTGCCACTCGATCCGGGAGATGTCCTCGGCGTACTCGTAGGCCAGCACGTACTCGTCGGCCATCACGCCGGCGTCGATGACGAACCGGACCTGGCTGGCGTAGCCGTCCTCGTACTCCTCGATCACCTCCACCCGCCGCACCGCTTCGGTCCACTCGGGGTAGCGCGGGAAGTCGCAGATGACCGCCGCCACCCGTTCCGGTGGCGCGCCGACGACGATCGACTGGGTGGAGGTGTCCGCCATGGGGGGAGGCTACCCGGCGCCGGCCGCCGGCACGCCGCGCCGCCCCCGCACGCGTCCGCGGGCGCGTCCGGCCGCGCCGGCCGCCCGGGGGGCGACCTGCCTTTTCAGCCCGGCCGCCGGGGCGGGTAGGTTTCGACAGAGCCGACCCGTGGTGGCGGCCGGCACGGCCAGTGAGCACGAGGGAGTGCAGGTGCGCGAGTTCTCCGTTCCGCCGATCGTCACCGTCGGCGACTCGGCCAACCTCACCGACCCGGTCTGGGACAACGCCGAGGTCGCCCCGGACGACGTCCAGTTCGTCCGGCCCGGCGGCACGGCGACCGGCGGCGGGCAGACGTGGGCCGACGTCACCTGCCGGCAGTTCCGCGACGAGGTGGTCGCGGCGGCCCGGGGGCTCGTCGCCGCCGGCGTGCAGCCCGGCGACCGGGTCGGCCTGATGAGCCGCACCCGCTACGAGTGGACCCTGCTGGACTACGCGATCTGGACGGCCGGCGCGGTCACCGTGCCGATCTACGAGACCTCCAGCGCCGAGCAGGCCGCGTGGATCCTGGCCGACTCCGGCGCGGTGGCCTGCGTGGTGGAGAGCAACGCCCACGCCACGCTGGTCGCCGGCGTACGGGACCGGCTGCCGGAGCTGCGGCAGGTCTGGCAGATCGACCTCGGCGGGGTGGACGACCTCGTCCGGGCCGGCGCGACGGTCGACGCGGCGGAGGTCGAGCGGCGGCGCGCCGCCGTGGGGGCCGACGACCTCGCCACCATCATCTACACCAGCGGCACCACCGGCCGCCCGAAGGGCTGCGAGCTCACCCATCGGAACATGTACGCCGACATCGCCAACGCGGTGCCGGTGCTGCCGAACCTCTTCCGCCCCGGCGCGTCGACCCTGCTGTTCCTCCCGCTGGCGCACGCCTTCGCCCGGCTGATCCAGATCGGCGTCGTCCACGCGCGGGCCACCATGCGGCACTGCTCGGACACCAGGGACCTGGTCGCCGAGCTGCAGGACTTCCGCCCCACCTTCGTGCTCTCGGTGCCCCGGGTGTTCGAGAAGGTCTACAACGGGGCCAAGCAGAAGGCCGAGGCCGAGGGCAAGGGCAGGATCTTCGCCCGGGCGGAGCGGGTCGCCATCGCGTACAGCGAGGCGCTGGAGACCTCCGGCGGGCCCGGCCTGGCGCTGCGCGCGCAGCACGCGCTCTTCGACAAGCTGGTCTACCGCAAGCTGCGGGCGGCCATGGGCGGTCGGTGCCGGGACGCCATCTCCGGCGGCGCCCCGCTCGGCGCGCGCCTGGGCCACTTCTTCCGCGGCATCGGCGTCAGCATCTGCGAGGGGTACGGCCTGACCGAGACCTCCCCCGCCGCCGCCGCGAACCTGCCCGACGCCACCCGGATCGGCTCGGTCGGTCGACCGCTGCCGGGCGTGACGATCCGGATCGACGACGACGGCGAGATCCTGATCGCCGGTGACCTCGTCTTCCGGGGCTACTGGCGCAACGAGGAGGCCACCGCCGAGGTGCTCACCCCGGACGGCTGGTTCCGCAGTGGCGACCTCGGCACGCTCGACGACGACGGCTTCCTGACCATCACCGGCCGGAAGAAGGAGATCATCGTGACGGCCGGCGGCAAGAACGTCGCCCCGGCCGTGCTGGAGGACCAGGTCCGGGCCCACCCGCTGGTCAGCCAGTGCCTCGTGGTCGGCGACCGGCAGCCGTTCATCGCCGCGCTCGTCACCCTCGACGAGGAGGCGCTGCCGCGGTGGCTGGCCTCCGTCGGCCTGCCGGAGGACACCCCGGTCGAGAAGCTGCACGAGCACGAGGGCCTGCGGGCCGAGATCCAGGGCGCGATCGACGTCGCCAACCAGGCGGTCTCCAAGGCCGAGGCGATCAAGGTCTTCCGGATCCTGCCCCGCGACTTCACCGAGGCGACCGGGGAGCTGACCCCGTCGCTCAAGGTCAAGCGCCAGGTCGTGCACAAGTCGTACGCGGCGGAGATCGCCGACATCTACCGGGGCTGACTACCATCCGTCACGTGCCCGACTCGACGCCCACCCGGCCCCACCCGCATCCCCTCGCCGCCGCGGCGCGCGTGGTCCTGCTGGCGCTGGTCGCGGTCCTGACCCTGTTCGCCACGCGCGACCCCGCCCAGCTCTGGTGGGTCGCGCTGCTCGCCGCCGCCGGGCTGCCGGCGCTGCTGGCGCCCGAGCACCGGCTGGTCGGCCCGCTGAGTCGGGTGGCCGAGGTGGTGGTGCTGGGGCTGGCCGCGAGCCAGGTCGCCGCCGTGGCGACCATCGGCGGGGAGACCGGCGGGCTGGGCGCCTCCGCGGTGCTGCCCTACCTGGCGGTCCCGGTGACGGTCACCGCGCTGCGCCGCCGGTTCGCCGAGGGGGCCGCACTGCTGGCGGTCACCGCGGCCACCCTGCTGGTGGCCGGCGCGCTCACCGAGGCCGACGGCGTCCGGCAGATCGCCCAGCTCGGCTACCTGGCGGTCTGCGCCCAGTGGCTGCTCCTGGCCGGGCTCGGCCTCTACACGGCCAGCACCCTGCACCGGGTGATGCGGGTCCGCGACGAGGGCAAGCCCCAGCCGTACGCCGAGGCGACCCGGCTGCTCACCCAGCTGCGCACGGTGGCCCGGCAGCTGCCCGGGGCGACCCTCGACCCGGGCGGCATCTCGGAGCACCTGCTGGAGGAGCTGCGCACCGTGGCCCGGGCCGACCGGGCTGCCGTGCTGTCGGCCAGCGGCGGCGGGCGGCTCGTGGTGCTCGCCCAGGTGGGCGTGGACCGGGTGGACTGGGAGACGACGCTGGACGCGGACTCGGCGATCGCCGACGCCTGGGCCAGCCAGCAGCCGCAGACCGCCGCCCGCTCGCAGGCCCGGTCGCACCGCGGCGGGGAGGTCTCCGCGCTCATCGTGCCGCTGGTGGCCGGGGTGCGTACGGTGGGTCTCGTGGTGCTGGAGGCGGACGCCGCGCAGGCGTACCCGGCCGGGGTGGTGGCCCGGGTGACCGGGCTGACCCGCCCGGCCGCGCTCCGGCTGGAGGCGGCGCTGCTCTTCGACGAGGTCCGCTCGCTGGCCACCAACGAGGAGCGGCAGCGGCTGGCCCGGGAGATCCACGACGGGGTGGCGCAGGAACTGGTGATGGTCGGCTACGGCATCGACAACGCCCTGGCGTACGTCGACGAGGACCCGAAGGAGACCGCCGAGGCGCTGCGCACGCTGCGCGGCGAGGTGACCCGGGTGATCACCGAGCTGCGGCTGAGCCTCTTCGAGCTGCGCAGCGAGGTCGACCGGCACGGCGGGCTGGCCGCCGCCATCGCCGAGTACGCCCGCACGGTCGGCGCCTCGGGCGGGCTGCGGGTGCATCTGTCCCTCGACGAGTCCACCGCCCGGCTGCCCGCCGCCACCGAGGCGGAGCTGCTGCGCATCGCCCAGGAGGCGGTCACCAACGCGCGCAAGCACGCCGGGGCGTCGAATCTCTGGGTAACCTGCGAGGTCGACCCGCCGTACGCGCAGATCGAAGTGTCGGATGACGGTCAGGGGATCGCTGACCAGCGCTCGGACGGGCACTACGGTCTTGCGATCATGGCCGAGAGGGCGGAACGTATCCGGGGCCGGTTGGAGATCAGGCCGCGCCAACCGAGCGGCACGACCGTCGCGGTGGTGCTCGGCTCCTCGCCCCGGCGCGATAACGTGCGCGGTAGCGCAGCGGCAGCAGAAGGGGAGTAACCCGAGGATGACCACAAGTCCGACACCGGCCACCCGTACCAAGGTCCTCCTTGTCGACGATCACGACCTGATCCGCAAGGGCCTGCGGCACGCGTTCGAGCGTGACCGGCAGTTCGAGGTCGTCGGCGAGGCCGCCACGGCGGCGGAGGGTGTGCGCCAGGCCGGTGCGCTGCAGCCGGATGTGGTGATCATGGATCTGCGGCTGCCCGACGGCAGCGGCCTGGAGGCCACCCGGGCGCTGCGCAAGTCGAGCGCCTCGATGGGCATCGTCGTGCTCACCATGTACGCCGGCGACGACCAGCTCTTCGGTGCCCTGGAGGCCGGGGCGAGCGCCTTCGTGCCCAAGACCGCGCCGGCCGACGAGGTCGTCGCCGCCGCCCGGCACGCCGCCTCCTCCCCCAGCGCCTTCACCGCCGCCGACCTGGCCGAGGCCATGAAGCGCCGGCTGGCCCCGTCCGGGCCGCAGCTCTCTCCCCGCGAGGGTCAGGTGCTGCGGCTGCTCGCCGACGGCATGAGCGTGGCGGGCATCGCCAAGCAGCTCTTCGTCAGCGAGTCCACCGCCAAGACCCACATCTCGAAGCTCTACGAGAAGCTGGGCGCGGCCAACCGGGCGCAGGCGTTGATGACCGCGCTGCGGCTCGGCCTGCTCGAGGCGCCGGACGCCCCGAAGTTCTGACCGCCCGGGCCCCATCGACGCACCACCGACAGGTCCGCGCCCGGCCGACGCCGGCGCGGACCTGTCATCGTATCGACCGGCGTCGCGGGTTGTGGGTGACGCGCTATGGTCTCCCCGGCGGCGAACCGACAGAATACCGGCGCGGGCAATGGCGTCCGCACCGTCGACATGAGGGGTGAGCGCATGCAGCGGCCGGACTGGGCACCCGACGAGATCGACATCGAACGCCCCAGCGTGGCCCGCATGTACGACTACTACCTCGGCGGCTCGCACAACTTCGCGGTGGACCGGGCGGCGGCCCAGGCGATGGTGGCCGCCGTGCCGGAGGCGCCGCTGATGGCACAGGCCAACCGGGCCTTCCTCCGCCGGGCGGTACAGTTCCTGCTCGACGCCGGCGTCCGGCAGTTCCTGGACATCGGCTCCGGCATCCCGACCGTCGGCAACGTGCACGAGATCGCCCAGCGCGACGCGCCCGACGCCCGCGTGGTCTACGTCGACGTGGATCCGGTGGCGGTGGCGCACAGCCGGGAGATCCTGCACGGCAACGACCGCGCCGTCGTGGTGCAGGAGGACCTGCGCCGTCCCGAGCGCATCGTCGCCCATCCCGACGTCCGCCGGCTGCTCGACTTCGACCAGCCGATCGCCGTGCTGATCGTGGCGGTGCTGCACTTCGTCTCCGACGACGACCGGCCCGCCGAACTGCTGCGGACGCTGCGCGGGGCGCTGGTGCCGGGCAGCTACCTGGTGCTCTCGCAGACCAGCGCCGACGGGCGGGGCGACGACGAGCGGGCCGAGGCCGAGCGGGTCTACCGGCGCACGGACAGTCCGCTGTGGATGCGCAGCCGCAGCGAGCTGACCGCCCTCTTCGACGGCTTCGAGCTGGTCGATCCCGGCGTGGTCTGGGTGCCGCAGTGGCGACCGGAGACCGCCGACAGCGCCGAGGACGCGGAGCGCGCGGCCTTCATCGGCGGCGTCGGGCGACTCGGTGGGTGAGCCGCCCGGGGCGACGGTCACCGCCCCGCCCGGCGCGACCGCCACGGGCCCGTCCCGCCCCGGCGTCTTCGCCCGGGCCTGGGCGAAGGCCCTCTCCGGCACCAGCTACCTGCCGATGACCCAGGCGCATTTGGAGGCGCTGCTGCAACACCTCACCGACCAGCTCGCGGCGGCGCTGCTGTCCGAGCCGTTCGACCTGCGGGTCGGGCACCGGGTCGCCACCGAGCTGGTGGCCGCGCACATCGCGTCGCCCGAGGCGCTGGGGCGTACGGTCGAGGTCGTCCAGCTCCGGCTGGCCCGCGACCTCGGGCTGGTCGGCGAGGAGGTCGGGGACCGGCTGGCGCGGCTGCTGGCCGCCGTGGCCACCGGGTACTCCCGCGCGCTGCGGGACCGGACGCTGGACGAGCAGGAGTCGATCCGGCGGGCCGCGATGACCGCTCGGGCGCAGGCGGAGCGGGCGCTGCGCGCCAGCGAGGCCCGCTTCCGCCACCAGGCGACCCACGACCCGCTCACCGACCTGCCCAACCGCGCCCTGTTCACCCAGCGGCTCAGCGCCGCGGTCGACTCGCCGGGCCGGGGCGCGGAGCGGGTCGGCGTCTGCTTCCTGGACCTGGACCGGTTCAAGGTGGTCAACGACTCGCACGGGCACCAGGTCGGCGACGGCCTGCTGGTCACCGTGGCCGACCGGCTCCGCGCCGCCCTCGACGGGCATCTGGTCGCCCGGCTCGGCGGGGACGAGTTCGTCGTGCTGGTCGAGGGCACCACCGGCACCGACGACGTCGTCGCCGTGGCGGAGGCGGCGCTGGCCGCGATGCGCGAGCCGGCGCTGGTGGACGGGCACGAGCTGTGCGTGTCGGCGAGCATCGGCATCGTGGAGCGGCCGGTGGCCGGCACCTCCCCCGGTGACCTGATGCGGGCGGCCGACAGCACGCTGCACTGGGCGAAGGCCGCTGGCGGCGCCCGCTGGGCGCTCTACGACGCCGACCGCGACCGCCGGGAGCTGGCCCGGTACGCGCTCTCGGCGGCCATCCCCGCCGCCCTGGAGCGGGGCGAGTTCTACCTCGACTATCAGCCGCTGACGTCGCTGCGCGACGGCCGGGTGGTCGGCGTGGAGGCGCTGGTGCGCTGGCGCCACCCGGAGCTGGGCGTGCTGCGGCCGGACAGTTTCATCGGCCTGGCCGAGGAGACCGGGCTGATCGTCCCGCTCGGCGGGTGGGTGCTGGCCGAGGCGTGCCGGCAGGCGGGAAGCTGGTCCCCCGCGGTCGGAGCGGCCCCGTTCGTGAGCGTCAACCTGGCCGTGCGGCAGGTCCGCCGTCCCGGCCTGGTCCAGGAGGTCCGCGGACTGCTGCGGAGCACCGGCCTGCCGCCGGAGCGACTCCAGCTGGAGATCACCGAGAGCACCATGATGAGCACCGCCGAGGAGCCCGTCCGGGCGCTGCGGACGCTGGCCGACCTCGGCGTGCGGATCGCCATCGACGACTTCGGCACCGGCTACTGCAACCTGGCCTACCTGCGGGACCTGCCGGTGACGGAGCTGAAGGTGGCGGGACAGTTCGTGGCCGGGCTGCGGGCGCCGGAGAGCCGGGCCGACGAGCGGATCCTCGCCTCGCTCGTGTCGCTGGCGCACGCGCTGGACCTGACCGTCACCGCCGAGGGCGTGGAGACCGCCGGGCAGGCCGACCGGCTGCGGGCGATCGGCTGCGACGCCGCCCAGGGCTGGCACTTCGGCCGCCCGGACTCCGCCGAGCGCCTCCTGGCCCGCCTGCACTGACGCCGGCCACACCCGCTGTCGCGTCCCGTGGGCGGCAGCGGGCGGTCAGCCTGCGAGCAGGGCGGCCATCCGCTGCGCCTGCGCCTCCCAGCGCCACTCCCGCTCCACCCAGGCGCGACCGGCCGCGCCGAACTGGCGGGCCAGGTCCCGGTCGGCGAGCAGCGTGGCCACCCGGTCGGCGAGCTGGGCGACGTCGCGACCCTGGACCACGAACCCGGTCTCGCCCTCGCGCACCGCGTCCGGCGCCCCGCCGGAGTCGCCGGCCACCACCGGCAGGCCGGTCGCGGAGGCCTCCAGGTAGACGATCCCGAGCCCCTCGACGTCCAGGCCTCGGTTGCGGGTGCGGCAGGGCATCGCGTAGACGTCGCCGGCGGCGTAGTGGGCCGGCAGCTCGGCCGACGGCACCGAGCCGGTGAAGACCACGTCCCGCTCGACGCCCACCTGCCGGGCCAGCTTCTCCAGCGTGGCCCGGTAGGGCCCGCCCCCGACCACCAGCAGCGCGGCGTCGGGCACCCGCCGCCGGATCGCGGGCATCGCCCGGATCAGCATGTCCTGCCCCTTGCGCGGCACCAGCCGGGACACGCACACCACCACCGGGCGGTCGGCCAGCCCGAGCCGGAGCCGGACCGCCTGGCCGTCGACCGACGGATGGTAGGCGTCCACGTCGACCCCGGGCGCGAGCCGGTGCAGCTCGGTCACCCCGTGCAGCGCCCGCTCCAGCCGCACCCGGGTGTACTCGCCCAGGTAGGTGGTCACGTCCACGCCGCGCCCGATCCGACGCAGCGCGGCCCGCGCACCCGGCAGCGCGGCCCAGCCGACCTCGTGCCCGTGGGTCTGCGCCACCGCCCGGCGGATGCCGGCCCGGCGGCGCAGGCCGCTGGCGAGCAGCCCCAGGGGAGCCGCCGCGCCGAACCACACCGTGTCGCAGTCGTACGCCCGGGCCAGCCGCGCCGCCCGCCGCGCCACCAGCGGGGTGGGCAGCAGCACCTTGGTGCGCTCCCGGACCACCTCGAACGGCTGGTCGGCGTCGAACTTCGCCGCGCCGCGCCAGGTCGAGGCGTAGACGACGACCGAGCCGGCGGGCTGACGCACCGCGAGGTTGTGCACGAAGGACTGGATGCCGCCCGGACGGGGCGGGAAGTCGTTGGTGATCAGCAGCGTACGGCTCATCGGCCGGCCTCCCTGGCGTGGGCGCGGGCGGCGGCCATCCGCTCGACCGTGGACGGGTGCGTGGCGGAGTAGAGGTATTCCCAGCGCGGCGGATCGGGGTCGGCGAGGTTGATCCCGGCGAGCCGGCGCTGCATCGCCTCGAAGGCGGCCGGGTCGCCGGTGAGGGCCAGCGCGTGCGCGTCGGCGCGTGCCTCGACCCGCCGGGACATCAGGGCCTGCGCCGGCGCGGACACCAGCCCCGCGACCGTCACCAGGGCGACGAGCAGGGGGAACGCGCGCGGCTGGGCGACCGAGTCGACGCCGGCCAGCCGCAGCAACGGGCCGGAGGACCCGAGCAGGTAGAGCGCGACCACCGCGGCGGCGGCGCCCAACGCCCCCGTCAGGGTGCCGACGGCCACGTCGCGGTCCTTGGCGTGCCCCAGCTCGTGCGCCACGACGGCGGTCACCTCGGCCGGCGTGGCCTCGCGCAGCAGCGTGTCGTAGACGACCACCCGGCGGGTCGGCCCGAGCCCCGAGACGTACGCGTTCACCGCCCGGGTGCGCCGCGACGCGTCGGCGACCAGCACGTCGCGCACCGGCACGCCGTCGCGAGCCGCCATCTCGACGAGCTGGGTGCGCAGCGGGCCCTGCTCCATCGGGGTGAACCTGTTGAAGACCGGCTCCACCAGCACGGGCAGCACGAACGAGAGCAGCACCACCAGGGTCGCCGCGCCGGCCGCGCCGAACGCCCACCACCAGCGCGGCGACAGCCGGATGACGGTGTAGAAGCCCAGCAGCGCCACCGCTCCGATGACGGCGCTGACCGCGTACGACTTGAGCAGGTCGACCGTCCAGCCGCTCCAGCCGTTGGTGCTCAGCCCGTAGCGGGTGAGCACGCTCTGGCGCCAGGCGGCGAACGGAAGGGTGACCAGGTCGGCGACGAGCACCACGGCGAGCCCGCCGACGACGGCCTGGGCGGCCCAGTGGCCCCCGAACGGGCGACCGGCCAGCTCCACGAGCCGGCCGCCCAGCGGGGTCAGGCCGAGCGCCAGCGCGACCAGCAGGCCGATCGCGATCGCGGCCCAGCCGGCGGGGCGCAGCGCCGAGCGGAACTCCCGGCTGCGGGCCACCTGCTCGGCGGGGAGGTCGCCCAGCGCGGCCAACTGGTCGGCCCGGGGCGCGGGCGGGCGCTGCCACGGGATCAGCACCACGGCGGCCACCACCAGGGCCACGGTCAGGCCGGCCAGGGTCAGCACCGCCCAGCCGCGCGGGCTCACCGCGACCCTCCCGGCACCGGGCGCCGGCTCGCCGGCCGGGACCGTCCGAGGCAGGCAGGCCACGAACGCCGTGGGCCCACCGGCGGCACCGCCCGTGCCCTTCGGAGGGCCGCCGGCGGCACCGCCCGCGCCCGTCGGAGGGCGGGGACGCCGACGATCGCGCCGGGGCTGCCGCCACCGCGCCGTAACCGCGTCATGCGCCGCTCCCTCCCGCCGTGAGCGCCCATCCTATTGCCCGCGTCGGCGGCGCCCGCCCGGGCCGGACCCGCACCGGCCGCGGCGGCGGGCGGCGTCAGGCCGCGCGGCGACCGGCGGAACGGGCGCGGTCGCCCGGACGCCGGGGCCCGGGAAGCACCTCCACCTCGAACCCGGCCCGCGCGAACACCTCGATCGCCTGGACCTCGGCGCCGCCCAGCCCGTCGGCCGGGGACGCGTCGAACAGGGCGGTCACCAGGCAGTCGGCGCAGCCGTCGCCCCGCACCCCGCACCCGTCGCAGTCGATGAGCATCTCGCCTCCTGATGCGCAGCGGCGGCGGGCGGGACACCGGCGTCACCGCCCGACCACCGTCGGTCATCCCGACGCTACGGGAGGGGTACGACAGAAACGGACAACCGGCCCCGGAGCCCTCGAATGCGATCAAGCAGCCCGGACGGGCGTCCGGCGGCGTGCCGGGTCAGTCCGGGTCGGACAGGGGCAAGCCCGCGACAGCGACGTCGGGCGCGCGCGGAACGGCAAGCCGCCTTCCGGTCGGTGGGCGCGACGATCCCCGGCCCGTCAGCGGGGACGGCGGGGAACGTCAGGAGCGGGCCAGGCGGCGCAGCAGCGAGTCGGCGCCGAGCGGGTACGCCCCGTGCCGGCGTACCCCGTCGGCGACCTCCCGGTCGGAGGAGACCACCACCACCGGCCGTCCCGGCGGCTCGGCGCGGACCAGGCGCCGGATCAGCTCGTCGGCGGTCTCGCCCTTGCGGGAGAACAGCACCCGGACCCCGCGCGGCGACGGCGGCAGCCCGTGCACCCGTTCCGCACCGTCGAAGACCACGGTGACCTCGTCGCCGGTCTGCGCGGCGATCCCGCCCAGGCCGGTGATCAGCCGCTTGCGCTGCTGCTCCAGCGACATCTCGCCGAAGCCGCGCTTGGTGACGTTGTAGCCGTCGACGACGAGGTGCGCCCTGGGCAGCGCCAGCAACTGGTCGAGCCGGGCGGGGTCGTCGGTGTCGCGGGCGCGGGTGGCGGCGCCGGCCGCCGGCGCGGTGGGCTGCTCGGCGAAGGCGTCGGCGACGAAGTCGGCGGGCAGCTTGTCGACCGGGTCGAGCGCCAGCTCGCGGCGCAGCCCGACGGCCGCCTGCCCGATGGTCTCCAGCAGCAGCCACAGCCGGGCGTCGTCGACGGAGCGGGCCTCCTTGGCGGTGGCGCGGGCGACCCCCGCCGCCGCCTCGGCCTCGGCCAGCCGGGCGCGGACCCGGCGCAGCTCCGCGTCGGCGTCGGCCGCCGCGCGGGCGGCGCGGCCCCGCTCGGTGGCCAGCAGCTCGGTGGCCTTGCGCTCGCGGGCCTGCGTCTCGCGCAGCGACCGGCCCAGCTGCCGGGCCTCCTCGCGCAGCTGACCGAGCTCCTCGCGGACCCGGGCCAGCTCGTCGCGGAGCTTCTCCGCCTCCACCCGGGCCACCGCCCGGTCGTGCTCGGCGCGGGTGGCCCGCTGCTCGGCCTCGCGGACCAGCTCCGCGACGACCGCGCTGTCGGCCTCCGCGCGGACCGCCGCGCCGCTGGCCTCGATGAGCTCCCGCCACCCCCGGGGGCGGGCCAGGTAGGCCAGTGCGGCCACCTCGACCGGGTCGGCGGCGGCGGGCGCGGTGCCCTCGAGCACCGCCGCCCCGAGGTCACCGGTGTCGGCGAGCACCCGGGCGGTGATCCGCTGCCGGAACAGCGGATCACCGGTGAGCTGGGCGGCGATCGCCGGGGCACCGAGCCGGGCCCGGCGGTTGGGGGCGAACTTCGCGACCCGGCGCAGCGGCACCGGAACCTCGTCGGCGGGCAGCCCGGGCAGCACGGCGGCGGTGAGCGCCACGATCCGCTGGCGGACCGGCTCGGGCAGGACGGGCTCCGGCTCGGGAGCGGCCCCCTCGCCCGCGGCGCCCTCGGTGAGGTCGCCGCCTGCGCCGCGCGCGGCGTCGACCGACTCCTCCTGCGGGAGACGGTCGTCGTGCGGCTCGGTGAGGGGCATGTGGCAAGTCTCCCACCGCGACCGGGCCCACCGCCCGGTGAGTGAGCCGATCTCTCATCCTAGACCGATGGCGACGCCTGGTGCCGTTGGGACGGGAGTGTCGGACCGGGACGCTAGCGTGCCGCCGATGGCACAGACGGAGTACGTCCAAGAGCCGCTGGCCGGTTTCGACCCCGGCGCGGGCGGGATCGATCCGGCGCTGCCGCTGCACGCGACGACGTTCGTGGTGGTCGACCTGGAGACCACCGGCGGCGCGCCGGACGGCGGCGGGATCACCGAGATCGGCGCGGTGAAGGTGCGCGGCGGCGAGGAGCTGGGCGTGCTGGCCACCCTGGTCAACCCGGGCGTGCCCATCCCCCCGTTCATCACGGTGCTCACCGGCATCACCCAGGCCATGCTCGTGCCGGCACCGCCGATCGAGCAGGTGCTGCCGAGCTTCCTGGAGTTCATCTCCGACGCCGTGCTGGTCGCCCACAACGCCCCCTACGACGTCGGCTTCCTCAAGGCCGCCTGCGCCGCGCACGGCTACCGCTGGCCCAACCCCCGGGTCCTCGACACCGCCGCCCTGGCCCGTCGGGTGCTGACCCGCGACGAGGTGCCCAACCGCAAGCTCGGCACCCTCGCCGCCTACTTCCGCACCGCCACCCAGCCGACCCACCGGGCGCTCGACGACGCCAAGGCCACCGTCGACGTGCTGCACGGGCTGATCGCCCGGCTCGGCGGGCACCGGGTCGACACGATCGGCGACGCCATCGAGTTCGCCCGTGCGGTCACCCCCACCCAGCGGCGCAAGCGGCACCTGGCCGAAGGGCTGCCCAAGGCGCCGGGGGTCTACATCTTCCGGGCCGCCGACGACCGGCCGCTCTACGTCGGCACCTCCGGCGACATCGCCACCCGGGTGCGCAGCTACTTCACCGCCGCCGAGAAGCGGGCCCGGATCTCGGAGATGCTCGCCGCGGCGGAGCGCGTCGAGGCGGTCGAGTGCGCCCACTCGCTGGAGGCGGAGGTCCGCGAGCTGCGGCTGATCGGGGCGCACGCCCCGCCGTACAACCGGCGGTCGAAGTTCCCGGAGCGGGCGGTCTGGCTCAAGCTGACCGACGGGCCCTATCCCCGGCTGTCGGTGGTCCGGGGGATCTCCCCCGGCGACACCGGCTACCTCGGCCCGTTCAGCTCCCGCCGCACGGCGGAGCTGGCCGCCGCCGGCTTCCACGACGCCGTGCCGCTGCGGCAGTGCACCCACCGGCTCTCGCTGCGCACGGTCACGCCGGCCTGCGCGCTGGCCGAGTTGGGTCGCTGTCCGGCGCCCTGCGAGCACCGGATCACCCCGGAGGAGTACGACGCCCGCGCGGTCGAGCCGTTCCGTACCGCGACCGCCAGCGACCCGCAGCCGGTGGTCGACGCGCTGCTGGCCCGGATCGAGGTGCTCTCCCGCGACCAGCGCTACGAGGAGGCGGCGGTGGTGCGGTCCCGGCTGACCGCGGTGCTGCGGGCGACGGTGCGCATGCAGCGGCTGGCCGCGCTGACCGGGATCGCCGAGTTGGCCGCCGCCCGCCCGGCCGCCCGGGGCGGCTGGGAGCTGGCGCTGGTGCGGCACGGCCGGCTGGCCGGGGCGGGGGTGTCGCCGCCCGGGGTCCACCCGCGACCGACGATCGCCGCGATCCGGGCGACCGCCGAGACCGTCCCGCCCGGCCACGGCCCGATCCCGCGCGCCTCGGCCGAGGAGACCGAACGGATCCTGTCCTGGTTGGAACGCCCGGAGACCCGGCTGGTCGAGATGTCCTCCGGATGGGCGTCCCCGGTGACCGGCGCGGCACGTTTCCGCGACCTGCTGAGCAAAGCCGAGAACGCCGCGTCCCACCAACTCTCGACCGAACGCTCATGACCAAGTGACCGATCGGACTACGTCGACTCGCTTAGTCTGTTAGAGAAGTGCAGTCCTGCCCGTTTCGTGGGCCTGCTCCCGGTTGCCGGGGTCTCGGCAGCCGTGGGGCCGGGGTGAGGAGGTGTCCCGCGTGGACGTCGACGCCGGACGCGGCGCCGCCCTGGGGGGCGCGCTTCCGACCCAACCGGGCGAGCTGCCGCTGGCCCGCCGGCTCCGGTCGCTGCTGAGCTGGCCCACCGCCGACACCGACCCGGTGAGCCACCTCGTCCGTACCCATCGGACGATCCATCCGGGCACCGAGCCCTCCGTGCTGCGCCGGGCCTACACGATCGCGGAGAACATGCACCGCGGGCAGTTCCGCAAGAGCGGCGAGCCCTACATCACCCATCCGCTGGCGGTGGCCCAGATCTGCGCCGAGATCGGCATGGACGCCACCACCCTGGTCGCCGCGCTGCTGCACGACACGGTGGAGGACACCCGCTACACGCTCCAGGCGCTCGCCGAGGACTTCGGGCGGGAGGTGGCCCACCTGGTCGACGGGGTGACCAAGTTCGACAAGGCGTTCTACGGCAAGGCCGCCGAGGCCGAGACCATCCGCAAGATGATCATCGCGGCCGGCAAGGACGTCCGGGTCCTGATCATCAAGCTGGCCGACCGGCTGCACAACATGCGCACGCTCGGCGTCCGGTCCGCCGCGTCCCGGGAGCGGATCGCCCGCAAGACGCAGGAGGTGCTCATCCCGCTCTGCGACCGGCTGGGCATCCAGATGCTCAAGCGGGAGCTCGACGACGTGGTGCTGCTGCACCTGGAGCCGGAGGAGCACGCCCGCATCGCCCGGCACGTGCACGACCGGCCCGGCTGGGACGCGTACCTCGACGAGGTGGTCGCCCGGGTGCGGTCGGCGCTGCGCCGCAACCGGGTCGACGCCGAGGTGACCCCCCGCCCCCGGCACCTCTACTCGATCTGGAAGGACACCGTGTCGGGCGGCCACACCGCCCCCTACGACCTGCCCCGCATCGCCATCGTGGTGGACGGCCCGGCCACCGACTGCTACGCGGCGCTGGGCGCGGTCCACGGCCTGTGGCGGCCGGTCCCCGGCCGGTTCAAGGACTTCATCGCCTCCCCGAAGAACAACCTCTACCGCTCCCTGCACACCAGCGTCTGCGGCCCCAGGGACCGCACCGTGGAGGTGCTGATCCGCACCGAGGAGATGCACCGCTCGGCCGAGTACGGCGTCGCCGCCGACTTCCGCTTCCCGCGCCCCGGCGGCACGGCGGCGTGCGCGGAGCAGCTCGACTGGCTGCGCCGGGTGCTCGACTGGGAGCAGGACGCGGCCGACCCGGCCCAGTTCCTCGAGTCGCTGCGCTGCGACCTCGCCGAGGCGCAGGTCCAGGTCTTCGCCGACGGGCGGCAGGTGGTGCTGCCGGCCGGGGCGACCCCGGTCGACCTCGCGTACGAGCTGGGCACCGAGCGCGGCGACCACTGCCTGGCCGCGCGGATCAACGGCCGGCTGGCGCCGCTCTCCTCCGCGCTGGAGGAGGGCGACGTGGTGGAGATCTTCACCGAGACCGACGCGGCGAACGGCTTCGACGCCGACGTGGCCCCCCGCGGCCCGCGCCGGGAGTGGCTCGACTTCGTCAAGTCGCCGCACGCGCAGATGCAGATCAGCCGGTGGTTCGCCGAGCACACCGAGCCCGGCATCTCCATCACCGACAAGGTGCGCCTCGGCCGGGCCACCATCGGGCTGGCCCTGCGCAAGCACGACCGCGGGCTGGCCAGCGACCTGCCCCTGCTGCGGCTGTCGGAGGAGCTGGGCTACCCCGACCTGGAGACGCTGCTGGTGGCGGTCTTCGACCGGGTGATCGAGCCGGACGCTGTCGTACGCCAGCTCATCGACCTGGTCGACCACCGGCAGTGACTCCTCCTCGGGCCCGGGTCGTCCGAACGTTCCTCGCGGCCACTAGCCTGGGGTCATGATCCCCCGCTCGCGCGCCACCGGCCGGGCCGTCGCCTACCAGGTCTTCTACCGGCTGCCGCTGCCGGTACGCCGCCGCCTGGTCCGGTTGGCCGTGCCGAAGTACATCGTCGGCGCGGTCACCCTGGTCCGGGACAGCGAGGCGGACGGCGCTGGCCGGCTGCTGCTGCTGCGTCAGCCGCCCGGAAAGGGGTGGGGGCTGCCCGCCGGCCTGTTGCAGAAGGGCGAGGCGCCGGTAGTGGGGGCGGCCCGCGAGCTGTACGAGGAGTCCGGCATCCGGCTCTCCCCCCGCGACCTGAGCCCCGCCGTTCCGAACGCCGTGGTGCACGCCAAGGGCTGGGTGGACGTGGTGTTCACCGCCGAGGTGCCGGCTTCGCGCACCGAGCTGAAGGTCGACGGCGCGGAGGTCTTCGAGGCCGCCTGGCACCCGCTGGACGACCTGCCGAAGCTGACCTGGCCGACGGCCCGGCTGCTCGCGTACTACGACATCGGGCCGCTGGCCGGCCAGTTCCCGCCCCCGGTGCCCGACGCGAAGCCGTGACCGCCGACCGCACCGCCGACGGCGGGGCCACCGCCGCCGGCCGGGTCGACCAGGGCCCGGCCGCCACCGGCCGGGGCCGCCCCGGCGCGGCCCGCACCGCCCGGAACGCCCCCGGCCCGGCCACCACCTCCAAGCCCGGCCCCGGCCCGGCCGCCGCCGCGCGGGCCGACGTCTGCGCGGTCGTGCTCGCCGCCGGCGAGGGCACCCGGCTGCGCCCGCTGACCGAGCGGGTGCCGAAGGCGCTCTGCCCGGTGGGCAACGTGCCACTGTTGGACCGGGCGCTGCACCGGCTGGCCGGGCTCGGCCTGGCCGGGCCGGCCCGGGTCGCGGTCAACGCCTGCTACCTCGGCGAACAGGTCGTCGCCCACGTCGGCGACCGCGCCCACCTGTCGGTCGAGCCGGGCTCGCCGCTGGGCACCGCCGGCGGGGTCGCGAAGCTGCGGGACTGGATCGCCGGGCGGGGGGTGCTGGTCGGCAACGCCGACGCCTACCTCGCCGACCCCGCGCGCCCACCGGGGCCGGACGTGGCCGCGCTGCTCGACGGCTGGGACGGCGAGACCGTACGCCTGCTCGGCCAGCCCGCCGCCGAGCCGGCGGCGCCGGGCACCTTCGACGGCCACGTGTTCACCGGGTTCTCGCTGCTGCCCTGGCGACTGGTGCGGGAGCTGCCGGTCGAGTTCGGGGACCTGGTCCGCGCGGTCTGGCGGCCGGCGGAGGCGGCCGGGGCGCTGAGCGTGGTGCCCTACCCCGGCACGTTCTTCGACACCGGCACCCCGGTCGACTACCTGGCGGCCAACCTGCACGCGGCCGGCGGCGGCAGTCTCGTGGCGCCCACGGCCACGGTGACCGGCCGCTGCCGGGAGGCGGTGATCGGCGCGGGTGCCGTCGTGCACGGCGACGTGGCACGCGTCGTCGTCTGGCCGGGCGCCACCGTCGGATCCGGCGAGCGCCTGCGTGACGCGATCCGCGCGGACGACGGCGTCACCGTCCCCGCCACACCCCCGTCCGTCGGGCCGGGAAACATCTAGCATGGGCGACGACGCCGACGAACGGAGAAATGTCCCGTGATCACCGCGATCGTGCTGATCGACTGCGCCACCGACTCCATCCCCGAGGTGGCCGAGGCCCTGGCCGCCCTGCCCGGCGTCAGCGAGGTCTACTCGGTGGCCGGCCACGTCGACCTGATCGCCATGGTCCGGGTCCGGGAGTTCGACCAGATCGCCCAGGTGATCGCCGGCAGCATCTCGAAGGTGCCGGGCGTGCTGAACACCGAGTCGCACATCGCCTTCCGGGCGTACTCCCAGCACGACCTGGAGGAGGCGTTCGCGATCGGGCTCGCGAACGCCGACTGAGCGCGTGCGCCGCGTCCCGGCGCGGCACGCGCGACGGCCGGCCCACCCGGAGGTGGACCGGCCGTCGTGGTACGGCGACGTCAGCTCTGCGTCGGAGCCGGCGTCTCGGTGACGGTGCCGCCCGGAGCCGGCGACTCGGTCGTGCCGCCCGGAGCCGGGGTCCCGGTGGTGCCGCCCGGAGCCGGGGTCGTGCCGCCCGGGCTCGGCGTGCCGGTGCCGCTGACCTGCGGAACCGGGATGCCCAGCTGCTCGGCGAGCTGCACCAGCGCGTCGTAGTGCGCCTGCAGGGTCGGCAGGGCGGTCTGGGCCAGCTGGACCACCGACTGGTCGGAGCCCTGCGAGATCTCCGTCTGGGTGGCCTGGATGGCCTGGACGTGGCCGGCCAGCTCACTGGTCACCCAGAGCCGGTCGAACTCCTCGCCGCTGGCGTTGTTCAGCTGGTCGATGACGGCCTGCTGGTCGGCGGTGGGCTCGCTCGGCAGCTCCACCCCGAGCTGGGACGCGGTCTGCTGCACCGTCTGGTCCAGCTGCGTGTGGTCCGTCTTGAACCGGGCACCCAGGTCCTTGACCCCCTGGTTCTGGCCCTTCTGCTGGGCCAGGTCACCCGAGGTGATCTCGAACAGGTTGATCTGGTGCACGGCCTCCAGGTACTGGGTGTCCTGCTGTGACGGCTGCACCGCGGCCTGTGCCGCCGCGGCCGGCGCGATTCCCACCAGCACCAGCGCGGCCAGCAGGCCGAGGCGTTTGATTCCCAACATGCTTCCCCCCCTTGAGACGTTGGACCGCACGGATACCCGGCTGACCGGGGTTATTCCTGCGATCCCCGCCCCCGGGGCGGCGGACGACACGGCACACGTCGCGGCCGGCCTGCCGGGCTCCGGCTTCTTTCGACCCGTCGCGGGGTGCGGAAACGGGCGTGGCGCCCACCGGAGGACTCCGGTGAGCGCCACGTCAGGGTGTCGCGAGGTCAGCGACGGCTCTCGCCGCTGCCGATCTGCTCCCGGTCGGGCCGCGGCTCGACCGGCGGGTGGCCCGGTGAGACCGGCGCCTCGGCCGGCTTCTCGATCGGGTAGAAGAAGCCCCGGATGGCCGGGCCGAGGGCACCGAGCCGGTTCATCTTCTTCGGCACGACCCAGCCGGCGTACTCCAGGCCGTGGCCGTGGCCGTCGCCCGGGGCGAGCGGCTGGTGGACCTCCTCGAACCGGCCGTCGGGCAGCCGCCGGATGATGCCCGTCTCCACGCCGTGGGCGAGCACCTCCCGGTCGTGCTGCTGCAGGCCCAGGCAGATCCGGTAGGTGACGTAGTACGCCAGCGGCGGCAGGATCAGCAGACCGATCCGGCCCGCCCAGGTCATCGCGTTCAGGCTGATCTGGAACTTGTCGGCGATGACGTCGTTGGCGCCGGAGAGGGTCAGCACGATGAAGAACGCGACGGCCATGGCGCCGACCGCGGTGCGCGCCGGCACGTCCCGGGGCCGCTGCAGCAGGTTGTGGCTGCGGGTGTCCTTGAGGCGGCGGGCCTCCAGGAACGGGTAGAGCGTGGAGAGCCCCACCAGGATGCCCGGCAGCACGACCGTCGGCCAGAACAGCGGCGGGATCACGTACCCGTCGCCGATCGGGATGTTGATCTCCCAGGCCGGCATCAGACGGGTCGAGCCGTCGAGGAACATGACGTACCAGTCGGGCTGGCTGGCGGCCGAGACCACCCACGCCTCGTACGGGCCGAACAGCCAGATCGGGTTGATCTGGAACAGGCCGCCCATCAGCGCGATCACGCCGAAGACGACCATGAAGAAGCCGCCCTGCTTGATCGCGTAGCGGGGGAACATCCGCTCGCCGACCACGTTTCCGTTGGTCCGGCCGGGGCCGGGCCACTGGGTGTGCTTCTGCTTGAAGACCAGGCCCAGGTGGACGCTGATCAGCGCGACCAGCAGACCCGGGATCAGCAGCACGTGGGCGATGTAGAACCGGCTGATGATGATGGTGCCCGGGAACTCGCCGCCGAAGATCGACGAGGTGACCCAGGAGCCGATCACCGGGATGGAGAGCATGATCGCCGAGGCGATCCGCAGACCGGTGCCGGACAGACCGTCGTCCGGCAGCGAGTAGCCGGTGAAGCCGGCCAGGAAGCCGACCCAGAACAGCAGCGAGCCGATGATCCAGTTGGTCTCACGCGGCTTGCGGAACGCGCCGGTGAAGAAGACCCGGAGCATGTGCACCACGATCGCGGCCATGAACAGCAGCGCCGACCAGTGGTGCATCTGCCGCATGATCAGGCCGCCGCGGACGTCGAACGAGATGTCCAGGCTGGAGGCGTACGCGGCCGACATCGGCGTGCCCCGCAGCGGGGCGTAGCTGCCGTTGTAGACCACCTCGGTCATGGCCGGCTCGAAGAAGAAGGTCAGGAAGACACCGGTCAGCAGCAGGACGACGAACGAGAAGAGCGCGATCTCGCCCAGCAGGAACGACCAGTGGTCCGGGAAGACCTTGTTCAGCAGCCGGCGCAGCGGGGTGGCCACCTGGAAGCGGTCGTCCACTCCCCGGGCGACGTTCCCCGGGACTGCTGCCTTGTCAAACTTGCGCCGCTTCACGGCCGCTCCCAGAAGTCGGGCCCGACGGTCTCGGTGTAGTCGGACTTGGCCACGAAGTAGCCCTCGGAGTCCACCTCGATCGGCAGCTGCGGCAGCCGCCGGCTGGCCGGACCGAAGATGGGCCGGGCGTTGTCGGTGATCAGGAACTGCGACTGGTGGCACGGGCAGAGCAGACGGTTGGTCTGCTGCTCGTACAGGCTCGCCGGGCAGCCGGCGTGCGTGCAGATCTTCGAGTAGGCGGCGTAGTTGCCCCACATGTAGTCGCCGTGCCCGACCCGCTCGTTGGCCCGGCGCGACTCCTGCGCGTCGGAGTCCCGCAGGTGGATCAGCAGGGTCGGCGAGTCGGCGTGCAGGTTGCTCACGCCGTGCGGGATGCCGGGGAAGACGGTGATCTGGCCGCCGGCGCTGATGTCCGCCGGGCGGACCGGCCGGCCGTCCTCGCGGACCAGCCGCACCTTCTCGCCGCCCTCGGTCGGGGCGAACCCGGTGGTGAACATCTGGTTGTTCTTGTGCGGCTGGGAGATCAGGCCGCCCACCAGGGGGGCGGCGGCGACCGCGCCGACCGGCGCGAGACCGGCCAGCAGCGAGATGCCGAGCAGCGGCCGGCGCTTCACGCCCAGCTCGTCGGCCATGTAGAGCATGGTCTGACCGGTGATGATCCGGTCGTCCTCGCTGACGGTGCCCTCGTGCCGGTCCTGGATCGACACCTCCTTGGGCAGCAGCTTCTTGCCCCAGGTCAGGATGCCGAAGCCGATGCCGAGCAGGGCCACGCCGAGGGTGAGGCCGAGCAGCGGGGTGTACCACTTGTCGCCGCCGCGGCCGGGAGCGTACTCCCACGGCCACCAGATGTAGATCACCAGGAAGGCGGTCGCAGCCAGGCCGGTCAGCAGGAAGAACGACGCGACGGTGCGGGTCAGCCGGCGCTCGGCCTTGCTGCCCGGGGCGACCTGCGGCTCGTAGTGGACGATCTCGATGTCGTCCCGGCGCGCGCCCTCGCGGACGATGTCGAACTGGCTGAGCCCGGGGGTCCTCACGTCGAGCGGCTCCCGGCCCTGCTGGGCCTGGTGCTCGGTGTGCGTGGTCATGCCGTCACCTCGCTACGGGCGGTGCCGGCCCCCGGCACCACAGCACTGAATCGGATGATCCGTCCGGTCACGACTTGCCCGCGATCCACAGGCTCGCGAAGACGAGCGCGACGATGCCGACCAGGAAGATCGCCAGCCCCTCGGTGGACGGCCCGTACCGACCGAGGTTGAAGCCACCCGGGTCCTGGTCGTGCTTCAGGGTCTCCTGGATGTAGGCGATGATGTCGGCCTTCTGCTGCGGCGAGATCTGGTTGTCGCCGAAGACCGGCATGTTCTGCGGGCCGCTCAGCATCGCGGCGTAGATCTGCCGGTCGCTGGCCGGGCGCAGGCTCGGCGCGTACTTGCCGGAGGACAGCGCGCCGCCGCCACCGCCGAAGGCGTGGCACTGCGAGCAGTTGATCCGGAACAACTCGCCGCCGGCGGCGATGTTGCCCTCGGAGTGGAGGTCGTCGCCGTTCGGCACGACCGGGCCGCCGCCGAGTTCCTGGACGTACTGCGCGAGCTGGCGGATCTCCTCGTCGGTGAAGAGCTCCGGCTTGCGCTGCGCCTGGGCCTCCTGCCGGGCCATGGGCATGCGGCCGGTGCCGACCTGGAACTCCACCGAGGCCGCGCCGACGCCGACCAGGCTCGGCCCGCGTCCCTCGACGCCCTGGGCGTTGCGACCGTGACAGGTCACACAGCTCACGTCGAACAGCGCCTTGCCCTCCGCGGCGGCGCCGGTGAGCGGGGTGTCCTGCGCCTGCACGCCGGGGGCGAAGACGGTGTAGGCGCCGCCGGCCAGCATCAGCGCGGCGAACAGCCGGACCGCGGCACCCAGCCGGCGGCGGCCCCTGCTGCGCGCCGCGGGCCGCTCGCGCAGCCGCGCGAGCAGACCGCGTCGGCGGTCGTTGTCAGAAGTCATGACCTGTGTCCTTAACCGGTTGGACCTTGTCTCAGGGGACGGAGCAGCGGCGCGGTTCGTGACGCGCCAAGATCACTGAAGCCAGTAGATCATGGCGTAGAGCCCGATCCACACGACGTCGACGAAGTGCCAGTAGTAGGACACGACGATCGCCGACGTGGCCTGCGCCGGCGTGAACCGGCCCATGGTCGTGCGGATCATGAAGATGATGAAGGCGATCAGACCGCCGGTCACGTGCAGACCGTGGAACCCGGTGGTCAGGTAGAACATCGACCCGTAACCGTCCGAGTTGATCTTGATGCCCTCGTGCACCAGCTCGCGGTACTCGTTGACCTGACCGAGCACGAAGATCAGGCCCATCACGAAGGTGATCGTGAACCAGCGCCGCAGGGCGTGGACGTCACCCTTCTCGGCGGCGAACACACCGAGCTGGCAGGTCACCGAGGACAACACCAGGATCACCGTGAAGGTGGTCGCGTAGGGGATGTTCAGGTGCTCGGTGTGCTCCGCCCACTGCTCCGGTGCCGCCGCGCGGATGGAGAAGTACATCGCGAACAGCGCCGCGAAGAACATGAGTTCGCTGGAGAGCCACACGATCGTCCCGACGCTGACCATGTTGGGTCGGGTCAGGGAGTGGATCCGGCTCTTGTCAATGGCTGGGGCCGCAGTCACGCGGTCATTATTGCCCCTGACCGGGGCCGGCGATCAGCGGGGTGCCAAACCCGTGGCATCGGCAGCCCGATCGGGGTCGTCCGGTTCGCCTGACCTAGGCTGAAAAGCGTGCTGCACGTCGATCCGATCTCCACCGTAGCCTCGGCCGCCGCGCCGACGGTGCTCGCGGCCACCCCGCCGCCGTTCACCGTCACCTCCGTGTTCACCGAGACCCGGCTGGACAGCTGGCTGGCCGTCGGCCTCGTGCTGGCCGCCGGCATCTACCTCTACGGGGTGCACCGGCTGCGGATCCGCGGCGACAGGTGGCCGGTGGCGCGTACGGTCTTCTTCCTGGGCCCCGGCCTCGGCGGGATCGCGTCGGTCACGGTCAGCGGCCTGCACGCCTACGACACGGCGCTGCTGTCGGTGCACATGGTCCAGCACATGGTGCTCTCCATGATCTCGCCGATCTTCCTGGCGCTGGGCGCGCCGGTGACGCTGGCCCTGCGCACCCTGCCGCAGCGTCCGCGCAAGCGGCTGCTGGCGATCGTGCACAGCCGGATCGCGCGGATCTACAGCTTCCCGCTGGTGGCGTTCACCATCTTCGTGGTCAACCCGTTCGCGCTCTACTTCACCGACCTGTACCGCTACACGCTCGAACACGCGTGGGCGCACGAGGTCGTGCACGCGCACTTCATCATGACCGGCTGCGTGTTCTTCTGGCCGCTGCTCGGCCTCGACCCGCTGCCCGGGCGCTGGCCGTACCCGGCGCGGGCGCTGCTGATGCTGCTCTCCGTGCCGTTCCACACCGTGCTGGGGCTCACCATCATGCAGAGCAGCACGCTCTTCGGCGGCGACTGGTACCCGTCGCTGGGGCTGACCTGGTCGGACCCGTGGCAGGACCAGGTGGTCGCCGGGGGCATCCTCTGGGCCGGCGGCGAGTTCGTCAGCGTGACCATGCTGGCCGTGCTGGTCGTGCAGTGGATGCGCCACGCCGAGCGGGAGGCCCGCCGGCTCGACCGCGAGCTGGATCGGCAGGAGGCCCGCCAGCGCGCGGCGGAGTCGGCCGCCTGAGCTGCGCCGACGGTACGCCCCGGCGGCACCGGCGGGCGGACGTCGCCTACCTCACACCGAACGGTACGATCAGCGGGCAGCTACGAGGTGGGAGCCAGTCCAGCCAATGAGTGAGCGCAACGAACGAACCACCGTGGGACACGCCGGCACGGCCGGGGCCCGGACCCTTCGGCGAAGCGGAGTGCCGGCATGAGCGATCGTCTTTGCACCATCCTGCTCTACAGCGACGACCCGCAGGTCCGTGACCGGATGCGGCTCGCCGTCGGCACGCGTCCCGCGCCCGGCCTGAAGGTCGAGTTCGTCGACGCCTCCACCTACGCGGAGTGCGTCCGGCTGGTCGACGACTACGAGATCGACCTGCTGCTGCTCGACGGCGAGGCGACCCCCGGCGGCGGCATCGGCATCGCCCGGCAGATCAAGGACGACCGGGACGACGCTCCCCCGACCTGCGTGGTGATCGCCCGCGCCGCCGACCGATGGCTCGCGGCCTACGCCGAGGTCGACGCCACCCTGGTGCACCCGCTCGACCCGGTGACCACCGGCACCACGGTGGCCGAACTGCTGCGGACGCACGCCCCCGCCTGACGTCCCCGCTCCGGCCCGCTCTCGGCGCCGGACCACCGGCGCCGGTTCCGTCCCACCCGCTTCGCACGCTCGGGAGGCCCCCCATGGGCGATCGGACCTGGCCGCACCTCCTCGCCGCGCTGCTGCGTGGCGAGGAGCTTCCCACCGCCGACACCGCCTGGGCGATGGGCGAGATCATGTCCGGCGCCGCCGCCCCGGCGCAGATCGCCGGCTTCGCCGTCGCGCTGCGGGCCAAGGGCGAGACCTCGGCGGAGCTGGCCGGCCTGGTCGAGGCGATGCTCGGCCGGGCGGTCCCGGTCGAGCTGCCCGACACGCTGCGCGACACCGCCCTCGACATCGTCGGCACGGGCGGTGATCTCGCGCACACGGTGAACATCTCCACCATGGCCTCCCTGGTGGTGGCCGGCGCCGGCGTCCGGGTGGTCAAGCACGGCAACCGGGCGGCCTCCTCCTCCTGCGGCACGGCGGACGTGCTGGAGTTCCTCGGGGTGCCGCTGGACCTGGGGCCGGAGGGGGTGGCCCGGTGCGTCGCCGAGGCCGGCATCGGCTTCTGCTTCGCGGCCCGCTACCACCCCGGCATGCGCCACGCCGGCCCGGTACGCCGGGAGATGGGCGTGCCGACGTTCTTCAACTTCCTCGGCCCGCTGACCAACCCGGCCCGCCCCCGGTCCGCCGCCGTCGGCTGCTTCGACCTGCGGATGGCCCCGGTGATGGCCGGCGTCTTCGCCGCCCGGGGCGACTCGGCGCTGGTGATGCGCGGCGAGGACGGGCTGGACGAGTTCACCACCGCCGGGCCCACCCGCGTCTGGGCGGTCCAGGGCGGCACCGTGCGGGAGGCGCTGCTCGACGCGACAGACCTCGGGGTGTCGCGGGCCACCCTGGCCGACCTGCGGGGCGGCGACGCCGCCCACAACGCCGACGTGGTGCGCCGGCTGCTCGCCGGCGAGACCGGCCCGGTGCGCGACGCCGTCCTGGTCAACGCGGCGGCGGCGCTGGCCACCCAGGGCCCGCTCGACGGCGACCTGACCGAGGCGCTGCGTGCCGGGATGGACCGGGCCGCCCACTCCGTCGACTCCGGGGCCGCCGCCCGCGTCCTGGACCGCTGGATCGAGGTCGCCCGCGCCGACTGACCTCGGCGTCGGCACCGGGCCACGGCGGCCCGCGGAAGTTTGTCGGACCCCCGTGGGAAACTACAGCCGAGTAGTTTTCCACTTCCATCATGCGCTGTTCACCGCAGCACGTCCGTCGTGCGCCGTGCGGCGCGGCAGTCCCGTCGCGCGGCAATCCCCCGACGGGACCGGAGCGAGAGGAGACGCCCGTGTCGGAGCGCGAGCTCTACTGCGACACCTGCGAGGGCGTTCGGCCGTTCGAGGCGCCGCCGTGTGTCGACGACCACGGCGCCGACTGCCCCGAGCTGGCCTGCACGGGCTGCGGCGAGGCTGTGCTCGTCGCCACCTTCACCTTCCGCGCCCCGCGCCTGGAGCGGCCGTCGCGCCGCCTCCCGTCGCCCCACCGCCGCGCCGCCTGACCGGCCGCCCCGCCGGGGGTCGGGCACGCCCGACCCGGTAGGGGCTGCACGGGCCCAGGGCGCCCACAGCATGCCGGTCAGCTCGACGCCCCTCCCGCTCCACGTTCCGACGTCCCGCCAGCGGCTTCGACGTGACACGTCAGCAGAGGTCAAGAACGCCGACGATCTGGCCACCGCTCTTCTCACCGGTCGGCCGGAAACCCAACTTGAGATAGAAGTCCTCCGGTCCGCCGGCCCGTGGCTCCCACGTGACGTACGCCCGTCTGCCGCCCCTGGAGCGGATCTTTCGACACGCGGCGTCGACGGCGAACCGGCCATGGCCGCGCCCCTGGACGTCGGCCGCGACGTTCAGCCGCCAGAGGCCGGAGCGCAGGTCGTCAGCGTTCCGGTCCCACCGGATGTCCAGGAAGGCCATGAGGAATCCGACCAGCACGTCGCCGTCGTAGACCAACCTCGGCCAGGCGTGCTCCGGGAAGACGAATGCCTCGGCGAGCGACTTGACCACGGGCGCGACCAGGTCCTCCTGATCGGGCCGCACGGACAGCGCGAGGGCCGCCTCGTAGTTCTCCGGGGTGATCTTCTCGAGCCGCACGCGGAGGACCCTGGCGGGCGGGAGGCGAACTCAGCTACCGGGTTCTGCACAAGCGGGCGCCTCCGAGGCGCTGCGCGGCAAGGGCGTAACAGCGGTGACGCGACCCCGGGCGTCGGCCCTGTGCCGCCGTCACGGACTGACGTGCATGTCGTCGGCTGCGCGTGAAGGGCCGGCCGGGGTTGGCGCCGGTGACGACGAAGGCCCGCCTCCCCGAGGGAGACGGGCCTTCGTGCCGGGCCGTCGCCGGCTCAGTGCTCGGCGGTGCGCCGGGTGCCGGTGTAGTACTCGAACAGCAGGCCGCAGGCGGCGAAGATGACCGCCACGCCGCCGAGGCCCAGCAGCCAGTACTGCCAGAACACCAGGCCGAATCCGGTGATCGCGGCGGACAGCGCCAGCCCGAACGGCCAGTAGCTGCCGGGGCTGAAGAAGCCGATCTCGCCCGCGCCGTCGGCGATCTCACCGTCCGGCCGGTCCTCCGGCCGCAGGTCGATCCGCCGGGAGACGAACCAGAAGAAGCCGCCGCACATCGCGCAGAGCAGGAAGCTCAGCAGCAGTGCGACCGTGCCGACCCACTCGACCTGGCCGCCGGAGTCGGCGGCCGTCCAGCCGCCGTAGAGGGCGGTGGCGAAGAGCAGGAACCCGGAGATGATCAGGAAGATGCGCCACTCGGTCTTCATGCCCGCCCCCTCACTTTCCCGCGCCGGCCGACGCGGCGTCCGGGTTGAAGTTGGCCTCGGTGCGGCGGGTCTCGAACGGCCGCGTGGTCGTCGCGTACGGCTCCTCGCCGATGGCCGTCAGCGCCTCCTGCGTGGACTTGCCGTCCCGCTTGGCCGCCAGGAACTGGTCGTACTTCTCCGGCGAGACGACCCGCAGCTCGAAGTTCATGAACGCGTGGTAGCTGCCGCACAGCTCGGCGCAGCGACCGACGAAGGCGCCCTCGGTGTCGATCTTGGAGACCTCGAACACGTTACGGACCTTGCCCGGCATGACGTCCCGCTTGAACAGCAGCTCCGGCACCCAGAAGGAGTGGATGACGTCGCGGCTGGTCTCCTCGAACCGGATGGACCGGTCGGTCGGGAGCACCAGGACCGGGATGACCTCGCTGGTGCCGAGCACCGAGGCGACCGTGTTGGCGTCCTGCCCCTGGCCGTCGCGGTAGTTGAACTGCCAGTTCCACTTGAACGCGACCACCTCGACCGTGACGTCGGGGTTCTTGGTCGTCCGCACCACGTCGGTCTGCACGACCGCCGTGTAGTAGAAGAGCACGGAGACGATCAGGATCGGCGCGATGGTGTAGAGGAACTCCATCGGCATGTTGTAACGGGTCTGCACCGGCAGCTCGTTGCCCCGCTTGCGGTAGCGAACGATGCACCAGAAGATCAGGCCCCACACGAAGACGCCGACCGCGAGCGCCGCGATGCACGAGGCGATCCACAGGTCGTACATCCGGTGCGCCTCGGGCGTGATGCCGCCCTGCGGCCAACCGAAGCCGCCGAACGTCGAGCCGACGTCGCAGCCCGTGAGCAGGACCAGCAGCGCCGCTCCGCCGAGACCGAGCCCGGCGAGCCGACCAGCACCACGTCCCCGGCGCCCACCGGCTCCTGGGGAAGCGCTGTGCCGTACGGCCGACGGCCGTACCTCCGAACTCCTTGCGACCACCTGGTCCTGCCTCCCTAGCGCGCCGCGGTGTCTGTTCTGTCTGCCACCCTCCGCCGGGCGGAGCGACAGCACCGGCGGCAAAGGCGTCACCGACGGTCGCAGATTACTCGACCATGACGGGCTCGACCGTGTTGGGGTCACTCTCCGCCCCCATCGGGGGGATCTTGGGCGTACCGGCGCGATAGCGTTGGCTTCCGTGAGCGCTCCCCCGGTCTACCTGGACGCGGCCACCGCCGCGCCGCTGCACCCGGTCGCCCGGCAGGCGTTGCTGGCCGCCCTCGACGACGGCTGGGCCGACCCCGGCAGGCTCTACACGCAGGCCCGCCGCGCCCGCCAGCTCCTCGACGCCGCCCGCGAGGCCACCGCGGCCACGATCGGCGTCCGCGCCGACGAACTCTCCTTCACCCCCAGCGGTACGACGGCCGCGCACGCCGCGGTGCTCGGCGGCCTGGCCGGCCGGCGGCGGGTCGGCCGGACCCTGGTGCACTCCGCGATCGAGCACTCCGCGGTGCTGCACGCCGCCGAGAGGCACGTCGCGACGGGCGGCGCCGCCACCTCGGTACCGGTGGACCGGCTGGGCCGGCTCGACCTGGACCGGTGGACGGCGGCGGTCCGGGCGCCGGGCGTGGCGCTGGCCGCGCTGATCGCCGCCAGCCACGAGGTCGGCACGCTGCAACCGGTCGCCGAGGCCGCGCGGGGGTGCGCCGAGGCCGGGGTACCGCTGCACGTGGACGCCGCCCAGGTGGTGGGCCGGGCCCCGGTGCCGGCGGGCTGGTCGGTGCTGACCGCCAGCGCGCACAAGTGGGGCGGCCCGCCCGGGGTGGGGCTGCTGGTGGTGCGCAAGGGCACCCGCTGGGAGTCGCCCTGGCCGGCCGACGACCGGGAGGCCGGGCGTACGCCGGGAACGCTCAACCTGCCGGCGGTGGTCGCGGCGGCGGCGAGCCTGCGCGCGGCGGCGGCCGACGCGGCGGCGGAGGCGGCCCGGCTGGCGCCGCTGGTGGACCGGATCCGGGCCCGGGTGGCGGCGGAGGTGCCGGACGTGGAGGTGGTGGGTGATCCCGACCACCGCCTCCCGCACCTGGTGACGTTCTCCTGCCTCTACGTCGACGGCGAGGCCCTGCTGCACGCGCTGGACCGGCGGGGGTTCGCCGTCTCCTCCGGCTCGTCGTGCACCTCCTCGACGCTGCGCCCGTCGCACGTGCTGGAGGCGATGGGGGTGCTCTCCCACGGCAACGTGCGGATCTCGCTGCACCGGGACACGACGGAGGCCGACGTCGAGCGGTTCCTCGCGGAACTGCCGGGCGTCGTGGCGGAGCTGCGCGCCGAGGCGGGAGTGGTGGGGCTGTGACCGCGCCGGCGGAGATCCTCGACTGCCGGGGTCAGCGCTGCCCGCTGCCCGTGATCGCCGTGGCCCGGCGGCTGCCCGAGCTGCCCGTCGGCACGGTGGTGCGGGTGCTGGCCGACGACCCGGCCGCGGCGGTCGACATCCCGGCCTGGTGCCGGATGCGCGGCCACGAGTTCCTCACCACGATCACCGGCCCCGACGGCCCCGCGTACGACGTCCGTCGCCTGCACTGAGGGCGCCCCGCGCGCACCGGGGTGGGTGTCAGCGCACGTAGGCGAGGATGCCGGGCAGCGGGTCGGCGTCGACGGCGGTGTCCACCACCAGCCGGGGGCCGATGATCGGCTGGTACTCGGCCCGACGCACCAGCGTCTGCTCCCACGTCGGGGCGGGCGGACCGGGCTCGGCGGCCAGGCGCGCCTCCACCCGGCGGCGGTGCTCCGCCTCGTCGCCGCAGTGCACCTCGATCAGCCGCAGCGCAACGCCGGCGCGCTCCGCGACGTCGTGCCACAGCCCTCGGGCGCTGGCCACCGGGTTGACCGCGTCGACCACCACGGGCAGCCCGAGACCGAGCTGGACCTCGGCCAGGGCGGCCACCGCCCCGTACGCGGCCATCCCGGCGGCGTCGCCGAGCAGGCCGTGCCGGGCCAGCGCCCGCTCGACGGGGTCGACCGGCAGGACCGGGGCGGACAGGGCCGCGCCCAGCCGGGCCGCCAGGGTGCTCTTGCCCACCCCCGGCAGCCCGGCGAACGCCACCAGCACCGACGTCACGGCACCAGGTGCCCTCGGACGTCCTCGGCGGCCTCGTCGCCGTACGACTCGGCCATCCGCTTGACGAAGAGGTCGCGGCGGACCTCGTACTCCTGGGTGCCGACGGTCTCCAGCACCAGGGTGGCGAGCAGGGAGCCGACCTGGGCGGCCCGCTCCAGCCCGAGGCCCCAGGAGAGCGCGGTGAAGAAGCCGGCCCGGAAGCCGTCGCCCACGCCGGTCGGGTCGACCGCGCGGATCTCGCGGGCGATCGGCACGTGGATCGGGTCGAAGTCCCGCCCGGCGATCTCCACGCCGTGCTTGCCCAGCGTGGTGACCCGCACCCTGACCCGGTCGAGCAGCTGGGCGTCGGTCAGCCCGGCCTTGCTCTGCAGCAGCGACTTCTCGTAGTCGTTGGTCATCAGGTAGTCGGCGCCCTCGATCAGCCCGACGACGTCCTCGCCGTCCATCCGGGCGAGCTGCTGGGACGGGTCGGCGGCGAAGCGGTAGCCCCGGTCCCGGCACTCGGCGGAGTGCCGCAGCATCGCCTCGGGGTCGTTCGCGCCCACCAGGACGAGGTCCAGCCCGTCGAGGCGGCGGGCCACCGGCGCCAGCTCGATGTTGCGGGCCTCGCTCATCGCGCCAGCGTAGAACGAGGCGATCTGGCACATGTCGGTGTCGGTGGTGCAGACGAACCGTGCGGTGTGCGCCACCTCGCTGACGTGCACCGAGTCGCAGTCGACCCCGTGCCGCTCCAGCCAGGAGCGGTAGTCGGCGAAGTCCGCGCCGACCGCGCCGACCAGCACCGGGCGCAGGCCGAGCTGCCCCATGCCGAAGGCGATGTTCGCCGCGACCCCGCCGCGCCGCAGCACCAGGTCGTCCACCAGGAAGGAGAGCGACACCTTGTGCAGCTGGTCGGCGAGCAACTGGTCGGCGAAGCGGCCGGGGAAGCTCATCAGGTGGTCGGTGGCGATCGAGCCGGTCACGGCGATCTTCATGTCAACCTCGGGGTCGGGAGCAGGGCGCCGGTCAGCCTACCGGCCCGGCCCGCCCGGGATCACCCGTCGGTCCGAGGCCGGTCACCCTCGCCGGTTGCGGGAAACCGGCCCGGACACGGCAGCGGGGCCGCCCCGGGAGGAACGGCCCCGCTGGTCGCGAGCGGAGGTCGGCTCAGCTGAACGAGTCGCCGCAGGCGCAGGAGTTGCCCGCGTTGGGGTTGTCGATCGTGAAGCCCTGGGCGTCGATGCGGTCGGCGAAGTCGATCGTGGCGCCGGCCAGGTAGGGGGCGCTCATCCGGTCGACGACGACCTCGACGCCGTCGAAGTCGGTGACGACGTCACCGTCGAGCGAGCGCTCGTCGAAGAAGAGCTGGTACCGCAGGCCGGAGCAGCCACCCGGCTGCACGGCGACCCGGAGCCGCAGGTCGTCGCGGCCCTCCTGCTCGATCAGGGCCTTGACCTTCTGCGCCGCGACGTCGGTGAGGACGACGGACGTGGGGGCCTTGGCCTCGGTCGACTCGGTCTGCGCTGGCGTGGTCACGTGAAATCTCCCTGCGCGGTTGGGTCCGGACGCACTGGCCAACATCTCACGTCGCCCAGTCATTCCCGGTGTGGTCCGATCCCGATGGTACGCCGCCACGGCCGACGCCACCCGGCCGCCGTGACGTGCGCCGGCGGGTCACGGCGGCGCCGTCGCCCCGGTCAGCGGCTCCACTGCCGGGCCAGGCGGGCGCCGAGCGCCCGCAGCCCCTCGGCCGGGCGCTCCAGCGCGGCGGCCAGCCCGCCGCGCTCCTCGCCCCCGAAGTGCTCGACCAGGCTGTACGCGTCGGTCACCCCCGCCGCGCCGGCCTCCCGCCGTCCGGTGCTGACCCGACCGGCCAGCACCACGCAGGGCAGGCCCCGGTCGCGGGCCGCGCCGGCGACCCCGGCGACCACCTTGCCGCGCAGCGACTGGTGGTCGAACGAGCCCTCCCCGGTGATCACCAGGTCGACCGTGTCCAGCGCGGCGTCCAGCCCGATCGCGCCGGTCACCAGGCCGATGCCCGACTCGCAGCGCCCGCCGAGCGCCAGGACGGCCGCGCCGAGGCCGCCGGCCGCGCCACCGCCGGGCAGGGCGCCCAGCCGGTCGGGGCAGCCGGGCAGGTCGCGCTCCAGCACGGCCGCGAAGCGCTCCAGCGCGGCGTCCAACAGCAGCACGTCGGCCCGGTCGGCGCCCTTCTGCGGGCCGAACACGCTGCTCGCCCCGTGCAGGCCGAGCAGCGGGTTGTCCACGTCGGTGGCGGCCACCAGCCGGGCCTCGCGCAGCCGGGGCGCCCCGTCGAGCGCGACCGTCGCGGCCAGCGCCGCTCCGCCGTACGGCAGGGCCCGCCCCGCCTCGTCGAGCGGGGTCACGCCGAGCGCGGTGAGCATCCCCGCGCCGCCGTCGTTGGTGGCGGAGCCGCCCAGCCCGATCACCACCGTCCGGGCGCCGGCCTCCACCGCCGCGACGACCAGCACCCCCAGGCCGTACGACGTGGTGGCCTTCGGGTCGCGCTCGGCGGGGTCGAGCAGGTGCAGGCCGCACGCCTGGGCGCTCTCCAGCCAGGCGGTCGCCCCGTCGTCGGTGAGCAGGATCTCACCGGCCGTCGGACGGCCCAGCGGGTCGACGGTCCGCACCGGGATTCGGCGCCCGCCGAGCGCGTCGGCGAGCACGTCGAGGAAGCCCGGGCCGCCGTCGGACAGGGGCCGGGCGAGCAGGTCGTCGCCCGGGGCCACCTCGTGCCAGCCGGCGGCCACGGCGTCGGCGACCTCCGGGGCCGAGAGGGTGCCGGCGAACTTGTCCGGGCAGAGCAGCACGCGCATGCGCAGCAGTGTGGCAGGACACACCGGTGGCGGCTGCGCGCGGGCCGCCCTGTGGGACCATGGGGTACGTGACTTCGACCTGGGTGGAACCATCCAACACCGCGACGGCACTGCTGCTGCTCGGCCGGGGCAGCGACCCCGCCACCGAGCGCGGCGTCGAGTGTCCGGGCGACCTTCCGGCGCCCAGCGACCCGGACCTGGTGGCCCGGGCGGCGGCGGCGAAGGCGGCGCTGGGCGACAAGGTCTTCGTGCTGGGGCACCACTACCAGCGCGACGAGGTGATCCAGTTCGCCGACGTGACGGGCGACTCGTTCAAGCTGGCCCGCGAGGCGGCGGCCCGGCCCGACGCGGAGTACATCGTCTTCTGCGGCGTGCACTTCATGGCCGAGAGCGCCGACATCCTCACCTTGAACGCGCAGAAGGTCGTCCTGCCGGACCTGGCCGCCGGCTGCTCGATGGCGGACATGGCGGTGCTGTCGCAGGTCGAGACGGCCTGGGACGTGCTCACCGAGCTGGGCATCGCCGAGCAGACCGTCCCGGTCACCTACATGAACTCCTCGGCGGACATCAAGGGCTTCGTCGGCCGCAACGGGGGCGTGGTCTGCACCTCGTCCAACGCGAAGCGGGCGCTGGACTGGGCGTACCAGCAGGGCTCGAAGGTGCTCTTCCTGCCCGACCAGCACCTGGGCCGCAACACGGCGGTGCTGGAGATGGGCTTCTCGCTGGACGACTGCGTGCTCTACGACCCGCACAAGCCGAACGGCGGGCTCACCCCGGAGCAGCTGCGCGACGCCAGGATGATCCTCTGGCGGGGCCACTGCTCGGTGCACGGCCGGTTCACCCTCGACAGCGTCGACGACGTGCGGGAGCGGGTGCCCGGGGTGAACGTGCTGGTCCACCCGGAGTGCCGGCACGAGGTGGTCAACGCCGCCGACCTCGTCGGCTCGACGGAATACATCATCAGGACCATCGAGGCGGCCCCGGCCGGCTCGGCGTGGGCGGTCGGCACCGAGCTGAACCTGGTCCGGCGTCTGGCGCTGGCCCACCCGGACAAGCAGGTCATGTTCCTGGACAAGGCCGTCTGCTACTGCTCGACCATGAACCGGATCGACCTGCCCCACCTGGTCTGGGCCCTGGAGGAGCTGGTCGCCGGCCGGGTGGTCAACCAGATCACGGTCGACCCGGACACGGCGCACCACGCCCGGGTGGCGCTGGACCAGATGCTCGCCCTGCCCGGGGCCGACACCCCGCCGACGACGAACTGATCACCCTCGGTAGCACCACTGGTACGGAAATGGGCTCGATCACCGATTAGTGCCCTCCCGGACGATCTGACCGGTTCCATTTTCGTCACGGAGGGCTATGCTGCCGGAGCGAAGACTCACGCGGGCCGTTTCGACATGGCCGCGTTCCGGGTAGCGATGAGATCGCGGGCCCACCATCAACACGGCAGCACCGACGCGCTGGAGGTTGCGTTGACCGACGACGTCCTGGTCGTACACGGAGGTACTCCGCTTGAAGGGCGGATCCGCGTGCGCGGCGCGAAGAACCTGGTCTCGAAGGCGATGGTCGCCGCTCTGCTGGGCGACAGCCCGAGCCGACTGTTCGACGTGCCGAAGATCCGCGACGTCGAGGTGGTCCGCGGCCTGCTCGGCCTGCACGGCGTGAAGGTGACCGACGGCGGGGAGGACGGCGAGCTCGTCTTCGACCCGGCGAACGTGGAGAGCGCGAGCACCGACCAGATCAACGTGCACGCGGGCTCCAGCCGGATCCCGATCCTGTTCTGCGGGCCGCTGTTGCACCGCCTCGGCCACGCCTTCATCCCCGACCTGGGCGGCTGCCACATCGGGCCGCGCCCGATCGACTTCCACCTCCAGGCGCTGCGCGAGTTCGGGGCGACGGTCGAGAAGACCCCGGAGGGGCTGCACCTGTCGGCGCCGAACGGGCTGCACGGCACGAAGTTCGCGCTGCCGTACCCGAGCGTCGGGGCCACCGAGCAGGTGCTGCTCACGGCGGTGATGGCCGAGGGCGTCACCGAGCTGCGCAACGCGGCCGTGGAGCCGGAGATCATCGACCTGATCTGCGTCCTGCAGAAGATGGGCGCGATCATCAAGGTGCACACCGACCGGGTGATCGAGATCCAGGGCGTGCCGAGGCTGCACGGCTACACCCACCGGCCGATCCCCGACCGGATCGAGGCCGCGAGCTGGGCCGCGGCGGCGCTGGCCACCCGTGGTCACGTCGAGGTCCTCGGCGCGCAGCAGGCCGACATGATGACCTTCCTGAACGTCTTCCGCTCCGTCGGCGGCGAGTACGAGGTCACCGACGCCCGGCCACCGAAGCTGGGCGACCCCGGCCAGGAGGGCGGCATCCGGTTCTGGCACCCGGGCGGCGAGCTGAAGTCGGTGGCCCTGGAGACCGACGTGCACCCCGGCTTCATGACCGACTGGCAGCAGCCGCTGGTGGTGGCGCTCACCCAGGCCCGGGGCCTGTCGATCGTCCACGAGACGGTCTACGAGCAGCGGCTGGGCTACACCGAGGCGCTGAACTCGATGGGCGCGAACATCCAGGTCTACCGGGACTGCCTGGGCGGCACCCCGTGCCGCTTCGGCCGGCGCAACTTCAAGCACTCCGCGGTGATCGCCGGGCCGAGCAAGCTGCACGCCGCCGACCTCGTCATCCCCGACCTGCGGGCCGGTTTCAGCCACCTGATCGCGGCGCTGGCCGCCGAGGGCACCTCCCGGGTCTACGGCGTCGACCTGATCAACCGGGGCTACGAGGACTTCGAGGCGAAGCTCGCCGACCTCGGCGCGCACGTCGAGCGCCCGTAACGTCGACCACTCCGACCGCGCCCGGTGCACCGCGATGTGCACCGGGCGCCGTCGTTTGGCTACCCTTTCCGCGTGCCGTCGCTGTTTCGCCGCAAGTCCACCGACCTCGTCAACGAGGCCGTCACCCCGGTGACCCCCGACGAGGAGTCCTCGACCGCCCAGCCCCGGGGCTACACCCCGAGCAAGAAGGAACTGGGCAAGGTCACGCCGAAGCGGCCCAGCGCCGGTCGCCGACCGGCCGCGGCCACCAAGCCGATGACCAAGGAGGAGCAGCGGGAGCACCGGCGCCGGCTGCGGGCCGAGGCGGCGGCGGAGTTCCGCCGCGAGGGCGGGCCCCGCGACCGCGGCCCGGAGCGGCTGCTGGCCCGCAACGTGGTCGACTCCCGGCGTACGGTCGGCACCTGGTTCTTCGGCGGCGCGCTGATCGTGCTGATCGGCTCGAACGCGGCGATGCCCGCGGTCGTCCGCCTGGTCTCCAACATCCTCTGGGGCGCGCTCGCCCTGGGCGTGGTCGTCGACTCGTTCCTGATCTCGCGCAAGATCCGGAAGCTGGTCCGGGAACGCTTCCCGAACACCGGGCAGCGGATGGGTTCGCTCTACCTCTACGCGATCATGAGGTCGATCACCTTCCGCCGCATGCGCGCCCCCGAGCCCCGGGTCAACATCGGCGACCCGGTCTGATCCGCCACACGAACGGCCCCTCCCGCCCCGCGGCGAGGGGCCGTTCGTCGTTCGGCGGCACCCGGGTGCGCCCCGACCTCCCCGGGCGGATGCCCGGCGGCGCGAGCAGGCGGCAGACGGCGTGCTAGGGCATCCCGAGCAGGCGGAGCAGGGCGGTGGTGCCGGCGGCGGCGAGCACCACCAGCACGAACGGCGCCCGGCGCCAGGCCAGCAGCACGCCGACCAGCACGCCCGCCGGCCGGGCCCAGCCGGCGAACCGGCCGGCCTCGGTCAGCGCGGCGGTGGCCCCGAGCGCGGCCAGCAGGGCGGCCGCCCCGACCGGCAGCAGCCGCGCGGCCCACTCCGGCAGGTCGACCCGGTCGCGCAGCAGCACCCCGGCGACCCGGAACCCGTACGTCCCGGCCGCCAGCGCCACGATCACGGCGATCAGCACCGGCCCTCCCCCGTCCCGCCGACCGGCACCGACCGGGCGGGCGTCCCGTCCGCCGGGCGCCCCGGCCCACCCGGCTCACCGCCGGTCGCCGGTGCCCCGTCCGGCCCGGCGACCGGCGCGGAACCGTCGACCTGTTCGCGGGGACCGGTCCCCCCTCGGCCGTGTGGCGCCCGTGGAAGGGGCGTACCGCCGACCGCGCCGGCACGGTCCGCGCGCCGGCCGCGGCGGACGGCGGCCACGGCCAGCACCGCCGGCCCGGCGAGCGCCAGCAGCACCGGCAGCCCGGCCGGGAGCAACGGGGTGGCCAGCACCGCCAGTACCGCTCCGGCAAGCGCCACCCGACGGGTGTCCCGGTCCCGCAGCGAGGGCAGCAGCATGGCGATCAGGCCGGCCGGGAACGCGGCGTCCAGGCCGAACGCGGCAGGGTCGCCGATCACGCCGCCGGCGTAGACCCCGAGCACCGTGCCGAGGTTCCAGGTGAGGAAGAGCACCGTGGCGGCGAGCCAGAACGCCCGTCGGCGGGCCACCCCGGCGGGACGGGCCAGCGCGAAGGCGGTCGCCTCGTCGGTCATCAGGTGACTGCCGAGCAGCCGGCGCCACGGCCGCCGGCCGATGCTGTCGGCCAGCGCCAGCCCGAACGGCAGATGCCGGGCGTTGAGCATCAGCCCGGCGAGCACCGCCGCGAGGGGACTGCCGGCCGCCACCAGCCCGACCGCCATGAACTGCGCGCCGCCGGCGAAGACCACCAGGGACATCGCGACGGCCGCCCAGCCCGGCAGGCCGGCGGCCACCGCCACCGCGCCGAACGAGGCGCCGACCGCCACCATCGCCGCCCCGAGGGCGGCGACGTCGCGGGCTGCCGCGCGGTCGACCGTTCGCTGTACCGTACGCATGGTCCATCATGATGAACACGCCGCCGCCGTTCGTCAAACCGAACAAACAGAACAATGGAGCGAACAATGTCCCCCGAACCGGCTCCTCCGCTGGCCACCATCGCCGTCGCGCTGCGTCGTGAGCGCGACCGCGTCGGCATCTCGCTCACCGAACTGGCCCGGCGGGCCGGCATCGCCAAGTCCACGCTCTCCCAGCTGGAATCGGGAGTCGGCAACCCGAGCGTGGAGACCCTCTGGGCGCTCGGGGTGGCACTCGGGGTGCCGTTCAGCCGGCTGGTCGAGCCGCCGGCCGCCGCCGTGCGGGTCGTCCGGGCCGGAGAGGGGCCCCGGATCCGCTCGGAGCACTCCGACCTCACCGCGACGCTGCTCGCCGCCGGCACCGCCCACGCCCGCCGGGACGTCTACCTGCTCGAACTTGAGCCCGGGACGGTACGCACCGCCGAGTCGCACACCCCGCGCAGCGTCGAGCACATCGTGGTCGGCGCCGGGCGGCTGCGCGTCGGGCCGGAGGGCGACCCGGTGGAGCTCGGCCCCGGCGACTACGCGACCTTCCCCGGCGACACCCCGCACCGCTACGAGGCGCTGGTTGCCGGCACCTTCGCCGTGCTGGTGATGGAGCACCCCTGACCGGTTCCCGGCTCCGTCGCCGGGCCGGTGGCGGCGCACCCCGAACAACCACCGGCTCCCCCAACCGACTCAACTCCCCGGTAGGACCCCGACCGGCCGGACCTGCTCCGTCGGCGGGCTCAACTCCCCCGGTAGAGCCGGGCCACGACGTCCTCGATGTCGGGCTCGACGATGGAGACGTCCCGCAGCGTGCCCAGCGCGGCCAGCGCCGACACCACCTCCGCCACGCTCGCCGACTCCAGCGCGAACGCCAGCCGGCGCCCGTCAGCCTCCACCCGGTGCAGCGGCGCGCCGGCCAGCACCGGCGGCTCCGGCAGCGGGGCCTCCAGGTCGGCGACGAGCACGCGGCGCGAGCCGTACCGCTCGTGCAGCGCCGCGATCGACCCGTCGTGCACCACCCGGCCGTGGTCTACGACCACCAGCCGGCGGCAGAGCCGCTCGATGTCGGCCAGGTCGTGCGTGGTGAGCACCAGCGTGGTGTCCCCCGCCCGGCCCAGCTCGCCGAGGAAGCCGCGGACGGCCTGCTTGCTCACCACGTCCAGACCGATCGTGGGCTCGTCGAGGAAGAGCACCTCCGGGCCGTGCAGCAGGGCGGCGGTCAGCTCGCCGCGCATCCGCTGCCCGAGGGAGAGCTGCCGGACCGGGGTGTCCAGGAAGGAGTCCAGGTCGAGCAGACTCCGGCAGCGGCGCAGCCGGGCGGCGTGCGCGGCGGCCGGCACCCGGTAGACGTGCCGCAGCAGCGCGAACGACTCGCGCAGCGGCAGGTCCCACCAGAGCTGTGAGCGCTGGCCGAAGACCACCCCGACGCGCAGCGCGAGCCGGGTGCGCTGGGCGACGGGGCGCAGGCCGCAGACGCGCACCTCGCCGGCGGAGGGCGTCAGCACGCCGGTGAGCATCTTGAGCGTCGTCGACTTGCCCGCGCCGTTGGGCCCGATGTAACCGAGCATCTCGCCCCGGGGCACCCGCAGGTCGATCCCGTCCACGGCGGTGACCCGCCGCTTCTCCCGGCGCAGCCGGCCGGCGCGCACCCGGACAACGAACTCCTTGCGCAGCCCGTCGGCCACGATGACGTCGTCGCTCACGACCCCGTACTCCGATAGTGGCGGACCCCGGTGCGCCAGGCCGCCGCGGCCCCGGCGGCGGCGACCAGCGCGACGGCCGGCGCGGCCCAGCCGACCCAGGCCGGCAGGCCGAGCGGGTCGGCGCGGCCGAGCAGCGCCAGCGCCGGGTGGTAGCTGACGAAGGCGAAGCCCAGGCCGTACGCGAACACCGCGCGGAACCAGCCGCCGAAGACGGTGACCGGGTACGAGGTGAAGTCCCGACCGCCGTAGGTGACCGAGTTCGCCAGCTCGCCCGAGTCGACCCACCAGAAGGACACGGTGGCGGTCGCGACGAAGATCGCCCCGAAGAAGACGACGCCGGCCAGCGGAGCGACGACCACCAGCACCATCCGGGCCGGGGTCCACTCGATGCCGGCCGAGCCGACCGCGACGACCAGCACGGCGAGCCCGAAGACCGCGCGCGACGCCTTGCGCAGCGGCAGGTCCATGAGCAGCAGTTGCGGCAGCGCGCCGAGCGGGCGAACCAGCACGGCGTCGAACAGCCCCGTGCGCACGTAGCGGGGAAGCCGCTCGATGTTGCCGACCAGCAGGTCGGCGGTGGCGAACGCGCAGCTCGACAGGCCGACGATCACCAGCGTCTCGCGGAGCGTGAAGCCGCCCAGCTCCCGGGTGACTCCGAAGATCACCAGCACGGTGAGCACGTCGAAGACCGTGGACCCGACGTTGCCCACCACGTCGATCGCGAACGAGGTCCGGTACGCCGTCTGCGAGCGCGCCTGCGCCCCGAGCAGCGCCCGGTACGCGGCCAGCGCCCCGCCCGCGCGGCCCCGCGCGACCGTCCCGTCAGCCACCCTGCACCACCAGGCGGCGTTCGGCGCGGCGCTGCACCAGCCGGCAGGCGGCCAGGATCACCACCGCCCAGGCGAGCTGGAGGCCGACCAGCCCGACCTGGGTGGCGGGCGGGTCTCGCTCGACGAGCACGTCGAGCGGTGTCTGCAGCAGGCCCGGGAAGGGGGTGCCCAGCCAGAGCGCGTACTGGAGCCACTCCGGCAGGAAGCGCAGCGGGAAGTAGAGCCCGGCGAGCACGCCGGAGGCGAGGGTCCAGAGGATCATCGGGCCCCGGACGTCCTGCAACCAGTACGCGCTCGCGTTGACCAGGAACCGGCAGCCGAAGCAGAGCACCACGGCGGCGACGGCGGAGAGCGCGAAGAGCGGCGGGGTGGACCAGCGGTGGGGCACGTACACCTCGAAGAAGACCGGTCCGACCAGCACCGGCGGGAGCAGCCGGACCAGCGCGGCGTGGCCGGCCCGGCCCAGGTCGGCGGCGAGGTAGCTGGTCACCGGGTGCACCGGCCGGAGCAGGTCGGCGGCGACGTCGCCGGTGCGGATCCGGTCGGCCAGCTCCGTCCACCAGAGCAGGACGACGGCGAGCAGGCCCTGGCCCACCCAGACGAAGGTGGCGAGCTGACCCCGGTCGTAGCCGGCCACCGTGCCGGCGGCGCCGGCCGCGGCGAGCAGCACGTAGCAGCGCAGGAAACCGAAGACCGTGTTGGTGACGACACCCGCCACGGTCGCCTGCCGATACGTGGCGTAACGTCGGAAACCTGATCCGGCTATAGCCCCAAATGTCCGGAACCATGGGATAACGTTTGAGGTGGTGGGCGGTGCCACAGTGGCGGTGAGCGAGCCCACGCCGCTACCCTCCTTCCGCAGCCACGCCATGCCGGGACGGGCGACTCTACCGGCACGTGGGGCGCCCAGCGCGACAATTTCCAACGAGGTGACATCGCCGTGAGCGAGCGGACGCGAGCCGGCCACCGGGGCGCCGCCGTGAGCGGGCGGACGCTAGCCGGTGACCTGGGCGCGCCCGCTCACCGACGGTGCGCCGCGGCCGTTCCGCTCACCCGCCGTGGCGACAGGTCCTCGGGATGAGCCGCTACGCCGACCGGTGGCACGACCCCGCCGAGCCCTCCTGGATGGTCGAGCCGACCACCGAGTGGCAGCCGCAGTTCCCGGGCCAGCGCTACCCGGGTGACATCGGCATCCAGCACGCCCCGCCGCCCGCGCCCCGGGGACGGGCGGCGGTCGTCGGCCGCGCCGAGGTGCCCCCGCTGGCGCCGACCCGGCCCGACGGCACCTACCTCGGCCGGTCCTGGGACGACGAGCCCGAGGGCTGGGGCGGCCGGCACGACGGACGGAACGGCCGGCAGGACGGCCCCGGCAGCCGGCGACGCGACGACGAGCCGTACCGCCGCCCGCACGCGGAGCCGACCTGGCCCGACGACCAGCAGGCGCCCCACCGGCAGGAGCCGCCGCACCGCAACGCCAGGGACGGCTACGACGGCCCCGGCCGGGCCGGCCCTGGCCGGCCGGTCGACCCCGCCCGTTCGCGTGACCACGCCGGCCACGAGCGCTACGACCCCCGCCCGCCCCGGCACGAGCCGACCGGGCGGGACCGCCCCGTCTCCCCCGCCGCCCGATCCGAGCCGGGCTGGCTCCCCGAGCCGGACGAGGGCCCGCGTCGCCCCTCGGCGCGGCTGGACCGGGACCACGACCTCCGGCCCGAACCCGCCCACGACGGCCGGTACGACGACGGTCAGCTCACGGGTGGGCACGACCGCCGGACCGGGCGCGACCACGACGGCCAGCCCCCACGCGGCCAGGACCACCGCCCGCAGCGCGAGCACCACCCGCGGGCCGAGTCGGGCCTCGGCCGCCGACCGGAGACGAGCGACGACCGCCGTACGGACGAGGGCCCGCGCCGGCCCCGCTACCAGTGGGGCGCGCCCACCGAGCAGCGCGTTCCCGACCAGCAGCGCGTTCCCGATCAGTCGTGGGAGCGACCGTCCGACGGACGTCGGTCCGCCGAGGGGCCGTGGGAGCGCACCGCGTCGGGGCAGTGGGAGCGGCACACGGAGCGGCCGGACGAGCGCACCCCGACCGGACGGGACCACCAGCCGGGCGTACCCGCCGAGGGGTGGCAACGCGCCGACCGGGCCCCGCACGGCCAGCCGTACAGCGGCGGGGAGCGACGGCAACCCGAGCCGGACGAGCGGTGGCAGGCACGCGAGGCGGCGGCCCGCGCCGAGGCGTACCCGCAGCGGCGCCCCCACGAGCCCAACCGGCCCGAGGCGTACCGGGACCCCGAGGCGTACCGGGAGCCGCGCGTTCACCCGCAGCAGGACGGCAGGCTGCCCTGGCCGCCGCCCGGCCCGGTGCGACCGGGCTTCGACCGGGCCGCCGCCCGCCGCGCCGAACCGCGCCCCGAGGACCGGCAGCCGGCCGACCACCCCCACCACGGCGGCCCGCACGAGGCCACCCCGCCGCCGGCCCAGCCCCGGCACGACGAACGACGCCCGTACCCGGCTCCGGGTCAGGGCGTCGCCGGCAATGACCGCCCGAACTCCGGCGCACCCGTCTCCGGCGCACCCGTCTCCGGCGCACCCGTCTCCGGCGCACCGGTCTCCGGGCCACCGGGCTTCGTCACCCCGCGTGGCGACGTTCCGGCCCCCGGCCGGCCGGTCTCCCCGGCCCCGTACCGGGACGCCCCGATCGTCGACCGGCCCGCCGCCACCGCTCCGTCCCGCGACCTGCCCGTGTCACCGGCCGGCCCCGCCCCCCGGCCGGCTCCCCCCGCCGAACCCGTCCCCCGGCCGGCTCCCGTCGCCGGGCAGGTTCCGCCCGCCGGTCCCCTCCCGGGCCGTTCTGTGCCGCCCGCAAACCCGGCCACCGGCCGACCCGTCTCACCAGCCGGCCCCGTCGCCGGCCACCCCACCTCGCCAGCCGGCCCCGTCGCCGGCAGCCCCGTCTCGCCAGCCGGTCCTGCTACCGGCCGACCCGTCTCGCCGGCCGCCCCCGTCGCCGGCCACCCCACCTCGCCGGCCGGTCCGCTCGGGCAGAGCGCGGCACCGTCCCCGGGCCCGGCCGCCGGCCGACCCGTGTCACCGGCAGGCCCGACCACCAGCCGCCCCGTCTCACCGGCAGGCGCGCTCAGCGGTGACGCGACACGGCCGCCGAGCCCGAGCACCGGTCGACCCGTACCCCCGGCGGAACCCGTCGACGGGCCGCCGGCTGCCCGGCCTCGGCCACCGGTGCCCGCCGCCGAGGAGGGTTTCCGATCCAGCGGTGGGACGCCGCACCCCGCTCCCGACGACGCGCCGGTCTCGGGACCGCCCGCCGCCCGGCTGCGCCTGGAGTTCCTGCCGGCGCCGGAGGCCACGTCCAGCACGACGACCGGCGCGGCCCCGGCACATCCCGACGTTCCGGCAGCGCACCCGGGCCCGGACGCCTCGCTCCGCGACGCCGAACCCGTGATCGGGCGCCCGCCCACCATGCCACCTGTCGACCGCCCGGCGGCCGCACCGGACATCGCGCCCGTGGACCGGGCTGCGGCGGCGGTCCCGTCCGAGGTGCCCGCACCATCGATGCCGCTCGCACCCGGCATGCCCCGGGTGTACGTCCCGCCGCCGTCGAGCGAACCGCCGGCATCGGCGGTCCCGCCCCGACCCGAGCCGCCGGCGCCCAGCGGCCCAGACGCCTGGTTCCGCCCCGCCAAGCCCGTGACGCCGCCGGCCGAGTCGGCCGATGCTCGTCCCGCCGCCGCGCCGGCGTCCCTCGACCCGCCGGCGCCGCAGCCCGCGCAGGACGGCCGCCCGTCGTCCGAGCCCTTCCACGACCGTCCCGCTGTGCAGGACGCCATCACGCCAGCGGTGCCGGCGCCGCCGGTACCGGACTCGGCGGCACCGGACTCGGCGGCCGTCGGTTCGCCGGTGTCCGGCCCGCCCGCCCGACCCGTCTCCGCGCCACCCACGCCGCCCGCACCGGCCGATCCCGCCCGTCCGAGCAGTCCCGCCGACACTGCTTCGGCGACGCTCACCACCCCGTCGAGTCCGACACCGCCCGTCGCGTCGGCACCGCCAGCTCAGCCCGAACCGGTGCCCTCGGTCCAACCCGAACCGGCGCCGCACCATCGGTCGGAGCCGACGCCGCCTGCGCCGTCGCCCTGGCCACCTCCCGTCGACCAGTTCGCTGCCGCTGGTCGGAGCGGAGAGCCGGACGGGATCTCCGGCGTCCCGGCCCCCGTATCGCCGGCCGCCGCGCACGGGCCGGTGCATCCGGCGCCGGCGGCCAGGACCGTGCCGAACGAGCCGGCAACCGCGCCGGCGGACGGCGTGGTCGCGTCGGAAGAACCGACTCCCGCGCCGCCGGCCGGCGTGACCGCTCCGGATGCGGTCCCACCGGCCGCAGCCGGGTCGGTGCCGCCCGTCGCCCGTCCGGTTTCACCCACGCCGATCGGGCCGGTGTCCGACCGGACACCGGAGCAGGTCGACGCCGCCCCGACCGCGCCCGCCGATCTTCCGGCGGACCGCTCCGAGCCCGAACCCCTGGCACACCCGCTGCCGGCACCTGCCCCGACCGCGCCCGCCGACCCCCAGGCAGACCGCTCGGAGCCGGAAGCATCGGCAACCCCCTTCCCGGCGCCTGCCCCGACCGCGTCGGCCGATCTCCAGGCGGACCGCTCGGAGCCGGAAGCATCGGCAAGCTCCTTCCCGGCGCCTCTCACGGACGCGCCCGCCGCCCTGTCGCCCGACCCAGCCCCAGCGGCCCCGCGCACCCTCGACACCGGCACCGCGCCCGCAGCCGAGCCCATCGGTGGAACACCATGGTTGTCACCGAGGCGTCGTGACCACCATGGTGTTCCACCCGAGGCGACGAATCCGCCGTCGGTGCCCGCGCCACCCGTCGACCTGGCAGCCCCGGTGCCCGGACCAACCGTTGCCGCCGACCGATCGGGTTCCACGCCGCTCAACGGCATGGCCGGGCAGATGCCGGCGGCCTCGGCTCCCGCGAGCGCCGACGCTTCGCCGGAACCAGCCGATCCGCGCGGCGTCGCCACCGCAGCCGGTACGGACACCAGCGCACCCGCTGTCGTCCCTTCGGCCACGTCGGCCCCGGCCGCACCGCCCCCGCCGGCGTCCGAGCCACCCGCCCGACCGGATCTCGCGCCCCCGGCCACGCCTGCGGCGCAGCCCGTCTCCGCGTCGTCCCCCGCCACCTCGACGCGGGCGGTAACCGTGCCACCCGCCCCGCCCGCCTTCGCGCCCTCGGTGCCCGCGTCACCCGTTGCCGGATCGGAGACCACGGCGCCCCCACCCACCACCGTGGCACCAGCACCGCCGGCCGCAGCGCCTGTGTCGTCGCCGCCCGCCACCGCACCGGTCGTCCCGGCGCCACCCGTGTCGGCACCGCCGGCCTCCACACCGCCCGCCCCGACGACGCCTACGGTGACACCACCCGCCACCGCGCCAGCCATTCCGGCGCCACCCGTGTCGGCACCGCCGGCCGCCGTACCGCCCACCACCGCACCGGTCGCCTCGGCGGCACCGCCCGTGGTGGCACCCGTGTCGGCGCCGCCGGCCTCCACACCGGCCGCTCCGGCACCGCCGACCCCGGCAACGCCCGTGTCGGCGCCGCCTGCTCCGCACGTGCCGGCCATGTCCGCGCCGTCGACGGCGCAGACCTCGCCGGCCACCACGGGGCAGCGCGAACCGACCACGGAGGAGCGACGCGAACCCGCCACCGCGCCCAGCGCGGAGCGACTCGAACCAGTCATCGCGGAGCGAGGCGAACCAACCACCGCGGAGCACCACGAGCCGACCACTCCGCCCACCGCGGAGCACCACGAGCCGACCACTGCGCCCACCGCGGAGCACCACGAGCCGACCACTCCGCCCACGGCGGAGCACCGCGAACCGGCTACGGCGCCCACTGCGGTGCGGCGCGAACCGGCTGCCACGGAGCGGCGCGAGCCGACCAGCACGGAACGGCGTGACGCGGTACGCGGCCCGGAGGTCCACCGTCCGGAGACGCGGGACGCCGACCGGCCGGCTGCGGTACAGGGTGACCCCGAGCAGGTGCTGGCAACCTACCGCTGGCGGCTCGACCCGGAGACCCTGCGCGAGGTGGTGGACGAGCCGGACGAGTTCCGGACGATCCGGCGACGCCTCACGGAGAAGTTGGGCGCGGCTGTCGACAACCGGTCCCGCGCCCGGCTGCTGAGCCTGCGGGCGGTGGTCTCCCGGCTGCTCGGCGAGCTGGACGACGCGCTCGCCGACGGCCGGCTCGCCCTCACGTACGCGGAGGCCACCGGCGAGTTGCGGCGCACGGCGGTGGCGCAGGCGCGGCTGGCGCACGTGCTGCGGTGGCGTGGCGAGTTCGCGGAGGCCGACCGGCTCTTCGCCGAGGCGAACTCGACCGAGTTGCCCGATCGGCTGCGCGCGGCGCTGCACGAGCACGCCGGGCGGTCCTGCTACGACCAGGGCCGGCTGATGGAGGCGTGCCACCACTTCGAGCGGGCCCTCGACCTGCGCGGCGACGGTGACCCGGAGCTTCAGGCGCGGATCCGGCTCAGCCTGGACGCGGTCGCGGAGCGGGTGGCGGAGACGGGCTTCGGGCCGTACCCCCGGAGTCGGGAAGAGGTGCTGGAGCGCGACCGGCCCCCGGTGCCGGCGCGCGACGGCGACCTGTGGGGTTTCGCCGACCCGGACGGCGACATGGTCGTCGCGGCCGAGTACGCCGAGGCGCAGTCGTTCCGCGAGGGGCTGGCCTGGGTACGGCGGCCGGAGACCGACCGCTGGTCGCTGGTCGACCTCGCCGGCGCCACCGTGCTGGGGCCGGCGTACCCGGTGGTCCGCCCGTTCACCGACGGGCTGGCCTGGGTGTCCGACGGCGCCTCCGGCTGGGTCGCGATCGACGCCACCGGCGAGGTGATCGTGCCGCACGGCTTCGCGGACGTACGCCCGTTCCACCGCGGCGTGGCCGTGGTGCGGCGGGAGGGCTGGGGCGCGGTCGACAGCAACGGCCGGATCGTGGTGCCCACCCGGTACCACGGCTTCGCCACAGTCCTGGCCGACGGCCGCTACGTCGACGGCTTTACCGACGAGGGCCTGGCCGTGGTGGACGTGGCCGGCCGGCGGGGCGTCGTGGACCGCACCGGCAAGGTGCTGGTGCCGCCGACCCACCCGGCGGTGGTCATCCACCCGGTCGCGTTCCTGGTCGACGACGGCACCGGGCACTGGGGAGCGCTCGATCGGCGGGGCGAACCGCTGATCGACCCGGTGCACCGCGACCGCGACGAGGTCGTCGCCGAGATCGAGCGGTTGCTCACCGACACCCACCCCGTGCTCTGAGCCGCGTCCCGGCCGGTCATGATCTGAGCCGCGTCCCCGGCCGGTCATGATCGGTCGGAGTAGGGTCGGACGCATGGAATTCCGTCACCTGGGCCGCTCCGGCCTGTTGGTCAGCGAGATCTCGTACGGCAACTGGATCACCCACGGCTCGCAGGTGGAGGAGGACGCGGCGTTCGCCTGCGTCCGGGCCGCCCTCGACGCCGGCATCACCACCTTCGACACGGCCGACGTGTACGCGGGCACCCGCGCCGAGGACGTGCTGGGTCGCGCGCTGGAGAACGAGCGGCGCGAGGGGCTGGAGATCTTCACCAAGGTGTACTGGCCCACGGGCCCGGGCCGCAACGACCGGGGTCTGTCCCGCAAGCACATCATGGAGTCGATCAACGGCTCGCTGCGCCGGCTGCGCACCGACTACGTGGACCTCTACCAGGCCCACCGGTACGACTACAGCACGCCGCTGGAGGAGACGATGGAGGCGTTCGCCGACGTCGTGCACTCCGGCAAGGCGCTCTACATCGGCGTCTCCGAGTGGAAGGCGTCGCAGATCCGCGAGGCGCACCAGCTCGCCCGGGAACTGCGCATCCCGCTGGTCTCCAACCAGCCGCAGTACTCGATGCTCTGGCGGGTCATCGAGTCCGAGGTGGTCCCGACCAGCGAGGAGCTGGGCGTCGGGCAGATCGTCTGGTCGCCGATCGCGCAGGGTGTGCTCTCCGGCAAGTACCTGCCGGGCCAGCCGCCGCCGGCCGGCTCCCGGGCCACCGACGAGAAGTCGGGCGCGGGCTTCATCGCGAAGTTCATGACCGACGACGTGCTGACGCGGGTGCAGCGGCTCAAGCCGCTCGCGGAGCAGGCCGGCCTGAGCATGGCGCAGCTCGCCATCGCCTGGGTGCTGCAGAACCCGAACGTCTCCTCGGCGATCGTCGGCGCGTCCCGCCCCGAGCAGGTGCACGACAACGTCAAGGCCGCCGGCGTGAGGCTCGACGCCGGCCTGCTCAAGGCGATCGACGAGATCATCGACCCGATCGTGGAGCGCGACCCGGCCCGGACCGAGTCCCCCGCCGAGCGTCCCTGACCCCGCCCCGGTCCCCGGCCGTCCCCCTGCGGGGCGCGGCCGGGGACCGGGCACGTCGGCCGGGGACCGGGCACGTCGGCCGGGGACCGGGCACGTCGGCCGGGACCGGACGGAAACGTCGGCCGAGACCCGGACGGAACTACGGCCCGGCCGGTGCCGCCGGGAGGCTCCCCGGGTCAGCCCTGCCAGAAGCGGATCAGGTCCAGGCCGAGGGCGTAGAGCCACGGCGGCAGGCCGAGGAAGTCGCCCACGGCGAAGACCGCGCCGAAGAACCAGTCGCTGAGCCGCGGGTTCCACAACAGCGCGAACAGCAGGATGAAGCCGAACGGGGCGAACAGGTCGTACATCCTGCGCCACTGCGCGTTCAGCCACGGCTGGATCATGTTGCCGCCGTCGAGGCCGGGCACCGGCAGCAGGTTGAGCACGCTGGCCGTGAGCTGGAGGAACGCCAGCAGCGCCACGGCCGCCCAGAACTCCACCGGCCCGCCGCCGCCCGCCCCGAGTCGTACGGCGACCACCAGGACCAGCGTGAACAGCACGTTGGTGGCCGGGCCGGCGAGACTGACCAGGGTGTGCCGCAGCCGCCCGGGGATGGCGTGCCGGTCCACCCAGACGGCCCCGCCGGGCAGGCCGATGCCGCCGAGCAGCACCACCAGCACCGGCAGCGCGATCGACAGCAGCGGGTGGCTGTACTTCAGCGGGTTCAGCGTCAGGTAGCCGCGGTGCGCCACGCTGCGGTCGCCGGCCCGGAACGCCACGACCGCGTGCGCGTACTCGTGCAGGCAGAGCGACACCAGCCAGCCGGACACGACGAAGAGGAACACGTCGAGCCGGACGTTGCCGAACCCGTTCCAGGTCAGCACGCCGCTGGTCACGAAGAGCGCGACCAGGGTCACGAAGACCGGGCTGGGCCGGAACGCCGCCCGGGGCACGCCGAGCACCAGCGGCTCGTTCCCCGGGCGGTCGCCGGTCATCACTCCGCCGGGGGCAGCAGGCTCATGCGGTACTCCACCCGGTCGTCCTCCACGAGCGCGACCGAGGTGACACCGGACGCCGCCAGCTCCCGCCAGGTCTGGCCGATCCAGGACTCGGCGTCGGCCTGGCTGCCGAACGACTCCACCGGACCGTCGACCGACGCGCCGTCCGCGCCCTCGTACCGCCAACTCCACGCCATGCCGCGTCTCCCCTCGCCGCTCCACCGTCCTCGGGACGGACTCCCGCAAGCGTAGTCGGCCGGGCACGGGGTGGCCCGACGTCCGTCCGGCGGGCGGACGGTGTCCGGCCCGGCCGACGGACAGTGTCCGGTCCGCCCGGTACCGTGGCGCGGTGCTGACTGAAGGAGCTGTGCTCAGCGAGCGTTACCGGCTGGACGAGCGGGTGGGCACCGGCGGCATGGGCGCGGTCTGGCGGTGCACCGACCTGATGTTGGAGCGCGTGGTCGCGGTGAAGGTGCTGCTGCCGGCGCTGTCCGCCGACCCCGAGTTCACCGCCCGCTTCCGGGCCGAGGCGCGGATGCTGGCGGCGCTGCGCCACCCGGGCGTGGTCGCGGTGCACGACGTCGGCCTGGCCACCCTCGCCGACGGCGGCCCGCTGCACTACCTGGTAATGGAGTACGTCGACGGCCGGCCGCTGAGCGCCTGGCTGCGGCGCGCGGGGCGGCTGGACCCGGCGTCGACGATGTCGGTGGTGGCGCAGGCCGCCGACGCCCTGCACGCCGCCCACCTCGCCGGGATCGTGCACCGGGACGTGAAGCCGGGCAACCTGATGGTCAAGTCCGACGGCCGGGTGGTCCTGATGGACTTCGGCATCGCGCGGTCGGGCACGACGGCGGGCATCACCGCCGCCAACGTGATGCTCGGCACCGCCTCCTACATGTCCCCGGAGCAGGCGGCCAACCAGCCGATCTCCCCGGCGGTGGACGTCTACGCGCTGGGCGCAGTGGCCTACTTCTGCCTGGCCGGGCAGCCCCCCTTCGACGGCGACAACCCGCTCCAGGTGGCGTTGCGGCACGTCCACGAGGCACCGCCGCCGCTGCCGCCCGGCACCCCGCCGGCGGTCGTGGCGCTGGTGGAGCAGGCGATGGCGAAGCGCCCCGGGGACCGCTTCCCGGACGCGGCGGCGATGGCGGACGCCGCCGCCGGCGCACGGGAGGCGACCCTGGCCGTGATTCCCGACTCCGCCCGCCCGCCGTGGGCGATCGCCGGGCCGGGCCCCGCCGCGCAGGCGGGCCCGGTCGGCGGCGGCACCGGCGCCGCCGACGTGGCGACCCCTCGGACGGATCCGGGCGGCGCCCCCGCCGCACCGTCGGGCGTCACCGGGCCGCTCGCCCCGCCGGACCCCTGGGCGCCGCTGCCCCCCGTCACTCCCGTGTCGCGCCCCCCGGCCCACGACGGCGCGCGTCCCGCCGTCGGCGGGCACCAGTCGTACCCCGCCGGCGTGCCGTTCGCGGCCACCGGTCCACCGGCCGACGCGTCCTTCGCGGCCGCCGGCACGCCGACCCCGCCCACCGACATGTCGACCCCGCCCGCCGGCACGCCGTATCCGCCGACCGGATCGCCCGTCCGGCCCGCCGGTCCGGTCTTCCCGGCCCCCGGCGCGCCGTTCCCGCCGGCCGGTGTGCCGCCCGTGCCCGGCGCCGCACCGCTGCCGCCCGCCGGCGGCCCCTTCGGCCACCTGGAGCCGGACACCGGCAGCGGCGCGTGGGGATCGACGCCGCCGACCCGGGAGGACCCGATCGGCTCGGGTCGGGTCCCGCGACGCCGGGCGTCGCTGCTCGGCGCGGCGGCCACCGTCTTCGTGGTGCTGGCCGGAGTGGTGGGCGCGACGGCGGTCTTCTCCGGCGACGGCCCCGACGGCGGCGACGTGCCGGCCGCGCTGACCGGCGGGTCCACGGAGCAGTCGGCCGCGCCCGCGGGCGACGAGGGCACGGGCGAGTTCCGCAACCAGACCTCGTCCGCCGCCACCCGCTCGGCGGCCCCGTCGGCGTCGCCGTCCGGCCCCGCCCCCACTCCTGGGGGCGGCGGGGAGCCCAGCGCCAGTTCGTCGGGACGGCCCGTTTCCAGCCCGACGACCAGTCAGCCGTCGAAGCCGAACCCGTACACGCCGGTCCAGGCGTGCGGCAGCGGGTACAAGGTGATCGACTCGGCCCCGCTGACCGTCTCGGGCGTCCGCAAGGGAAAGGTCTACCTGCTCTACCACGCCGGCACGGGCACCAACTGCGTGGTGACGATGAAGGAGTCGGCCGTGGGCACGGCGACGTCCGCCTCGGCGTGGCTGGAGGTGCAGGGGCGGGCGCGCAGCACCGACAGCGGGTCGTTCGCGTACTACGCCGGGCCGGTGCGGGCCAAGGCCGCCCGGGTCTGCGTGAAGTGGGGCGGGTCGGCCGGCGGGGCCAGCTACGGCAGCGGCTTCGAGCACTGCGGCTGAACCCTGCCGGCGGCACCTGACCCGCGGCACCTGATCCGCCGTACCGGCGGGGGGCCGGGTCCGCCGGGGCGGGGCGGGGCGCGCCGGTCGCTCCGGGGCCGGCCGCCGGTCGCTCCCGGCCGGCCTCGCCGGTCGGTGACCGGCCGCCCGGGCCCGCTCGCCCGTCGAGGGCCGCCAGTGCTGTGCACCTCCGGGGGCCGCGCGCCGGGCGCTGGCTCTAAAGTACGGGCATGTCCGTTGACGGGTGGAACACGGTCCTGGTGCTCGGCGGTATCCGGTCCGGGAAGTCGGAGTTCGCCGAGTCCCTGGTCGCCGATGCGCCGACGGTCCGCTACGTGGCCACCGCAGCCGACGCGCCCGCCGACGACGCGGAGTGGGCGGCACGCCTGGCGGCGCACCGCGCCCGCCGACCGGAGACCTGGACGACCGAGGAGACCGCGACCGACCCGCGTCGGCTGGCGGACGTGATCGCCTCGGCCGGCCCGAACGAGACGCTGCTCGTCGACGACATCGGCGGTTGGGTGACGGTGCTGCTCGACCCGGCCCACCAGCCGGCCGACGACACCGCCACCATCGCGGAACTGGCGGCGGCGGTGCGCGCCTGCGCGGCGCGGCTGGTGCTGGTCAGCCCCGAGGTGGGGCTCTCCCTGGTGCCGACCACCCCGCTCGGCCGGGCGTTCACCGACGCGCTGGGCGCGGCCAACCGGGCGGTCGCCGACGCCTGCGACGCGGTGGTGCTGGTGGTCGCCGGCCAGGCGGCCTGGCTGAAGCCGGGCGCGGCACAGCCGGGCGTCGTGCCGGCCCAGGCGGGCCCGGCCCCCGTCACCGCCACGGCCGGCCCGGCCACCGCCACGGCCGGCCCGGCCACCGCCACGCCCGGCCCGGCCACCGCCACGCCCGCCACCGGCCGGACGGGCACACCGGCTGCCGCCACCGGCCCGGCGGGCACGCCCGCCACCACGACGGCCAGCGGCTCGACGGGCACGCCGGGGGTCGCCGCGGGCGGGCCCGCCGGCACGGCCTGGGCGGCGCCGACCATGGCGCTGCCGATGGTCGCCACCGGCCTGGTCATCCAGCCCGGGATGGAACTTCCCATGCCCGACGAGTACGCCGGCCCGCAGGCGATCGAGCGGCTCGCCACGCTGGACGTGCCCGGGGCGGGGCTGGGGGCGCTGGAACGGGTGGTCGGGTTCGCCGCCGCCACCCAGGGCACCGCCACGCCGGCCCCGTGGGGCTCCGTACGGGTGCTGCTGCTGCACGGCGACCACCTCGGTGACGCCGCCGCCGGCGCCGTCGACGGCGAGTCCGCGCGCCGGGCGCGGCAGGCCCGCGCCGGCAGGGGGGTGCTGGCCCGGCTGGCCGCCGAGAGCGGCGCCGACGTCCACGTCGTGGAGACCCCCGTGTCCGCCCCGATGGAGGACGAGCCGGCCCTGGCCGGCGAGCAGGTCGAGGCGGCCCTGCGGGACGGCTGGCGGCTCGCCGAGGAGGCCGCCGACGCGGGCGCGCACCTGCTGGTGCTGGGCGCGTGCAGCGCCGGCACCGAGGCCGCCGCGGCGGCGGTGCTGGCCGCGACGGCCGGCGCGGAGACCCCGGCGGTGCTCGGCCGGGTGGTCACCGGCTCCGGCGAGATCGACGACGCGGCCTGGATGCGGCGGTGCGCGGCGGTGCGGGACGCGCTGCACCGGACCCGACGCTCGCCGCGCGGCGCCAAGGACGTGCTGGCCGAGCTGGGCGGCGGGGACGTCGCCGTGGCGACCGGGATCCTGCTGGGCGCGACCGCCCGCCGGTTGCCGGTCATGCTGGACGGGCCGGTCGGCGTGGCCGCCGCCATGGTCAGCCGCGACCTGGCCGGCCAGGCCCGGCACTGGTGCCTGCTGGCCGACCACCGCGGGGACCCCGCCGTCCGGCTCGCCGCCGACGTGCTCGGCCTGACCCCGCTGCTCGACGTGCGGCTGGACCTGGGTGAGGGCGCGAACGCGCTGGCCGCGCTGCCGCTGCTGCGTTCGGTGCTGGCGCTGGCCGCCGCGCTGCCGGCCCGCCCGTCCCTCGGCGGCGGTGACGACGACGAGGACGGTGAGCCCGAGCCGGAGCCGGGCCCCGACGAGCCCGACTTCCGCGAGCCGGAGCCGGCCGGCCCCGGGCCGACCAGCACGGAACCGCCGACCGGCGCCGAAACGCGGACGGAACCGGTGGACCCCTCCGGCCGGCGTGCCGGCTGAGTCGCGGCTCGCCGACGGGGCGCGGCTGGCGCTGACCACCTTCACCATCCTTCCGGTGCGCGCCGGGCGCATCGACCGGGCGGTGGCGGGGACGGCGATGGCGCTGGCCCCGGCGGTCGGCGCGCTGCTCGGCGTCGTCCTCGCCGCGATCCTGTTGCCGACCGCCGCGCTCGCGCCCCCGCTGGTCGCGGCGGTGGTGACCGTCGGCGCCGGGGCGCTGCTCACCCGAGGGCTGCACCTGGACGGGCTGGCCGACACCGTGGACGCGCTGGGCTCGTACCGGCGGGGGGCGGCCGCGCTGGAGATCATGAAGAAGCCGGACGTGGGCCCGTTCGGGGTGGCCGCGCTGGTGGTCGTACTCCTGCTGCAGGCGGCGGCCCTCGCGGAGCTGGTCGGGCGGTCGTGGTCGGCGACGCTCGCGGCGGTCGTGGCCGCGACCGCGGCGGGCCGGCTCGGGGTGGCGGTGGCCTGCCGGCGCGGCGTGCCGGCGGCCCGCCCGGAGGGGCTCGGCGCGCTGGTGGCCGGCACCGTCGGCCCGGTCGCGCTGGCCGCCGGGGCGGTCGCCGTCGCGCTGGTGGCGGTCGCCGCCGTGCCGGGCCGCCCGTGGCAGGGGCCGCTCGCCGTCGCCGCCGCCCTCGCCGTCGCGGTGGGGCTGCTGCGCCACGTGGTACGCCGGCTCGGCGGCGTCACCGGCGACGTGCTCGGCGCGACCGTGGAGGTGGTCACCACGCTGGTCTACCTGGGACTGGTGCTGTCCGGCTGAACGGGGCACGCCGCGGCGGGTAGCGTTCTCCCACGACAGCACCGGCGCGGCCAACCGGGGGACGACATGCTCATCACGGACGACTTCCTGCCCGTACCCGTCCCGGAGTCGCTGAGCGCGACCTATCTGGTGCCCATGACGGGGCTGCCGAAGGTGAGCGCGAAGACCGCCGTGCAGCGGCTCAGCGGCCGGCTGGCCGAGCCGGTGCACGGGCTGGCCCGGCAGATGCTGGACAGCCCGCTGATGAGCGTGGACACCCGGTCGATCGACGAGTTCCCCGCGCTGCCGCCGGACCTGCTCACCGCGTTCGGCGCGACGGAGGCGCAGCTCGCCCGGCTGGCCGCCGCGAGCCACCTGGTCGTGGTGCAGGCCGAGTACCGGCCCGGCTGGCCGCCGGCCCACGAGTGGGCGGCGCGGGCGGTGGCCGCCGCCGTGGCCGAGTCGGTCGACGGCGACGTGGTGGACGTGTTCGGCCTGCAGTTCCTCGACCCGGCGTCGGCGCTGCGCTCGCTGCCGGACGCCCAGGGGCGCATCCGGCTGGTCGACTGGGTGCTGGTGCCCTACTCCTCCGACGCCGAGGGGCTCTGGTTCACCACGAAGGGGCTGCGCCGCTTCGGGCTGCTGGAGCTGCAGACCCAGGGCGTGCCGGACCACCTGACGCGGGCGTGGGGCGCGGTGATGACCGGCGCGGCGCGGCGGCTGCTGCGGGACTGGACCGACGGGCTCGCCGGCGAGGAGGTGCCCGCGTTCGTGCAGCTGCCGGTGCTCGCCACGGTGACCGGGCACGACATCGCGGTGGCGTACGGCAATCCGGAGCAGCACGGGGCGACGGCGCCGGTGCTGCTGCGCCTGGAGCTGGACCCGGCCACCGACCCGGACGCCGACTCGTTCCTCAGCCTGCGCCCGCCCGCCGGGCACCCGGGGCCGGACGGCCGTTACTACGCCGCCGCCTGCGCCACCCTCTTCGCCGGCATCCAGCCGGACGTGCGCTACGCCCGCCCGGGCGACGCGATGAGCAAGGCGATCGCCACCGCGCGTGCCGGGCTGGGCGACATCCGCGCCCGCTTCCTCGCCGGGCAGCTCCCGCCGGAGACGCAGCTCGTGGTGAAGTACGGGCTGCCCGGCGACGACGGCCCGGAGTTCGTCTGGGCGGGGGTGACCTCGTGGGACGCCCCGGAGCGCATCGAGGCGGCCAGCGCCAGCGACGCCGACAGCGACCCCACGGTGCGCATCGGCTCCCCGGTCGTGGTGGAGGCCGCCGACGTGGTCGACTGGGCCGTGCTCGACGGCACCGGCGTCATCGAGGGCGGCTGGACCCAGGCCGTCCTGGACGCCGGCGAACGCCCCGGCCCCCCGGTCTGAACCCGGGGGGCCGGGGCGGGGTCAGCGCACCGAGGGGGTGACGAACGGGGGACGGGTGAGGCGCATCTGGGCGCGGCGGCCGCGGATGTCCACCTCGACGACGTCGCCGTCGGTCAGCTTCGGGTCGGTGTCCAGGAGGGCCAGGGCGATGCCCTGCTTCTTCGTCGGGGAGAACGTGCCGCTGGTGATCGTGCCGACCCGCGCGTCGCCGACGTGCACGGTCATACCGGGGCGCGGGATCGCCCGGTCGACGGCCTCCAGGCCGCGCAACGTACGCCTCGGGCCGGCGGCCTTCTCCGCGAGCAGGGCGGCACGGCCCCAGAACGCCGGCTTGTCCCAGCCGACCGCCCAGCCGGAGCGGGCCTGCACCGGGGTGATCTCCGGCGACAGGTCCTGCCCGTGCAGCGGGTATCCCATCTCGGTGCGCAGGGTGTCCCGGGCGGCCAGCCCGCAGGCCCGCAGGTCGACGCCCGCCGCGAAGAGCGCGTCCCAGACCGCCACGGCGTGCTCGGCCGGCGTCACCAGCTCGAAGCCCAGCTCTCCCGTGTAGCCGGTACGGCACACCGTCAGCTCGACCCCGTCCAGCGTCGCGGTGGAGAAGCTCATGTAGTCGTGCCCGGTCGGCAGGCCCAGCGCGCCGAGCAGCTCGGCCGAGCGCGGCCCCTGCACGGCGAGGACGGCGTACGCCTCGTGCTCGTCGGTGACCGTGACCGACGACGGCGCGGCGGCGCGGAGCCGGCGTACCACCTCGGCCGTGTTCGCCGCGTTGGGGATGAGGAAGACGTGGTCGTCGGAGTGCAGGTAGGCGATGATGTCGTCCACCACGCCGCCGGTGACGTCGTCGCAGCAGAGGGTGTACTGCGCACGGCCCGGCCCGATGCGACGCAGGTCGTTGCTGAGGCAGGCGTTGACGAACCCGGCCGCGCCCGGCCCGGTCACCCGCGCCTTGCCGAGGTGGGAGACGTCGAAGACGCCGACGCCGGTGCGCACCGCGGTGTGCTCCTTGAGCACTCCGCCGCCGGCGTACTCCAGCGGCATCTCCCAGCCGCCGAACGGGGCGAACTTGGCGCCCGCAGCGGTGTGCCGCTCGTGCAGGGGGGAACGGCGCAGCCGGGTCGCGGCGGCGTCGGGGGTCGCGTCGGTCATGGGTGGGAACTTACCGGGGTCGGGAGGGCTGGTTAGCATCGGCGGGACCCGTCGGAGCAGTCGGCGGGACAGCCCCGACCTCCGGCGGGTACGTTCCGCCGGAGACCTTCATCGCCGGTACGCGACGACGCGGCCGGCCCGGCCCGCCCGGAGTAGCTTCAGTGACATCGCCCAGCACCACCCTGAGCCTGGTCGACACCGACCCCGCCGAGCTCGCCGTCGACGCGATCGTGATCGGCGTGCACAGCCAGACCGGAGAGCAGGACGCCACCAGCGGACTCGCCGGGACCCTGCTCCTGGCCAGCGGCGCGGAGAGCATCGCCGCCGCCTTCGACGGCAAGCTGACCGAGACGCTGGCGCTGCTCGGCGCGACCGGCGGCCCCGGCGAGGTGATCAAGCTGGCCACGCTGGGCACGGTCACCGCCCCGGTGGTCGCCGCGGTCGGGCTGGGCCCGGAGCCGACCGGCGCCGCCCCGGCACCGGAGACCCTGCGCCGGGCGGCCGGCGCGGCCGTCCGGGCGCTCGCCGGCGCGCCCCGGGTGGCGCTGGCCCTGCCGCTGCCGGACGACGCCGACGCGCCGGCCGCGCTGCGCGCCGTCGCGGAGGGGGCGCTGCTCGGCGGTTACCGGTTCGCCGGCTACAAGACCCGGCCGCAGCCGTCCCGGCGCGAGCCGGTGGCCGAGGTGCTGGTCGCCGTCCCGGACGCCGGTGACGCCGGCGCCCAGGCCGAGATCGCCCGGGCCCAGGTGGTCGGCGGCGCCGTCCGGCGCAGCCGGGACTGGGTCAACACCGCCCCCAACGAGCTGCGCCCGCCGTCCTTCGCCGACTCGGTGGCGGACGCCGCCCGGGAGGCCGGCCTGGCGGTCGAGGTGCTCGACGAGGACGCCCTGGCGGCCGGCGGCTACGGCGGCATCATCGCCGTCGGGCAGGGCTCGGACGCCCCGCCGCGCCTGGTCAAGCTGAGCTACACCCCGGCCGGCGGCGGCAACGGCAAGCGGGTGGCGCTGGTCGGCAAGGGCATCACCTTCGACACCGGCGGCATCTCGATCAAGCCGGCGCAGGGCATGTGGGAGATGAAGTCCGACATGGGCGGCGCCGCCGCGGTGGCCGCGACCATGCTGGCGATCGCCGCGCTCAAGCCGTCGGTGGCCGTGACCGCGTACCTGCCGATGGCCGAGAACATGCCGTCCGGGCGGTCGTACCGGCCGGGTGACGTGATCAGCATGTACAACGGCAAGAAGGTCGAGGTGCTCAACACCGACGCCGAGGGCCGGATGATCCTGGCCGACGCCATGGCGCGGGCCTGCGAGGACGGCTGCGACTACCTCTTCGAGACCTCCACCCTCACCGGCGGCCAGGTCGTCGCGCTCGGCAAGCGGATCGCCGGCGTGATGGGCACCCCCGAGCTGTGCGAGCGGGTCCGCGACGCCGGCGACGCCGTCGGCGAGCCGACGTGGCCGATGCCGCTGCCGGACGACGTGCGCAAGGGCATGGACTCCGAGGTGGCCGACATCTCCCAGGTCAACGCCGGCATGGACCGGGCCGGTCACATGCTCCAGGGCGGCGTGTTCCTGCGGGAGTTCGTCACCGAGGACGTGGCGTGGGCGCACATCGACATCGCCGGCCCGAGCTACCACTCGGGCGAGGCGACCGGCTACTGGACCAAGGGCGGCACCGGCGTCCCGGTCCGCACGCTGGTCCAGCTCGTCGAGGACGTCGCCGCCAACGGCTGACGTACGCGAAGGGGCCCCTCGGCGCCGAGGGGCCCCTTCCGTGTCTCCCGGCCGGGCGCGGACGCCGGCTCAGAACAGCTCGGGGCGGCGCTTGCGGCGTTCGTTGTAGTCGCGCATGCGCTGCGGGTAGCCCATCAGCCGGACGTCGTAGACGGGGATGCCCATCCGGTACGCGAAGCGGCGCGCGCCGTCCGGGCCGTCGATGCGGCGGCGGGTCCACTCCCCGTCGTCGGCGATCAGCATGACGGTGGTCTCGGTCACGGTCGTGCGGGGCTCGATGTAGGCCTCGACGCCGCGCCGGCTCCGGACGAAGTTCGCCAGGTGATCCAGATCCGCGCGGTCGGCGGCGCGGTCGAGGCTCACCGCGCGCGCCTTCTTACGTCGTCGGAACAGTCCCACCGGCTTTCTCCCCCAAGCTTCGTCATCGAAGGCAGTGCCAAGCGTACGTGTCACGGACGTGTCGTTGGGCACCTCACTACGCGCCCTGTGCCCGGTGGTGACAAGATGACCGAGGTGGGGTGTGTTCCGTGATCCTGCCGTGACCCCCGATGCAGCGACGCGACCTGGGAGTTGAGCGTGAGCGAGCCGAACGACGCAACCTTCGACATCGTCATCCTCGGAGGTGGCAGCGGCGGCTACGCGACCGCCCTGCGCGCCGCCCAGCTGGGCCTGACGGTCGCGCTGGTCGAGAAGGGCAAGCTCGGCGGGACCTGCCTGCACAACGGCTGCATCCCGACCAAGGCCCTGCTGCACGCCGCCGAGATCGCCGACCAGACCCGCGAGTCGGAGCAGTTCGGCGTGAAGGCCGAGCTGGTCGGCATCGACATGGCCGCGGTCAACTCGTACAAGGACGGCGTGATCGCCCGGCTCTACAAGGGCCTGCAGGGCATGTTCAAGAGCAACAAGTCGGTCACCGTCATCGAGGGCCACGGCAAGCTGGTCGGCAGGAACGTCGTCGAGGTCGACGGCAAGCGTTACACCGGCCGCAACGTGGTGCTGGCCTCCGGTTCGTACGCGAAGAGCCTGCCCGGCCTGGAGGTCGACGGCGAGCGGGTCATCACCAGCGACCACGCGCTCACCCTCGACCGGGTCCCGTCGTCGGCGATCGTGCTCGGCGGCGGCGTGATCGGCGTCGAGTTCGCCAGTGTGTGGAAGTCCTTCGGGGTCGACGTCACGATCATCGAGGCGCTCCCCCGGCTGGTCGCCGCCGAGGACGAGGAGTCGTCGAAGGCGCTGGAGCGGGCGTTCCGCAAGCGGAAGATCAACTTCAAGGTCGGCAAGCCGTTCGAGAAGGTCGAGAAGACCGACAGCGGCGTCAAGGTCACCATCGCCGGCGGCGAGACCGTCGAGGCGGAGCTGCTGCTGGTCGCCGTCGGCCGCGGCCCCAACACGGCAGACCTCGGCTACGAGGAGCAGGGCGTCAAGATGGACCGCGGCTACGTGCTGACCGACGAGCGGCTGCGCACCAGCGTGCCGAACGTCTACGCGGTCGGCGACATCGTGCCCGGCCTCCAGCTCGCCCACCGCGGCTTCCAGCAGGGCATCTTCGTCGCCGAGGAGATCGCCGGCCAGAACCCGGCCGTGATCGACGAGGCCGGCATCCCCCGGGTCACCTACTCCGACCCGGAGCTGGCGTCGGTCGGTCTGACCGAGGCGAAGGCCAAGGAGCAGTACGGCGCCGACAAGGTCAAGACCTACAACTACAACCTGGGCGGCAACGGCAAGAGCCAGATCCTCAAGACGGCCGGCTTCGTCAAGCTCGTCCGGGTGGAGGACGGCCCCGTCGTCGGCGTGCACATGGTCGGCGCCCGGGTCGGCGAGATGGTCGGCGAGGCGCAGCTCATCTACAACTGGGAGGCGTACCCGGCCGAGGTGGCGCAGCTCGTGCACGCCCACCCGACGCAGAACGAGGCCCTGGGCGAGGCGCACCTGGCCCTCGCCGGCAAGCCGCTGCACGCGCACGCCTGACCACGAAAACCGCGGCGTCCGGCGACGGGCGATGATCCCACCAGGGGAATGAAGGAGTCTTAGAAGATGCCGGTATCGGTCACCATGCCCCGGCTCGGCGAGAGCGTCACCGAGGGCACCGTCACGCGCTGGCTCAAGCAGGAGGGCGACACCGTCGAGGTCGACGAGCCCCTGCTCGAGGTGTCCACCGACAAGGTCGACACCGAGATCCCGTCCCCGGCGGCGGGCGTGCTGAGCCGGATCGTGGTCGGCGAGGACGAGACCGCCGAGGTCGGCAGCGAGCTGGCCGTGATCGCCGGTGAGGGCGAGTCGACCGGCGGCGGCGAGACCGCCCCGCAGCAGGAGGAGCCGGCCGAGGAGGCCGCCGAGGCCGCCGCGGAGCCGCAGGCAGAGGCGGAGCAGCCGGCCGTCGAGGAGCCGCAGGCGCAGGCCGCCCCGGCGCCGTCGGGCGAGGGCACCCCGGTCAAGATGCCGGCCCTCGGCGAGAGCGTCACCGAGGGTACGGTCACCCGCTGGCTCAAGCAGGTCGGCGAGACCGTCGAGGTGGACGAGCCGCTGCTGGAGGTCTCCACCGACAAGGTCGACACCGAGATCCCGTCGCCGGTCGCCGGCACCGTCCTGGAGATCAAGGTCGCCGAGGACGAGACCGCCGCGGTCGGCGCGGACCTGGCCGTCATCGGCGCGGCCGGCGCCGCCCCCGCCGAGGCCAAGCCGGAGCCCAAGGCCAAGCCGGAACCGAAGCCGGAGCCGAAGCCCGAACCGAAGGCCGAGGCCAAGCCGGAGCCCAAGGTCACGGAGCCGACCCCGGGCATGTCCTACAACGAGCCGTCGGCGGAGGCCGAGGTGTCGGCGCAGCCGGCACAGGCCGAGCAGAAGGCCGTGCCGTCGGCCCCCGCGCCGCAGCGCCCGTCGGCACCCGCCCAGGGCGGCGGCGAGGAGGCGGCCGGCTACGTGACCCCGCTGGTGCGCAAGCTCGCCAGCGAGCACGGTGTCGACCTGGCCTCGGTCAACGGCACCGGCGTCGGCGGCCGGATCCGCAAGCAGGACGTGCTGGAGGCGGCGGAGAAGGCCAAGGCGGCCAAGGCCGCGCCGGCTCCCGCGCAGCAGCCCGCCGCGGCCCCGGCGGCGAAGCCGGCCGCCAAGCCGCAGCCGAGCGCGAAGCGCGGCACCACCGAGAAGCTGCCCCGCATCCGCGCCACCATCGCCAAGCGGATGCAGCAGTCGCTGCACGAGATGGCGCAGCTGACCACCGTGGTCGAGGTGGACGTCACCAAGGTCGCCAAGCTGCGGGCCCGCGCCAAGGACGCGTTCCAGCAGCGGCACGGCGTGAAGCTGTCGTTCCTGCCGTTCTTCGCCCTCGCGGCCGTGGAGGCGTTGCAGACCTACCCGATCGTCAACGCCAGCATGGACCTGGAGGCGGGCACGATCACCTACCCCGACGCCGAGCACCTCGGCATCGCGGTGGACACCGAGCGCGGCCTGATGGTCCCGGTCATCCACGGCGCGGGCGACCTGAACCTGGGTGGCATCGCCAAGCGGATCGCCGACCTGGCCGAGCGCACCCGCACCAACAAGATCAGCCCGGACGAGATCGCGGGCGCGACCTTCACGCTGACCAACACCGGCAGCCGGGGTGCGCTCTTCGACACCCCGATCGTGCCGTCGCCGCAGTCGGCGATGCTCGGCACGGGTGCCGTGGTCAAGCGCCCGGTCGTGGTCAACGACCCCGAGCTGGGTGAGGTCGTCGCCGTCCGGTCGATGGTCTACCTGGCCCTGTCGTACGACCACCGGCTGATCGACGGCGCGGACGCCGCCCGCTTCCTGGTCGCGATCAAGGAGCGGCTGGAGGCCGGCAACTTCGAGGCCGAGCTGGGCCTGTAGTTCCCGCACGACACGCCAGGGCGCCCCGGTCACCGGCCGGGGCGCCCTCGTCGTCGTCGACCCGTCCGAGCCCGCCCCGGCCCTCGGCGCCGGTCGCGGCCCTCGCGCGGCGGCGACGAGGTTGGTGACGCCGTCGGTGCCGTAGAAGATCGCGTCGGTGGCCACGGGCGGGTCCAGCGACGCCTGGGCCGCCGCCCGGCGTGGGAGGACGGGAGTCCGCGCCGTGGCGGCCGCCGGCCGGGGATCCTCGGTGGCCCGATTCCGGCGCGGCACGGCCGGGACGCTGCCAGAGTGGGTTGGTGGGCGGCTTCCGGTGGGGCAAGCGGTTGGGCCCCGCCGTCGCGATCGCCCCAGGCGCCCGGGTCGACCGGTTCGAGATCTTCTTCGACCTGGTCTTCGTCTTCTCGTTCTTCATCATCACCAGGGCCACCGCCGCCCACGTCACCGGTCAACAACTGTTCCACGCCCTGCTCGTGCTCACCGTGCTCTGGTGGGTGTGGGTGGTGCACTGCGTGGTGGCCACCCGCGTCCGGCTCGGCGAGGGCTTCGTGCCGGCGCTGATGGTGGTCGGGATGGCCGCGCTGTTCTGCTTCGCGCTCTCCCTCCCCCAGGCGTTCGGCGACGTGCGGGAGGTCTCGGCCGGGCCGATGGTCGTCGCGCTGAGCTACCTGGTGATCCGGCTCGTGCACGTGCTGCTGTACTGGCACGTCGCACGGGAGCGACCCGGCGAACGCCGGATGCTGCTCAAGTACTCCCCCGAGCTGACCACCAGCACCCTGCTGCTCACGGCGGCCGCGCTGATCCCGCCGCAGATCGACGACCCGGGCCGGGCCGCGCTGGTGCGCGACGGGCTCTGGATCGGCGTCGTCGTGCTCCAGTACGGCATGGGCCTGGTCGCCGGCGCCTGGGGCTGGACGGTGACCTCCGCCGAGCACTGGACCGAGCGCTACGACCTCATCCTGATCATCGCGCTGGGCGAGTCGGTCATCTCCGTCGGCGTCGGCAGCGACCTGCTCGGCCAGCCCCCGACCTGGTCGGCGGTGACCGCGGCGGTGCTCGGCATCTTCTTCACGGCCGCGCTGTGGTGGGCGCACTACGACGTGATCGGTCCGGCCGCCCGGATCGCCCTGCACGCGGCGGAGGGCCGTTCCCGGGTGGCGATGGCCCGGGACGCGTACGCCTACCTCCACCTGCCGATGATCGCCGGGATCATCCTGTTCGCGCTCGGCGCGGAGGAGATCGTGCACGCCGTCGCCGACCCGGAGGTGCCCATCGCCGAGCCGGTGGCCGGCCCCAGCGTGGCGCTGCTCTTCGGCGGGGTGATCTGCTTCCTGTGCGCGAACATGCTGTTCCAGCTGCGCACCCTGCACACCCTCTCCTGGACCAGGGTCGGCACCGTCGTCCTGCTCGCCGCCGCCGTACCGGTGGGCTACCGGCTGCCGGGCCTGGCCACCCTCGCCCTGCTCACGGCGATCTGCGTCGGCATGGTGGCGGTCGAGGCGGTGGTGATGGCGGACTCCCGACGAGCCCTCCGCGAGGCGGTCTTCGAGGAGCGGACCACCCACGAGGCGCACGAGGCCGCCTGGCGCGGCCGCTGGCGCGAGCGCGCCCCCGAGGAGCCGTCGACCTGACACCGCAAGGAATCCCGCGGGTCGTAGCACTTCGTAGCACACCGACCTAGAATTACTCCGTGGCAGACCACGCTCATCGGGAGATAACGCAACGAGAGCTGCGCAACGAGTCGGGCGCGATCATGCGTAACGTCGAGCGTGGCGAATCCTTCGTCATCACACGAAACGGCACGCCGATCGGAAAGCTCATCCCGCTGCGCCGGCGCACCTTCGTGCCGCGGGCCGAGGTGCTCGCCGCCTTCGCCACGGCCCCCGTGCTCGACGCCGAGGCCTTCCGCGCAGACATCGACTCGTCGGTGGAGCAGGACCCGTTCAGCCGTGAGTGGTGAGCCGCCGGTTCGTGGCCTGATCGACACGAACATCGTGATCCACCTCAGCGCCCTGGCTCCGGAGGAACTGCCGGACGAGATGGTCATCAGTGCGGTGACACTCGCGGAACTGTCCGCAGGCCCGCACCACACCGACGACCGCGCCGAGCGGGCCCGACGGACCAGCGTTCTGCAACACGCCGAGGCCATGTTCGAACCGTTACCCTTCGACGCCGAGGCGGCACGGGCCTTCGGCATGATCACCAGTGCGGTGCTGACGACCGGGCGCACCACTCGCCGTCGGCTGGCGGACCTGATGATCGCTTCCATCGCGTACACGAACGGCCTGTCGCTCTACACCACCAACCCGAGCGACTTCGTGGGACTGGAGAAGCTGGTAGAGGTCATGTCCGTCCGGCGTCCCTGAACGGTTTCGTCGCACCCGCCCTCACTGTCGTAGGCTGGCCGCAGCGTCGCGGTGCACCCGGCAAGTAAACCGCCGAGGGCACGGAGGCGCGGGACAGCGTGGGACACATGTGCATCCATCCACGCCGGACGAGTGCCTGCGGGCCTTCGGCAACCAGCTGATCGAGATCCACCTCTGACTCCGCGAGGAGCTCACCCGCACTCGCGACGGGCTGGGCGAGCCCGGTGTACGACCCCGGGACCTGCGGACCCACTGCCTGGCCTTTCTGCGCGGCGCTGACCACCGGCACCACCGGAGGTCTCCTCGGGCCCCCGTCCCGCCGCCCGAGGGCGGGCAGGTCTGCCGGTAGCAGAATCAGCGGCGTCGGGCTGGTCGGACCGCCTCCCGCCCGGCAGGGTGGGCGCATGGCGATCTTCTCCCTCCAGGCCACCCCGTCCGACGGCCCGAGCTGGCTGGACCTGGCCCGCCGCGCCGAGGCCGCCGGTTTCGACAGCCTCTCCACCGCCGACCACCCGGGCCGGACGACCTCGCCGTTCGTCGCCCTGGCCGCCGCCGCGGCGGTGACGTCGAGGATCGGCCTCGGCTCGTACGTCTCCAACGCCGGCATCCGGGAGCCGATGCTGCTCGCCTCGGACGTGGCCACCCTCGACCTGCTCTCCGGCGGGCGCGCGTGGCTCGGCCTCGGCGCCGGCCACACCCCGGCCGAGTGGCGCGCGGTCGGGCGGGAACGCCCCGACGTCGCCGGCCGGGTGCGTCGCTGCCTGGCCGTCGCCGAGGCCGTCCGCGCCCTCCTCGACGGTGAGGAGGTCACCGTCGACACCCCCGACCTGGTCGTGCGGGGCGCTCGGCTGGACACGCCGCGCCCGGTGCGGCGCGTCCCGCTGACGCTCGGCACGGCGAACTCGGCGCTGCTGCGCTGGGCCGGCGCCCACGCCGACGTGGTCGGGCTGGCCGGCCTGGGCCGCACCCTGCCCGACGGCTACATGCACGAGGTGCGCTGGCGCGAGGCCGACATCGAGGCGCAACTGGCCTGCGTGGCGGCCGGGGCGGCCGGGCGCGCCGAACCGCCGGTGCTGGAGGCGCTCGTGCAGCACGTCGCCGTCACCGACGACGCCGAGGCCGCCGCCGCGCAGTTCGCCGGGCAGACCGGCCTGACCGTCGCCGAACTGATGGCCACGCCGTTCGTGCTGATCGGCACCGAGGACGAGATCGTCGCGGCGGTCGCCGCCCACCGCCGTCGCTGGGGCGTCACCCGGTTCGTCGTCCGCGCCGACGCGCTCGACCCGCTCACGCCGGTGCTGGCCCGCCTGACGGCCACCGGCTGAGCGATCGTCACCGACGCCGCCCGCCACTGCTGATCCGGGGCCCGGGGCGCCGCGGGTCCAGCAGACGTCCCCGCCGGCGCCCGGGCGCCGCACCGGCCGGTCCCCTCGACCGCCGGCGGGGAGCAGCGCTACGGCGAGGTGAGCGGCTCGGCCCGGTAGGCACGGTGGAGCAGCTCCACGAAGCCCGGCGCCTCCGGCAGGGGCACGGAGTCGATCCGGCGCAGCGCCACGCCCGGCGTCCACGAGTTCATGACCACGCCCCCGGCCAGCGTGGGCAGGTCGGCGAGCGTGACCTCCCGGACGCGTTGGGGAACACTGAGGCGGTCCAACTGGCGGCGGACGATGCCCATGGTGGTCCCGCCCAGCACCTCGGCCTCCGGCCACACCACGGCGGTGCCGTCCCAGAAGGCGAGGTTCCAGATGGACGCCTCGCTGAGCCGACCCCGACGGTCGACGAAGGCGGCGTCGTCGAAACCCTGCCCGACGGCCTGACGGAGGAAGTACGTCTTGGCGACCTCGCCGACGTGCTTGAAGGTGGGGAGGACTCGCTCGTGCTCGACCGTCGCCAGTGCCAGCGGGCCCTCCGGACCGGACGCGGCCGGCCCGGTGCGGACCAGCACCTCCAGCTCGATGTCGGCACCCGCGACGGTGAACTCACCCGCCGGCGAGTAGACCGTGGCCACCAGTGAGAGGTCGGCCGGACCGGCCGCCACCGCCGCGCGGAGGAAGGACCGCACGCGATCGTCGGGCAGCGCCTGGCCGAACATCTCGAGGGAGGCGGAGCGCAGCCGTTCCAGGTGCAGGTCGAGGCCCCGGATCCCGCCGTCGCGCACCTGCATGGCGGTGAAGTGGGCATAGCCGGCGAAGGCGAGCGGCGCGAGGTCCTCGGCGGTTGCCGCCCGGCCGTTGCGGTGAACTACGAAAGAGGTCATGTCCGGACCGTAGAATCTGCCACCGGTGTGAGTTTCAAGCGCGCATGAGGGGGATCACACGACATGAAGATCGGGGATCTGGCGCGTGCGACCGGCGTCAGCCCGCGCCTGCTGCGCTACTACGAGGAGCAGGGGCTGCTCACCTCGCATCGCGCCGGAGGCGGCCACCGGCGCTACGCCGAGGACGCCGTGGCCACCGTCCGTCACATCAGGGCGCTGCTCGCCGCCGGCCTGCCCACCAGCGTCATCCGGGAGGTGCTGCCCTGCGTCGAGGGCCCGGGCTTGGAGTTGGAGCACTGTGCGGCGCCGACGCTGCGCGTACAGCTCGACAGCCTGGACGGCAAGATCTCCGCCCTGCAGGACGCACGGTCCGCACTCGCCGGCATCCTCGCCACCACCGCCCCCGACGGAGCGGTACCCGGTTAGGCGCTGACTTCGCCAGCCGCAGCAACGTCGTCACAAGGGTGCGCCGGATTCGGCACGCAGGTGTGGCGGAATGCCGGAAACGGCCACCGATCCCGCTCTCAGCGCGTCCCACGGGGAGTGCGGCCGGGGTACGTGGGTCTGGTGGGACGCCGTCACCCCGGCGGTGCGACGGCGTCCCACCCCTCACGGGATGACCACCCTGCCGCCGAAGGTCACGACCAGGCGGCCGTCGGACGCGAAGGACCAGCCCAGGGCGCCGGAGTACTGGGAGCACCGGGATCCGTTGGTGCCGGACCAGAACTGGTTCGAGCTGTCGGAGTTGCCGACGATCTTGTCGTTCGAGCCGCCGTCGCACGAGGTGTTGTTCCGGAACACCGAGGAGCCGCCATCGAAGGTGAAGTTGCGTTCGGTGTTGCCGATGCTGGCGTTGTTCGACACCTGCATGGTGCCCAGATTGCGGTTGTAGGTGAATCCGTGCTTGCCGTTGTCGTAGGCGATGTTGCCCCGGACGATGTGGTTCACCCCGATGTCCTCGCCACCGAGCTTGTAGCCGTTGCGGTCGCCGGCCCCGGCCTGGCCGCCGTTGCTGAGGGTGCCGTTGCCGTAGGCGAGCGAGGACTCGATGGTCACCGCGCCGATGGCCCCGGTGTCGCTCTTGGTGTAGAGGTCGTAGCCGTCGTCGATGTTGTTGTGGGCCACGGTGTAGCGGAAGACGTTGCCGGGGCCGACGGTGAGCTTCGGGGCGAAACCGTCGGCGTCCTCACCGTCGGAGTCGACGTTGTCGTGCGACACGGTGCTGACCACGAGGTTGTTGGAGGGCCACTGGTCGCGGGGCGCGTTGGCCACCAGCCGCGAGAGCTGGAGCCCGGAGTCCCGGTTGTGGCGGGTCACCGTACGCTCGATGATGTTGTTGTTTCCGGCGAGCAGGATGCCGTTGTCCCCGGCCCGCTCGACGATGATGCCGCGGATGTGCCAGTACGATCCGCCCACCGCGAGGCCACGGTTCGCCGGGTCCTCGCTCTGGGCCGAGAAGTTCAGGATCGGGGTCTCGCCCGGGTAGGCGAAGATGTTCTTGCGCGCGCTCGACGTGCCGTTGTTGCCCTGCCCGATGGTGATGGTCTGCGAGTAGCGGTAGGTGCCGCCGCGCAGGTAGATCGTGCCGCCGGCGGCGATCCGGGTGATCGCGGAGGTGAGCGTCGTCGGGTTGGCCTCCGTGCCGGCCGCGCCGTCGGTGCCGGTCGGCGCCACGTACAGCGTGCCGCCTGACGGCGGGGGTGTGGTCGGCGGGGGCGTGGTCGGCGGCGGGGTGGTGGGCGGCGGAGTCGTCGGCGGCGGGGTGGTGGGCGGCGGAGTGGTCCCGCCCGGGGCGTACGTCTCGAACTCGGCGACCCGCGGGGTACCGGTCGAGCTGGTGATCTCAAAGTTGATCTTGCGCAGCGAGGTGGCGGCGAAGGTGATGGCCCCCGCCCCAGCGCCGCTGGCCAGGGTGGCGCCGGTGTCGTTGTTGACGACCCGCCAGGAGCCGATGGCTCCGACGGCACCGGCCGCCTCCCGGATGTTGATCGAGGCCACGGTGGTGGCGGTGTCCCACTTGATCGAGATGCGGCCGGTCGAGCCGGCCGGCGACCAGTAGGTGCCCATGTCGCCGTCGCGCACGTTGCCGTAACTGGTACCGCTTGCCTTGCTGGAGCCGTCGGAGCCTGCCCCGAGGCTGAGGTTGGTCGCGTCGGCACCGACCGACGCGGGACCGGGACCGCCGGACGCACCCGACGCCTGGGTCATCGGTAGCGCCACGGCGACCGCGGCTGCGGCGGCCACGGCGGCGCCGCCAGCGAGAAGCTTTTGTCGCGTTGCGGTTTTCACTGCTGGACTCCTCAGGAGTAGGCACGGCGCGGGCGCTGCCTTGCCGCCCGACGCCGCAGGTGGCTCCGACACTCTCGACCCGGTCGAGAATCAGAGGCATCAATGGGTTACAGGCTAGGAAAGCGCTTGCCGCAAGGCAAGGGCGGGCACGTGCAGGTTTGTTGCATCCAGCGCTGCGGGCACGACCAGACGTCGACCGCCGGGCGGGGACCGGGGCACCGGTGCGCTGACGGCGCGGGGGAGCCATCCTGCCGAGCCGGGTCGCCGGCGGCTTCACAGCGCCTTCGGCAGGGCTTCGTCCGGCTGACCGCATCCAGGAGTCGGTCCGTACCCGAAGATATGAGCATGCGGATCCTCATGGCCGGCGCGTCCGGTTTCCTCGGCACCCGGCTGGCCCACCGGCTCACGGCGGACGGGCACCAGGTCACCCGGCTGGTCCGCCGACCACCGCGCACCCCCGACGAGCGGCAGTGGAACCCGCCCGCCGCGCAGCTCGACCCGGCGGTCGTGGCCGAGGCGGACGCGGTGGTCAACCTGGCCGGCGCGGGCGTCGGCGACCGGCGGTGGAACGACCGGTACCGCCAGCTGATCCGGTCCAGCCGGGTCGACAGCACCACCACGCTGGCGATCACCATCGCCAGGCTGCCCGACGGCGACCGGCCGCGGGTGCTGCTCAACTCCTCGGCCGTCGGTTGGTACGGCAACACCGGCGACCGGACGGTCGAGGAGGACGCTCCGGCCGGCCAGGGCTTCCTGGCCGACGTCTGCCGGGTCTGGGAGGCCGCGACCCGCCCGGCCGAGGACGCGGGCGTACGCGTGGTGCGGCTGCGCACGGGGCTGCCGCTGCACCGCGACGGCGGGCTGCTCAAGCCGCAGTTGCTGCCGTTCCGGCTGGGCATCGCCGGCCGGCTCGGCAGCGGGCGGCAGTGGCTGCCGTGGATCTCCATGGCGGACTGGCTGGACGCGGCGGCGTTCCTGCTGGCCCGCGACGACATCGCGGGACCGGTCAACGGGGTGGGGCCGGCCCCGGTGACCAACGCCGAGTTCACCCGCGAGCTGGCCCGGCAGCTGCGCCGGCCGGCGATCATCCCGATCCCGGCGGTGGCGTTGAAGGTGGCGCTCGGCGGCTTCGCCCACGAGGCGCTGACGAGCACCCGCGTCCTCCCCGGCGTGCTCACGGAGGCCGGCTTCGCCTACCGCCACCCCACCCTGTCCACCGCCCTCCACGCGGCCCTGACCACCCCCTGACCCCGCCCCTCCCCTCCCTCTCGGCGTTGATCATGAAGTCGGGGTCGCCGCGCTCGGCGCGTCGCGACTTCATGATCAACGCGTCGGAGTGGTAGCGGGTCGGTGGGGGGTCAGCAGCCGATCACCCAGTGGTTGGGGCCGGTCTGCTTGAGGGTGCTGGTGTAGAAGGTGTTGTAGAGGCCCATCCGCTGGCCGGAGCCGTTGGCGTAGGCGTAGCCGCCGGAGTGGTAGGCCCGGCCGGCGGTGACGTGGGCGTAGTTGCTGGCCGTGACGCAGGTCGGGGACGCCGTCGGGGACGCGGTGGGAGTCACCGTCGGGGACGCCGTGGGGCCGGCGGTCGGGGAGGCGGTCGGCGTCGGGCTCGGGGTGGTCCCGCCGTTCAGGCCGAAGAAGACCGCGTCGTGGTAGGCGGAGCAGATGGTGTCGAGCAGGTACGGGGCGGCGGTGCCGCACTGGTCGGCGGCCGCACCGGGGTCCACCGGGGTGCCGTGGCCCATGCCGGAGATCCGGTAGACCCGCACGTCGTCGTCGCCGTACACCTCGAGGCTGGTGTTGGCCGGCAGCGACGCCGTGCTGGTCGGAGTCTGGGAGACGCCCCGCACGTCGGTCCACTGGTCGCGCAGCTCGGTGGCGTTGGCCGGCACGACGGTGGAGTCCGAGGTGCCGTGCCAGATGGCGACCCGCGGGCGCGGCCCGGTGTGCCCTGGGTGGGCGGCCCGGACGAGGTTGCCCCACTCCCGCGGGCTCTTGTTCACCCCGCTGTACTGGCAGGTGCTGGTGGAGGCGGGCGGCGAGCAGCGGTACGGCAGGCCGGCGATGACGGAGCCGGCGGCGAAGACGTCCGGGTAGGTGGCGAGCATGACCGCGCTCATCCCCCCGCCCGCGGAGAGCCCGCTGACGAAGACCCGGCTCGGATCGGTGCCGAAATTTGCGCGGGCGTGGTCGACCATCTGCCTGATCGACAGCGCCTCGCCGGAGCCCCGGGTGATGTCCTGCTCGACGAACCAGTTGAAGCAGCTCAGCGGCTGGTTGGCGCTGGACTGCTGCGGCACGATCAGGGCGAACTTCCACTGGTCGGCGAACTTCTGCCAACCGGAGTTGGCGAAGTAGCCGGCGGCGTTCTGGGTGCATCCGTGCAGCAGCACGACCGCCGGGGCTCCGGCCGGCAGGTTGTCCGGTCGGTACGCGTACATGGCGAGGTTGCCGGGGTTGGAGCCGAAGCCGGTGACCTGGGTGAGGGTGGCGGCCTGGGCGGGGGCGGCGAGGGTCACCGCCGCGGTGACGGCGAGGACCAGCCCAGCGACCGCACCGGTCAGCCGGGTGGACAGGGACGGGGAGCGGCGCACGGGGCCTCCTGGGGACGGTTTGTGAACTGGGTCACCCGCGAATTGCCGAGACGTTACGTCGATGCGTCGATGGTGTGACATGGGCCACGCTCACACATTCACCGTCGAGAGGATGTGCGTCCTGACCGGCGTGTCCAGGTCCGGTTGGTAACGTCCGCTGCGTGCCGACCTCCCCGTCCGTGGCGCCCGCGCCGACCCCGCCGCCCCGCGTCACCCGGAACCGCCGGGCCGACCTGATCGTGGCGCTGGTCGCGCTGGCCCTCGCCGTCTGGGTGACCAGCGGGCTGTGGCGGGACCCGAACGCCCGCGCCATCACGGTCAACTCCAGCGACCAGGCGCTCTTCGAGTGGCTGCTGGCCTTCGGCGGGCACGCGGTGACCCACGGCGACAACCCGCTCTTCACCTACCTGGTCAACGTCCCCGACGGGGTCAACCTCGCGGTCAACACCTCGATCACGGTGTACGCGGTGGTCTTCGCCCCGCTGACGTTCCTCGTCGGCCCCTCGGCGACGTTCCTGGTGATCCTCACCCTCAACCTGGCCGCCACCGCGCTCGCCTGGTACTGGCTGCTCTCCCGGCACCTGGTCCGCAGCCCGCTCGCCGCCGCGGTCGGCGGGCTGTTCATCGGCTTCTCCCCCGGCATGGTCTCGCACGCCAACGCCCACCTGAACTGGACCGCCGGCTGGCTGGTGCCGCTGCTGGTCTGGCGGACCTTCGCGCTGCGCGGCTCCCGGCGCCCGCTGCGCGACGGCGCGATCCTCGGCCTGCTCGTCGCCGTCGCCTTCTCCATCGCCGCCGAGGGGCTCTTCTTCACCGCGCTGGCGCTCGGCGTCTTCGTCGCCGTCTGGGCGCTGCACCCGGCCCACCGCGCCGAGGCGCGGGCGGCGCTGCCCGGCTTCCTGCGAGGGCTCGCGGCGACCGCCGTGGTCGCCGGGGTGCTGCTGGCGTACCCGCTCTGGCTGCACTTCGCCGGCCCGCAGCGCTTCCACGGCACCGGCTTCGACGCCGTCATCCACTCCGAGGACGTGGTGGCGTTCGGGGCGTACCCGCGCCGCTCGCTGGCCGGCGAGGTGGGGCTGGGCACCCGGCTGGCGCCCAACCCGACGGAGGAGAACTCGTTCTTCGGGCTCCCCCTGCTGCTGCTCGCCGTCGCGTGCTTCGTGGCGCTGTGGCGCCGGGCCGACGCGGGTCGCCGGGCGACACTGTGGGCGCTGGGCGTGACCGCCGTTGTCTTCACGGTGCTCTCGTTCGGGCCCGAGGCCAAGGTCGACGGGCGGCGCACCGACCTGCCGATGCCGTTCGACCTGCTCGGGCACCTGCCGGTGGTGAACGCCGCCCTGCCCGCCCGGCTGGCGCTGGTGGTGGCGCCGGTGATCGGGGTGCTGCTCGCGTACGCCGTCGACCTGTTGCGCGCCGACCCGCCCCGGCGTCCGGCCGCCCGGCGGGCCTGGTGGGCGGCGTTCGCGGTGGCGCTGCTGCCGCTGCTGCCGACCCCGCTGCTGACCATCGAGCGCGAGCCGATCCCCCGGTTCGTCACCGCCGGCACCTGGCGCGACCACGTCTCCCCGGGCGGGGTGCTGACCCCGGTGCCGCTGACCCTCGACGTCTATCCCGACGGGCAGCGCTGGCAGGCGTACGCCCTGGCGCACCGACAGGGCGAGTTCGCCATCCCCTCCGGTTTCTTCCTCGGGCCGGGCGGCCCCGACGGCCGGGGCCGGATCGGCCCGACGCCGCGCCCGTTCGGCGCGCTGGTGGACCAGGCGGGACGGACCGGGCTGGTGCCGATCGTCACCGAGGGCACCATCCAGGAGGTCCGCGCCGACCTGCGGCACTGGCGGATCGAGACGATCGTGCTGGCCGACGAGGTGCACGGGGCGAAGTGGCCGGTCGACGAAGAGGCGATCCGGCGCACCGTGACCGCGTTGCTCGGCCCGCCCGAGCGGGTCGACGACGTGTGGCTCTGGCGCGTCCCGCAGGGCTGAGCCCGGTCACCCGGGCCGCCCCGTCGCCGGGTCCTCCTCGTGAGCCGCGTCACCGGAGGTGACCGGTCGGTACGGGTCTAGGCTTGGCGGCGTGACCACGACGACCCCCGGCCTCACGGCCGTCCGCGCCGGCGTCCTCGACTACCAGGCCGCCTGGGACGAGCAGCGTCGACTGCACGAGTCGGTGGTGGCCGGGGAGCGCGGCGACACCGTGCTGCTCCTGGAGCACCCGAGCGTCTACACAGCCGGCAAGCGCACCGAGCCGTGGGACCGGCCGATGGACGGCACCCCGGTCGTCGACGTGGACCGGGGCGGCAAGATCACCTGGCACGGCCCCGGGCAGCTGGTGGGCTACCCGATCCTGCGGCTGCCCGACCCGGTGGACGTGGTCGCCTACGTCCGCCGCACCGAGCAGTTGCTGATCGACGTCTGCGCCGAGTTCGGGCTGACCGCCGGCCGGGTCGAGGGGCGCAGCGGGGTCTGGGTGCCCGAGGACGACCGGGGGCCGGCCCGCAAGGTGGCCGCCATCGGCATCCGGGTCGCCCGCGGGGTGACCCTGCACGGCTTCTCGGTCAACTGCGACTGCGACCTCGCGTACTTCGACCGGATCGTGCCCTGCGGCATCCGCGACGCCGGGGTCACCTCGCTCACCGCCGAGCTGGGCCGCCCGGTCACCGTGGCCGACGTGCTGCCGGTCGTCGAGCGCCACCTGCCCACCCTCGTCACGGCCTGACCGGTGCGGATCGACCTGGTCACGATCGTCGTCGCCGAGTACGACCCGGCCATCGCGTTCTTCACCGAGGTGCTCGGCTTCGACCTGGTCGAGGATTCGCCCTCGCTGACCAACGACGGCCGCCCGAAGCGCTGGGTCGTCGTCCGGCCGCCCGGCGGGCAGACCGGGCTGCTGCTGGCCCGCGCCGACGGCGACCGGCAGGCGCGGGCGGTGGGCGACCAGGTCGCCGGCCGGGTGGGCTTCTTCCTCCGCGTCGACGACTTCGACGCCGTCCACCGCCGGATGGTCGAGGCGGGCGTCGAGTTCGTGAAGCCGCCCCGCACCGAGCCGTACGGCCGGGTCGCCGTCTTCCGCGACATCGCCGGCAACCTCTGGGACCTCCTCGGCCCACCCTGACCCCCCACCCCCACCCCCGACCCCGCCGCGTTGATCATGACGTTGCCGGCGCGACACGCCGACACCGACGCCGCCAACGTCATGATCAACCACAGCCTGGAGGGCCAGGGCGGGGCGGGGCGGGTCGGGGTCAGGGGGTCAGGCGGTGGAGGTCTCGGGGGAAGGCGGTGACCTCGCGGACGTTGGTCGCGCCGGTGAGGCGGGCCACGAAGCGTTCCAGCCCGATGGCGAAGCCGCCGTGCGGCGGCATGCCGTGCCGGAACGCGTCGACGTAGCCGGCGTACGGCTCGACCGGCTCGCCCCGGGCGGCGAGCGCCGCCAGGTAGTCGGCGTGCCGGTGCAGCCGCTGCCCGCCCGTCACCAGCTCCAGCCCTCGGAACAGCAGGTCGAACCCGTTGGAGTACGCGGGCCGCGCCGGGTCGGGGTGGGTGTAGAAGGGGCGCTTCGCCATCGGGTAGCCGGTCACGAAGAGGAACTCCGAGCCGTGCTCCCGCCGCGCCCACTCCCCCAGCGCCCGCTCGTGCGCCGGCGCCAGGTCCGGCTCGTCGGCCGGCGCGCCGGCGATCCCCAGCGCCTCGGTGAAGTGCACGGCCGGGATCTCCGCCGGCACCTCCGGTGCGGTCACGCCCAGCGTGGCCAGCGCGGCCCCGGCCCGCTCGGTGACGCTGCCCAGCATCCCGGCCAGCGTGTCGCGCAGCACGACCATCACGTCCCGGTGGTCGGCGACGAAGCCCAGCTCGGCGTCGAGCGAGGTGTACTGCGCCAGGTGCCGGACGGTGTCGTGCGGCTCGGCCCGGAACACCGGCCCCACCTCGTAGACCCGCTCGAACACGCCGACCATGAGCTGCTTGTAGAACTGCGGCGACTGGGCCAGGTACGCGGGCCGGCCGAACCAGTCCAGCGCGAAGACGTTCGCCCCGCTCTCGGTGGACGAGCCGACCACCTTCGGGGTGTGGATCTCCACGAAGTCGCGGGCGTCGAGCGCGGCCCGGAAGCCGGCCACCGCCGCCGCCGAGACGCGCAGCGCCGCCGCGCGGGTCGGGTGGCGCAGGGCCACCGAAGCGTGGTCGAGCTGGGTGGGCAGGCTCGCGGTCAGCGCCGGCCGGTACAGGTCGAACGGCGGCGACACGGCGGGCGGGCCGAGCGGTCGTACCGTCGGGGCGGTCAGCTCGACCCCGGCGGGCGCGGTGGGGTTCGCGACCACCGTGCCGCTCACCTCGACGACGGTCTCCTCGCCGAGTTCGCCCAGCTCGGCGCGGACGGCCGGGTCGGTGACCACCACCTGGGCGAGGCCGGCGGAGTCCCGCACGATCAGGAAGGCCACCGACTTGAGCAGCCGGCGGCGGTGCACCCAGCCGGCGATGCGGACGTCCTCGCCGACATGGGCGGAGAGCTGGTGGGAAAGGATGCGTTGCACGGCGTTACCTCCTCGATCAATCGCAACGCGATCCCCGGGAGGTGTGGGCGAGCGGGAACCTCGCGGTGCCACCACACCTTCGCCCCCGCCGTGGCGGGGGCCTCGTTCGTCGCCTTTTCACCGGGGCCAGCCGGGCGGGCTCTACTGGGCGGGGGTGGCGCGTCCGCGTGGTCGCGAGGCGCCGGTCGCCGGCCGTTCTTCCCGCAGCTCGGGAGGGTCTTCGCACGCCGGCGCCAGACCGCCTCGCAGCAACCGGCGGCTCTCTTCAACTGGCGGATCGGGGCGCTACTCGGCTCCGTCACAGCTCTGCCCGGCACGCTAGCACCTCGCGGACGTCCCGTGTGACGCCGTTTTCCCGGTCGCGGTGTGCGGCGTCACAAGACTTCCGGCGTGACGCCGGTCGCCCGCGGTACATCGACGGCCGCCGTCGGGCGTAGGCTCGGTTTCGTGACGATCGAGCACTCCGCGCCGACGACAGGCCAGGCAGCGCGCACCGCGACGCCCGCCCCCGAGGGGCGGCGTCTGCTCCGCATCGAGGCGCGCAACGCCGAGACGCCGATCGAGCGCAAACCGCCGTGGATCAAGGTCAAGGCCAAGATGGGGCCGGAGTACACGCAACTGCGCGGGCTCGTCTCGCGCGAGGGGCTGCACACCGTCTGCCAGGAGGCCGGCTGCCCCAACATCTACGAGTGCTGGGAGGACCGCGAGGCCACCTTCCTCATCGGTGGCGACCAGTGCACCCGGCGCTGCGACTTCTGCCAGATCGACACCGGCAAGCCGGCCGAGTTCGACGCCGACGAGCCCCGCCGCGTCGCCGAGTCGGTGGTCTCGATGGGCCTGCGCTACGCGACGATCACCGGCGTGGCCCGCGACGACCTGCCCGACGGCGGCGCCTGGCTCTACGCCGAGACCGTCCGGCAGATCCACGCCCTCCAGCCCGGCTGCGGCGTCGAACTGCTGATCCCCGACTTCAACGCGGTCCCCGAGCAGCTCGCCGAGGTCTTCGGCGCCCGGCCGGAGGTGCTCGCGCACAACGTGGAGACCGTGCCGCGGATCTTCAAGCGGATTCGGCCGGCGTTCCGCTACGAGCGCTCGCTCGACGTGATCCGCCAGGCCCGCGCCGACGGGCTGGTCACCAAGTCCAACCTGATCCTGGGCATGGGCGAGGAGCGCGCCGAGGTCTCCCAGGCGCTGCGCGACCTGCACGCGGCCGGCTGCGAGCTGATCACCATCACGCAGTACCTGCGCCCCACCCCCCGGCACCACCCGGTCACCCGCTGGGTCAAGCCGGAGGAGTTCGTCGAGCTGCGCGAGGAGGCCGAGGAGATCGGCTTCGCGGGCGTGATGAGCGGGCCGCTGGTGCGCTCGTCCTACCGCGCCGGCCGGCTCTACCGGCAGGCGCTGGAGGCCCGCGAGGGCGCTCCGGTCACCGCCGGCTGACCCGGCCCGGCACCGCCTGACCGCCGTCCCGCCGACCGATGGCCGGCGGGGCAGCGGTGCGCGCCGCCCCGCCGATGCGGCGGTGGTACTCGCCGCCTTGCTCATCCGGTCTGGCGCTCGCCGCCCCGCTCCCATCCGAAACGGCTCTCGCCGCCCCGCTCCCATCCGAAACGGCTCTCGCCGCCCCGCTCCCATCCGAAACGGCTCTCGCCGCCCCGCTTCCATCCGGAACGGCTCTCGCCGCCGAGCCGGAGACGGCGCTCGCCGGCCCCGGCTCACCCGGCCGGCGGTGCTCGCCGCCCCGTCAGCGGGGGGCGGTGGGCTCGCCGAGCAGGCCGAGACGGTGGGCCAGCGCGGCGGCCTCGACCCGGTTGCTCACGTCGAGCTTGGCGATGATCCGCGAGACGTGCACGCTCGCCGTCTTCGGCGAGATGAAGAGCTCCTCGGCGATCCGGCTGTTGCTGTGCCCCTCGGCGACCAGCCGCAGCACCTCCCGCTCCCGCAGGGTGAGCAGGTCGGCGCCGGGGCGGCCACGGGTCGCCCCGCGCAGGCCCACCCGGCGGGCCAGGGTGGCGGCCCGCTCGGCGAGCGGCGTCGCGCCGAGCCGGTCGGCGATCGCGGCGACCTCGGCCACCGCCGCCGCCACGTCGTCCCGCTCCCCCGCCGCGGCGGCCGCCTCGGCGAGCGCCAGCAACGCCCGTCCGAGCGGGTACGGCTGCCCGTCCGCGCGCCACGCCTCGACCGCCGCCCGCCACGCCGGCAGCGCCTCGGCACCTGCCGAGAGGAGGGCGCCGACCTGGGCGGCGTGCGCCCGCTCGGCCGGGACGCGGGCCGGCAGGCGGGCGGCGAGCGCGGCGGCCTGGGCGGCCAGCCCGGAGTCGCCGGCCCGCGCGGCGGTCCTGGCGACGGCGCTGAGCACCGGCCAGCCCTCGCGGGGCTCCTGCGGCAGCCGTTCGTCGGCCAGGGCGGCGTGGGACGCGCACACGGCCTCGGTCGAGTCGTCCGCCGCCAGCGCCGCCTCGATCCGCAGCTCCCGCAACGGCAACCGGTGGTTCGGCCACAGGAAGGGCCGGGCGAGGAAGCTGAGGGCCCGGCCCACCAGCTCGTCCGCGCCCGGGTGGCCCCGGGCCAGTCGCAGGCCGGCGCGAAGCTCGAGCCAGTGCATCCCCGACACGCCCGGCGGGTCGATTCGGGCCGCCTCCGCGCACGCCGCGTCGGCCTCGTCCCAGCGACCCAGCGCGATCAGCGCCTCGGCCTGGTTCGACAGCAGGTAGGCCCCGGTGGAACGGCTGATGCCCACCCGCCGCGCCTCCGTCACCCCGGCGGCGGCGGCGTCGGCCGACTCGGCGTACCGGCCCAGCTCGCAGAGCACGTCGGAGAGGTGGACCAGCGCGCTCACCAGCGCCGGCCCGGAGCCGGCGGCGCGGGCCCGGTCCTCGGCCAGGCGCAACCCGGCCAGGCGACGCTCGGGCGAGGGCGCGGTACGGCAGAGGATGGTGATCCGGGTCGGCAGCAGCTCCGGGTCGTCCCCGTACGCCTCCACCGCCGCCCTCGCCTCGGCGGCGAGCGCGGCCGCGTCCTCGGGATCCGTCCTCATCAGGTGCGCCGCGATGTCGCCGAGCAGCCGGACCCGCTCCGGCCCGTCCGGCACCGCCGACGTCAGCCGGTACGCCTCCCACAGCTCGACCGTGCCGTCGCTCTTGCCGAGCATGGCCAGCATCCGGCCGCGCCGGTCCAGCAGCAGCGCCGCGCGCAGCGGCTCGGCGTCGGTGTCCACCTCGGCCAGCGCCGCCCGGGTGAGGGTGAGCGCCCGCTGGTAGTCGCCGGCCGTGGTGGCCGCCGCGATGGTCTCCTCCAGCACCGCGAGGTGGTCCATGCCGAGCCGGTCACCCGCGTCGGGCACCAGCTCCCACAACTCCAGCACCCGCTCCAGCAGCCGGCTCTGCTCGGCGTACGCGTACCGGTCGGCGGCAGCGCACGCGGCTGCGCGGGCGGCCACCAGGGCACGGGGGTGGTCGTGCGCGGCGTACCAGTGGTGGGCGATCTCGGCCGGGGCGCGGCCGGCCGCCACCAGGTGCGGCTGTGCCTCGATGGCCGCCGCGAAGCGGGCGTGCAGCCGGGCGTGCTCGCCGGGCAGCAGCTCGTCGTGCACCGCCTCGCGGACCAGCGCGTGCCGGAACTCGTAGTCGCCCTCCGGGTCGGCCACCACGAGCTGGGCGGCGACGGCGGCGCGCAGCGCGTCCTCCAGCTCGGGCTCGGGCAGCCCCGCGACCTCGGCGATGAGCTGGTGGGCGAAGCGGGTGCCGCCGGCGGCGGCGATGCGCAGCACGCGCTGGGCCGGCTCGGGCAGCCGGTCCACGCGGGCCAACAGCAGGTCGCGCAGCGTCTCGGGCAGCGCGGCGCAGCCGATCGGGCCACCGGCGGCGGCCAGCTCCTCGATGAAGAACGGGTTGCCCTGGGTGCGATCGTGGATGTCGTCGACCGCCCGGGCGTGCTGCTCGGCGCCGAGCAGGTCGGCCAGGATCGCGCCGGTGCCGTCCCGGTCGAGCCGGCCCAGCTCGATCCGCTCGACGCCGCGCGCCCGGTCCAGCTCGGCGAGGAAGGGCCGCAGCGGGTGCCCGCGGTGCAGTTCGTCGGTGCGGTAGGTGCAGACCAGCAGCAGCCGGGCCGTGCGGGCGGCCCGCACCAGGAAGGCGATGAGGTCGCGGGTGGACCGGTCGGCCCAGTGCAGGTCCTCGATCACCAGCACCAGGGGCTGCCCGGCGGCCAGCCGCTGAAACAGCTCGGCGACCAGGTCGAACAGGTAGCCGCGCGGCGCGTCGGAGAGCGGCGCCGGGGCCGGCGCGGCGACACCGACCGGCCCTCGGCCCAGCTCCGGCAGGAGGCGGGCGAACTCGGCCTCGTACCCGTCGAAGACGCCGGGGCCGTCGTGGCGCAGCACCGCGCGCAGCGCCGCGGCGAACGGCGCGAAGGGCAGGCCGGCCTCGCCGAGTTCGAGGCACTGGCCGACCAGTAGCCGGGCGCCGGCCTCGGCGGCCGACCGGCCGAACTCCTCCACCAGACGGGTCTTGCCCACCCCGGCCTCGCCGCCGAGCAGGACGGTGGTCGGCTCCCCCGCGCGGGCCCGGCCGAGCGCGTCGCGCAGGGCCGCGATCTCCGGTTGGCGGCCCACGAGGACGGTGCTGGCGGCGCGTACGGTCACGGCACCGAGCATGCCACGCCCCGCGCCGCCGCCGATTCCGCTGACCGGCCGGTCAGCGTTCGACGGCCCCGGCGCTGCCGGAACGGGCGCCCCGACCGCCGAGACCGGCCGGACGCCGGAAGACGGCCCGACCGCCGAGACCGGCCGGACGCCGGGAGACGGCGCGGGCGCGCCGGAGGGCGCGGAACGAGGGCCAGCGCCGACCCGGGGTGGGTCGGCGCCAGCCGTCGTCGGTTCGATCAGGACCGTCGTCGCGACGGTCACGGCCCCCGGTGGGCCGGTGTCGCCCGCCGGGGGCACGGGGGCGCTCACCGGCGGCCGTCGGCGCGACGGCTCGCGTGGTGCCGCCGGCTCAACCAGCCGCGCGTGGAGCGGCGCGGCAGGCTCCGGGCGAGCCGGTCGGCCTCGGCCTCGGCGCGCAACTCGGCGGCGTGCGTACGGTGGATGGAGAGGATGAGGTCTGCGTCCGTGGCGAACATCTCGGGCTCCCTGCGGTCGTCGTCAGCTGTCGACTCTGACTCTCCGCGTGAAGGTGGCCCCGCGGCATGGGTGTGCCGCCTAATCTTCACCCGCCGAGGTGCCTTACTCCGGCCGCCCGGGGGCGGTACGACGGCGTAAGGTACTCAGCCCGGCCGCGGGTGATCGCGGCGTGCGGCGACCACTAGACTCACCGGCATGGCAAAGCCCCAGGAGAAGGTCTCGTTCGGCCAGCGGCTTAAGCAGATCGGGATGGTGTTCAAGTTCACCGCCAAGCAGGACAGGTGGTTCGCCCCGCTGGCCGCCGCCGCGGTGCTGATCCCGCTCGCGCTCACCGTGGTCGCGGTCCTGCTCTGGGGCTGGATCTGGCTGCCGCTGGGCATCCTGTTCGCCCTGCTATGCCTGCTGGTCGTGCTCAACCTGCGCTCCAACCGGGCGATGATGAACGCGGCGGAGGGGCAGCCGGGCGCCGCGGCCCAGATCATGGAGAGCATGCGCGGCGACTGGCGGGTCACCCCGGCGGTCAGCTCGACCACGCAGATGGACATGGTCCACCTGGTCATCGGCCGTCCCGGCGTGATCCTGCTGGCCGAGGGCAACCCGCAGCGGGTGCGCGGCCTGCTCGGCCAGGAGAAGCGGCGGCTGGCCAAGGTCATCGGCTCGGCCCCGCTCTACGACTACGTGATCGGGCAGGAGGAGGGCGAGCTGCCCATCCGCAAGCTGCGGATGACGCTGATGCGGCTGCCACGCAACCTCACCGGCAAGGATGTCAACTCGCTGGACAAGCGGCTCAAGGCGCTCACCGCCCGCCCGCAGATGCCCAAGGGCGCGATCCCGAAGAACATGCGGCCCCCGCGCGGCGCGTTCCGCCAGTCGCGCGGTCGCTGACGACACAGACGTACGCGAAGAGCCGGGCCCCGTCGGGCCCGGCTCTCGTACTTTTCGCGCCCTCCCCACCGCCCGCCGCCCCGCCCTCGCCCGCGCCCCGTCCATCGCCCACCCCTCGCCTCGGCGATCTTGCAGTTTCGGCCCCCGCTTCGCGGCTTGTGCCCGTTTCGCCGGGGCAGAAAGTACAAGATCGCGGGGGCGGGCGGGGGGTGGGGGCGGGGGGCGCGTCAGGGGCGGGGGTGGGGGTGATGACGGAGCCTGCCAGGCGGTCGTGCAGGCCGCGGCGGTGGTTGTCCATGAGCAGGGCCGGCACGACGAGGGCGAGCAGGAGGCCGCGCAGCAGCCCCCGGACCAGACCGATGCGGCCGCCGTCGGCCCACGCGACGCAACGGATCTTCGTGATGAACATGCCGGGCGTCTGGGCGAACAGGCCGAGGAAGAAGCCGTACTCCAGGATCAGCACCAGCACGGGCGCCCAGCCGTCGCGTACCGGGTCGGCGAAGCCCCGGGCCGCCAGGAGGCAGAGCACCCAGTCGATCACCAGCGCACCGAAGCGGCGGCCCAGGCTGGGCGGGGTGAAGGTGGGATCGGAGGCGGGCGGCGCGGGCCGGTCATGCGGGTTGGTCACAACGGTCAAGGGTATCCAGGGCGTACGGGCGGGTCGGGTGTGGTCGCGGGTACCCGCAGCGCATAAAGGGACCAAAGCGAGCAAGTGTCACTACACTGGCACAGCCGGGGGCGTCCCTTCGCCCGATCGCCCCGCCCGAGCGGCGCGGATGACGCTCCGCGAGGGACGTAACACGGCAGAAACACTCAAGACACGGCCGGGCAACCGCGCGGCCATAGCGTCGCCAGGAGCCTAGCCACCCGTGGACGTGCCAGGAGGACGTGTGTTCGCCAATCCCGAGGAACTCCTGCGATACCTCAAGAACGAGGACGTGAAGTTCGTCGACGTACGTTTCTGTGACCTGCCCGGTGTGATGCAGCACTTCAACCTGCCGGTCGAGTCGGTCGACGACGAATTCTTCACCGAGGGCCTGGCCTTCGACGGCTCGTCGATCCGCGGCTTCCAGTCGATCCACGAGTCGGACATGCTCCTGCTCCCGGACGTCGCCACCGCCTTCATCGACCCCTTCCGGGCGCAGAAGACCCTCGCGCTCAACTTCTTCGTCCACGACCCGTTCACCCGGGAGGCCTACTCCCGGGACCCGCGCAACGTGGCGAAGAAGGCCGAGGCGTACCTCGCCGCGAGCGGTATCGCCGACACCGCGTACTTCGGCGCCGAGGCGGAGTTCTACATCTTCGACTCCATCCGCCACGAGACCTCGGCGCACCAGTCGTACTACTACATCGACTCGATCGAGGGCGCCTGGAACACCGGTCGGGTCGAGGAGGGCGGCAACCGCGGCTACAAGACCGCGATGAAGGGTGGCTACTTCCCGGTGCCGCCGGTCGACCACCTCGCCGACCTGCGCGACAGCATCGTGCGTCGGCTGGTCGACAGCGGGTTCACCGTGGAGCGCTCGCACCACGAGGTGGGCACCGCCGGCCAGTCCGAGATCAACTACCGGTTCTCGACGCTGCTGCACGCGGCCGACCAGCTCCAGCTCTTCAAGTACATCGTGAAGAACGAGGCGTGGGCCAACGGCAAGACCGCGACGTTCATGCCCAAGCCGCTCTTCGGCGACAACGGCTCCGGCATGCACACCCACCAGAGCCTCTGGCTCAACGGCGAGCCGCTGTTCTACGACGAGACCGGCTACGCCGGCCTGTCGGACACCGCCCGCTGGTACATCGGCGGCCTGCTGCACCACGCCCCGTCGCTGCTGGCCTTCACCAACCCGACGGTCAACTCGTACCGCCGGCTGGTGCCGGGCTTCGAGGCACCGGTCAACCTGGTCTACTCGCAGCGCAACCGCTCCGCCTGCACCCGCATCCCGGTGACCGGCAGCAACCCGAAGGCCAAGCGGGTCGAGTTCCGCGTGCCGGACCCGTCGGCCAACGTCTACCTGGCCTTCTCGGCCATGATGATGGCCGGTCTCGACGGCATCAAGAGCAAGATCGAGCCGCCGGCGCCGATCGACAAGGACCTGTACGACCTGCCGCCGGAGGAGTGGGGCGACGTCAAGCAGGTGCCGGGCTCGCTGTCGGCGGTGCTGGACTCTCTGGAGGCCGACCACGACTACCTGCTCGACGGTGGGGTCTTCACGCCCGACCTGATCTCGACCTGGATCGAGTGGAAGCGGACCAACGAGGTCGACCCGGTGCGCCTGCGCCCGACCCCGCACGAGTTCGCCATGTACTTCGACTGCTGATCCAGCACCCGCCGAAGTTCCACCGAAGGAAGGCCCCGGGCGTGCCCGGGGCCTTCCTTCGTGCCGTCAACTCACCCGCCAGCCGCCCGATATCGTCCCGCCCCACGCAGCCGCCCCACGCAACTTCGGGAAAGTTGCCGTCTCGGCGCGCGCGCGCGGATGCAGCGCTTTCCCCGAAGTTGCGCGAGACGCGAGGCACGAGGCGCGAGGCGGTCGGTCGGTCACGTAACGGCCACCGATATACCTTCGCGTCCGTTACATTGCGGGAGTGGACACACCTCTGCGCGAACCCACCTTCCTGATCCTCACCGCGTTGGCCGGCGAGCCGCTGCACGGCTACGGGCTGATCGGCGAGGTCGCCGCCCTCTCCGACGGGCGCGTCTCGCTGCGCCCCGGCACCCTCTACGGCGCGCTCGACCGGCTGGTCGACACCGGCCTGGTCGAGGTCGACCGGGAGGAGGTGGTGGACGGCCGGCTGCGCCGCTACTACCGCCTCTCCCCCGCCGGCGACGCCACGCTCACCGCCGAGACCGAGCGCCTGCGCCGCAACGTCGAGGCGGCCACCGCCCGGCTGCGCGCCCGCGCCGCCCGGCCGCTCGCCCCGCGTGCCGCCGGGGGGTTGGCATGAGCGAGCTGGAGCGGCGCTACCACCGGCTGCTGCGGGCGTACCCGGCCGAGTACCGCCGGGCGCGCGGCACGGAGATCGTCGGCACGTACCTCGACCTCGCCGACCCGGGCCGGCGCTGGCCCTCGCCGGCGGACGCCGCCGACCTGCTGCGCGGTGGCCTCCGTCAGCGGCTGCGGGCCGCCGGGGCCGCCGACGTCCTCCCGGGCGTACGCCTCGCCGCCGTCCTCGCCTTCCTCACCGCGACCGCGCTGGCGGGGGCATGGTCGGTGCTGGAACTGCACCCGCCGGTGACCCGGTGGGGCATACCGCACGCCGGACCGTTCGTCTCGCTGGGGATCGGCGTCTGGGCCGCCTGGCTGCTCGCCGCGGCGGTGCACACGGTGGCCCCGGGTCGGTGGACCCGTCGCGCCGTGGCCCTCGCCCTGCTGGTCACCGCCGCGGTGGTGCCGGTCGCGGCTCTCGCCGGAGCGCCGCGCCCGCCACTGTACGTGCTGCTGCCGCAGGTCGCGCTGGGCGTCGTGGCGCTGGGCCTGCCGGACCGGCTGCCGGTGGCGGTACGGGCGGCGCCCCTACTCGCCGTCGTCGTCGCCGCCCTCGCGGGTGTCAACCTGCTACCCCGCTACGACTCCCACGTCGGCTACCACGGCTGGACGGCGAGCGGAATCCTGCCCGGCGCCGCCGTGACGCTGCTCGTCGTCGTGCTGCTGCTCGCGGCGGGGCTGGCCCTGCGGGCCGACCACCGGGGCGGCTGGGCCCTGCTCATCCTGCTCACCCCGATCGGCCTGTTTCTCGTGCATCCGCTGGCCGACGCGCTGTACGGCCAACTGCTGGGGTTTCCGGCCACCCCGGACTGGTCCACGCTCGCCGTGGTGACGGTCGTGGTCGCCCTGGCCGGGCCGGCGCTGCTGCCCCTGGCGCTCGCGGTGCGGGGGCGGCGCGGGCCCCGGGCGGTCGGATCCGGCGACCGCTGCCCGTCCTGCGGGGCGACCCGCTGACCGCCGCGCATGTAGATCTTGGCAAGAAACGGCCCTTCCGGGGGCGCTTTCATACCAAGATCTCGCCAGGGTTCACGGCGCGGCGAGACGTCGGGCGACTCGGAGGGGTCGGACGTCGGGCGACTCGGAGGGGCCGGACGTCGGGCGACTCGGAGGGGCCGTCAGCGGGGCGGACGGCACCCGGGGCGTCAGGTGGGAGCATCAGCCGCGGGCGTCAGGTGGGACTGGCGGCACCCGGGGCGTCAGCCGGGTGCGCGGCGCGGGGGCGGCGACGCCGGAGCAGGGCCCACACCGCCAGCCCGACGACCAGCGCGGTCATCGCCAGCGCGCCCGGGGCCTTGCTGAACCGGGCCAGGTTGGCGCCGTCGGGCAGGGTCAGGAAGGCCGCCGCCGCGCAGGGCGCCGCGAACCAGGCGGTCCGCGTCGCGGCGACCGCGAGCAGGGCCAACGGCCAGGTGGCGTACCAGGGGTGGAAGACCGGGGCGAGGAGCACCGTGGCGGCCAGCGCCAGGCCCGCGCCGAGCAGGGCCGCCCTGGGTCGGGCGGCCTCCAGGCGGGCCACCCGCTGCCGGACGTCGTTCAGGCGGCGCAGCCCCGACCAGGCCCGCCACCACAGCGTCGCCACCGCCACGGCGAGCAGCAGCAGCGCCGCCGCGCGGGTCACCGGCACCGCGCCCGGCTCCCGGCCGAGCAGCGCCCCCACGTAGTCGGCGACGAAGCCGACCGCCGTCGGCGGGGACGTCCACTGCTCGGAGTCGCCGCTGCGCGTCAGCCCGCCGACCCAGCCGAGGCCGAGGCCGGAGAGCAGGGAGGTGACCGCCACCGCGCCGAGCACCCCGCCGGCCAGCCAGCCGGCGTCGCGCAGCAGCGCCCGTACGGTGTAGCGGCCGAGCACCGCCGCGAGCGCCGCGAACGGGAGCACCACCACGGCGGTCGCCTTGACCGTGACCGCCAGCCCGAGCAGCGCCCCGGCCACCAGCAGCGGCTTCGGCCTGCCGGGGCGGCGGACCAGCACCAGCAGGCCCAGCGTCAGCAGACCCAGCATCACCGCGTCGTTGTGCGCGCCGGCCACCAGGTGCACCCCGACCAGCGGGCAGGCCAGCGCCAGCCAGGCCGCCCGGCGGGTGGGCACCCCGGCGGCCCGGGAGAGCCCGACCAGACAGAGGGCGGCCAGCAGCATCCCGGCGACGGCGAACAGCCGGAACGCCACCACCGCGCCCGCCAGGCCGCCGCCGAGGGTCACCGCGAGCGCGGCGAGCAGCACGAAGAACGGCCCGTACGGCGCGGGCGTGTCCCGCCAGATCGGGGCCACCGACTCCACCCAGGGGCAGCCGGCCTCGGCCACGCCGGTCGCGTACGGGTCGGCGCCGTGCGCGTACGCCCAGCCCTGGCAGGCGTACGAGTAGACGTCCCGGCTGCCCAGTGGCGCGGTGACCAGCAGCGGCAGCGCCCACAGCCCGGCGGTGAGGTACGCCCACCGCGTCGACGGCGCGCCCCGGCGCAACGCCCACCAGGCGCCCACCATCAGCCCGGTACCGACCAGCCAGAGCGCGACGGTCCACGGCTCCTCGGCGGGGCGGCCGCCGCGCGCCGCGGCGGCCCCGGGCAGCGCGCCGCCGAGCCAGCCGGCGGCGGCCAGCAGCACCGCCCCGGCCAGGCCGGCGTAGCGGGCGAGCCGGGCCGCCCCGGGCCACCGCGACGGGGCACCGGACCGTGGGGGCCGCCCCGGCGGCGGCCCGCCGGCCGACGGCGACACCCTGGGCGAAGACGAAGTACCGGGCGAGAACGGAACACCGGGCGAACGCGAAACATCGGATGCAGACGAAACACCGGGCGACGGCGACACGCCGGGTGCGGGTGGTGGGGTGCCGGACGGGGTCGGCGGGGTGCCGGGAGCGGTCACCGGCGGGCCTCTCCTCCGTGCACGGCGGCCGGCCGGCGGGCCGCCCGAGCCGACCGTACCAAGCGGACGGCCGCCAGGATCACCAACAGCGTCATCAGCGGCGCGCCGACCGTCTTGCTGTACCGGGCCAGGCCGGTGCCGTCCGGCAGGACCAGGAACGCCGAGACGATCGCGACGACCGCGTACCAGCCGGTGCGCCGCGACGTGGCGGCCAGCACGGCCAGCGGCCAGATCCAGTACCAGGGGTGGAACAGCGGGGCGAGCGCGACCGTGGCGGCCAGCGCCAGGCCGGCGTGCCACAGCGGCTCCCGGGTGCGGGCCCGCCACCACAGCCAGACCAGCACCAGCGCGAGCACCGCCATCCCGATGCCCCGGGTGACCGGCAGCGGGTCGCCGTGCCAGCCGAACGGCGCGGCGAGGTAGCCGACGGTCTGCCCCACCGCCGTCGACGGCGAGGTCCACGCGATCACCAGGCCGCCCTGTTCCAGCCCGGTGACCCAGCCGAAGCCCAGCCCGGCGGCGAGGGTCACCCCGACCACCGCCGCGACGGCCCCGCCGACCACCCAGCCGCCGTCGCGCAGCAGCGCCCTGATCGAGTACGCCCCGACGATCGCGGCGAGCGCGGCGAAGGGCACCACGACCAGCGCGGTCACCTTGACCCCGCCGGCCAGCCCGAGCAGCGCTCCCCCGGCGAGCAGCGGACCGGGGCGCCCCGGCCGGGCGGCCACCACCGCCAGCCCGGCGACGAGCAGCCCCACCATCAGGGCGTCGTTGTGCGCGCCCGAGACCAGGTGCACGCCGATCAGCGGCGAGCCCAGCGCCAGCCAGACGGCCCGACCGGCCGGCACCCCGCAGCGCCGGGCCAGCGCCGGCAGGCAGGCCGCGGTCAGCCCCACCCCGGCGACCGCGAGCAGCCGGAACAGCACGATGCTGCCGTACAGCGACCCGGTCGCCTCGACCACCGCCCCGGCGAGCAGCACGAACAGCGGCCCGTACGGCGCCGAGGTGTCCCGCCAGATGTAGGAGATGGTGTCCAGCCACGGGCACGGCAGCGCCGAGACGCCCTGCTCGTACGGGTTGATCCCGGCGGCGTAGCTGGCGCCCTGGCAGGCGTACGCGTAGACGTCCCGGCTGCCCAGCGGCGGCGCGACCAGGAACGGCAGCAGCCAGAGCCCGACGGTGACCAGGGCCCAGCGGGTCGAGGGCACCCGGCCGCGCAGGGCCCACCAGGCGTACGCCATCAGCCCGGTGCCGACCGCCCAGGCGGCGATGATCAGCGGGCCGTGCGGGCCCTGCCAGATGCTGACCGGGGTGGGGCGCAGGTCGCCGTCGGGCAGCGCTCCGCCGAGGAACGCGGCGAGGGCGAGCAGCGTCGAGCCGGCCAGGCCGGTCCAGCGCGCGAGGTGGTGAGGCACGCGGGACATGCTGCCAGTACGGTGGTCGCGGTACGGAGGTGGGCATGCGGCGCAGTCGGGTGGTGGCGGTGGCCGCCGCGTCGGCCGTGCTGGCCGGGGTGGCGTATCTCGCCCTCCCGCCCACCGGTTCCGACCTCGCCGCGCAGGTCGCCCGGGCCGACTTCTTCGCCGCCCACGGTCTCGCGCCGGTCGACCTGCGCTGGTACGGCGGGGTCCAGCAGTTCGGCTACAGCCTGGTCTCGCAGCCGGTGATGGCGCTGCTCGGGGTGCGGGTCACCGGGGTGCTGGCGCTGGTGGCGGCGGCGACGGCGTTCGCGGCGCTGCTGGTACGCACCGGGGTGCCCCGCCCGCTGCTCGGCAGCCTGGTCGGGGTGGTCACGATCGCCGGCAACCTGGTCTCGGGCCGGGTGACGTACGGCGTCGGGGTGGCCTTCGGTCTCGGCGCGCTGCTCGCCCTCACCCTGCCCCGGGTCTCCACCGGAGCCACTGCCGGCCGGTGGGCGCGGCGACGGCGGCTCGTACGGCTCGGCCTGGCGGCGGCCGGGGCGGTGCTGGCCTCGGCGACGAGCCCGGTGGCGGGCCTCTTCGTCGGCCTGGCCGGCGCGGCGCTGCTGCTGACCCGCCGGTACGCCGACGGCCTGACGCTCGGGGTCGCCGCCGCGCTGCCGCTCGGGGTGACCGCGCTGCTCTTCGGCGACGGCGGCTGGATGAACATCAGCCGCTCCGACACGCTGCGCGCCGTGCTGACCAGCCTGCTGGTGGCCGCGCTGGTGGCGTACGCGCCGGTGCGGGTGGGCGCGCTGCTCTCGGCGGCGGGGGTCCTGGCGGCGGCGCTCGTGCACACCCCGGTCGGGCTGAACGCCACCCGGCTGGCCGTCATGTTCGCCCTGCCGCTGCTGGCGGCGGCCGCCCGCCCTCCGGCCCGGCTGCCCGGGTGGCTGGCCCGGCTGCCCGGGTGGCTGGCCCGGCTGCCCGGGTGGCTGGCCCGGGGCGGCCGGCCCCGGACGGCGCCCCCCACCGGCCGGCCGGGGGCGGAGTCGGCCGGGCGAGCCGGGGCCACACCGGCCCGCCGGCCGGGGGCGGAGACGGCCGGGCGAGCCGGGGCCACACCGGCCCGCCGGCCGGGGGCGGAGACGGCCGGAGCACCCGGGGCGGACCCGCCCGGGCGACCCGTCGGCGCGCGCGTCCGGGGGCGGGTGCCGGGCGCTGTCACGCTGGCCGCGCTGCTGGCGGCCGTGTGCTGGTGGCAGCCCCCGGTGCCCCCCGCCGACCTGGGCAGCGTCGACGACCCGACGGGCCGGGCCGCCTACTTCGCGCCGCTGCGGGAGTTCCTCGACGGCCAGCGGCTCACCGGCCGGGTGGAGATCCCGCCGACCCGCAACTACCGCGAGGCGGCGGCGCTGGGCGAGGTGCCGCTCGCCCGGGGCTGGCTGCGGCAGGCCGACATCGACCGCAACCCGCTCTTCTTCACCACCGTCCCGGGCGCGACCGGCACCGGGGTGCCGCTGACCGCCGCGAGCTACCGAAGCTGGCTCGCGGAGAACGCCGTGCAGTTCGTCGCGGTACCCGACGCCCCGTTGTCCTGGGTGGGGCGGGCCGAGGCCGCGCTCGTCACGGGCGGGCTGCCCTACCTGACGCCCGTCTGGTCGGGCCCGCACTGGCGGGTCTGGGCGGTCGCCGACCCCACGCCCGTCGTGGGCGCGCCGGCCGAACCCGTCGCGCAGGACGGCGCGTCGGTGACCTTCCGGACCACGTCCGCCGCCACGGTGCCGGTCCGGGTCCGGCACAGCCGCTGGCTGACCGCCTCGGGCGACGCCACGGTCACCGCCGACGGCGAGTGGACGGCGGTGACCGTGCCGCGCGCCGGCACGTACCGGCTCGGTAGCTGACCCGCGCCGGCGACACCGCGTACGGGATGCGGTTCGCGAGGAGCACGACGACGTCCGCGTTTTGCTGGTCCGGCAACGTTTCTTGCCACCCGCCGTCGCCAGGGCGCACGCTTCTGACCAGACGGGGCGCCGCCCACGGTGGGTCGCCCCAGCGGACCAGGAGGACGAGCAAGGTGCACCAGGACGCGACGGCCGGCGAGCACCGGCACGAGGACGCAACGGCGACGGGCATGGCCGGCGAGCACCGGCACCGCGACGTCGACGAGGAGACCGCACGATACTGGGAGGAGCTCTACGCGCAGCGCGACAGGTTCTGGAGCGGGCGGGCGAATCCCGTCCTGGTCGACGTCGTCGGGCCGCTGGCGCCCGGCAGCGTGCTCGACCTGGGCTGCGGCGAGGGCGGCGACGCGATCTGGCTGGCTGGGCGGGGCTGGCGGGTGACCGCCGTCGACGTCGCACAGACCGCCCTCGACCGGGCGTCGGCGGCGGCCACCGAGGCCGGGGTGGCGTCCCGCATCGAGTTCCGGCGGCACGACCTCACCCGGGCCTTCCCGTCGGGCGAGTTCGACCTGGTGTCCGCGCAGTTCCTCCAGTCGCCGCTGGAGTTCCCGCGCGCCGAGGTGCTGCGGTCGGCGGCCCGGGCGGTGGCCCCCGGCGGCCGGCTGCTGATCGTCGAGCACGGCGAGGTCCCGCCGTGGGGTCGCCACGAACACCACCACCCGCGCTTTCCCACTCCGCAGGAGACGCTCGCGGATCTCGACCTCGACCCCGACCGGTGGGTCACCGAACGGCTCGACGCCCCGCGTCGGCAGGCCACCGGCCCGGACGGCCAGGTCGGCACCCTCGTCGACCACGTGGTGCTGGTCCGCCGCGAGCGCTGACGCCGGGCGACGCGGACCGGCGGGCCGGCCCGCGTCCGCGCCAACGGCGTCAGGCGTCAGGCATCAGGCGTCGAGCACGCGTTCCATCGCCGCCCGCGAGCGGCGGCAGGTGCGGAGGTACTCGTCGAGGAACTCGCCGGGATCGTCGCGGCCGAGCAGCCGGACCACCCCGGCCAGCTCGACGCCGTGCCGGGGCAGCTGGTCGCCCGCGCGGCCCCGCACCAGCATCAGCGCGTTGCGGACCTGCGCGGCCAGCGTCCAGCCGGCCGCCATCTCGGTGGCGTCCGTCGGGTCGACCAGCTCCGCGTCGCGGGCCGCGGCGAGAGCGTCGAGCGTACGCGTGCCGCGCAGCGCCGGGATCGCCCCGGCGTGCCGGAGCTGGAGCAGCTGCACGGCCCACTCGACGTCGGCGAGGCCGCCCCGCCCGAGCTTGGTGTGGGTGGCCGGGTCGGCGCCCCGGGGCAGCCGCTCGTGTTCCACCCGCGCCTTGATCCGGCGGATCTCCACCACCTGCTCGCGGGTCAGCCCGTCGGCCGGGTAGCGGACCGGGTCGACCATCGCCTCGAACTCGGCGCCGAGGTCGGCGTCGCCGCAGACGAACCGGGCGCGCAGCAGCGCCTGCGCCTCCCACACCTTCGACCAGCGGGCGTAGTAGTGCGCGTACGCGGCGAGGCTGCGCACCAGCGGCCCCTGCCGGCCCTCCGGGCGCAGGTCGGCGTCCACGCCCAGCGGCGGGTCGGGGGCCGGCATGCCCAGCAACCGGCGCAGTTCCTCGGCGACCGCGTGGGCGGCGGCGCTGGCCGCGCTCTCGTCGGCGCCGGCCGGGGGGTCGTAGACGAAGAGCACGTCGGCGTCGGAGAGGTAGTTCGACTCGTACCCGCCGAGCCGGCCCATGCCGATAACGGCGAAGCGCAGCCCCGGCATCGGCGGTTGGTTCGCGCGCGCGGCCCGCAGCGCGGCGGCCAGCGTGGCGTCGGTGACGTCCGCCAGGGCGGTGCCGACGGCCGTCACGTCGGCGAGCCCCAGCGCGGCCCGCGCGCCGTCGGGCCGGGGCGGCGACGGGGCCAGCGAGCCGGCCCGGCTCAGCAGGTCGGCGCACGAGATCCGGACCAGTTCCCGGCGGCGCAGCGCGCGGATCGCCCGGGTGGCCTCGACGGGGTCCACGTGCCGGGCCGCCGCGGCGGCGAAGCCCTCGCAGAGCACCGCAGCGGGACGGGGGGTCAGCTCGCTCTCCTCCGCCAGCAGCCGCAGCGCCTCCGGCTCGCGGGCCAGCAGGTCGGCGGCGTACCGGGAGGAGGAGAGCACCCGGGCCAGCCGGCGGGCCACCGGCCCGGAGTCGCGCAGCAGGCGCAGGTACCAGGGCGTGCTGCCGAGGGAGTCGGAGACCTGCCGGTAGTTGAGCAGGCCGCGATCCGGCTCCGGGGCGTCGGCGAACTCGCTGAGCAGCACCGGCAGCAGGGTGCGCTGGATGGCGGCGGTGCGGCTCACCCCGCCGGTGAGGGCCTGGAGGTGGCGCAGCGCCCCGGCGGGGTCACCGAAGCCGAGGATCTCCAGCCGGTGCCGGGCCGCCTCGGGAGTCAGCCGCAGCCCGTCGGCCGGCACCCGGGCCACCGACTCCAGCAGCGGCCGGTAGAGCAGCTTGGCGTGCAGCCGGCGTACCTCGGTGGCGTGGGTGACCCACTCGGCGCGGAACTCCTCGACGGCGCTGCGCCCGGGCGTGGCCACGTGGCCCAGCGCGGCGGCCAGCCACCGCAGCGCGGCCGGCTCGGTCGGCACGGTGTGGGTGCGGCGCAGCCCCTGGAGCTGGAGGCGGTGCTCGACGCCGCGCAGGAAGCGGTAGCCGCGCAGCAGCGCCTCGCCGTCGGCGCGCCCGACGTAGCCGCCGGCGACCAGCGCGCGCAGCGCCGGGATGGTGCCGGGCGCCCGCAGCGACTCGTCGCCCCGGCCGTGCACCAGTTGCAGCAGCTGGACGGCGAACTCGATGTCGCGCAGCCCGCCCGGCCCGCGCTTGATCTCGCGTTCCAGCTCCTTCGGGGGGATGTTGTCGATGATCTTGCGCCGCATGGCGCGGACGTCCTCGACCGCCTCCGGCCGCTCGGCGGCCCGCCAGACCAGCGGGGCGAGCTGGTCGATCCACTCCCGGCCCAGCGCCAGGTCGCCGGCCGCCGGCCGCGCCTTGAGCAGCGCCTGGAACTCCCAGGTGCGCGCCCAGCGCCGGTAGTAGGCGAGGTGGCTGGCGAGCGTGCGCACCAGCGGGCCGCGGTTGCCCTCGGGGCGCAGGGCGGCGTCGACCGGCCAGGCGACCAGGCCACAGACGTGGATCAGCCGGGTGGCGACAGTGGTGGCGGCGGCGAGGTCGTCGTCCTCGGCGGCCACGAAGATGACGTCCACGTCGGAGACGTAGTTCAGCTCGAGGCCGCCGCACTTGCCCATCGCCACGACCGCCAGCCGTGGCCGTGGCGTGCCCTCCGGCAGTTCGCCCACCGCGATCTCGTACGCCGCCGTCAGGGTCGCGTCGGCCAGCGCGGAGAGCGCGGCCATCGTCTGCTCCAAGCCCCGGCCGCCGGTCAGGTCGGCCGCCGCGATCCGCAGCAGCGCCAGCCGGTACGCCCTGCGCAGCACCGCGATCGGCTTGCCGTCGCCGGACAGGTCGAGCCGCCCCTCGGCGGTCGGGGCGAGCCCGTCCGGGGCGGTCCGCAGCGCGGGCCACTGGTCGGGGTTGGCGACCAGGTGGTCACCGAGCGCGGAGGAGGCGCCGAGGACGGCGATCAGCCGGCCGCGCAGCCCCGGATCGTCGACGAGCGCGGCCAGCAGCGCCGACCCGGCGGCCTCCGGACCGGCGGCCCGGCGCTCGGCCTCGACGATGCGGTGCAGCTGGCGCAGCGCCAGGTCAGGGTCGGCGGCGCGGGAGAGCGCGCCCAGCAGCTCCGCCGCGCGGTCGTCGGTCGGCTCCTGCACGTCCGGCCGCCACAGGCACAGTCCGTCCGGGCCGAGCAGGTCGGCCGCGCGGGTGGCACGGTCGCCGTCGGTGCCGAACCCGTAGCGGGCGAGCCGGCCCGCGGCGCTGGTCGGTCGGCTCATCACTGCCCGAGCAGCGGCAGGCTGCGGCGGGGGGCCTCGTCGACCAGCTCGCCGAGGGCCAGCGCGGCGAACCGGGCGGCGAACGGCTGCCAGACCTCCTCGACGTCGACCATGACCGCGTGGCAGGCCGCCACCACCAGATCCGGGTCGTGCCCCAGCTCGGCCAGGACGGTCGAGTCGGTGGCCCAGTCGGTGATCATCGCGGTGTCGCACTCGATGTGGAACTGGAGCCCCCAGGCCCGATCGCCGAGGCGGAACGCCTGGTGCGGATAGCGCGTGGAGGCGGCCAGCAGGGTGGCGCCCCGGGGCAGCTCGGTGATCTCGTCGGAGTGCCACTGGAGCACGTCGGGCATCAGGGGGACGTAGCGGAACAGTGGGTCGGTGTCGGCGGCGTCCCGCTTGCCGACCAGGCCGGGCCCGATCTCCGGCCCGGACGGGCTGCGCTCCACCCGCCCGGCGTGCGCGGTCGCCAGCAGCTGCGCCCCCAGGCAGATGCCCAGGGTGGGCACCCGGTGCCGGACGGCCTTGCGCAGCAGCCCCTCGACGGCGGGGAACCAGGGCGCGCCGGGCGCGCCGTCGGCCAGCGGATAGGCCTGCTGCTCGCCGCCGAGCACCACCAGCGCGGAACATCCCTCCAGGTCGGCGGGGAGTTCGTCGCCGGCGTGCGGGCGTACGACCCACAGGTCGAGGCCCGCCTCGGTCAGCCACTCGCCGAGCCGGCGGACGTCGTCGGTCGGGTCGTTCTCGATCACCAACGCGGTAGCCACGACGTCGAGGCTAGCCGGTGACCCCGACGCCCCCCGGAACGCCTCCACGGCGCGGCGGTGACCCCCGCCGTCGGGTCACCCCGGCGGGCACGGCGCGACGGTCAGGGTCGCCGGCACGCGGCGCGGCGGACGGCCGGCAGGCACGCGGCGCGGCGGACGTTCCGGCAGGCGGTCGGCGGGGCGGTCGGCGCGGCGGACGGCAGCAGCGCGGCGGGGTGCGCGGCGCGGCGGACGGCAGCAGCGCGGCGGGGTGCGCGGCGCGGCGGACGGCAGCAGCGCGGCGGGGTGCGCGGCGTCGGGTCAGCGGGCGCGCAGCGCGTCGAGCATCCGGTCGAGAGCGGCGCGGGTGTCGTCCAGGGCGGACGGGTCGGTCGCGCGGGCGAGCCAGAGCGCCGCCTCGTTCATCGCGCCGGACAGCAGGTGGGTCAGCGGCGCGACCGGTTGCGGCGCGATCAGCCCTCGCTCGACCAGCAGGCTCAGCTCCTCGGCCAGGTGCCGTCCCGAGGCGGCCTCGTCGAGCGCGCGCCAGTCGGCCCAGCCGAGCACGGCGGGGCCGTCGACCAGCATGATCTGCTGGATCTCCGGGTCGGTGCTCGCGGTCAGGAACGCCTGGCAGCCCGCCGTGAACCGGGCCCAGGGGTCGCGCTCGGCGTCGGCGGCCCCCGCGACCCGCCGCGCCACGTCCCCCTGCACCTCCGCCAGCACGGCCCGGAACAGCTCGGCCTTGCCGGCGAAGTGGTGGTAGAGCGCGCCCTTGGTGACCCCGGCGACGCGCACGATCTCGGCCAGGCCGACCGCCGCGTACCCCCGGGTGGCGAACAGTCGCCGACTCTCGTCCAGCAGCGCCCGCCGGGTCTGCTCCCGCTGCCGGACACGGATGCCCTCGGTCATCGCGTCCCCTCCATTGACATACCAACGGTATGCGAATTACGGTACTGACATACCGATGGTACGCGAAAGGATCCACCGTGAATCTGACCAGCTTCTACCCGGTCGTCTGCACGTCCCGGCTCGGCGAGTCGCACGAGTTCTACCGGCGCTTCTTCGGCTTCGAGACGACCTTCGAGGCCGACTGGTACGTGAGCCTGCGGCGGCCGGGACCGCCGGCGTACGAGCTGGCGCTGCTCGACCACCGGCACCCGACCCTGCCGGAGGCGTACCGGGCCCCGGTGCGAGGCCTGCTGCTCAACCTGGAGGTGACCGATGTCGACGCCGAGTGGGAACGGCTCGTCGTCCACGGTGGGCTGCACGCCGAACTGGCGCTGCGCGACGAGGACTTCGGGCAGCGGCACTTCATCGTCGCCGCACCGGACGGCGTCCTGATCGACGTCATCACGCCCATCCCGCCGTCGGCGGCGTACGCCGAGCAGTACCTCGACGGCTGATCCGCCGCAGGGCGGGCCGACCAGGAGATCAGCCGACGTGGGCGGCGATGGCCCGCGCGCAGGCCATGGACTCGGTGTGCGTGGTGTCCACCTCCAGGTCGTAGGAGACCCCCTCGTGCACCAGGTCCGCCTGCAACGCGGCCATCCCGGACACCCGGTCCCCCCGGGCGATCTCCCGGCCGGCGGCCACCGCGCTGTCGCACCTGACGCCGACCCACAACACGGGCACTCCGCCCAGGGCCTTGCGCCACCGCCGCTGGGACGCCGCGCCGCCGAGGAAGACGTCGTCGACGATGATCCTGGCCCCGGCCCGGGCCATCGCGACGACGCCCTCCGTCCAGGCCGCCTCCAGCGCCCGGAAGTCCGCCCCGACGCTCACCTCGCCGTCCGCCGCGATCTCGATCCCCCCGTCCCCGGCCTGCATCCGGGCGGGCAGGGCGTCGACGAACGAGTCGCACCCGAACGCCAGCCACGGATCCGGCAGGACGGCCTGCAGGCACCGGACGATCCCGGACTTCCCCGAGCTGGAACCACCGTTGATGATGATCATCTGAGCCGCCATCGCGCCATGGTAGGGCGCGTGCCGCGCGGCACGGAACGATAATCGGCACCGTCGCTCTGCCCTACGACCCGTGCCGGCGCTAGGCTCTGCCGCTGTGTCCGACCGCACCGCGCCCGAGCAGCCAGCCGTCCTCCGACCGCCGGCACTGCGCCCCGGCGACACGGTGATGCTGGTGTCCCCGTCGGGGCCGACCCGTCCGGAGCGGGTGGCGCGGGGCGTCGAGCTGCTCACCGGCTGGGGCCTGCGGCCGGTGCTGGCGCCGAACGCGTACGCCCGGCAGGGCTATCTCGCCGGCGCGGACGAGCTACGGGCCGCCGACCTGAACGCCGCGTTCGCCGACCCCGAGGTGCGCGGGGTGATCTGCACCCGCGGCGGCTACGGCGCGCAGCGGATCGTCGACGCCATCGACATGGCCGCCGTACGCCGGGACCCGAAGGTGGTCGCCGGGTTCTCCGACATCACCGCGTTGCAGTTCGCGCTGTGGCGGGGCGCCCGGCTGGCGGGCGTGCACGGGCCCGGGGCCGCCTGGCTGGACGAACGCACACCGCTGCGCTCGGCCGAGTCGCTGCACGCCGCCCTGATGACCACCGAGCCCGTGACGGTGACCGCCGTCGCCGAGGAGGAGACCTTCCCGGTGCGCGTGCCGGGACGGGCGACCGGCCCGCTGCTCGGCGGCAACCTCTGCCTGATCGTGGCGTCGCTGGGCACCCCGGACATGCCGGACCTGACCGGGGCGGTCCTGCTCGTGGAGGACGTGCAGGAGCCGCCCTACAAGGTGGACCGGATGCTCACCCAGCTCCGGCGGGCCGGCGCGCTGGACGGGCTGGCCGGCGTGGCCGTGGGCCAGTTCACCGGCTGCGCCGACGGCTGGACGGTCACCGTCGCCGACGTGCTCTCCGAGCGCCTCGGCGACCTCGGCGTCCCGGTCCTCGGCGGCCTGCCGATCGGCCACGGCGTCGGTCAGCTCACCGTCCCGGTCGGCACCCGGGCCACCCTCGACACCTCCACCGCCACCCTCACGGTCTCCCCCGCCGTCCGCTGACCCGCCCCACCCCCGTGGGTCAGGGGGTCAGGTGGGCCAGGGCGCCGGTCTCCAGGGCGACCCAGACGGTGTGGTCGGGGGCGACCGTGAGGCCGTGGGGTTCGGAGGCCGGGGTCGGGAGGTCATGGGTGGTGATCGCGCCGCCCGGGGTGACGTGGCCGATCCGGTTGCCGCCCCACTCGGTGTACCAGCAGCCGCCGGCGGGGTCCGCGACGATCGCGTGCGGCCGGGCGGCCCGGTCCGGCAGCGGGTACTCGTCGATCCGCCCGTCCGGGGTGATCCGGCCGAGCTGACCCGCGCCGATCTCGACGAACCAGAGCGCGCCGTCCACGCCGGCGGTGATGCCGACCGGGGCCGCTCCCTCGGTCGGCAGCGGGTGCAGCGTCACCGCGCCGTCCATGCCGATCCGGCCGACCGCGTTCGCCTGGTTGAGCGTGAACCAGACGGCCTCGTCCGGGCCGGCCGCGACCATCGAGGGGAAGCCGCCGCTCACCGGCAGCGGGAACCGCGTGACCTGCCCGTCGACGGTGACCCGGCCGATCGCGTCGGCGCTCATCGCCGCGTACCAGAGGGCGCCGTCGGGGCCGGCGGCGATGCCGCAGGGGCCGGTCCCGGCCGGGAGCGCGACGGCGCTCTGCTCCCCGTCGGTGGTGATCCGGCCGATCCGGTCGTCGCCGGAGCGGGTGAACCAGAGCGCGTCGTCGGGGCCCGCGGTGATGATCAACGGTCGGCTGTCGGCCGCCACCGGCCAGGTCCGCAGCTCACCGCCGGCACCCGCCCGGGCGATCTCGCCGGCGTGGACCAGCGTCAGCCACAGCGCGCCGTCGGGGCCGACCGTGACGGCGTACGGGCCGGTGCCCGCACCGGCCAGCGGGACTTCCCGGATCTTCGCGGAGGTCGTCAAGAGGGTCACCTTCCGTTACCTTACAGCCCCGGCGGGGCCGTGCCGATCGTCCACCCTCGCCGTCCCCGCGCGCCGATGCAACCCGTTTGTCCGCTCGGGCGCCCCGGATTGCCAGCTCGCTGACAGGCTCGCCACGGCTTCCACCCAGCCCGACTGGTCACTGTAGGTGAGGTCTTCGCACCACCACCGACCAGATGGAGGACGACGTGTCCCGCACGATGAGGAAGAAGCACCTGCTGGCCGGGCTGGCCGCGGCCGGCGTACTCGGCGTGGGCGTCGCGGCCCCGACGGTCGCGTTCGCCGCGGACGGCGCCACCCCGACGCCGAGCGCCAGCACCACCGAGGACGGCGACCGCCAGCAGCAGCGGGCCGACCGGCAGGCGGAGTTCGCCGAGAAGCTGGCCAAGGAGCTGGGCGTCGACACCGACAAGGTCACGGCAGCGCTGAAGAAGCTGCGCGAGGAGCACAAGCCGGCCGACCGGCCCGGTAGGGGCGACAAGGGCGACCGGCCCGAGAAGGGCGACTCCGCCGACCGTCGGGCCGCGCTGAAGGAACGCCTGGCGCAGGCCGTCGAGGACGGCAAGCTCACCCAGGAGCAGGCGGACGCCGTCAGCGCCGCCGCCGAGGCCGGCGTCCTGCCCGGCCCGGGCGGTCGCGGCGGCCCGGCCGGCAGGTGACCGCACGCCGTCCGCCCCGGCGAACCGGCCGGGGCGGACGGCGATCCGACGCCGACGCGCGCGGCGGATCCGGCCGGGGCGGACGGCGGACCGACACCGACGCACGCGGCGGATCCGGCCGGGGCGGACGGCGGACCGACGCCGACGCACGCGGCGGATCCGGCCGGGGCGGACGGCGGACCGACACCGACGCACGCGGCGGATCCGGCCGGGGCGGACGGCGGACCGGGTCAGGCCCCGGGCGGGCTGTAGACGCCGATCAGGTTGCCGGCCGGGTCGTGCAGGTGGGCGAAGGTGAGCCCGTTGTGGTTCTCTGTCGCCGGCACCAGCACCCTGCCGCCCGCCGACTCCGCCTGCCGGCAGGTCTGCGCCACGTCGGCCACCTGCACGTAGAAGACCGCGTAGTTCGGGCCCGCCCCGCGAATCTCGCGGATCCCGCCCTGGATGGAGCCCTCCGGCCCCGGCTCGACCACCTGGTAGGGCTCCTCGGGCGTGCCCTGCTCGCCGTACGCCCAGCCGAACAACTCCGTGTAGAACCGCCTGGTCTCCTCCGGCCGGTCGGTGCCGACCTCGAACCAGTTGACCCCGCTGGTGATCGCGGACATCTCTCGCCTCCCGTTCGCACGCCGGCCCCCTCGGCCGGCGTCGTCGGGAGAAAGCCTCCGCCCCCTCCACGACACCGTCCTGTCGGTGTTTCCGGCCGAACCGGCCGCTATTCGGCCGGGTCGGCGAGCGGACGCATCCGCGCAACCAGGTCTGGGCGGTGGGAACCGTGCCGGGTGCGGAAGCTCTCCGCCTCGGCCACCGACACCGGATACCGCCGAACGCCCGCCTCGTAGGTGCGGACCACCAGCTCCGCGGTGTCGATGCCCAGCCAGTCGAGCCGACGGCCGCCGGCGGCGGCGAACCAACGCGCGCCGGCGATCAGGCCGTCGACCTGCTCACCCAGCCTGAGGTCGGTCTGCGGGTCGCGGCCGAGGAAGGCGAGGACGCAGCGGGCGGCCGACGTCAGGAGAGAGCCGACGATCGTCGCGTCCCGTTGGAGACGACCCAGCACATCGGCGACGAACTCGGCGGACAACTCGGGGTCGGTCGAGATCCGATCCAGCACGAACCTCGCCACCGGTGGCTGCGGCACCTCGTCCTCCTCGTCCACGGTGGCCAGCAGGCGTTCGTAGGCCCGCTCCCGTTCCCGCTGCGGAACCTTCGCGCCGAGGATCGGAAGGAGCGACACGTCGAGCAGAAGCCGGGCTTCCGACCGATCGCCGTCCGTGAACGTCCAGAAGCCGTCGAGCGCGTCGAGCGGGTCGCCCAGCGGTCCCAGCGCGTGCAGCGCCGTGTCGAGGTCCGGGTCGCACTCGAAGTGGGCGGTCCGGGCGAGAAGGGCGAAGTCGGTTCCGGTCGTCAGGTAGTAGCTCTCCGCGTCCTCCGCAGGGCCGTCGTCCCTGATTGCGGCGATGAACCAGCGAGGATCGTTCGCCGGTGGGGGCGGCTCCTCCCGGCCCTCCCGGAGCGAGAGGACGAGATCTCTTCGGGTCCCCGTCCACGTCCGGCTGACCCGCACGACGCTCAGGAGGCTGTCGTACTCGCCGTAGCTGAGCTGGGAACGCCAGAAGAGAGCCTGCCGGTTCCACCCGGACACCCCGTCGCCGCTGTCCGGATGGAGCTCGGCCCCCCGCAGCTGCCCGGTCGCCGCGAGAAGCAGCACGAGCAGGTTCACGCCGTACAGGGCGTGGCGTGCCGGGACCGACAACCGCCGGGGCTGGTACGACTCGAAGTGCCGAGCCGGTCGCCGATCGCACACCCCCCGGAACAGCCGCAACAGCATGTCGACGACGGCGTCCCGCCGGCTCTCGTCCCAGGACGTCAGGATCTCGGTGAGGAAGGTGACGATCGGGGTGCGTCCGGTCAGTGCCGCGAAGGACAGCAGGGCGTGCAGCGGGTCGTCGTCCGTCGGCGTGGCTCCCAGCAGGGCGCTCGCCTCCCGGGCCGCCAGGTCGCCCAGCACCAGCGCGGTCGTCCGGGCGATCAGGAACTCGCCGAAGGTGGCGTGCAGGAACTCGTACGTCCGGTATCGGGTGTCGTCCCGCGTCGCCTGTGAGCGGTGCACGAAGAAGAAGCGGCCGAGAACGATCTCGGCAGCTCGCAGCGGCGTGCGGAGATTTCCGTCGGTCGAGACGGGCGCCGGGCGGCTACCCAGGAACGGCAGCGCGGCGAGATCCGCCTCGAAGTCGTTCTCGGTGATCCACTGGACGCCCCGGTTGAACATGCCGAACGCCACGATCGACAGCCTGCGAAGCTCGTCCTCCGTCGCCCGGCCCAGCTCCCGCTCGGACAGGCCCGGCCGGTGCTTGACGACCTCCCGCCGGGCGAAGCTGCGCAGCAGGCGCTCGTAGAGCTCGCTCCGGCGCAGCTCGCCCGCCGACCGCAGGTCGTTGCCCTCGGCGTCGTAGAGCGCCAGCATCAGCAGCAGCAGCGGCTGCGCGGCCAGCTCGCGGTGGACCAGCACCGTCGCCGGCTCCAGGGGCCGCCCGCCGGTCGCCCGGAACGCCACGGTGTTGACCCGGTTCCAGGTGGCGATCCAGGCCCTCACCTGGTCGTCGTCGAACGGCTCCAGCCGCACCGCCACCGTGCCGGGCGGGGGCTGGGCCCGGTCGGCGACGCTGGTGCGGCTGGTCACCAGCACCGCCACCGGTCGCCCCTGGTCGGCCTCTCGGCGCTGGAAGGACGCCACCCGGCGCAGGTAGTCGGTCTGGCTGACCCCGGTGGCCTGGAGCAGCTCGTCGAAACCGTCGAGCAGCACGACCGGCAGCGCGTCGCCGGCCGACCGGGACAGCGCGGGCCAGTCCACCCGCTCGCCGGTGTCGTTGCGGACCGCCTGCTCGATCTGGTCCTGGAGCTCCCCGGCGGCGTAGACGTCCCGCAGCACCACCCGCACCGCCATGAAGTCGGCGGCCGGCAGCTGCGCGGCGACGACCCGGGTCAGCACGGACTTCCCGGAGCCCGGTTGGCCCAGCACCAGCAGCGGGGCCCGGACGGCGTTTGGCGAGGTGAGGTGTACGACCAGGGACTGCCACAGGTCGTTCCGCAGCGGCCGCTCGTCCCACCACGCCTCGTCGCTCGGCCGCGCGTCGGCGAGCAGCTCCTCGATCCGGCACAGCGGCGGCACGTACGCCTGGCCGAGCGTGGGCACCGTCAGCCCGGCCGGCACGTCCCCGGACGAGATGATCGGCCGCCCCAGCTCGGCCGTGTACGCCGCGGCCAGCGCCGCGCGACGGTCGTCGGGCGAGCGGCCGGTGGAGAGCGAGGCGAGGGCCTGCCGCATCTCGGCCAGCCCCGTCGACAGGGCACGGACCTGCTCCCGGGTCGCCTCGTGCTCGTGCAGGCCGATCCAGAACGACACCTCGGAAAAGTCGACCGCGAGCCGGGTGAGCAGGTCCCGGTGCCGGTCTGCGGCGGCCGCGGGCAGCCGGAGCAGCCCCTCCTCCGTCGCCCGTCGCCGCCCCTCGTCGGTGGCCTCCCACACGGCCAGGCCGCGCAGGAAGTGCAGCAGCCGGTTGACGAGCACGTCGTAGTGGGCGACCAGGGCGTGCCGCAACGCCGGACAGGGCAGGTGCGGGCCGGGCAGGGGCGCGGTGGTGGCGAAGAACGCGTCGGTGACAGCCGCCTCGTGCACCGCGCCCGCGCCGGCCAGCGACAACTGCTCGGCCTTGCCGATCCGGGCGCCCGCCACGTCGAAGGGCAGGTCGATCTCGTCGAGCGCCTCGAAGAACGCGGTCACCGCGATCACCGCGTGCGCCGCCTCCAGCCGCTGCGTCCGGCCGTACCGGGACAGGCCGGAGCGCTTCTCGACCACGCCGCGCACCAGCTCGTGGCCGAGCCGGACGAACTCCGCCTTCGCGTCGAAGATGCCCAGCGCGCCCGGGACGCCGGCGGCGGAGGCGCCGAGCAGCGACCAGCCGGTCAGCCTGTCGAACCAGTCGACGAACCTGCTCTTCTCCCCGCCGAGCAGGCGTACGGCGTCGGCGTAGCTGAGCGTGTCGGGCACGTCGGTGACTCCTCCCACGGAACGTCCAGATGGGACAGCATGCCGTGCGCCCGGCGGCCGGCGCTGTCCCGTCTCAGACCAGGCTGAGCCGGCGGATGCGCTCCCGGGGGATGTCGAGGTCGTCGACAGCCAGCTCCCGCTCCGGCACCCGCTCGCCGAGGGTGGTGACCGTGCTGATCCGGTCGGTGCGGAAGGCCCGGATGCCGCCGCGCAACCGGCACCAGGCCAGCAGGTACCAGTGCCGGGCGTTGCCGAGGTAGCCCAACGGTTCCACGTCGCGCAGCGAGCCGGCGCCCGCCCGGTCGGCGTAGCGGATGCGCAGCACGCGCCCCGCGCGTACGGCGTCGGCGACGCCGGCCGGGACGGGTGTCGCCGGGCCCTCGCCGATCAGGTGCACCCGCGCGGCCAGCCGGTGTGCCTCGGCGGCGTCGGCGGCCGGCATCACGGCGACCAGCTTGCGCAGCGCGGAGCCGGCCGCGGCGGCGAACGGGGTGCCGCGCATCCGGTGCAGCGCCACCGCCAGGGCGACGGCCTCGCCGGGGGTCAGGTTGACCGGCGGCAGCGTGCGCGCCCGGTCGAGCGCGTAGCCGCCCGTGCGGCCCTGCTCGGCCCAGATCGGCACGCCGGATTCCTGGAGGGCGTTGATGTCGCGCTCGATCGTGCGGGTGCTCACCTCGAAGCGCTCGGCGAGCCAGCGGGCGCTGCGCGGCCGGGGCGACACGGCGCGCAGCTCCTCCACCAGTGCGTAGAGACGATCCGTCCGGTTCACTCCCGCAACCTACGACGGGGGTCCGACGGAACCGCTCCGCCCCGGTCAGGCGGCGGCGCGCACAGCCGGCGTGGGCGACGCGGGAGCGGGCGACGGCTCAGGCGATGCAGGCGCAGACGATCAGGGCGGCTCCGAAGTGCGTGGCGGCGCTGACCCGGGCCGCCGGGTGCGGCTCGTCCGAGCAGATGATCTCACCGAGCCTGCCCGGCGTGAGCAGGTCCAGCACGAAGAACGCCAGCGCCATGATGGCCAGCCCGATCAGGCCGAAGATGACCGTCGAGGCCAGCCCCTTGGCGAAGTCGCTGTAGCTGGTCAGGATCGCGGTGAACACGATCCCGGCGATGCCGAGCTGGTTGGCGGCGAGCAGCAGCGCGGCGTTGCCGTTGCGACGCACCCAGATCAGCTCGCGCAGCCGCCCGGGAGTGAGCACGTCGACCAGCCCGAACCCGGCCGCCATCAGGGCCACCCCGACGACCCCGAACACGACGCTCTGCCAGGCTCCGCTGAGCAGGTCCTCCAGCACCGACTGCCTCCCGACCGTCCTACGCCCGGCGGGGTGCCGGCGCGGTGATCGAGACGATAGCGGCACCGCGCCAGCGGCGGGAGCCCTGCCCTACAGCGACAGGTAGCGCTGCCGCTCGTAGGGGGTGACCTCGCGGCGGTACTGCTCCCACTCGGCCCGCTTGTTGCGCAGGAAGAAGTCGAAGACGTGCTCGCCGAGCACCTCGGCGACAAGCTCGGAGCCGGCCATCACGTCGATCGCCTCGGCCAGGTTCTCCGGCAGCGGCTCGTATCCCATCGCCCGCCGCTCGGCGCTGGTCAGCGACCAGACGTCGTCCTCGGCGCCCGGCGGCAGCTCGTAGCCCTCCTCGATGCCCTTCATCCCGGCCCCGAGCAGCACCGCGAAGGCCAGGTAGGGGTTGGCCGCCGAGTCGGGCGAGCGGACCTCGACCCGGGCCGAGTTCGGCTTGCCGTAGGCCGGGACCCGGACCAGCGCGGACCGGTTCAGGTGACCCCAGCAGACGTACGCGGGGCTCTCGGTGACCCGGTCGGGCAGCGCCTGCGGGAAGAGCCGCTTGTAGGAGTTGACCCACTGGTTGGTGACGGCCGTGTATTCCCTGGCGTGCACCAGCAGCCCGGCGATGAAGGCGCGGGCCACCTTGGACAGCTTCATCGGGTCGCCGCCGTCGTGGAACGCGTTGCGCTCCCCCTCGAACAGCGACAGGTGGGTGTGCATGCCGCTGCCGGGCTGGTCGGTGAAGGGCTTCGGCATGAAGGTGGCCTGCACTCCGGTGGAGAGCGCCACCTCCTTCACCACGTGCCGGAAGGTCATGATGTTGTCGGCGGTGGTCAGCGCGTCGGCGTAGCGCAGGTCGATCTCCTGCTGGCCGGGGGCCACCTCGTGGTGGCTGAACTCCACCGAGATGCCGATCCGCTCCAGCGCCAGCACGGCCTGGCGGCGGAAGTCGCGGGCCACCGCGTGGGTGGTGTGCTCGAAGTAGCCGCCGGTGTCGACCGGGACCGGCACCGAACCGTCCAGCGGGCCGTTCTCCAGCAGGAAGAACTCGATCTCGGGGTGGGTGTAGAAGGTGAACCCCTTCTCGGCCGCCTTCGACAGCGCCCGGCGCAGCACGTGCCGCGGGTCGGCCCAGGACGGGCCGCCGTCGGGCAGCAGGATGTCGCAGAACATCCGGGCGCTCTCGCCGCTGACCCCGCCCTCGAACGGGAAGACCTGGAAGGTGGTCGGGTCGGGCATGGCGACCATGTCGGACTCGAAGACCCGGGCGAAGCCCTCGATCGCCGAGCCGTCGAAGCCGATGCCCTCCTCGAAGGCCGCCTCCAGCTCGGCGGGGGCCACCGAGACGCTCTTGAGCGTGCCCAGCACGTCGGTGAACCACAGCCGGACGAACCGGATGTCCCGCTCTTCCAGCGTACGGAGGACGAACTCCTGCTGACGGTCCACTTCCACCCCTCGCGACACGTTGTCCGCCTTCGACCGGGGTCGACCCGGCCTGACCGACCAGTCTCCACCCGCCTCGTTACGCCGACGTTACGCGACCGGCCGGCCCTCGTCCCGCCCTGTCCCGCGGCACCCGCCGGCCCGGCCGTGGCCGCCCGCCGGCACCGCCCCGACACCCGGCGCCGGGGCCGGTCGCCGCCCCGCCGCGGTCTCGTCCCGCCGCGCGTGTCGGGTCCGCACCGCTGGGGCAAGATGAGGGCATGCCCACCCTGCGTCTCGCCCTGTGCCAGGTCAACCCGACCGTCGGCGACCTCGCCGGCAACGCCGCCCTGGTCCGTGCCTGGGCCCGCCGTGCCGCCGACGCCGGCGCCCAGCTCGTCGCGTTCCCGGAGATGGTGCTGACCGGCTACCCGGTCGAGGACCTGGTCTTCCGGCGGTCCTTCGTCGCCGCGTCGAGGGCCGCGCTGGACCGGCTCGCCGCCGATCTCGCCGCCGACGGGCTGGGCGAGCTGCCGGTGCTGGTGGGATACCTGGACGCCGACGGCCCGCCGCAGGTCAGCGGCGACGCCGAACCGGGTCGCGGGGCCCGTAACGCGGCCGCGCTGCTGCACCGGGGCGGCATCGTGGCCACCTACTTCAAGCACCACCTGCCCAACTACGGCGTCTTCGACGAGGACCGCTACTTCGTCCCCGGCCGGGAGCTGACCGTCGTCCGCGTCGGCGGGGTGGACGTGGCGCTGACCATCTGCGAGGACCTGTGGCAGGCCGGCGGCCCGTTCGCCGCGGCCCGCCAGGCCGGCGTCGGTCTGGTCCTGAACATCAACGGCTCGCCGTACGAGCTGAACAAGGACGACATCCGGCTGCCGCTGGTGCGGCGCCGGGCCGCCGAGGCGGGGGCCACCATCGCGTACGTCAACATGATCGGCGGCCAGGACGAGCTGGTCTTCGAGGGCGACTCGATGATCGTGACCGCGGACGGCGAACTGCTCACCCGCGCGCCGCAGTTCGTCGAGCACCTGCTGGTGCACGACGTCGACCTGCCGCCGGCCCGGGAGTCGGCGGGCCCCGACGAGGCGCTGGCCGACGACATGCGGGTGGTCCGCGCCGCGGTCGACGCCGTCCCGCCACCGGCCGGCGGGCCCGCCGCCACGGGCGGCATCATCGCCCCGGTGGCCGACGAGGCCGAGGTGTGGCAGGCGCTGGTGCTGGGGCTGCGCGACTACGTCGACAAGAACCGGTTCCCGTCGGTGGTGCTGGGCCTCTCCGGCGGCATCGACTCGGCGGTGGTGGCCGCGCTGGCCGTCGACGCGCTCGGGCCCGACCGGGTGGTCGGCGTGTCGCTGCCCAGCCAGCACTCCTCCGAGCACAGCCGCGAGGACGCGGCGGAGCTGGCCAAGCGGACCGGGCTGGACTACCGGGTCGAGCCGATCCAGCCGATGGTGGACACCTTCCTGGCCAACATGTCGCTCTCCGGCGTCTCGGTGGAGAACCTCCAGGCGCGGGTGCGCGGGGTGATCCTCATGGCCCTGTCGAACCAGGAGGGGCACCTGGTGCTCACCACCGGCAACAAGAGCGAGCTGGCGGTCGGCTACTCCACCCTCTACGGCGACTCGGTCGGCGGCTTCAACCCCGTCAAGGACGTGTGGAAGACGCTGGTGTGGCGGTTGGCGAAGTGGCGCAACGCGGACGCCGCCCGCCGGGGCGAGACCCCGCCCATCCCCGAGAACTCGATCGGCAAGCCGCCGAGCGCCGAGCTGAGCCCGGGCCAGCTCGACAGCGACACGCTGCCCGACTACGACGTGCTGGACCCGATCCTGATCGGCTACGTCGACGGCGACCTGGGCCGCGACGGGCTGGTCGCGTCCGGCCACGACCCGGCCATCGTCGACCGGGTGCTGCGGATGGTGGATACCGCCGAGTACAAGCGCCGCCAGTCCGCGCCGGGCACGAAGATCTCGATGAAGGCGTTCGGGCGGGACCGGCGGCTGCCGATCACGAACCGGTGGCGCGAGGACGGCTGAGCCGGGTCGCTCCCGGGCCGGTCACCACGCCGGCCCGGGAGTGACATCCTCCACTGGGCTCTGCCGCCGGCCGGTCGTCGGGTGCGACGATCGCGACGGAACCCGGGGACCGCGCACGCGGCCTCGAGGAAGGAGAGAGTCATGGTGGAGTCCACCCCGTCCGAGGTGACCGCCCTCTACGGCGGCCCGGCCACCCGGCGGGTACGCACCCGCGACCTGATCGCCGCCAAGGAGCGCGGCGAGCGGTGGCCGATGCTCACCTCGTACGACCAGTACACCGCCTCGATCTTCGACCAGGCCGGCATCCCGGTGCTGCTGGTCGGCGACTCGGCGGCGAACAACGTCTTCGGCTACGAGACGACGTTGCCGGTGACCGCCGAGGAGCTGCTCCCGCTGGTCCGCGCGGTGGTGCGGGCGACCCGGCACACGCTGGTCGTCGGCGACCTGCCCTTCGGCTCGTACGAGGAGGGTCCGACGCAGGCGCTGCGCACCGCGGTGCGGTTCATGAAGGAGGGCGGCTGCCACGCGGTGAAGCTGGAGGGCGGCCGGCGCTGTGCCGGGCAGATCGCCGCGATCACCGGCGCCGGCATCCCGGTGATGGCGCACATCGGCTTCACCCCGCAGAGCGAGCACGCCATCGGCGGCTACCGGGTCCAGGGGCGCGGCGACGCGGCCGAGGACGTCATCGCCGACGCCCGCGCCGTGGCCGAGGCGGGCGCGTTCGCCGTGGTGCTGGAGATGGTGCCCGGCGAGGTAGCCAAGCGGATCACCGCGGAGCTGCCGATCCCGACCGTCGGCATCGGCGCCGGCCCGGACACCGACGCCCAGGTGCTGGTCTGGCAGGACATGGCCGGCCTGCGTGCCGGCAAGGCGCCCCGCTTCGTGAAGCGCTACGCCGACCTGGCCGGCACCCTCGCCGACGCGACCCGGCGCTTTGCCGACGAGGTCCGTGGCGGCGACTTCCCCGCCGCCGAGCACACCTTCTGACGCCGGTCGGCCGACGCCTCTTGATGCCGGCCGGGCGGCCCGGGGACGCGCACACGGCCCCCGGGCCGCCCGCCGGGCGTGGGCCTCTCCCCCCGCGGCCGAGGCGGGCCGACCCGCCGGAGACGTTGCCACAGCGATCCTGGACAAGTAACGTCCATGTTATGAAGATGAGCGAGGGCGTCGAGTGGGCCCTGCACACCTGCCTCAACCTGTCCTGGGTCACCGACGGCCGGGCGATCCGCGCGACCACCCTCGCCGCGTTCTACGAGCTGCCCCCCGCCTATCTGAACAAGCAGCTCCAGGCGCTGGCCCGCGCCGGCATCGTCACCTCCACCTCCGGCCCGAGGGGCGGCTTCCGGCTGGCCCGTCGGCCGGAGGAGATCACCCTGCTGGACGTGGTGGTCGCGATCGAGGGCACCGAGGAGGCGTTCCGGTGCAGCGAGATCCTGCGCCAGGGGCCCGGCGGCCAGCCGGACGTCGACTACCGGCAGACCTGCGTGATCTCCCAGGCCATGCGCCGGGCGGAGCTGAGCTGGCGGCGGGAGCTGGCCGCGCAGAGCCTGGCCGACATCAAGGCCACCGTGGAGCACCGGTTCCCGGCCGCGCCGGGCCAGACCCGGAACCGCTTCACCGCCCTGCGGGGCTGACCTACGCCCATTCCCGCGGGGCGCTCCCGTCCACCAGTCCTCAGCGTCGGCGGCCTCTGGGTGATCGCCGGTGGCCTCGCGGTCCGCCTCGTGCCGGCCCGGCACGTCGCGCCCGCCACCGCCGTCATCTTCGGCGGGGTCTCCACCGCGTCCGTCCTCGGCGTGCCGGCCGGCACGGTGGTCGGCGACCTCCTCGGCTGGCGCGCCGCGTTCGGCGTCGCCGGCGTCCTCGCCCTGCTCACGACCGTCACGGTCGCCGCCGCCCGGCGGGACCGCACCGCCTGACCACGGAAGGACCACCATGCCACACACCATCAGCAACCCCGACACCCTGCACGACCCGGTGAGCTACGGCTACAGCCACGTCGCCCGCGTCTCGGGAGAACTGGTCCTCGTCGCCGGCCAGTACGCCTCAGACGCCACCGGCCAGGTCACCTCCCCGGACTTCGCCGCACAGGTGAGGCAGTCGTTCGCCAACCTGGGGAAGGCGTTGGCCGCCGAGGGGCTGGAGCACCGCCACATCGTGCAGCTGCGCACCCACATCGTGGACCACGACGCCGACAAGCTGGCCGTCGTCGCGGGGGTCATCGGCGAGATCTGGGGTGCCACGCCGCCCACGCAGACCCTCACCGGCGTGGCCGCCCTCGCGCTGCCCGACATGCTCTTCGAGGTCGACGCGGTCGCCGCCCGGCCCTGAGCGGGCCACCGCCGGACCGGCACGCCGCCGGACGTCAGAGGTCGGTGACCCGGATCCCGGCGTGCGCCTTGTAGCGCTTGTTGATGGCGATCAGGTTGGCGGTGAACGCCTCGATCTGGTGGGCGTTGCGCAGCCGGCCGGCGTAGATGCCGCGCATGCCGGGGATCCGGGCCGCGAGGGCGGCGACCACGCCGACCAGATCCCGGTCCTCGGTGCAGATGAGCACGTCGAGGTCGATCCGGTCGATCTCCGGGTCGGCCAGCAGCGGCGCGCTGACGTGGTTGAACGCGGCGCAGACCCGGGAGTCGGGCAGCAGCCCGGCGGCCTGCTGGACGGCGCTGCCCTCCGGCACGGCGAGCGCGTAGGGGCCCTGCTTGTCGAAGCCGAGCGGGTTGACGCAGTCGATGACGATCTTGCCGGCGAGGGGCTCGGCGAGCGCGGCGACGGTCGCGGCGTGCCCGTCCCACGGCACCGCGACGACGACCACGTCGCTGCGCCGGGCCACCTCCTCGTTGCCGGCGCCCGCGACCTCGGCCCCGGCCGGGACGCCGGGCAGCGACGCGATCTCCTGCGCGGACTGTGCGGCCCGCTCGGCCGACCGCGACCCGATCAGCACGGACTGGCCGGCCCGGGCGAACCGGTAGGCGAGCCCCCGTCCCTGGTCGCCGGTGCCGCCGATGATGCCGACGGTCAGCCCGGACACGTCGGGCAGCGTGCTCGCGTCGTAAGCCATGCCGTCATCCTCGCAAACCCGGCCCCGCGTCAGCAGGGGCGAGCACTGTGACAAACCCCGCTGCCGCCCCGCCCCCATCGGCACCGAAGACCGGCACGACGGGCAGCCGGCGTCAGGCTCGTTCGAAGGCCACCGAACGCGTCGCCGGGTCGGCGGTGACCAGCCGGACCCGGACCCGCTCCCCGAGCGGCAGCTCGCCCAGGCAGCGGGCGCGCACCGGCGGGTCGTCGAGCGCCACCGTGCCGCCGGGCCGGCGACCCGGGCGGGGCTTGCCCTCCGGGACCGCGTCGGCGTCGAGCACCGCCGCGTCGAAGGTCTCCCCGACCCGGTGCCGGAGCAGCACCGCCTCGGCGAGCTCGATCGCGCCCCGGCTGGCCGCCGAGGCCACCCGGTCGGTCGTCGCCATCACCTCGGGCAGCCGGGGCAGCGCCGCGCGGGCCCAGTCGGGCACCGGCCGGCCCTCGTGCAGCGCCAGGCAGACCTCTGTGGCGTACCGGTCGGCCAGGCGGCGCAGCGGCGCGGTGACATGGGCGTACGCGGCCGCCACCCCGCCGTGCTCCCGCTGCTCCGGCGGTGCGCCGTCGAAGGCCGTGTACGCGGCGCCGCGCATCAGCTCGGCCGCCTGGTCGACGAAGGCGGCGGCCCGGGGCTGCGACGGGTCCAGCCCGGCGAGCACCTCGCCGGGGCCGGCCCCCTCGGGCCAGTGCACGCCCAGCGGGGCGGCGGCGGCGCGCAGCCGCGCCACCGCCTCGGGTTTCGGGGCCGGCATCGTGCGCAGCAGGCCGACCCCGCCGGCCAGCATGATCTCGGCGGCGGCCATCCCGGTCAGCAGGGAGATCTGCGCGTTGTGCTCCTCCATCGGCACCGGCCCGCGCAGCACCAGCCGCCAGCCGTCGCCGTCCGCCTCCACGTCCTGCTCGGGCAGCGGCAGGTTGATCGCTCCCCGGCGCAGGCCGCGGGCGGTGAGCAGGGCCCCGATCTCGGGCAGCAGGGCGATCGGGTCGGGCAGCCGGCCGGCGTCGGCGGCAACCTGGACGCCGGCGTAGTCCAACTGGGCCCGGCTGCGCACCAGCGCCCGCTCCAGCTCGACCCCGACGGTGCCGCCCTCGGAGTCGAGGTCGACGGTCCACACGACGGCGGCCCGGTCGACCTCCGGCAGGAGGCTCGCCGCGCCCTCGCTGAGGGTCTCCGGGTGCAGCGGCACCGTCCCGTCGGGCAGGTAGACGGTCTGCCCGCGCCGCCAGGTCTCCTCCTCCAACGCGCCGCCGGGGCGCACGTGCGCCGCCACGTCGGCGATCGCGTACGACACCCGGTAGCCGCCGCCGACGCGGCGGGCGAGGTGCATCGCCTGGTCGAGGTCGCGGGAGCCGGCGGGGTCGACGGTGACGAACGGGATGTCGGTGCGGTCGACGGCCGGCCTGGGCGGCGCCGCCGCCGCGGCGTCGGCCTCACGCTGCGCCGCGGCCGGGAACCCCTCGGGCAGTCCCAGCTCGCGGCGCAGCGCGCCGAAGTCGATGCGGGGCGCGAGTACGCGTCGGATCACCACGGGGTCAATCCTGACAGCGTGGCGGATGATCCGCTCCCCGGGCGCGCGCCGGGAGTCACGGGTCGACGGTCAGCCGGTCGCCTTCCGCGCGGCCCTCCGCGCGCCCCCGGGCACGGTGACCCGGGCGGCGGTCAGCCGGTCGCCTTCCGCGCGGCCGCCCGCGCGCCCCGGGGCGCGGTGGCCCGGGCGACGGTCAGCCGGTCGCCTTCCGCGCGGCCGCCCGCGCGCCCCGGGGCGCGGTGGCCCGGGCGGCCGTCGTCCGCGCCGGTGCCTTCCGGGCGGTGACCTTCTTGGCCGGCGCCTTGGCGACGGTCGTCTTCTTCGCCGGCGCCTTCTTCGCGGCCGCCTTGCGGGTGGTGGCCGACGACGTCGCGGTGGCCTTCTTCGCCGGGGCCTTCTTCGCGGCCGCCTTGCGCGCGCCGCCGGTGGGGCGGGTCGCGGCCGTCTTCCGGGCCGGCGTCGTCTTCTTGGCGGCGGCCTTCCGGGCCGGCGCCTTCGCGGCCGTGGTGGTCTTCTTCGCCGCCGTCGCGGTGGTCTTCTTCGCCGTCGAGGTGACCTTGCGGGCGGCGGCGGTCGTCTTGGCGGGGGCCTTCCTGGCGGGGGCGGTGGTCTTCCTCGCCGGCGCGGCGGCCTTCTTCGCCGCGGTGGTCGCCCTGGTCGCCGCCTGCCAGGCGGGCGTCTTCGCCGAGGTGGTCTTCCTCGTGGCGGTGCTCTTGGCCGCCGCCGTCGTCTTCTTCGCCGCGGCCGGTGCCTTCTTCGCGGTCGCGGCGGCCGTCTTCTTCGCCGCGGCCGTCGTCTTCTTCGCCCCGGTGGCGGCCTTGGTCGCCGTCTTCTTCGCGGGGGCCTTCTTCGCCGGGGCCTTCGCGGCGGCGGTCTTCTTCGCCGGGGCCCGCCCGGCGCCGCCCGTCGCCTTGCTGGCCGGCGCCTTCTTCGCCGCGGTGGTCGAGCCGGACGGCCGTACGGTCCGTGCCGCGCCCGCGGACCGCTCCGCCGCGGCGGTCTTCCTGGCGGTCGTGCGTCCGGCGGCCGGGCGGGTGGTGGCCTGCTGTGCTTCGGCCATCTCGGTTCCCTCCTTGGGGACGTGCTCTCGCCCTCGCGGAGCACGGAGCATCTCGACGCGGACCGTCCCGCGCCGCCTATCTGTCCTCCCCGGCCCAGCGGGCGTCCTCGGCGTCCCACGCCTCGTTGCGCTCCCGCACCTGTTGCAGAGCGTTCTCCGCGTCGGCGGCCGAGGCGTACGGCCCGAGAACGTGCTTGGCGGGGCACACGTCGGCATCGGTCTCGACCCGGTGGTGTCGGGTGCACCAGTAGTGGTGCCCACCGCTTCCGCTGTCGCTCATGGGATCACTGTGCACCGCGAACCACCCGGCCGCCACCGGAACACCACAAGTCGCCGATGTTCTCCACAGTAGACGTGCTGTCGGCCGCAGGGGCTGGAACTGCGAAAACAGGGCGATCGGGCGTTCGGGAACGGCCCGGCGCCGGCCCGACGGGGCAGCCGCGGGGCGCGCCGGTGTCGCACAATCCCCCCGTGCGACGCGGGGGAAGAACACCGGTGCGGTTGCGGCGCGGGCTGGTCGCGGCGGCGGTGGCGGGCCTGCTGGCCGCCGTCGGGGTGGCCGCCGGGCTGCCCCTGCTGCGGGACAGGTCGCAGCAGCGGCTGGAGCAGCGGGCCGATCGGGAGGTGACCGCGACCGCGCAGCTCGCCCGCGCGCGACTGCTCGCCGCCCCCGCCGTCGGGGAGTCGACGCTGCGACAGGCCGCCGGCGGGGTCGACGGGGTCGAGGTGCTGACCGTACGCAGCGACGGGCCGGGTTCCGGGCCCGCCGTCCGACTGGTGTTCCGGGTGCGGGTGGCGAAGACGGCGTCGTCGGTCTTCGGCTGGCAGCGGGCCGACTCGACGGCCTGCTTCGCGCAGGTCGTGCACACCGACGCCGGACCGGCCGCCCTGGAACGGCTGCCCTGCCCCGACTGACCCCGCCGGCACGGGCCTCCCCGCTCCGCCGCCCGCACGGCGCGCCGCCGTGCCCGTGCCGCGCCGTGGGCACTCGGGGCCGGGGCCGCCGTGCTCCGGCCGGACCTACGTGCTCGCGGGCCGGGCCGCCGGGCTCCGGCCGGGCCGCCGGGCGGAGGGCGGGTTAGGGTCGCCGGGTGGGCGCATCGGACTACATCCTGCGGATCCGCGAGCACGTCGGCCACGACCTGCTCTGGCTGCCGAGCGTGAGCGCGGTGGTCCGCAACGACGCCGGGGAACTGCTGCTGGGCAGGCGCGCCGACGACGGCCGGTGGTCCGTCGCCAGCGGCGTCGTCGAGCCGAGCGAGCAGCCGGCCACGGCGGTGGTCCGCGAGGTACGGGAGGAGACCGGCCTGCACGTGGAGCCGGTCCGGTTGAGCAGCGTCCTCACCCACCCGCACACCTATCCCAACGGCGACCGCTGCGAATACCTGAACCTCGGCTTCGAGTGCCGGCTGCTGGGCAGCACCGCGCGGGTCAACGACGACGAGTCGGTGGCCGTGGAGTGGTTCCCGCCCGACCGGCTGCCGCCGCTGGACCGGCACGCCCGGCTGGTCATCGCGCACGCCCTCGGCGCCGAGGCCACCGCCTGGTTCCTGCCCGCCGGCACGGTCTGGACGGAGTCCGATGACTGACCTCGACCCCGCCCTGCGCCGCTACCTCGTCGACCTGCTCGCCGCCGCCCGCGACGTCCTCGGCGACGACCTCGTCGGGGCGTACGCGGCCGGCTCGGTGGGTTTGGGCGCGTACCAGCCGGGGCGCAGCGACGTCGACGTGGCGCTGGTCTGCGCGGACGCCCTCGACCCGGCGCGCAAGCGGGAACTGGTGGCGCGGCTGCGGCACGAGTCGCTGCCCTGCCCGGCGCGCGGGCTGGAACTGGTCGTCTACCGTCGGGCGGTCGCCTGCTCCGGCACGCCGGAACCCGGATTCGAGGTCGAGCTGAACACCGGCGCGCGGATGGCGTTCCGGGCCACCTGGGCCGCCGCCGAGCGGGCGGCCGAGGACGGCCTGTTCTGGTACGGGCTGGACCGCAGCATCCTGCACCAGTGCGGGTACGCCCTGCTCGGGCCGCCGGCCGCCGACACCTTCGCCGACCTCTCCGCCACCGACCTGCGTCGCCTGCTGACCGACGCGCTGCGCTGGTGGCTGGCCCTGCCGACGCCGCCCGGCGACGGTCCCGCCCCCGGCGCCGAGGACGCGGTGCTCGGCGCCTGCCGGTCCCTGGTGAAGGTCCGTCACGGGGTCTGGCTGTCGAAGGCCGACGCCGGCCGCCGGCTGATCGCCGACGGCCGGCCGATCGGCGCTGTCGCCGGCCGGTCCCTCGCCGCCGATGCCGGTAGGACACCCGGCGCCGTTGCCGGCGGGTCGCTCGGCGGCGTCGCCGGTTCGGCTGCGGCTGCGTCCACCGGCGGCGACGGCGGGGACGCCGACCTGATCGAGCGGTCGATCGCGGCGCGGGAGGGCGGGCCGCCGCCGGGCGGCCCGGAGGCCCGGGCCTTCCAGCGCCGCGTCCTCGCCGAGATCAGCGGCTGACCGGCTCCACCGGGATCCACAGCTCGGCCTCCGCCTCGGCGCCGTCCGCCGAGAGCCGGGTGCGGGAGATCTCCGGCCCCGGCCGGCTGCGGTACGGGTTGGACGGGAACCACTGGGTGAACACGTCCCGCCACAGGTACTGCACCGCCTGGGGGAACGCCCCGGAGGTCTCGAAGACCGCCCAGGTGCCCGCCGGCACGGCGAGCGCGTCGAGGTCCGCCGGCGCGTCCTCGCCGGTCACCACGCCGTGCCAGTAGTCCAACTCGGTGCCCTCCGCGCGGTCGTCGGCCACCTTGTCGCTGACGTTGACGATGCCGCGCGGCTCCTGGTCGGACAGCGCCTCGATCCGGCGTACCGTCTCCGGCTCGATGCTCCTGACGAAGGCCACGATCGCCGGGTTCATCCCCTCGTGCACGAGCGGTACCCGGGCCTTGCGGCCGACCAGCCGGAACTCCTCCTTGTGCACGATCCGGTATCGCATGCTGCTGCTCCCTTCGACGACGAGTCGGAAGGACATCCGGGGCTGGGAGCGCAGCGCCGCCCCCGTACGCCTGGCCTCGCCGGGGCCCACGCCGTGCATGGCGTGGAACGCCCGGGCGAACGCCTCGGTGGAGCCGTAGCCGTAGCGCACCGCGACGTCGAGCAGCGTCCGTTCCCCCGCGAGCACCTCGGCGCCCGCGACGGTGAGCCGCCGGCGGCGGATGTACTCGGACAGGCCGACGCCCGCCAGCGCGGAGAAGATCCGCCGGAGGTGGTACTCCGACGTCACCGCGATCCGCGCCAGCTCGGCCACCTCGATCGGCTGGTCGAGGTGCCGCTCGATGTGCTCCATGGCCTGGTTGAGCCGCTCCAGCACCCATTTCCCCTTCCCTGTTCGAGGAGCAACGCTAGGCGCGCGAGGGGGTGCCGGACCCGACATGTCGTGCCCGGATCGGTCGGCCCGAGAGTTGCCCTGGTGATCCTTCCAGCCCGCGATGCCGACGGCCTGCGAAGCGTGCGACGAGTGGGGCACCGGAAGGGCCGCAGGGGACGGAGGAAGCACTCCGGGCACCGCCTCGCGGCGGTGCCCGGAGTGTCTGTCGTGCCGGATCAGGCCTGGACGCCCGCCTTACGGCGGATCCGGCTGGCCCCGATCAGGAGGCCACCGGCGGCCAGCAGGCCACCGCCCAGGGAGAGCGCCACGGAGGAGTCGTCGCCGGTGACCGGCAACTCCTTGTGGTGCTTGCCGTCCTTGTCGTGCTTGCCGTCGTGCCGGTGGTCGTACTTGCCGCCCCGGATGCAGACGGTGACGGTGTCCGGGTCGGAGACCACGGACCTGCCGTCGTACCTGCCGGTCGCCCGGGCCGTGTTGACCACCTTTCCGGCCTTGACGTCGGCCTTGGTGACCACGTACGGCTCGACGGCGTGGCAGTCGGTGCTCGTGCCCCGCGCCAGGGTGGTGCTGTTGCAGACGACCTCGCCGGCCTTCGGGTCGTCGACGCCCACGTCGGTGATGGTGACCGTGCCCGTGTTCGTCACCCGGTACGTGTAGAAGATCTTGTCACCCTTGGCGGCGTAGCCGTCGTTCGCGCACTTGTCGCGGCAGTCCGAGTCGACCCGCGCCTTCTTGTCGATCGACAGGCTGACCTGCTTCGGCGGGGCCGGCTTGGTGGTCACCGTGAACGTCGCCTGGTTCGACGGAACCGTCTGCTGCAGGAACAACCCGCTCGCCTGGGCGGTGTTGACGATCTTACCGTTCTTCACGTCGCTGCTCTTGACCGTGTACGTGCCGGTGCAGGTGGTGCTCTCCCCCTGCGCGAGCGACGTGTCCTCGCAGGTGATGCCGGTGACCACGTTGTCGGTGACGGTGATGTTGGTGATCGGGTCGGTCGTGCCCGTGCTCTGGTTCGTCACCGTGTAGGTGTAGGTGACCACGTCACCGGCCTTCACACCGGTGGCCGGGGAACCGGTCTTGGTCAGGTGCAGCTTCGGGTTCACCCGTGGGTTCGACGCCGCGCAGGTGTGGGTGAGCACGAAGAAGTCCGCGGTTCCCGAGATCACCGCGGTGGCGCCGGTCAACGTCCAGCCGGCCGGAACCCGGATCCACGCCTTGCTGGTACCCAGGTTGTTGACGATGGCGCTGTCCGGGCCGGGGATCGTCCTCGTGACGTCGCCGGTCGGCGTGCTGAACGTCGCCGTGATCGTCTGGAAGACGCCGGTGGTGTCCTGGTTGCCCGGCAGGTTGAACACCCACACGTCCTCGTTGGCGAAAGGCCCACCGCCGAGGTTGGGGTCACAGTCCTGGGTGAAGTTCGCCGCCGTGGTCGGCACGTTCCCCGGATTGATGTTGATCGTGGATGCGGCGCTGGCCGGCGAGCCGCCCGCGAGCAACAGTGCACCGGCCAGCAGCGCGAGCGCCGCCAGTCGTGCGTAGGCACCGCCCCATCGGCGCCGCGTAGAGGTCCTGCTCATGTAATCCCCCGTGTTGTGGACAGTTGACATCCAGGCAACGACGACCAAGGCGGTGTGTCACGGCCAGATAACGTCAACCATCCGAAAAGGTAGATATTGGGCATTTCTCTGCCGTGAGTCGGGGTCGAGTCACCGACTCCGGTTGCCGTCCGACACTTCGGTAGGGTCGGGTCGTGACCGGACCCGTGGTGAGGGCGCGAGAGGCGAGCGGGCAGGCCTGGGACGACCCGTCCGAGACCACTCTGTACGACGCCCTGGCGGACATGAACCTGACGTGGCGCTTCGTGATCGTCGAGCGACTCGACCTGGAGCCCGCCGGGCAGCACTACATGCAGGTCTATCTCAACGACGACCTGAGCTACCAGGTGGAATACCGCGAGGGTGGCGAGGACAGGCACTTCCAGGCCCACGTGCCGGCCCAACCGGTCGTGATCGGGGTCGATCCGGTGGCGAGGGTCGTCGCGGACTGGGCCGCCGGCCGCCAAGGCTGGCGGGACGCGCTGCCCTGGGAGCCCTGGCCCTAGAGGTCGTGTTACGCCATGCACCTGCCCGGACGCGTCGGGACGGTTCGGTCACACTCACCCCGCTCGCCGCGCGGCAGTCGTGCACCTACACTTCTGGCCAGTCGGCCACGATGATCAATGGGACCGAGTCCGGCGACCGGTACTCGTCACCAGGAGAGTGCTCGATGTGCAGATGCCGGTGGACCGTCCGGTCATCGGCGGTCTCGGCTTGCTCCGCCAGGCCATCGAGCGCGCCCCAGATGATGTCGAGACACTCGCGCCCGCCGGTGAGACGCAGCGTGGTCCCGCCTTCCAGACTGACGAGCAGCGGGCCCGCCGTCACCTTCTGACTGACGACCCCGCCGGTGACCGCCACCTCAACGGGCGCAGCATGCTGGCGTAGCAGCCGGCTGAGTGCACGGAGCGCAGCCGGCGGACCGGCAAGCTCCAACTCGTCGTCGCGCACGGAGAGACGACAGAGGCGGTGATCAACCATCGGCACATTGTCCTTCACCGCTGCGATCGGTAGCACACCGAGCACCAGGAACGGTTGCTGGTCCGGGCGTCCCGTCGAAGCCGACGGCGGGCGGTCGATCCGGCGCGCGGTGCGGCGTGGTCCGATTTCGATTGACAGGATGACCGAGCCGGTCCTACGTTCGCGCGGATGCGCCCTGGAGAGATCGTCGTCACTGTCGAGCAGGTACGCGCCCTGGTCGACGAGCAGTTCCCCGAATGGTCGGACCTGCCGCTCGTTCGGCAGCCGTCGAACGGCACCGACAACGCGTTGTTCCGGCTGGGTGATTCCCTCACGGCACGGCTACCGCGGGCGCAGTGGGCGGTCGACCAGGTGGCGACCGACGCGACCTGGCTGCCGCGGCTGGCGCCGTACCTTCCGGTGCCGGTACCGGTGCCGGTCGCTGTCGGCCGGCCGGGCGGAAACTATCCGTGGCCGTGGACGGTCGTCCCGTGGCTGCCCGGGCGCAACCCGGAAGCCGGGCAGGACCTCGTCGACCTCGCCGTCGACCTCGCCGGCTTCGTGCGCGCGATGATCGCCATCGACCCGATGGGCGGGCCGGTCAAGGAGGGGATTCAGCGCGGCGTACCACTGGTGCAGCGGGACGAGCTGACCCGCCGGTCGATCGCGGCGCTGGGCGACCGGATCGACGGGCGGGCGGTGACTGCCGCGTGGGACGAGGCGATGGCGGCGGGCGAGTGGCCCGGACCGCCGGTATGGCTGCACGGTGATCTCCTGGCGGGCAACCTGCTGGTGAACCAGGGCAGGCTCGTCGGGGTGATCGACTTCGGCGGTCTCGGCCGCGGCGATCCGGCGGTCGAGGTGCGGCCGGGCTGGAGCCTGTTCGATGCCCGAGCGCGGGCCGCCTACCGGGAGGCGCTCGGGTTCGACGAGGCGACCTGGGTGCGCGGGTGGGCCTGGATGCTGTCGGTCTCGCTCTACTGGCTGGCGGACCTGTGGGACTCGGCGAGACCCTACGGGCCTGGCGAGACAGGAAGAGCCGACGTGAAGGCCGGTGACGTACTGCACCTAACCCGCGCCGCAAGCCCCCAGTTCGCGCGACCGATCCTCTTCCGCCTCATCAAGATCCGCGCTGATCTGCATACCTACAGCGGGTGGACTTGGCTGGACGGCTACCAGCTGAACGAACGAGGCGAGGCGGTGGCGCGCAGAGAGCTCTACGTTCTCAAAGCAGGCACGAACCGTCCGCATCGCGGCCCGCTACGTCGACCGTAGCCTCGTATGGTTACAAAGCCGGTGGCAAGCAGTGGTTATCGCTTTAGCGGTGATTGCCTTCGCTCTCGGACAACTAGACCTCAAGTCTCTTCTTTCCGTAGCTCAATAGCACGTCCTGACTAGTACTCCAGCAGGGATCCGTTCGGACCTGCTGGAGCTGTGCGGTTTTGTCCGTGGGCATGGAGCAGTCACCGCTGAGTCTCGTGGTTCTGTGGATCAAAGATTCGGCGGTGGCTGCCGCCTGCAGACCAGAGACGTCCAGCGATGGTCTGGGCTGTTCGACGAGCTGATGGACGTGGTCGGGTCGTGCTTCGGTCGGCCTGAGCAAGCCACTACGCCCGACAGGCCCTGACGGAGCCCTGAAGATAATCTCCTGCTGGAGTACTAGCTACTCCCAACTCAACTGATGCCCGTGAGCTGCAGGTGAGAATCGAGGGTTGTCCCCGTCAGAGTGTAATTCGCCGTACGGGAATTGCCCGACTCATACTTGAAGATCTCATGCGCTTGCACGTCATTTCCCCAGACCACGAACACGTACAGAGAGAACAACGCCCCGGTGGGCATGAGCGAGCCGTCGGACATCTTGCACTGCTTTCCTGGGTCAACGACAATCTTTTGCCCGAGTCGCACGTCACCGGTATCGCACTTGATGTGCACCATCTCTCCATTGTGAAGAACGACAAACTCGACACGCGCGACAACCCAAGCATTCTGCTGGAGACAAATCTTGCCGACGGTCTCATAATCCATGGCGAACGTCCTTCCCGATCGGCCGTGCGTTGTTATTTCTGCTTCATGCCGTTGTACGTGAGCGTATTCCCCAGGGTCGTGCCCTCAAGGGTGTAGTCCGCAATGTTCGGACTGCCGTGAACCATAGTGAAAATTTCCTTCCCATGGTTGTCGTTCCCCCACACCACGAAAATGTACGCAGAGACGGACGCTCCTTCGGGCACGCCGAACTCACTCGGGTCCAAGGTGACCGAGTTCCCTAGCGCGACGCCAGGACTGCCGTCCGTGTGGATCATCTTGCCGCCATCCAAATAGGTGAATTGCAGCTTTGCCACAACCCACGCGTTCTGATGCAGGCGAATCTTGCCAACGTTCTCCACAGCTCTCCTCGATGGGTCCGCCACACAAGAGCCCGGTCCGCTCCGCAGTCGGCAATGGAAATCCCGTGCAGGGTCGACCGGCCTATCGCCCTTCAGAGTAGGGGCTGCCACACTTTGGAGACCGAATATCTCGAACTGCGTATCGGAGTGGCCCATGATTGGTATATTCCCGCGCCGGTAGTGCGATCTCCGCAGCCCTGTCTTGCGATATTTCGTCGACCGGCGCACGAAGGCCAAGAAGATGCAGAGGACCGTCATCGGACCTGGGGCCTGGGCGTCGGGAAGACCCTGCTGCACCGCACGGTGCGGACCCGCTCTGAACTCATCTTCCGACGCCAATACCAAGCCGAAGGCAAGATCAGCCACTACGCCCGACAAGCCCTCACCGAGCCCTGAAACGGATCCCCTGCTGGAGTACTAGGCTTGGACGTGGCACAGTCGAGGGCACTGGTCAGACCCGCCACGTCAGTCCGCATGGCCTTGCCGAATTCCTCTGTTATGGATCAAGGCGCCGCGCAAGCGCGGCGCGGGGCCGGCAAGCCCGGCCGGCGGCAAGCCGCCCCGGACGCCTCCGGCGCCGGGGCGGTGAGCCACCGACACCCGCCGGGACGCCGCCCCCAGGGTGACCAGGAACCAGCCAGCAGCACCGGGCCCGACGAGGCCGCGACGGAAGCCGCCGAGGCGGCCTGGTCGACGGGTCGGGGCTTCCGACTGCCGCGCCAGTCCAACCCCGGGACTGGCTTGCCACCGACTCACCCGGCCGCCGGCAACCAGCTCCCCCGGCCAGCCGCGAGACGCCGTCAGCCGCACCGCGGACGCCTGCCGACGGACACGACGAAACCCCGCCAACCAGACCGGCCAGCGAGGCGAAACAAGTCCAAGATCAGGGCGTCGCCAGGGCGTCAAACGCCGACCAAAGTCGACCGACAACGACCATAGACACCCGACGATAGAGCCAGGTCAGAGGCTTGATCAGCCCCGCCAGCAGGTGGGCGACGGACGAGTCGACCTGTACGCCGGATTCTGTGACCGGCGCGCGCCCCGAAGGGCTCGCGCCGGCGGCGGCCATCCATCTAGGCCTGCCGTCGCCGGCAGGCTCAAGCGGCCTACCCGCAGACATCGGACGGGCCGTCCTCAAGCGTCTGCGCGGGTCGTCGTCCTGCTGGCCGACGGCCCTTTCTTGGCCTTGCTCCGGGTGGGGTTTACCGAGCCACCCCGGTCACCCGGGGTGCTGGTGGGCTCTTACCCCACCGTTTCACCCTTACCGTCCCCGATGGGGCCGGCGGTCTGTTTTCTGTGGCACTGTCCCGCGGGTCACCCCGGGTTGCCGTTAGCAACCACCCTGCCCTGTGGAGTCCGGACGTTCCTCGGCGGCGGGCCGGAGCCCGCCGACGCGACCGCCCGGTCGACTCGTCCGTCGCGCACCCATCCTAACGACGCCACCGCCGCGTCTATTGCCACCCCGGCCCCGCCGCCCGAGCGCGACACCGGAGCCGATCGCGCTGCTTCAGGGAAACTGCCGCCTCCCCGCCTCGCGAGGCAGCACCGACCTGAAAACGCCGCCAAGGCCCGCCCCGCCGCGCCGGCCAGGCACGGCGAGGCGGGGCCGGGCGGGCAGAGCTGGCGGCCGGGCTCACCGTCGCGGGCGGCCGGGCGGGGCGCTTACTAGCCTCTGGGGACCATGGATCTCTCCGACGCCGCGCTGCTGCTCACCGCCGGTCTCGCCGCGGGCACCGTCAACGCGGTGGCCGGCGGCGGCTCGCTCATCACCTTCCCGGCGATGATCGCGGTGGGCCTGCCGCCGGTGCCGGCCAACGTGAGCAACTCGGTGGCGGTCTTTCCGGGGTACGTGGCGAGCGTGGCGGGCAGCCGCACCGACCTGCCGCGGGGGCGGGCGCTGGCCACGCTGGTGCCGACCACCATCGTCGGCACGATCGCCGGGGCCCTGCTGCTGCTGGCCACCCCGGCGCGGGCGTTCGAGCTGGTGGTGCCCTTCCTGGTGCTCGGGGCGACGGCGGTGCTGGCATTCCAGGATCCGCTGCGCCGGCTGGTCGGGCATCCGCGCGACCTGTCGCCCCGCCGCCGTACGGTCGGTGTGCAGGCGATGGTCGCGGTCGGCGCGGTGTACGGCGGCTACTTCGGCGCGGCGCTCGGGGTGATGCTGGTCGCCGGCCTGGCTCTGGTGCTGGACGCGACACTGGCCCGGGTGAGCGCGATCAAGAACCTGCTCTCCGCCCTGGTCGGGTTGACCACGCTCGTGGTGTTCGCGCTGTTCGGCCCGGTGAACTGGGCGGCGGTGGCGCTGGTCGCGCCGGCGACGCTGGTCGGCGGGTACGCAGGCGCCCGGCTGGTCCGCCGGCTGCCGTCGGTGGTGCTCAAGACGCTGATCGTGGCCTTCGGCACGGTGATCGGCCTGTACCTGCTCTGGCGCGCCGTGGGCTGAGCCCGCCGGGCCGCCGGTCCAGCTGTGGGGAAGGGCCCCGCACATCGGTCGAGGTGTGGGGAAGGGCCCCCGCACATCGAGATGCGACAAGGGGCCCTTCCTCGTCAGGCGACCGGTTCCGGTGCGGCGTCGGCGTCGCGGCGCTGCCCCGGCACGACGCGCGGGTCGCCCTCGTCGGCGAAGTAGTCGTCCGGCGTGGTGCCGTCGACGCCGTCGCGTACCCTGGCCGCCCGCAGCACCAGCGTCAGCAGCGCCGCCACCAGCAGGTTGACCAGCACCGCCACGATCCCGACGTAGATCGTCTTCGGGGTGTCGAAGCCGAAGTCCGACAGCGGGAACGCCGAGCCGCCGAAGTGCTTGCGCCCGGTGGCCGCGTTGGGGATCTGGTAGAGCATCCACATGCCCAGCCCCATGCCGGCGGCCCAGCCGGCGACGAGCGCGCCCCGGTGGAACCAGCGGGTGTAGAGGCCCAGCGCCACCGCCGGCAGCGTCTGGAGGATGATCACGCCGCCGATGAGCTGGAGGTCGATGGAGAACTGCGGGTCGAGGAAGACGATGCAGGCCACCGCGCCGACCTTCACCACCAGCGAGGTGATCTTCGAGACGTTCGCCTCCTGGGCCGGGGAGGCGTCCCGCTTCAGGTACTCCTTGTAGATGTTGCGGGTGAACAGGTTCGCCGCCGCGATGGACATGATCGCCGCCGGCACCAGCGCGCCGATGCCGATGGCCGCGTAGGCGACGCCGGCGAACCAGTCGGGGAACTGCTGGTCGAACAGGACCGGCACGACGGTGTTGCTGTCGACGGAGCCTTCCTTCGCCCCGGGCAGCGGCTTCACCCCGGCCGCGATGGCCATGAAGCCGAGCAGCGCGATCAGCCCCAGCAGCAGGCTGTACGCGGGCAGCGCCGACATGTTCCGCTTGATCACGTCCCGGTTCCGGCTGGCCAGCACGCCGGTGATGCTGTGCGGGTAGAGGAACAGCGCCAGCGCCGAACCGAACGCCAGCGTGACGTACTGGAGCTGGTTGTTGGCGCCCAGCAGCACCCCGTCGTTCGGGTTCGGCGACGCGTCGAACTTCGCGTCGGCGGCGTCGAAGATCTCGCCCCAACCGCCGAGCTTGTAGGGCAGCCAGATGACCGCCACCAGGATCACGATGTAGATCAGCGTGTCCTTGACGAACGCGATCAGCGCCGGTGCCCGCAGCCCCGACTGGTACGTGTACGCGGCCAGGATCGCGAACGCGACGATGATGGGCAGGTGCCGGGCCAGGGCGCTCTCGCCGGTGACCCCCATCGTCTTGAGCACCGCCTCGATGCCGACGAGTTGCAGCGCGATGTAGGGCATCGTGGCGACGATGCCGGTGATCGCCACGAGCAGCGCCAGCACCGGCGAGTCGAACCGGCTGCGGACGAAGTCCGCCGGGGTGACGAAGCCGTGCCGGTGCGAGACCGACCAGAGCCGGCACAGCACCAGGAACACCAACGGGTAGATCACGATGGTGTACGGGACGGCGAAGAAACCCGCCGCGCCGGCCCCGAACATCAGCGCCGGCACCGCCACGAAGGTGTACGCCGTGTAGAGGTCGCCGCCGACCAGGAACCAGGTGATCCAGCCGCCGAAGTTACGCCCGCCCAGCCCCCACTCGTCGAGGTGGGCCATGTCCTTCGGGGCGCGCCACCGGGCGGCCACGAAGCCCATCCCGCTGACCAGCAGGAAGAGCAGCGAGAAGATGATGATCTCGGTGAGATGGTCGCGCCACATCAGCGGCCACCCCGCTTCTTCGTCATCTGGTACACCAGCGTCGTGGTGGCCACGCCGAGCAGGATGTAGGCGAGCTGGAGCCAGTAGAAGCGCGGGAAGCCGAGAATCCGGGGCGAGTCCGCGTTGAAGAACACCGGGATCAGCGGCACCACGATGGGGATGAAGAGCAACCAGTTCCAGGGGCTGTGGTCCTTCGCCCTGGACCGCGCCGCTGTCGGCGCCTCCGGTTCGGGTGCTGCCATGTGACACACCTCCGGTGTCGTAGATCGACAGGATGACGGCCGGAGGCTACGACCCTGTGAGCCCGGTCACGTTCTGCCGGGGAGCGCCGATGCGCCGAACGGGCGGCGGCGTGCGCCGAACGGCTGCCGGCACCGGGCGAGCGGGGGCACTGGCCGAGCCCCTGCGGCCGGGGACCGGCGGGGCTCAGACCGTGGGGCTCAGATCGCGGCGAGGTGCGCGGTGTCGTTCACCGTGCGCACGGCGACGCCGCCGTCGGGCCACGTGTCCAGCACCGAGATGCCGGCCGCGTCGAGGAAGAGCCGGTGCAGGAACCCGTCGCCGGCCGCCAGCGCGTCGCGCAGCACCAGCTTGATCGGCGAGACGTGGGAGACCACCACGACGGTCTCCCCGGGGTACGCCCGGCACAGGCCGTCGACCGCGCGGCGGCTGCGCTCGGCGACGTCGACGAACGACTCGCCGCCCGGCGGGGCGATCCGGGTGGAGGCGAGCCAGGCGTCCATCTCCCCCGGCCAGCCCTCGCGGACCTCGGCGAAGGTGCGCCCCTCCCAGGCCCCGAAGTCGCACTCGACGAGGTCGTCCTCGCGGCGCACCGGCACCCCGCCGAGCGCCCCGGCGATCGCCTCCGCGGTCGCCGTACACCGGGACAGGGGGGAGCTGACCACGGCCGCGACGGACGGGGCCAGCCCGGCCACCCGGGCGGCCGTCGCCCGGGCCTGGGCCCGGCCCCGCTCCGACAGCGGCACGTCGCCGCGACCCGAGTAGCGGCGCTGCTCGGTGTACGCGGTCTCGCCGTGCCGGACCAGGATCAGCCGGGTGGCCGTGAAGCTCGGCCGCGGCTCCCAGGAGGCGGGAGCGGTCGCCGGGTCGGTACCGGTGCTCGTCGCCGACGCGGCACGGGTGGCCACCTCACGGGCCCTCGCCCGGGCGGCCGAGTCGGGCGCGGCGACCTCGCGCGGTGGCTCCACCACGCGGGGCGGCTCGACCGGGGCTGAGGCCGGGGCCCGGCCGGCGGCCGCGGCGTCCATGGCGGCGTTGGCGAGGGCGTCGGCGTGCCGGTTGCGTTCCCGGGGGATCCAGCTGAACCGGACCGCCGCGAAGCGCTCCACCAGGCCGGCGGCCCGCGCGGCGAGCGGGCGCAACCCCGGGTGCTTGATCTGCCAGCGACCGCACATCTGCTCGACCACCAGCTTCGAGTCCATCCTGGCCTCGACCTCGGCCGCGCCCAGCTCGGCGGCGGCCTCCAGCCCGGCGATCAGCCCCCGGTACTCGGCGACGTTGTTGGTGGCGACGCCGATCGACTCGCTCCGCTCGGCCAGCACCTCGCCGGTGCCCGGGTCGCGGACCACCGCGCCGTAGCCCGCCGGGCCGGGGTTGCCCCGGGACCCGCCGTCGGCCTCGACGACGACCACGCGCGGTGCCACGGGCTACAGGCCGGACTCGTTGGTGCGGACCATGATCCGCCGGCACTCCTCGCAGCGGACCACGTCGTCCGGCGCCGCCTTGCGGATCCGGGCCAGGTCGGCGCCGGAGAGGTCCAGCCGGCAGCCGCCGCACCGGCCGGCGGTGAGCAGCGCCGCGCCGAGCCCCGAGTCCTCGCGGATCCGGTCGTACAGCTGGACCAGGTCGGCGGGGAGGTCGGCCGCGAGCGGCTGACGGGCGCCGCGCTTGAACTCCTCCTCCTTGGCGATCTCGGCCAGGGCGTCGTCGCGGCGCCGCTCGACGGAGTCCCGCTTCTCCCGCGCCTCGGCGAGCCGCTTCTCGATGCCGTCCAGCACGCCCTGGGCGGTCTCCCGCTGCTCCATCAGCTCCAGCTCGGCGTCCTCCAGGTCGCCCTGGCGGCGGTTGAGCGAGACCAGCTCGTGCTGGAGCGCCTCCAGCTCCCGGGCCGGGCCGGTGCCGGCGGCCAGCCGGTCCTCGTTCTTGGCCTTGCGGGCCCGCACCTGGTCGATGTCCTTCTCCAGCCGGGCGATGTCCCGGTCGAGGTCGTCGACCGCCACCTGCGCGCGGACCCGCTCGTCCTCCAACGCGGAGAGCTCCCGGGCCAGCCCTTCCAGCTCGGCCCGCTCCGGGAGCGTGCGGCGGCGGTGGGCGAGCTGGGCGAGGTTGGTGTCGATCGCCTGGAGGTCGAGCAGGCGGCGCTGGACCTGCGGGTCAGCCTTCACGGTCGGGGCTCCTTGTCGTCCACCGCGGGTGGGGCGGCGTGTACGGTCCACGGGTCGGTGTCCAGGTCGGACACCAGCGTCTCGACGCCCGGCGCCTCCCGCAGGATGGCGGCCAGGTCGTCCAGCCACGGTCGTTCGGTCGCCCAGTGGGCGGCGTCGAGCAGTGCCGGGCCGTCGGCGGCGAGGTGCTCGCCGGCCGGGTGGTGCCGCAGGTCGGCGGTGAGGAACGCGTCCACCCCCGCGGCGGTCGCGTCGGCGAGGAAGCCGTCCCCCGCGCCGCCGCTGACCGCGAGGGTACGAACCATACGCCCGGGATCCCCGGCGGCGCGAACCCCCCAGGACGTGGCGGGGAGCACGGCGGCGGCGTGCCGGGTCAGCTCCGCCAGGGTCATCGGCTCCGGCAGCTCCCCGATCCGGCCGATCCCCCGGCCTGCGCCGTGGGCCGGCGAGCCGGGCGCGGGCCGGTGCAGCGGGCGCAGGCCGGTCAGCCCGAACCGGGCGGCGAGCGCGTCGGACACCCCCGGGTCGGCCACGTCGGCGTTGGTGTGCGCGACGTACAGCGCCACGTCGGCCTTGATCAGCCGGTGGACGATCCGCCCCTTGTACGTCGTCGGGGCCACCGACGAGACGCCGCGCAGCAGCAGCGGATGGTGGGCGACGATCATGTCGACGCCGGCGTCGAGCGCCTCGGCGACCGTCTCGGGCACCACGTCGACCACGCAGAGCACCCGGCGCACCGGGGCGCACGGCTCGCCCAGCACCAGCCCGACCCGGTCCCACTCCTCGGCCCAGGCGGGCGGGTAACGCCGCTCCAGCTCGGCGACCACGTCGGAGACGGTCGGCGGGACCGCGTTGGTGCTCACGGCGGGCCAGCTTACCGGCGCGGGCCGTGGCGGGGGGCGTCGCCCACCGACGCGACGGAAGTGTCCGCGGGGCGGTGGGTCGCGTCGCGTCGCCGCTGCACCGTCCGTGGCGGCGCGGCAAGGGGACCCCGCCGCCTCGACGCGTCGGCCCGCGAGCGGGCCCGCCGATCGCGGCAGGGTCCCCCACCGGGCGTCACGCGGCGGGGCAGAGGCGGTCCCGGACGGCGGCCAGGCCCATGGCCCACGGGAAGGCGTGCAGGTGACGCTCGCCGGTGCCGGGCGGGTGCAGCGGGACGACGTGGTCGCCGAAGAGCACCGTCACCCCCCACTCGGCGAGCCGGTCGAGGGCCGCCCGGAAGGCCGGATGGACCGCCATCGCCGCGTTGGTGTACGGCACGGCCACCAGCGGAACCCCCAACCCCTGCGCCTCCACCAGCAGGCCGAGGGCCAGCGTGTCGGTGATGCCGGCCGCCCACTTGTTGACCGTGTTGACCGTCGCCGGACAGACGATCATCGCGTCCGCCGGCGGCAGCACGTCGAGGTCGCCGGGGTTCTTGTAGTGGGTGCGGACCGGGTGCCCGGTCCGCCGGGCCAGCTCGGCCCGGTCGACGAACTTGGCGCCGTCCGGCGTGGTCACCACGCAGACGTCCCAACCGTCCTGCTGGGCCAGCTCGACGAGCCGACCGACGTCGCGGGCCAGCGGCGAACCGCAAGCGATGACGTAGAGCACCTCGCGGCGCTCGCTGCTCGGGCGTGGGCCGGTCATCAGGCCGGCTCCGTGCTCATACCCCTACTCCCATGTGCTCAGCCAACTCCGCGATCAGAGAAGGCGGCGCACCCCGTGTGCGACGCAGGATGTCCGACATCGCCTCGTGGGCGATCGGCCGGCAACGAATCTCCGACGGGGCGAGGCGGTCGCCGCGCAGCAGCATCTCGCCGGCGTTGGCCACGTCGCCGATCTGGGCGAAGCCCCGGGCGATGTCGAGCAGGTGGTGGGCGCGGCGTTCGGGCAGCAGCGCGTTGAACGCGGGCTCCTGGATGCGCTGCCGGTGGACCTCCACGGCCCGGCCGCCGTCGCCCAGCTCGACCGCCGCCGCCGCGCGGTGCAGCTCCACGTTGGTCGGCCCGAAGGAGGTCCAGTAGTGGTTGTGGTCGCCGCCGAGGAGGGTGGCGGCCTCCTGCGCGCCGTTGATCAGGTCGCCGACCGTGGCCGAGTCACCGATCCGCGCGGCGGCCATCGCGCCCTGGAGCAGCAGCATCCCGTAGACCGAGAGCCGGGCCGGGGACGCCTCGTTGCCGCCGCCGGGGGCGAGCCGGTTGGCGATGGTGACGTTGAGTTCGAGGGCGGGGCGGGGCCGGCCCATCGCCACCAGCGCGTTGCACACCCGGGTGGTGGCGATGCCGGCCAGGAGCTGGTCGTCGGCGCGCTGGGCGACCGCCATTGAGCGGTCGGCGGCAAGCCAGGCCAGCTCGCACTCGCCCAACTTGCGCAGCACCGACGAGGCGATCTGGTAGACCTGCCCCAGCAGGTGGGCGGCCTCCCGGCCCTCGTCGCCGCGGTAGCCGGCGTCGGCGGCCTGGGCGTCGCGCAGCAGCTTCGGCAGCGCCCGGGTGAGCATCCCGTAGCGGCCGTACTGGTAGGTCAGCCAGGCGTGGTTGACGGCCTTGCGCATGTCGGCCAGCGGCGGCGGGAAGGGCGCGGCGTCGAAGTACGCGCTCATCGAGTCGTACCGCTCGAGGGCCGCCCGGATCTCCTGCACCTCGACCTGGTCGATGCAGTTCAACGCGTCCGTACGCCGCTCCGGGTCCTTGCCGAGCAGCAGTTGCACGTCGACCTGGAGGATGTCGGCGATCTCGTAGAGGACCGAGAACTTGTCGAGCCGGCGCACCCCGCGCTCGACCTTGTCCACCCAGCTCTTCGACTTGCCCAGCCGATCGGCGAAGACCTGCTGCGACATCTTGCGCCGCCCGCGCCAGTAGGCCACCCGCCGCCCGATGGGTAACTCGTCCATCTTCCCACCCCTCCCCTGCCTGAGCCGGCCGGCGGCCGATTGGCTACGCGGTTGCGGGCGCGCGGTACGTCTCAGGTTTTCGCCGGTCGCACAGCGTGTACGTCAGCCGTACAGCCAGTTCTCGTAATTTTCGTGCAAGTTGCATCAGCCGTTCGTCAGCTCAACGATCGCGGGTTACGGCAGTGACGGTGCTCGACATGCGACCTGGATGCCGACCGGGTCCGGCGGAGGGAGATGGCACATGTGGGGGAATGTCGGTCCGCGCGTCGTGCAACTGTCGCCACTGGAACGGGTGCGCCTGCGCCGGGTCGCCGTGCGGTACGCGCTGCACGGCTGGGACGTGACCCCAGGTGCCTGCCTCGCCCGCAGCCGCTTCGTCTGCGGGCGCGCCGGCTGCCCCACGGTCGGCTGCCACCCCGCGCTGGAGAACTGGGAGCACGCGGCCAGCGCCGACCCGGCCCGGGTCGCGACCTGGTGGCGCACCCGCCCGCACGGGGTGCTGCTGCCCACCGGCCGGGCGTTCGACGTGCTGGAGGTCCCCACGCACCTCGGTCGGCACGTCCTGGACGCGGTGCAGACCCACCCGGCCGGCGTCGGCGTACGCGGCCCGGTGCTGGTGACCCCCACCGGCCGCTGGATGTTCCTGGTCCGTCCCGGAGACCCGCTCCGCCCCGAACTGGACCACTGCTTCCACGTCGTCCGGCACGGCCCCGGCTCGTGGATCCCGGCCCCGCCGACCCGGCTGCCCGAGGGCACCGTCCGCTGGGCGGTCGCGCCCGAGCAGGCACGCTGGCAGTTGCCGGACTCCTATCTGGTGCAGAACGCCCTGATCGACGCCCTGCGGGCCACCGGCGTCACGCTCACCTCCGACCTACTCCCCGGCCACCTGCCGCTCCCCCGCCGGGGCATGTGAACTCCGGTCGCCGGGGCAGGGCCCGGGGGCGGGCGGGCAGGTGGCGGGCGGGCAGGTGGCGACGCGACGCTCAGGGGTCGGTGCTCGTTGAGCACGGCGACGGCGCGTCCGCGCCGGGAGCGGGGGGTTAGATGTCCACCGACGACACGACGCGTCAGCCGGGCGGGGCCGAACCGCCGCCCCGCCACCATCGTCCGCACCGCCGCTGGGCGGCCACCCGGCCCGCCGGCTCCCGGCCGGGCCGCCCACGCCCCCTCGGCTCCCGCCCCGCCACCCACCGCCCCTTCCGCTGACCGCGGTGGCCGGCGCAGAAGCTCAGGTGAGCACCTCGCGGACCCGCGCACGCTCCGCCTGGAACAGGCTCCACATGTGGTCCTCGTCCGCGTCCGGCAGGTTTTCGACCCGGCCGTAGTCGAACGGCGGCTCGGGGTCGTACTCCAGGAACGCCTGCCCCCGGCCGGCGGCCCGCTCCCCCCACAGGCGCGCGGCCACCACCAGGGCGGCGTCCATTCCAGCGCTGACACCGGCGCTGGTGACGATCCGCCCGTCGACGACCCAGCGGCGCCGTCTGAACCGCGCGCCCGACAGGGGAAGCTCGTCGGCGAACGCCCAGTAGGTGGTCGCCGAGCGGCCCCGCAGGATGCCCGCGGCGGCCAGCAGCAGCACGCCGGTGCAGATGCCGAACGTAACGCGGGTGTGCGGGTGCGCGGCGCGGATGTAGTCCAGGAGGCGGCGGTCCCGCATCAGGATGCTCGGCTGCCCCGGCCCGGGCACGACGAGCACGTCGGGCCGGGGCAGCGTGTCGTAGGTGGCGGTCGGCACCCACTGCAGGCCACCGCCGCCGGGTATCGGCGTGAGGTCCGGGCCGACGAAGTGCAGCCGGGCCGGTGGTCCGCCCGCGCGCCCGGTGGCGCCGAGAACGCTCAGCGGACCGACCAGGTCGAGCGGGACGAGCCCGTCAAAGACCAGGAACGCGATGTCGAGCGGCTCTTCACCGCCCGCCGGGGCACTGTGGCGGGCCGCGGCCGGGGCGGCGTCGCCCACGGTGAGGCCGGTCGCGGCGAGCGCGGCGCCGAGGGTCAGCAACTGCCGCCGGTTCGGGTTGTCAGGCATCTGTCGCACCTTTCTGCACTTGGTGGCGGTACCTCGTCGGGGCCATCCCCAGGACCCGGTGGAAGGTCTGCCGCATGGTCTCGACGCTGCGGAAGCCGCAGCGCCTGGCCACGACATCGACGGGGTCGTCGCCGGCTTCGAGGAGCTGCTGGGCCGCCTCGACGCGGATCCGCTGGACGTACTGGCCGGGCGTGGTGCCCAACACTTCGGTGAACAGGCGGGACAGGTGACGAGGGCTCACCGCGGCGCGGGCGGCCATCGCCTCCAGCGAGTGGTCCGCGTGCGGCTGCTCGGCGACCGCGTCGAGCACCGCCCGCAACGCCGGTTGGCGTGACGGCCGGGCGCGGCCGCGTACCGACAGCTGCGACTGGCCGGCCGGCCGTTGCAGGAAGAGCACCAGCCACTGGGCGACCTGACGGGCGAGCGCGGCGCCGTGGTCGCGCTCCACAAGCGCCAGGGCGAGGTCGATGCCGGCGGTGACCCCGGCGGCGGTGTACACGTCGCCGTCGCGCACGTACATGCCGTCGGACTCGACGATGACCCGCGGGTAGCGGACGATCAGGTCCCGGCAGGAGGCCCAGTGGGTGGTTGCCCGCCGGCCGTCGAGCAGACCGGCCTCCGCCAGCACGAACGCGCCGATGCACACCGACGCCACCACCGCGCACCGCCCGCTCACCCGCTGCACCGCCTGGGCGAGTGGCACCAACGCGGTGCCCGCCGGCGCGGTGTCGCACCCGGCCACCAGCAGGACGTGCACCGGGCCGGTCACCGCGTCCAGGGCCGTGTGGACGCCGAGCCGCACCCCTTCCTGGGTGTCGACCGGCCGACCGTCGGGCGATGCCAGTCGGACCCGGTAGTGCCCGCCGCACTTCGCCGCGAGTGCGAACACCTGCAACGGCCCGGTGACGTCCAGCAGCACCGCGCCGTCGCCCGCCGCGACGACCACGTCGCGTGAGCCGTCAGCGCGCGGATGCGGAGCTGTCATGCAGCGAGTATCGAAGCGCGCGCCGCGCCGCGGCAACGACGGCCGCCCCACAGATCCGGCCATGGTCGTCCGGAACCACGGCCGTTCGCCGGACGACCCGGGTCACGGGCGCCAGGACCGGCGGGGCCGGCGTCGGCACTCAGACCGTCGATGTTGGCGTTGGCGTTGGCGTTGGCTGGAGGGTGGCGGGGAGAACGAGGCGGGCGTCGTCGGTGACGACCGCGTGCTGGTGGTCGGGAAGGTTGTCGAGCCAGCCGATGCCGGCGGCACCCATCGCCACGGCGGCGGTGGCGTACGCGTCGGCCAGGCCGAGGTCGGGGCCGACCACGGTCACGGAGCGCAGCCCCACGGCCGGCACGCCCCGGCGCGGATCCCGCACGTGGTGGCCGCGCTCGTAGACGCCCGAGGTGGCCACGGCCAGGTCGGTGCCGGCCAGCACCAGGCAGGTGGACATCGGGTCCCACGGGTGCCGGACGCCGATCCGCCAGGGCCGCCCGGACGACGAGTGGCCGCGTGCCCGCACGTCGCCACCGGCGTTGAGGCAGTGGTTCGCCGCCCCGGCCGCCAGCAGCCGGTCCGAGGCGACCTGCGCCGCCCAGCCCTTGACGTACCCGGACGGGTCGAGCCGGCCGGTGGCGTACGCGTCGAAGAAGCCGTCGGTGGCGGCCCACAGGTCGGCGCAGCGCGCCAGCACGTGCCGCAGGTCGTCGCTGGCCTCGGCGAGCGGCAGCTCACCCCGGTCGAGGCGGCGCACTTCGCTGTCGGCCCGGTACGTGCTGAACCGCGCGTCCACCTCGCGCAGCCAGGCGAACACGCCCCCGGCCAGCTCGTCCAGCTCGGCGACGGGCAGGTCGTCGGCGAGGTCGAGGCTGATCGCCGTGCCCATCACCTGCTCGACCCTGCGCAAACCGGGCCTGGTCGCCGGCAGGGACCCGCCCCGACCACGCTCCGCCCCCGGGCACGAGACCGAAACCGCGACCGAGGACGAAGCCGGGGATGACGCGAAGGACGACACCGCGACCGAGGACGAAGCCGTGGATGACGCGAAGAACGACGCCGCGACCGAGGACGAAGCTGGGGATGACGGCCGCACGTCAGTTCGCCCGGTCGATCGCGGCCTGCAACGACTGCTTGTACGCGTCGCTGGTGGCGGTCGCCCCGGAGACGGTGTCCACGTCGGCGCTCTGCCGCTGCACCACCAGCCCGGAGCTGCCGCTGTAGCGGCCGTCGACCTGCTCACTGCGCTGGTCGGACTGGGCCGTCTCCTCCGGCAGTTCCAGCGCCACCACGTCGACGATCCGCGTCCCGGAGAGGGTGATCTGCACCTGGACGTTGCCGTACTCGTTCTCCACGACTGGGCCCGTCACCGTGCGGGTGGTCGGCGCCGGTGGCGGCTTGCTGCTGGTGCGCGGGGCCGATGGCGCCCGGGTGGTGGCACCGGGCCGGACCGACGACGCCCGGGTGGCGGTGCGCCCGGGGCGGGGGGACGCGGTGGAGCCGCTGGGCGACGGGGCGGCGGAGGCGTCGCCGCCGGTCGGGGTCGGGCCCGCCGGGGCGGGGACGACCGGCGGCCGCTCGGCCGGCAGGTCCTGGGCGACCCCGGTGGCGCCGGGCGAGCCCTTCAGCACCACCAGGACGGTGGTGCTGGCCGCCAGGCCGGTGATCGCGAGCAGTGCGCGGCGCATGAGACCTTCCTACAGCTCGAACGTGGCGAGGTGGATCTGCCGGCCGGGCACGCCGGCCCGGCGGAGCGCCCGCAGCGCCTCCTCGACCAGGCCGGGCGGCCCGCAGAGGTAGACGTCGCGGCGGGCGACGTCGGGCACCAGGCGGCGCAGCCCCTCCGGGCTCAGCACCTGGCGGGGGCCGGGGTCGTGGCGGGAACCGACGACGTACCAGATCGAGGTGTCCCGGGCCTCGGCGAGCCAGTCCAGCTCCCGCTGCAGCAGCACGTCGGCCGGGGTGCGGGCGCGGTAGATCAGCGCGGCGCCCGGGGGCAACTCCTCCAGCATGGCCCGGATCGGGGTGATCCCGCTGCCGCCGGCGATCAGCAGCGCCCTCTCCCGGGTGCGGTGCGCGGCGGTGAAGGTGCCCGACGGCCCCTCGGCCCAGACCCGGGTGCCCGGGTCCAGGTCACGCAGGTCGGCGGTGTGCGCGCCGACGACCTTGACGGTGAGCCGCAGCCACCGGCCGTTGGCGGCGGCGGAGACGGAGAACGGGTGCGCCTGCCACCAGCAGCCCCGGGTCAGGAAGCGCCAGCGGAAGAACTGACCGCCGAGCAGGTCCAGCCGCTCCAGTCGGTCGCCCGTCAGGTAGATGGAGATCGTGTCCGGGCTCTCCGCGACCACGTCGGCGACCCGCAGCCGGTGCCGCAGGTTGAACGCCAGCGGCGCGAGCACCCGGCCCCACAGCAGGGCGGCGACCACCAGCGCGTACGCGGCGATCCAGCCGGTGCGCACGGGGCCGGGCCGGAACAGCTGCGCGCCGTTGCTGAACTGGTGGGCGAAGCCGAGCAGCAGCACCGCGTAGCTCGACAGGTGCAGGGCGTGCCACAGCTCGTAGGGCAGCGCGGTGCGGATCGCCCGGACGCCGGTGAGGCCGACGAGCACCAGGATGCCGGCGGCGGCGAACGCGGAGACCATGTCCTCGTGGTCGCGCAGCAGCACCCCGGCCTCGGTGAGCACGGAGTTGTCCTCCAGGTCGGCGTACCCGACCAGGATCAGCGACGCGTGCGCGAGCACCGCGACCAGCAGGGTGGCGCCGACGTCGCGGTGCAGGCGGGCGATCCGCTCGCCGCCGACCCACCGCTCCAGCACGGGCAGCCGGCTCATCATCAGCACCTGCACGAGCAGCAGGTAGCCGGCGACCAGGCCGGTGATCCGCCCGGCGGCGGTGACGGTGGCGGCGGTGCTGCGCAGCGAGCCGGCGGGGGTGTCCAGCCACCAGGGCAGCACGCTGCCGAGCAGGCCGGCGACGAGCAGGCCGGCCAGTAGCCGCCGGCCGCCGGGTCCGCGTCGCGGCGGCACCAGCAGGCGTACGTCGGCAGCCGGCCGGCCGCCGCGACGGGACGGTGTCGTCCCGCCGCGGCGGCCGGCGGCGTGGGTGCGGGGGTACGTCACGCGTACAGCTTCATCGGGGTGTACTTCCGGCGCGGGAAGATCTTGTCCACCTGCGCGTTGGTGAGCCCGAACCGCCCCTGGGCGACCGAACCGTAGACGTCGAACATGTTGTTGTACTCGGGCACGTCGCCGGAGTCCAGGTCGCTCAGTCCGTTCCAGGTGCCGAGCAGCGAGCCGGCGAGCTTGCGGCCGGAGAGCAGGGTGACCACCCCGCCGTGGCCGTGGTCGGTGCCGCCGCCGTTGGAGGCGACCCGCCGGCCGAACTCGCTGGACACCATGATCGTCACGTCGGCGGAGCGCTCCCCCAGGTCGGTGAAGAACGCCGCCATCGCGCCGGCCAGCTCGTTGAGCCGCCGGTGCAGTTGGCCGCCGTCGCGGGTGCCCTGGTTCTCGTGGGTGTCGTAGCCGCCCATCCCGACGGTGGCGACGCGCACGTTCGCGCCGCCCTTGATCAGCTGGGCGAGCTGCTGGAACGCGTAGCCGACGCCCCGGTACTCGACGCCCGCGGCCGGCTCGTACGGCTTGGCGGCGAGGCGCTGCGCGGTGGCCAGCGCGCCCAGGCCGTCCTGCACGGCCTCCTGGACGGGGTGGTTGATCCCGGTGAAGAGCCCCTTGATCGCCTTCTCGGTCGCGGCCCGGTAGCGGTCGTCGCCGTTGAGCCGCAGCGAGCCGACGCTGTTGAGGGAGAGTGCGCCGTTGGTGCCGACCAGCGAGCGGGGCAGCGTGCTGCCGATGCCGACGCTGCGGAACGCGGTGCCCGTGCCGAGCGTGTCGACCAGACTGTCGAGCCAGCCCCGGCCGCCGGTCTCGCTGGGCAGGCCGCCGAGGTTGCAGGCGTCCGCGGCCTGGAAGTGGCTGCGGGACAGCCGCTCGTCGGAGACCGCCGGGACGAAGCCGAGGTTCCCGCTGCGCAGCCACTTCTCCAGCGGCTTGAACGCGCTGGTCAGCTTGAAGCCGCGCCCCACCGCCAGGGAGTCGTCGGCGAGCAGCAGGTCGGGACGGGCCTTGGCCAGCACCGGGTCGTCCGCCGGGGCGACCAGGCTCAGCCCGTCCAGCCCGCCGTAGAGGAAGACGTGGATGAGGGTGCCGGTCTTCGTGGCGGCGAACGACGCCGAGGTGGTGACGAACTGGGCGGTGGCCAGGGCGGTGGCGGTGGCGGCGGCGCCGGCCACGAACGTCCGCCGGGTGACGCCGCGACCGTCCTGCTGGGCCTCCTCCAGGTCCTCCAGCCGCCGGTAGCGGTCGGCCTCGGCGGCGTTCTCGGCGGCGACGATGTCGGCCTCGGCCCGGAGCAGCGCCTCGGCCGGGTCGTCGGCCAGCCGCCGCAGGTCGGGGCATTCGGGGTGCAGAGGGAACGTGTGCACAGTCTTCTCCATCGGGTGCCTCACCGGAGGTGGTGCTGGGGGGAAGCGAGGATCGCCCGCGCGACGGCGGTGACGGCCCCGTTGAACGTGGCGTCGACCCGGGCGCCGGCCGGCACGCCGGCCACGCCGAGGATCAGCGTCCGTTCCCTGGCGCTCAGCTTCTGGCCGACCAGTCGCAGGGCCAGCGCGTCGACGTACGCCCCGGCGGTCGCCGGCGGCCTGGCCACCAACCGCTCGGCCGGGGTGTAGGTGAACACGGTGCGCCGGCCGGCGAGCAGGTCGCCCGCCTCGTTCCAGCCGTTGACCATGGTGCCGGCGGAGGTCCAGGCGACGTAGACGTCGGGGTAGCCGTCCGGGGTGGGCTGGCCCATCGGGTACTGGCCCAGCTCGCGCATCTTGTCGTGGATCTGCCGCAGGCCCCGCGCGTACGGGGTGCGCTTGCTGTCGCCGTTGTCGTGCCTCGGAGAGGCGTCCGGGGCGACGCCCAGGGCGCGGTACGTGGCGACCAGGTACTCCATCGGCCGGCGCACCTTCTGGCCCACCGCCGCCCAGAACTCCGAGGAGCTGAACAGCGTCATCAGCACCGGCTTGATCATGCCCTTGTTGGCGGTGTACGTCCGGGCCAGCCGGTCCACGAGGGACTTCGGCGGGGTGTCCGAGACGAACCGGGTGGCGAGGCTCTGCGCCACGTACTTCGCGGTCGACGGGTGCAGCGCGATGTACGTCAGGTACGCGTCGATGGCCGCCTCGGCCTTCTTCGGGTCCTTGGAGTTGTTCGCGTGGGTGAAGCCGAGGATCTTCACCTTGCCGACGTAGTGCCGCTCGGGGCGGAACACGTACCTGCCGTCGCTGACGCCCCGGCCGGTCTGCAACAGGGCCGCCTGCCGGACGTCCTTCTCGGTGTAGCCGCCGTCGACGCCGACGGAGTACAGCTCCAGGTTCTCCCGGGCCAGGTTCTCGTTGACCGCGTCCGCGCGGGAGTCGTTCTGGTTGAGGTAGAGCAGCAGCGCCGGGTGCCGGTTCGCGGCGAGCAGCATCTCGGGGTAGCTGCCGAGGGCGTGCGCCCGCACGACGTCCCGGTCGAAGGAGGCCCGGTGCACCTCGCCGCCGTCGAAGTCCGCGGCGACGTGCAGGAAGTCGTTCCAGAAGTCGACCATCACCTCGAAGAGCTGCCGCTTCGACCAGATCTGCCGGGCGATGGTGGCGTCCACCATCTCCTTCTCCGGGTGTGCGCCCCGCTCGTTGAGCTGCTCGCGCTGCTCGCGCAGCTGCGCCGTGCCGAGCTTCAGCGTCGGCAGGTCGGCGAGCTTCAGCTCGGCCCTCGTCGGGGCGATCTTCTCGGGGTCGAGCTGCCAGCGCAGCCAGCCGTCGATGCCGCGTTCGGAGATGTCGGCGACGACCTGCGGGGTCACGCCGAAGGTGGCCCGCCGGGCCAGGTGCAGGACGGGGTCCTTGGCGAGCACCGTCCTGACCGTCACCCTGGTCTCCGCGGCGGCGGCGGCCGGCCCGGAGAAGGTACGACCACCGGCCGGGTTGTTCTTCTTCAGCGCCTCGCCGGCCCGGGAGCCCATGTAGCTCTCGTTCTGCTCCGTGTAGGTGCGTACCGTGCTCGGCTGCTGCCCGCTCGGCCGGGTGGGGGCGCCGTCGGTCACGGTGGTGCCGGTGGCGTCGCCGGCCACCACGTCGTCGCCGAGCAGGCCGCGGACCTGCGGGGTCATGGCCAGGGCCGCGCCGCCGGCGACGACGGCCGCGGTGCCGCCGAGCGCCGCGAGGGCCTTGCGCCGGCCGACCCGGCGGCCCGGCTCGTCGTCGTCCAGGTTGGGCAGTCCGGGGCCGCCCGAGGGCGCGGCGCCCTGCCGGGCGAAGCCGTCCGGGCCGACCCACTGCGGGCCTCGCGCCCCGTGGTGGGCGTGGGGACCGCGCGGGTCGGCCGAGGTCTGGGCGGGGGCGGCGTAGCCGTACGGCGCGGGGGTCCAGGTGTCGCGGTGTCCGTCGGAGGCGGGGCGCTGGTGCCCGGCCCAGCCGCGGTCGTCCCGCGGTCGGCGTGGTGGCACATTCTGGTCGGCCATGTACCAAATCCGTTTCTCCACGCGCCGCGACGACTGCGACCGGGCATGGGGGTGCAGGTGCGGCGACTCGTGCCTGAGGGGGGTTTACGGGAAGGTAACCAAGGCCCCAGGTGCCATCAAGCAGCGCGGAAACCACCCGCGAGGGCACTTAAGGCGGCCCTCAGCACCCGTCGGCGGTCGTGGAATTCCACCCGCCCCGGCACGGACCTCCCGAGCAGGGCGTACGCGACACGCCAGGCCCCGGACGTGACGATTTCCGGCCTTCCGACGCCGATCGCCGCGTTCATCGACACAGGCAAACTTAAGGCGCGGATAAGCCTGCGCTGAGGCGCCGCCCCCCGGGCCGGGGTACGCCGCCGACCGGCGGGCCGCAAAGTAGCGGCAGGCCGGCGGCGTGAGCCGCCGCCGCAGCGGGTATGCCGCCGAACCGCTGAACACGTGAGGGGAAGGCACATGCTCAGCAAAGAGGATCAGCGCAGGTTCGAGCAGATCACCCGTCAGCTCCGGGAGAGTGACCCGGCGTTCTTCGCCCGGCTCGACCACCGGGCCCGGGCCCGCCGCGGCCGGTGGCTGATGCTGTTGACCATCGTGCTGTGGGCCTCGCTCCCGGCGATGACCGTGCTGGCCGGGCGACTGGCCGGGGCCGTCTGCGCGGTGGTCCTGGTGGCCAACGCCGCGCTCATGTGGCGGTTCCGCCGGCGCTGGCTGTGAGCGGGCGCGGGCACTCGCGGCGCGCGACCGGCCGCCCTCACCGGCCCAGGAGCCGGTACGCCCGCCGCAGCCGCTCGACCAGGCCGGGCCCGCCGATGGCGGGAGCCGGCGCGCCGAGCTGCCGCAACAGCAGGTCCGGCCCGGTCGCGAGGCTGGGCGGCCGGTCGGGCAGCGGGACGGGCGGCAGCCAGAACCGGTCGACCGCGTCGGCCAGGGGTGCCGGCGGCAGGCCGGCGAGCGCCCGCGCGGCCCCGGCCGGCGCGACGTCCACCGAGGCGTCCCGACCGTCGCCGTCCATCATGGACGAGCCGTCGCCGGGGCCGTGGTGCCGCAGGCCGGTCGCAACGCCACCGGAGCCGCCACCGGAAGACCCGTCGCCGGCACCGCCCCGCTCCGCGTCGGGCGGCCCGTCGCCGGCGCCGTCCGGCCGCACTCCGGTCGGACCCGCCGGCGCGTCGACGCCGGTGGCCGCCTCGGCCCGCAGGGCGCGCAGCCGGTCGAGCAGCTCGGCCCGGCCCCGGCCCCGCCAGTGCAGCAGCTGGAACGGGTCGGCGTCGAACGCCTCGGCCAGCAGGTAGAAGGTGGCCGCGAGGTGCTTGCAGGGCACGGCGAAGTCGGGGCAGCTGCACCGCTGGCGCAGGTCCGCCACCCCGCCCGGGAAGAGCGGGGCGCCGGCCGCCGCGAACAGCTCCTCCAGCTCGGCGGGCAGGTCGCCGGCGAGCAGCCGGGCGCTGAAGAACGCCTGGGCGGCCAGCTCCGCCTCGACGCGGGCCCACAGCGCCTCCGGGAACACCGGCAGGGCGATGCCCACCTCGTACGGCTGCGCGCGGGAGCCCTGCACGACGGCGGTGACCGTGCCGGGGGCGACGTCCAGGCTGACCACCTGGCCGGCCCGCGCGTACGACCGGCCACGGGTGAGCCGGGTGCCGAGGGCGAAGGACTCCAGCACCTCCAGGAAGCGCCGCGACCACCAGGACCGCCCGATCGCGCCCCGGGTGCTGCGCGCCTTGAGCCCGCCGTCGACCCGGCGCGGCCGGCCGTAGTCGGCGAACCGGCCGTCCGCCCCGCCGCCGCCCTCCACCGGCCCGCTCACTCCACCACCGCCCCGGCCTCCAGGGTGAACAGCTCCCGCAGCTGGGCGGTGGACAGCTCGGTGACCCACTGCTCGCCGGTGCCGACGACCGAGGCGGCGAGGGTGCGCTTGTCGGCGATCAGGGCCGCCACCTTCTCCTCCACCGTGCCGGCGCAGACGAACTTGCGCACCTGCACCCGGCGCCGCTGGCCGATCCGGAAGGCCCGGTCGGTGGCCTGGTCCTCGACCGCCGGGTTCCACCACCGGTCGACGTGCACCACGTGGTTGGCCTCGGTCAGGGTGAGCCCGGTGCCGCCGGCCTTGAGCGACAGCACGAAGATCGCCGGGCCCCCGGGGGACTGGAACCGGGTGACCATCGCGTCCCGGTCGGCCTTGCCGACGCCGCCGTGCAGGAAGACCACCTCCCGCCCGAACCGGGCCGACAGGTGGCCGCGCAGCATGCCGCCGAACTCGGCGTACTGGGTGAAGAGCAGCGCCCGCTCCCCCGCCGCCAGGACCTCGTCCAGGATCTCCTCCAGCCGGGCCAGCTTGCCGGAACGGCCGGGCAGCGCCGAGCCGTCGCGCAGCAGCTGGGCCGGGTGGTTGCAGACCTGCTTGAGCCGGGTCATGGTGGCCAGCACCAGCCCGCGCCGCTCGATGCCGTCGCTGGACTCGATGCGCGCCAGCATGTCGTCGACCACCGCCCGGTAGAGCGAGGCCTGCTCCGCCGTCAGGTTGCAGACCACCTCCATCTCCAGCTTCTCGGGCAGGTCGGAGATGATCGAGGAGTCGGTCTTGAGCCGGCGCAGCACGAACGGGCCGGTGATCCGGCGCAGCCGCTCGGCCGCCTCGGCGTCGCCGTGCCGCTCGATCGGCTCGGCGTACGCCTTCTTGAAGCTCGCCGCCGGCCCCAGCAGCCCCGGGTTGGCGAACTGCATGATCGACCACAGGTCGGCCAGCCGGTTCTCCACCGGCGTGCCGGTGACCGCGATCCGGTGCCGGGCGGGCAGCGCCCGGACCGCCTCCGCCTGGCGGGTGGCGGCGTTCTTGATCGCCTGCGCCTCGTCGACCACGACCCGGTGCCAGTCGATGCCGGCCAGGTCGACCGCGTCCCGGGCGGCCACCGAGTAGGTGGTGAGGACCAGGTCCGCGTCGTGCACGGCCGTGGTGAACGCCGCCCCCCGCGCCCGCTCCGCGCCGTGGTGCACGTGTACGCGCAGCCCCGGCGTGAACCGGGCCGCCTCCCGCTGCCAGTTGCCGACCAGCGACATCGGGCAGACCAGGAGCGTCGGGCCGGCCTGCGGCGGATCCCCGGCGAGCAGGGCGAGCAGCTGCACCGTCTTGCCCAGCCCCATGTCGTCGGCCAGCACCCCACCCAGCCCGAGCGACTGCAGGAACGCCAGCCAGGCCAGCCCCCGCCGCTGGTACGGCCGCAGCGTGCCGTGGAAGGCGGGCGGCGGGTCGAGCGGGGTGAGCCGCCGCTCCACCGCCCCGGCCAGCAGGTCGCCGAGCGCGCCGTCGGCGCTGACCTCCAGCACGGGCAGCGCGTCCGGCTGCTCGTCGTCGGCCAGGCCGAGACGGAGCAGGTCGGCGACGGTCAGCTCGCCGGCGGAGCGGAGCAGCCGCAGACCGGCGGCGAGGCGCTTCGGGTCCAGCTCCACCCAGCGCCCGCGCAGCCGTACCAGCGGGGTCTTCAGCGCGGCCAGCGACGCCAGCTCCTCGGCCGTCAGCGGCTGGTCGCCGAGGGCCACCTCCCAGCGGTAGTCGACAAGCGCGTCCAGTCCGACCCCGCCGTCGCCGGCGACGGTGCCCGGGGCGGTCCGGCTGCGGGCCTGCAACCGCGCCCCGAGCCGGGACGACGGGCGCCGCCACCAGGAGGGCAGCAGCACGGCGAAGCCGGCGGCGTGCAGCACCGGCGCGCCCTCCCGGAGGAACCGGTGCGCGCCCTCGACGTCCAGCTCCAGCGCCTCGGGCGTCGCGGTGCGCAGGGCGGCGTCCAGTTCGGGCCAGAGCCGGCTGGCCCGGCCCAGCTCGGCGAGCAGCGTCTCCTGCGGGTCGCCCCCGCGACCGGCGAGCCCGGCGACGGTCTCCGGTGCCCGCCAGACCTGGCCGGCGTCCACGTGCAGGCTCGGCTCGTCTGCGGCCTGGAGCCCGAACTCGACCCGCCACCGCCCGGCCGTCGCGACCGTGGCCGCGGGGTCGGCCGGCACCACGACGACCGGCTCGGCGATCTCGTCGGCGGGGGGCTCGACCAGTCGGAAGCTCGCCCGCACCGCACCGCCGGCCGCGTCGCGCTGCCAGGCGTCCAGCTCGGCACGGAGGGTGTCCAGCGCGGCCGGCTCCGCGGCGAAGTCCCGGACCGGCCCGGTGAGCGCGGCCAGCCACGCGGGCACCGCCCCGTTCGGGCGTACGCCCCGGGCCAGCGCGGTCTCCGCGAGGGTCGCCCGGACCGCGGCGTCGGTGAGCGCGTCGAGCGCGTCGGCGACCAGCGCACCGGGCCCGTCGGCGCCGCCCGGACCGTCGTCGCTGCCGGGACCGGTGGCGGCGGGGTCCGGGCGGGCCGGCCCGGTGGCGACGGCGCCCGCGTGGACCGGACCGGTGACGGCGGACGAGCCGCCCGGACCGGTGACGCCGGGCGAGCCGCCCGGACCGGTGACGGCGGGGCCGGGGTGGGCCGGCCCGGCGGCGCGCGCGGCCGGCGGCAGCGCCAGCGCGAGCGCCCGCGCCCAGGCGGCGTCGGTGCCGGTCAGCAGGGGCCGCCACACCGCGCGGGCGGCCACCCGCGTCCGCCCGTCCCCGACGGACCAGTCGTCGTCCCGCCGGGGCCCGGCGGTCGCCGGCCCAGCGGCGGCCCCGCGACGCGGCGGGGCGGCGGTGGAGTCGGCCACCGTCGGGCCGGCGGTGGAGTCGGCAGTCGTCGGGGCGGCGAGGCCGGGCAGGACCCGGCCCCGGGCCGCCAGGTCGACCGCGAAGTCGGCCAGCTCGGCGAGGTGCCGCAGGGTCGCGCCGGGCACGACGGCCAGCCCGCCCAGCCCGCGCAGCAGGGGCAGGGCGGCGTCCGGGGCGTACCGGAGGACAGGAACGCGCCACCCGGCGAGGGTGACCGGCCCGCGGACGGGGTCGGCGACGGCGGTGCGGACCAGCTCCGGTGAGTCCAGCGGCGCGCCGGCCCGGGTGGGGAGCGTGAGCAGCGCCGTGTCGAGGTCGGCCGGCTCGGCGGCATCGGCCAGCGCGGCGGCCAGCGTCGCGTGGTCCGCGGCGAACGGGTGTGGCCGCTCCCGGGGCGGTCGGCCGGCGCGACGCGACGCGCGGGCCGGCAGCGTGCTGTCCTCGGCCCAGACGGCGAGCCCGACACCCCACCGCCACACCCCGTGGACGACCAGCACGCGTCCCCCTCCCCGTGACGACCTCGGCGAGGATATCCGGCCGGGCGCGCCCGCCTCGGCCAGCACACCGCGCCCCGGGTGGACGAAACCGTCGGACGGCACCCGTCCCCCGATCGGCCGATCTCCCCCCGCCCTTCCGGCCATCTTCCCCTCCACCCTCCGATCCGGGTCCTCGGCGGCCCTCGCGGGTCGCTAGATTTCCCTGGCTCGATAACGGGAAGGTTGCTCACACATGTCACTGCGCGTCCCCCGCCGGATCACCCGGCGCCGTGTGCTGGCCTCGGGCGGCGCGTTGGCTGCGGCCACCGCCGCGCCCTCGGTGCTCGCGGCTTCCGCCGAGCCGGCACGGGCCGCCGACCCCACCTACGACCCGGAGCAGCGGTTCATCCAGCTCGTCCCGGGCGGCAACGGGGTCATCTTCGCCATCCAGGCCGACGGGGCGCTGATCTGGTACCGGCACTGGGGCTGGCAGACCGGCGTGACCGGGTGGGCGAGCGGCTCCGGCCGCCGGATCGGGTCGGGCTGGCACCAGTTCCGCACGGTGCTCGGCAGCGGGGACGGCTCGCTCTACGGGGTACGCGCGGACGGCACCATCCACTACTACCGCTACGTCTGCACCAACCACACCACCGGGGCCGGCTACTGGAGCGGCAGCAGGCAGATCGGCAGCGGCTTCGGGAAGTTCCCCCGCCTCTTCGGCTTCGGCGGCGCCGTCTACGGGGTCGACGCCGACGGCGACCTTTACGGCTACCAGTACACCCCGTCGACGGGGACGTGGACCGGCGGCAGCCGGATCACGCGCGGCTTCAAGAGCTACCAGGGCGTCGCGGACGGCTCCGGGGTGATCTACGCGTACCGGCACGGGAACGTCCACTGGTACCAGCACCTGGGTGGCGGCCGGTGGGCGGCCGGGTCCGGCATGCGGATCGGCGCCGGCTTCGAGGAGCTGACCATCAACGGGCTGGTCTGCGGCGGGCAGGGCACCCTCTACGGCGTACGGCCGAGCGCCCCGGCCCAGCGCGCCACCGGCGGCCTGGTCGCCTACCGGATCACCAACTGGAACAGGGTGGGCGCCGACCGGCGGGCGAGCTGGGCCAACGGCGGCTCCGGCCGCACCGTCGGCAGCGGCTTCACCCTCCAGAGCCAGGCCGCCCTCCAGGGGTACGCGCGCACGCCGACCGTCACCGCCGGCTCGACCGCGCGGATCGCCGTCTCCACCACCTTCCCGACGTTCACCGCCTCGGTCGTGCGGGTGGCGCCCGCCGAGGGCGCGCCCGAGGTGGTGAAGGCGCCGACCGACGTGACCGGCAGGCTTCAGGTGCTCCCGACCGGCTACCTGCACTCGGGCTGCGACTGGTCGGACACCCTGGCGCTGTCGATCCCGTCGAGCTGGCCGTCGGGCCTGTACGCCGCCCGGCTGGAGGGCCCGCACTCGCTGCGCCGGCACGTGCCGTTCGTGGTGAAGCCGGCGGCGCCCCGCAACGACATCGCGATGCTGCTGCCGACGAACACCTACCACGCCTACAACACCTGGGGCGGGCACTACCAGTACTGCGGGGACCTGGCGGGGGCACGCACCCTCACCCTGCGCCGGCCGTCGACCGAGCTGAACGTCGAGGCGACCGGCAACCTGGAGCACACCCTCTGGTCGGACGTGCTGCTGATGCGCTGGATGACCCGGCAGGGGCTGGAGTTCGACTGCTACGACGACACCGACCTGCACGTCTCCGGCGGTTGGCTGACCCGTTACCGGGTGCTGGTGCTGGGCAGCCACCCGGAATACTGGTCGGAGCAGATGCGCCAGCACCTCGCCGACTACCAGGCCGGCGGCGGCCGGGTCATCTACGCCGGCGGCAACGGCCTCTACGAGCGGGTGCGGTTCAGCGAGGACCGCAGCGCCGTCACGTTCCGCACCCCGCAGGGGCGGCGGGACACCTACAACTCGCTGGGCCTGCCGGCCTCGCAACTGCTCGGGGTCAACTACACCAGCGCGAGCTGGTTCACCTTCGCCCCGTACGCGGTCCTGCGTGACCACAAGCTGCTGGCCGGCACCGGCCTGACGGTCGGCAGCCGCTTCGGCCTCGCCGGCTACAACGGCGCCGCCAGCGGCTGGGAGACCGACGCGCTGCTGAACCTGGACGGCGAGGTCGAGCCGAGCGAGGTCATCGCCCGGGGGCAGAACACCGGCGGCGGCGCGGCCATGGTGCTGGTGGGGAAGCCCAACGGAGGGTTCGTCTTCAGCGCGTCCTCGATCACCTTCGCCGGGGCGCTGGCGACCGACGCGGCGATGTCCAGGCTCTTCCGCAACGTCTTCGACCTGGCGCTGACCGACGGGCCGGCGGTCCGGCGGACGACGGCGCCGCGGCAGCGCACCGCCCCCGCGCCCGAGCAGGTCGAACCCCGGCCGCTGGAGTGACCGCCGGGCGCGGGTCGGCCGGCGGTGTCGCACCGGCCCGCCCGCGCCACCCGGCGGCTCGGGCGCGGCGAGGAGGTCGGCTAGGGTCGGAGCGTGATCGACCTTCTGGTGGTCGGCGGCCTCGGCGTCGACATGCGGGTGCGGGTGCCCGCGATCCCGCTGCCCGCGGCGGACTCCGTCACCGTCGACCCGATCGAGCTGCGGATCGGCAACACCGGCGCCGGGGTGGCGCTCGCCGGGCACGCGCTGGGGCTCCGGGTGACGGTGGTCGACGTGCTCGGCGCGGACCCGGCCGGGGACGTGGTCCGGGCGGCGCTGGCGCGCACCGGTGTGCGGACCGTGCTGCGCGACGCCCCGGCCGGCACCCGGCGGTCGGTGAACATGGTCGACCCGGCCGGCCGGCGGATGTCGCTCTACGATCCGCGTCCCTGGCGGGGGCCGGCCCCGTTCCCGGCGACCGAGCTGGCCGCGCTGGTCCGCGAGGCGGCGCACGTGCATGTGTCGATCATGGACTGGGTGCCGCCGCTGCTGCCCGACCTGCGCGCCGCGCTCGCCGACGGCGCCGCGCTCTCCACCGACCTGCACGACTGGGACGGCCGGAACCCGTACCACCGCCCCTTCGCCGAGGCGGCCGACCTGGTCTTCGTCAGCGGGGTCCGGCTGGGCGCGGACGCCGGCGCGCTCGCCGCCGCGCTGGCGCCCCGCACGGTGCTGGTGACCCACGGGGCGGACGGCGCCGACCTGCACACCGGCGGGGGCGGCCCGGTCCGGGTGGCAGCCGCCGAGGCGCCCGCCCCGGTCGTCGACACGAACGGCGCCGGGGACGCGTTCGCGGCCGGGGTGATCGCCGCCCGGCTGCGCGGCGCGCCGCTGGGCGACGCGGCGGCGTACGCGGCCCGGGTCGCGGCGACGGCCTGCACCCACGACGGCATGGAGTATCCGGCCGGTCTGCTGCCGCGCCCCTGAACCCGTGCGATGCTCCGCCCGCCGCCGCGAGGCGGGGAGGCCGGTCAGACGGCTCCGGTGGAGCCGTCGGTCAGCTCGCGCAGGATGTCGGCGTGGCCCGCGTGCCGGGCCGTCTCCTCGATCATGTGCACCAGGATCCAGCGCAGCGACACCTCGCCGAGCTGCGGGTGCGGCACGACGTGGTCGAGGTCGAACCGCCCGGCGACCTCCCGCGACCGGGCGCAGGCCCGCTCGTACGCCCCGGCGAGCCGCTCGACGGTGTCCTCCCCGGTGAGCGCGAAGCTGGCCACGGCGTCCTCCTCCGAGGTGAGGTAGACGTCGCCGGGACCGGGCGCGAGCAGGCAGGGGAACCAGTTCCGCTCCACCAGGGTCAGGTGCTTGACGAGCCCGGCGACGGTGGTGGCCGACGGCACCAGCCGGCGCGCCGCGTCGGCGTCGGACAGGCCGCGCAGCTTGCGCAGCAGCACGCCCCGGTGGAAGTCGAGGAACGACTCGAGCACGGCCCGCTCGTCGCCCGTGCGGGCCAGCACGGGCCCGAGCGTGGGGTCGATCGCAATCTCCGCCATCCGCCGACGGTAGTCGCCCGGACACTCCGCCCGCTGCCCCGCTATCCGCTGCGGCGCCGAGCCGGCCGGGGCAGGATGGGCGCATGGCATCATCGGCAGAAATCCCGCTGGTGGGTGGCGCGGCCGACGGCGAGACGGTCACCGTCGAGCTGGACCCGAACGGCCGCCCGCCGCTGACCCACCACCACCTCGGCCCCGAAGGGCTGGCCGAGGCGGAGATCTACGAGCTGGAGTCCGTGGATGCCGGGGCGGACGGGTGGCGCTACTGCTGGCGCGGGCCGGCCGTCTGAGCGCGCTCAGCCCACCCGGCTCAGGGTGCGGGCGCGCAGGCTCTCCAGCACCGCCCGGGTGACCTGCGAGGTGCCCCGGGCCTGCTCGCACACCTCGGCCACCCGTCGGGCGGTGGCGTCGGCCCGCTGCTCCCGCTCGTCCCAGAGCCGGTCGACCTCGGCGAGCAGGGGGCCCTCGACCTCCCGCTCCACGCCGCGCAGCGCCGGCACGCCGAGCCGCTGGGCCAGGTCGAAGACCTTGCCGGCGTACGGCAGCGGCAGGAACGGCGTGCCGACCATCGCGGCGAAGATCAGGAAGTGCAGCCGCATCCCGACGGCCAGGTCGAAGTGGCGCATCAGCCCGAGCACCTGCTCGGGCGAGTAGGTGCCGTGCAGGATGCGCCCCCGCTCGGCGGCGATCATGTGCGACAGCACGCCGTGCGAGTGCCGGATGTCGTCGCGCTCCATCGGGACGAAGAGCACGTACGCGTCGATCCGGTGCACGAGGAAGTCGCCGATCTGGGCCAGCAGGCGGTGGTAGCCGTCGACGTCGAGCCGCTCGGCGGCCCGGCCCGGCTCCCGTACGCTCATCCCGACCAGTCGCTTCCCGGCCGGCACCCCCTCCTCGCGGAGCAGTTCCGCCGGGAAGTCCTCGGGTTCGAGCAGGAACGCCGGGTCCGCGGTGACCGTGATCGGGTTCAGCAGCCCCGCCTCCTCCAGCACCATCCGGGACTCCTGGTCCCGCACGGTCACCTGGGCGGCGCTGGCCAGGGTCTCCCGCACCATGCCGGTGTCCACGCCCTCGCTGAGCGGCCCCACCCCCACCGCGTACGTCAGCAGCGGCAGCCCGCGCTCCTGGGCGACCCGGACCACCCGCAGGTAGCGGCGGGCCTCCCGGTCGTAGAGGATCCCGCCGCCGCCGAGGATCAGCACGTCGAGCTGGGCCAGCACCAGCGCCGAGTCGGTGCGGCTGACGCCCTCCCAGGGCACCGCCTCCACGTCCGGGTGAGCGACCCGGGTGTGCTCCGGATTGCGGGAGAAGACGATGATCCGCCCGTTCGGCTCCTGCTCCCGAAGGTCGGCCAGGAGGCCGGTCAGGATCGCCTCGTCGCCGAGGTTGCGCCCCCCGTACGAGCCGAGCACGCCGATCGTCAGTCCGCCGCCATGCGTCATCCGTCGCTCCTCCCCAGGTGCGTCGGGGGGACGGTTTCCCGCTGCGCCGGGGAACACTCCTGACCGCGGCTCACCCCGGCCGGTGGCGGGCGGCGGTCGCCTCCCGGGTCGGGCCGGTCCCGCCGCCGACACGTCCACGCAGCGCAGGACCCGGCCGTCCGGGACACGAGGGCGGCTACCGCCTTTTCGGGCCGCAACGAGGCGTCCGATCACCGCCAGACCCTGGACGCCGGTCCTCGGAAGATCAGTGGCATGACGACACTCAACGGAAAGGTCGCCCTGGTCACCGGCGGCGCCCGGGGCATCGGCGCCGCCATCGCCCTGCGCCTGGCGCAGGACGGGGCCGACGTGGCGATCACGTACGAGAACTCCGCCGACCGCGCGGCGGTGGTGGCGAAGCAGGTCGAGGCGCTCGGCCGGCGGGCGCTGGCGATCCGCGCCGACAGCGCGGACCCCGCCGCCGTCCGCGACGCCGTCGACCGGACGGCCACGGCACTGGGCCGGCTCGACATCCTGGTCAACAACGCCGCGGTGTTCCTGGTCGGTCCGGTCACGGAGCTGGGCGACGACGAGGTGGAGCGGACGCTCGCGGTGAACGTCCGGGCCCCCTTCCTCGCCGCCCAGGCCGCCGCCCGCCACCTCACCGAGGGCGGCCGGATCATCAGCATCGGCAGCAACGTCGGAGAGCGGGCCGTCTTCCCCGGCCTGTCGCTCTACTCGATGAGCAAGACCGCGCTGATCGGGCTGACCCGTGGACTGGCCCGGGAGCTCGGCCCACGCGGGATCACGGCCAACCTGGTGAACCCGGGGCCCACGGACACCGACACCAACCCGGCCGACGGGCCGAACGCGGCCGCGATCGCGGGCTTCACCGCCCTCGGCCGCTTCGCCGCGCCGGCCGACATCGCCGCCACCGTCGCGCACCTGGCCGCCCCGGAGGCCGGGTACGTGACCGGCGCGGTGGTCAACGTCGACGGCGGCTTCACGGGCTGACCCGACAGCCGGGCGCGGCGGCACTCCTCCGCCGCGCCCGGCCCCGCCCAGGTCCGGGAACCGGAGGCTGTTCGGGCGGCCGAAAACGGGTGGCGCCGCCCGTTAGGGTCGCAACCATGCGTCGACTGATCCCCGCCCTCGCGGCAGCCCTCGCCGTGCTCGCAACCGGCTGCGGCACCGGCTCCGACGGCTCCGCCGCGAGCTCCCCCGCCCCCGCCACGTCGGCGGCCGATCCGATCGCCGTCGTCCGGCAGGGCATGGACCGGAGCCTCTCCGGCACGCTCACCATGGACGCCTCGGTGAAGGCCGGCCCGATGTCGATCGAGCTGCACGGCAAGGTCGACCCGGCGGCGCGCGTGCTCCACATCACCGGCAACGCCCCGGAACCGATCGAGGCCCGGCTGATCGGTGACGCCGCCTACGTCAAGTCGGACCCGTCGGACGGCGGCAAGGCGTGGATGAAGATCGACCTGACCAAGCTCCGGCCGGGCAGCACGCTGCGCCAGTCCTTCGACTTCAAGTCGCAGACCGGCGTCATCGGCGGCATCGTCTCCGCCGAGCAGGTGGGCGAGGGCCGTTACCGGGGCATCACCGACCTGGAGAAGGCGGCCGAGGCCGCCAGCACCGAGAGCGGCATGCGCGACGGCATCAAGGCGTCCGCCAAGCTGGCGAAGGACCCCAGGGCGATCCCGTTCGAGGCGACGGTCGACGCCGACGGCCGGGTCACCGAGCTGTCCTACACCATCGCCACCAAGAGCCTGGGTGATCTCGTCACCGAGATGCGGATGAGCGGCTTCGGCGAGCCGGTGTCGGTGGCCGCTCCGCCCGCCGGCGAGACCGAGGACGCCGACGACGAGGCGTACGCCTTCCTCTGACGGACGTCCCGGCCGGGCACGGCAGCGGCCCGCACCCGCCGTGCCCGGCCGGCGCCCGAACCCACCCCGCCGCCTCCCGTCAACCGGGCGCCCGCGCCGGACGGGTCAGGAAGGGCAGTACCACCGCCGGCAGCGCCGGCGAGGCCACGATGTCGTAGTGGGTGAGCCCGGGCAGTACGGCCAGCCGCGAGGCAGGTCGGTCGGTGCCGTCCCAGCCGGCGTCCCGGTGGCCGCCGCCGAGCAGGCCGAAGAACTCCACCATGTGCGCGGTGGTGACCGAGTCGCCGTCGGCGAAGACGAGGAGGGTGGGCACGGTGAGGGCGGCCACCTCGGCCGACCAGTCGTAGTCGCGCCGCAGCAGCTCCCCCGTCTTCGCCCAGAGTCTCGGCCAGTCCCCGGGCCGGGGCGCGATCCGGGCGTAGAGCTGGTGCGGTGGGGTGCCCCGCATCCGCTCGCCCGCCGCCTCGTCGGGCTCCGGCATGCCCGCCAGCACCTCGGGATACCAGCCCCGCCGCCGGCACGGCGCGGAGACCACGACCAGCCGGCGCAGCAACGCCGGATGCTGGACGGCGGTGCGCAGCGCCACCCCACCGCCGAGCGAATAGCCCAGGACTTCGACCTCCGTCAGGCCGAGCCGGCTGATCAGCGCCGCGACGTCGTCGGCCATCGACTCGTAGCGCAGCGGACGGTCGACGTCGGCGGTGCGCCCGTGGCCCTGCAGGTCGACCGCGATCACCCGGCGCCGCCCGGCCAGCGCCGGCAGGATCGCCCCGAACGTCTCGACGGCACCGAAGCCGCCGTGCAGCAGCACCAGCGGACGGCCCTCGCCGTGCTCCTCGTACCACAGGCGCAGCCCGTCGACCTCCACGTAGCTCACGCCCTCATCCAACCCCGGCGGCCGGCTGTCCCGGGCTGTTCCGCGCGCGATCCCTCTGCCTTCCGCCCGGTCCGGGGCGGCGTGCCGGGCGGCGGAGCTATCCCGGCCGGACGCACGGGTCGGTGACCGTGTGGGTCGCGCTCCGCGCCGTGCGACCGTCCACGGTGGTCGCCCGCACCGACCAGGTAAGCGACGGCGCCCGCAGTCGCCCGACGGTCTCCCGTGCGGTCGCACCGTCCACCGTCATGGCCCGGGTCGACGTCCGCGCCCCGGCGGGTGTCCACTGCACCTCCGCGTCGCCGAGCCTGGCGCTGCCGGTGGCCTGCACCACGAGGCTGTACGTGTCCGCGCCGCACCGCACCCGCGCGGTGGCGGAGACCGTGAACGGCGCGGCGAGCTGTGGCGAGGCGGTCGGCCGGGGCACGGCCGGGGGCCGGGAGGTTGCCGTTGCGGAGCCACCCGGCGCGGCGTCGGGTGCGGCGGTCCGGCCGGTGCCGGTGCCGCCCGCCGGCGCGGCTGCCGTCCCGGACGCCGGGCCGGCGGCGGGCTGCGGCGGCGTGGTGGTGGCAGGTCCGGTGCCCGCCTCCCCCGCCGGGCCGGACGGCGGCGGCGCGGCGACGGGCGTCGCCGGATCGCCGAGGGTCTCGGCCGCCGGCCGGGCGGAGCCGTCTCGCGCGGCGGTCGGGCGACCTTGCCCCAGCGCCCAGGTGCCGAGCGCGGCGAGGAGGATCAGCAGAGCCGTGCCGACGGCCAGCCGTCGACGGCGCCGATCGCGGCCGGCCGGTGGGGCCGCCCGCACGGCGTGCGCCGTGGCGCGGGGCGCGGCCGCCGCGCGGGTCGTCGTCCCACCGCCGGTGGGCGGCGTGCCGTCGGCGGGCGGCGTGCCGTCGGCGGGCGGCGTGCCGTCGGCGGGCGGCGTGCCGTCGGCGGGCGTCTCCGGGCCGGCGGAAGCTGCCGTCGCACCGTCGGTGGGTGGCGGCGCATCGGCCGCCGTCGGGCCGTCCGGAGCCACCGCCGCGGCGTCCGAGGCCGTCCCTCCGCCGGGCGCCGGCGTCGCTCCGTCCGCCGGCCCGGCCGCCGTCGCGGCGTCCCCGGCCCCGGCGGGTCCGTCGGCCGTCGGGGCCGGATCGACCGTCGGGTCGGCCGGGCCGGTCGGACCGGCCGGGTGGGCGGCCGGACCGCCGGCCGCACCGGCCCCGGCCAGCCTCGGCCACACCGTGTCCGCGACGACCAGGAAGGCCGGCGCCGTGTACGCCGACAACAGCGCCGCCGGGCTGAGCTGTTCCCGTCGGAGCAGGCCGCACACGGCGCAGCTCTCGATGTGCCGGGAGACCCGCTTGCGGAGGATCGGGGTGAGCCGGCCCTGCCAGCCGTCGATCAGGCCGGCCAGGGTCGGGCAGTCCCGGGCCCCGGTGCGGGCCACCAGCAGCGCCCCCAGCGCCCGTTCGAGCTGCGAGCGGGCGCGCGACAGCCGGGCGTGCGCGTGGTTCGTGGGCACCCCGAGGGCCGTACCGATGTCGGCGGACGACAGGTCGTGGCGGATGGCCAGGTGGACCACCTCGCGGTCGCCCGGGTTCAGCGCGGCGACCGCCGTGTGCACCAGGTCGCGTACCTGCTCGGCGTTGACGCCCGTGCCCGGGTCGGCCACGTCGGCCGCCGGCTCGCCGGCCTCCTCCAGCGGCAGGGAACGGGACCGCTCCCGGAGCTGTCGGAGGCACTCGTTGCGCACGATCGCGTACAACCAGGAGCGCAGCCGGTCGGCCTCGCGGAGCTGGCCGATGCGCTGGGCGGCGGTGAGGAACGCGTCGTGGACGGCGTCGGCGGCGGCGTCCGGCTCGCGCAGCATGGCCCGGGCGTACGTGTACAGCCGGTCGGCGTAGCGCCGGTACATGCCCTCCAGCCCGGCCCGCTCGCCGCGCCGCAGCGCCTCGACCAGTGCGGTGTCGTCCTGTGCCGCCGTGTCCATCCGTGTCCCTCGCTGCTCGTCGACGGGTCCAGTAAAGCGGCGGAATTTTTTTCTTCGCGCTTTCTGTTGGCATCCCGACCCGACCGCGCTCCTACCGGTGTCATCGCAACGAACAACCCCCGGAAGGGAAGACACCATGCGAGAAGGATCGAAGCTCACCCGTTGGTCGCGCCGGACGGCCGCCGTGGGCGGGGCCACGCTGAGCGCGCTCGTGCTCGGCCAGCTCGCCCTCGCCGGGCCGGTGGCGGCGGTGCCCGGCCTGAGCATCCAGACGACGACCGGCCCCAGCAACAGCATCGCGAAGTCGCAGAACGCGCCCTGCCCGACGGGCACCAAGGTCATCGGCGGCGGCGGCGCGATCACCGGTTCCGGCCTCGGGCAGGTCGGCATGGACATCATGCGGCCGCTGGTCGGCGGCGACGCGTACTCGGTGACCGGCCGTGAGGACGAGAACGGGGTCGGCGGCAACTGGGCGGTCACGGCGAGCGCGATCTGTGCCAGGCCGCCCGCCGGCCTGGTGATGGTGTCCGGCAGCTCGGCGCCCAGCCTCGGCACCTCGAACTGGTTCGAGAAGTCCTGCCCCCTCGGCAAGCGCGCCATCGGGGTCGGCGGCGCGGTCGTCGGGGCGCCGAACAGCGAGGTCGTCCTGGAGGACCTGCGCATCCACCAGAACAGCGTCGTGGTGGCGGGCGCCGAGGACGGCACCGGCTTCGACGACAGCTGGTGGCTGGACGCCACCGCGATCTGCGCCGACCCGCTGCCCGGTGAGCAGCGGGTGACAAACGACAGCGACTACACCTCCGCCGCCACCCGGTCGGTCGTCGCCACCTGCCCGCCCGGCACCCGCGTGCACGGCGTGGGCGGCGAGATCCTCGGCGGCGACGGGCAGGTGCGCCTGACCCAGATGCGGGCCACCACGTCGACCACCGTCACCGTGTCGGCGGTGGAGGACGAGGACGGCTTCGGCAGCAACTGGAAGGTGCGCGCGTACGCCGTCTGCGCGAGCTGACCCACCGACCCGGCCGGCGGTACGACGAACGCGGACGCGGCGGGCGCCGGTCGACGGCGCCCGCCGCTGCGTGCCGGTCGACGGCGCCCGCCGCTGCGTGCCGGTCGCGCTGCGGTGTGGACCGCTGGTGTCTCCGGCGGACGTGTTCGCGGCGGGAGCGGCCACCTGGCCCGTCCCAGCCCACCGCGACGGATCGGAAGCATGTTTCCGCTGGTGTGCCGCGTCTCGCGTGTCCCGCGGTGTCCCAGGGACGACGCACGCCTCGGCGCCCCGATGGTCGACTGACTCCCGTCAGCACGATCCACCGCCAGACGGAAGAAAGGCAGTCGCAGAACATGAACTCTCACACCGAGGTGAACCTGGCCGAGCACGGGCAGCGGCCGGCACAGGCTCGTGGAGCGAGGCTCACCCTCAACGGCGTCCTCTGGCTGCTGCAGGTGCTGGCGGGCTTCTTCTTCGCCGGCAGCGGTTTCGGCAAGGTGCTGATGTACGACGAGGCCCTGTATGCGGCGGCCCCCCAGGCCGTGGCGTGGTACGCGGCGGTGCCGCAGGCAATCATCGTCTTCGTCGGAGCCTGTGAGGTCCTCGGCGGCGTCGGCCTGATCCTGCCGGCGATGACCCGGGTCAGGCCGAAGCTGACGCCGCTCGCCGCCGGTGGCCTGGCGCTGACGATGGTCCTCGCCGCCGGCTTCCACCTCACGCGCGGCGAGTACGCGCTGATGCCCGCCAATGTCGTGCTGGGCGGGGTCGCGGCGTTCATCGCGGTCGGGCGGTGGGACCGCAGGCCCGTCGCACCCGCGCCCCTCACCACCTCGGGGATCCTCGCGTCGGCCGCGGTCCTCGGCGTGCTGGCCGTCACGGTGTTCGCGCCGACCTGGTACACGATGACGAACGTGCGGTTCTGACCGCTCGGGTCCGCAGGCCGACGGGTGTCGCCCGGCCACGGGGCGGCACCGCCCGGCCACGGGGCGGCACCGCCCGGCCCGGTGCGTACGGTGGTCGTCGAATTGCTCTCGCCGGTCGCCGCGCCGGTTGGCAGAATCGTGGCCGTGCGCGAGCGGGTCGAGGCCAGTCTGCCGTTCCGCTGGGACCTGGCGACGCCCGACCAGCTCGGTTCGATGCTGGCCGGCACGGCCGAGCCGAACCTGTGGTTCGTCGATGACCTGGTGGAGTGCGCCGGCAGGACGCTGGCCCGCAGCGGCAACGGCGACCTCCTGTTCGTCGGCCGGTCGCTGGACTCGATGTTCGACCTCCTCAGCGGCGCTCTGGCGGGCGTCTCCACCGAGCAGCGCCTGGCGCGGCTGCCTTTCTCGTTCGCACGGCGGCCGATCGAGGCGGGAGGGCAGAGGTGGCGGTTGCCGGCTCTGACAGCCGGGCAGCGAGCGGCGGCACGTCGGGTCCTGACGGAGCTGGGTGTGACGCCGCAGGCCCTGGCCCGGCGCAACCGACCCGTGGTCTTCGTGGACGTGGTCTGGGAAGGATCGACGTTCACGGAGTTGTTCAACCTGCTGGACGAATGGGTCATCGAGGCGCGCGAGCCCTGGGACGTCGTCCGGCGCAAGCTCCGCTTCGTCGGTGTCACCCGACGTCTGAAGACGAGTCCCAAGACCTGGCGGTGGCAGCAGCACGCGGGGTGGGCTCGTCGCCTCCCGGCCCGGGCGGTGGTGAACGTCTCCCTCGACCGCACCGTGTGGTCGTACCTCGGCGACCACCAGACGAAGCTCACGCGATCCTTCCGGCCGGACCGCTGGCACCTGCCCGACGACGGCCCCAACCGCGAGGACGAGACGCGCCAGGCACTCGCCGAGGCGGTCGCCCTGGTGGGGTACGGCCGCAGCCCTCTCGGACGTCGCGGCCTCGCCAAGGCGATCGCCGGCGAGCCGGCGCTGGCCGAGCCCTGGCTGCGCTCCCTGGCCCGCCAACTGAACGGCCCGGCCTGACGGAAGGCCCGGCGGCTGCGGCGGATCGGCCTCCGACCGTTTCCGGCACCCGGCACCTCGCGCCACCGATCGGTGCGCGTGGTCGACGGCCGTCCTCAAGGGACGGTCTTCCGGTGACGGCTGTCGTAGCATCCGCGCATGGATCTTGAAAGGGCCGTCGATCTCGGCGACGTGACCGTCCTGTCCGATTATCTCGACGCCCACGGAGAGGCCGTCGAGCGAGCGCTGCACGTCACCGTCCAGCGGGGGCGCCTCGACCTGCTCGAATGCGTCCTGCGCCACGATCCCGAGCAGTGGAGCCTCGACACGTCGCTGGCTCTCGCCGCCGCCCGGCCCGGCAGCACGCCCCTGCTCCGCGCGTTGCTCGACGCCGGCGCCGACCCGAACTCGAACGGCGGGCTGCCGCTGATCGAGGCGATCCGCGGCGGCGACGTCACGGCCGTCGCCGTCCTGCTCGACGCCGGGGCCGACGTGAACGCGACCTCGCCCTGGGAACTACGACGCCCGCTGGACATCGCGGAAGACCTCGGCGACACCGCCGTCATCGCGTCGCTTCTCGATCGGGGGGCCAGGTCTGTCACGACGGACGAGCCCGACATCGAGCGGCTCGCGCACCGGTGGGCCACCAGCGCACGCGACGCCTGGAAACCCGTCATCGAGTACGGCGAGGCCGCGACGACGGACACCCGGTCGCAACTGGGAGGGCTGCCGAGTCTCCGCGCCGGAGAACCGTGGCCGGTGTGCACGAACTGCGAGGAGCCGTTGACCTTTCACGGCCAGATCGACCTCGGTCAGGCGCCGAGCGTCGACGACGATCGCTTCGGCTCCGGGCTGCTGCAGATGTTCTACTGCCTCGAATGCGATCCGACCGACCCCGGTGGGAACCTGATCCGGATCATCGATTCGGCCAGCCCGACGGCACCGGCGGAAGCGCCCGATTCTGTCGAGGTGATTCCCGCGCACCCCGTCACCGGCTGGCATCGCCCGATCAAGGACCATCCCACCTACCTGGACGAGTTCGACGAGGCAATCGACCACGCTTCACTGACCCGCGACGAGCGCGACGCCAAGTTCAAGCTCAACCGCTCCGGCGACAAACTCGGCGGCTGGCCGTGCTGGGTGCACGATTCGAGGTACCCGCCCTGCCCGGAGGACGGTGAGCCGATGCGGCAACTGATCCTGCAGATCTTCCACGACACGGAGGATCACCAATGGCGGGACGGGGACCACAGCGGCGTTGGCTACGTCCTCCAGTGCCCGCGGCACCACGAGCAGGTCACGTTGGTCTGGAGCTGCCCCTGACCGACGGCTCGGTCCTCGGCGGCATCCCTCGGCGACACCGGCGTCCACGGCCGCCCCGCGGCAAGCCCACCTGGCCCCACCCGCCCACGCTGCCCTGCAACGCCTCATCCCCACAGCCGCTGACCCGCGAAGACCACCTATACCTTGACGGCACAGCGCTCAAGGGACTGTCCGGACAGCTCAGGCTGAGAACGCTGACCGAGACGACGACTGAACCGAGAACGGGCCGCCGATGATCGGCGGCCCGTTCTCGTTGCTGGTCAGAGTGTGGGCGCGGCAGGTTTCGAACCTGCGACCCCTCGCTTGTAAGGCGAGTGCTCTCCCACTGAGCTACGCGCCCGGAACGCCCGTACGGCGGGCCGGAGGTTGGCAAGCTTACCCTGCCGCCACCGGCCCGGTCGTACGGCGTGCCCGGTTGTCAGGCGGCGACGGCCTCGGCCAGCGCCTTGCGCCAGCCCTGCTGGTCGCGGGCCTCCCCCGGCATGTTCATCTCGGCGAAGCGCACCACGCCCGCCTTGTCGATGACGAAGGTGCCCCGGTTGGCGATGCCGGCGACGTCGTTGAAGACGCCGTACGCCTGGGCGACCGCGCCGTGCGGCCAGAAGTCGGCCAGCAGCGGGAACTGGTAGCCCTCCCGGTCGGCCCAGATCTTGTGGGCGTAGACCGAGTCGACGCTGACGGTGAGCACCTGGACGTCGTCGTTGACGTACTCGTTGAGGTTGTCCCGCACCTCGCACAGCTCACCCTGGCAGATCCCGGTGAAGGCGAGCGGGTAGAAGACCAGCAGCACGGTGCGCTTGCCACGGAAGTCCGAGAGCCGGACCTCCTGGTTGTTCTGGTCCTTGAGCACGAAGTCCGGCGCCTCGGCGCCAACCTCGATCGGCATGCGAGCTCCTCAGGATGGGGTCAGGTGACATCAGCCTGCCACACCCGGCGGCGACCGCCGCCGGGTGATCGCCGCTGAGGGGACTACTTCTTGCCCTTGGCCCCGCGACGCAGGACGAGGCGGGCGCCGCTCCAGTCCCGGCCGGCGTTGACCGTCGAGGTCTGCTGGAGGCCGGCGGTGGGCGCGGACTCGGCGATCTCGCTCGGCTCCACGTGCCCCTCGCGCCCGGCCTTGGGCGTGAGCAGCCACACGACGCCGTTGTCGGCCAGCGGGCCGAGGGCGTCGACGAGGAGTTCGAAGAGATCACCGTCGCCGTCGCGGTACCAGACCAGCACCGCGTCGACCACCTCGTCGGTGTCCTCGTCGACCAGATCTCCACAGCGGTCGGTCAGGGCGTCCCGGAGATCCTGGTCGACGTCGTCGTCGTACCCCATCTCCATGACGACCATCCCCGGCTCGATCCCGAACCGGTCCGCCAGGCTGCGTACCCCGTCGGCGGCCTGACCAGCGGTCGCGCTCACTGTCGCGTGCCTCCTCATCTCATCCCTGCCGGCGGCGTCGTGCGACGCCGTCAGGCAAGTCCACACAGTTGTGGCTCCCCGCGCAAGTGGCGCACCGGGTGGAACGGAATTTACCGTGCCAGGAGCGTACGGGCACCCTGGGTAATTGCTTCCTCCGAGACCAGAACCTGACGCGCCGCCGGACCTAATGGTACAAACGAGTCAACTCCGGCCACTCGCCGCGCCGCGCCCACATATCCGGCGTCGACCAGGGCGGCGATCACGCCCTCGCCGACCCCGCCCGACCTGCGGGTCTCGTCCACCACCAGCACCCGGCCGGTGGCGGCGGCCTCCCGGATGACGTCGGCCACCGGCAGCGGGGCCAACCAGCGCAGGTCCACCACCCGGGTGCCGATCCCCTCGTCGGCGAGGGTCGCCGCGGCGCGCAACGACATCCGCACCCCGTTACCGAACGTGATTATCGTGACGTCCTCGGCGGACCCGACCCCGTAGACCCGGGCTCGGCCGACCGGCACGTGCCCGCCGGTCCAGGCGCCGGGCTCGGCGTAGTCGGACAGCCACTCGTTGTCACCGTCCGCGTAGAGGTCGCGGGTGTGGTATAGCGCGATCGGTTCCAGGAAGACGCAGACGCTGCCGTCCACCGCCGCGCTGGCGAGGCAGGTGCGCAGCATGGGCGCGGCGTCGTCCGGCCGCGCCGGCACCGCGATCACCAGGCCCGGCACGTCCCGGAGTACGGCCACCGAGTTGTCGTTGTGGAAGTGCCCGCCGAAGCCCTCCTGGTAGGCCAGCCCGGCGACCCGCACCACCATCGGGTTGCGGAACGCCCCCTGCGAGAAGAACCGCATCGTGGCCGCCTCGCCGCGCAGCTGGTCCTCGGCGTTGTGCAGGTACGCCAGGTACTGGATCTCCGGCACGGGCAGCATCCCGGCCAGCCCGGCGCCGAGCCCGAGCCCGAGGATCGAGGTCTCGTCGAGCAGCGTGTCGAAGACCCGCGCGGCGCCGAAGCGGTCCCGCAGCCCCTTGGTCACCCCGTACACGCCGCCCTTGACCCCGACGTCCTCGCCGAACACGGCCATCTGCGGGTGGTCCAGCATCCCGTCGGCGAGCGCGGCGTTGATGCTCTGCGCCAGGGTGAGCGGGCCGGCCAGCTCGGGCGGCTTGCCGCCGAACGCCTCCGCGCGGGCGGCCGCGCCGGACCCCCCGGCCCGCGCCGCCGCGTCGGCGATCGCCCGGGCGACCCGCGCCGGTCGGCGCGGGGCCAGCGGCGCCACCACCTCGGCCGGCGTCGCCAGCTTCGGCTCGTCGAGCACCTCCTCCGCGATGCGGCGCACCTGCCAGCCGATCTCGTCGTAGCGGGCCAGCAGCTCCTCGCCGGTGGCCACCCCGGCGCCGACCAGCAGGCGCGCGGTGCCGACCAGCGGGTCGCGGTCGAGGTCCGCGGCGATCTCGTCGGCGCCGCGGTACGCGGTCTCGGCGTCCGCGCCGGCGTGCCCCATCAGCCGCACCGTCGACAGGTGCAGCACGGCGGGCCGCCGGTGCCGCCGCACCCAGGCCGCGGCCTCGGCCGCCACCTCGTACGCCCGCACCAGGTCGCCGCCGTCGGCGGCGAAGTAGCGGATCCCCGGCTTGGACCGCAGCGTGGTCTCCACCCACCCCTTCGGGGAGCGGACGCTGATGCCGAGGCCGTTGTCCTCGCAGACGAAGAGCACCGGGATGCGCAGGCCGGTGTGGTCGTACCAGCCGGCGGTGTTGAACGCGGCGGTGGCGCTGGCGTGGTTGACCGAGGCGTCGCCGAAGGAACAGACCACGATGGCGTCCGGTGGCCAGGGCGCGTGCGTCGCTCCCCCGCCGCTGCCGACCCGCACCGCGTCACCGGCCCGCCGGCCGGCGGTGTCCAGCCGGCGCAGCCGTTCCACCGCGAGACCCATCCCGACGGCGCGGGGCAGGTGCGAGGCGATGGTGGACGTGGTCGGGACGACGGCCAGGTCGGCCCGGCCGAAGACCTTGTGTCGCCCGCCGGCGATCGGCTCCCGGCTGGACGCGACCATCCCGCGCAGCACGTCGCGGGCCGCCTCGGCGTACCCCGGGGGAAGCGGCCGGTCCTCGGCGGCCGGCTGGTCCGGGCCGGGGTCGTGCGTTCCGGCGGCGTCGCCGTCGGCGGCCGGACCTCCGGCGTCGGGCGCGCCGGGCTGGCTGGGCGGGGCGGGCTGGTCCGGCGGGACGGCCTCATCGGGCGCGGCGGCGCGGGCGGCCTCCGCCGCCTGGCCGGCCCGGACGCAGTAGAAGGCGCCCGAGCGGTAGTGCAGCAGCGCCGGGTCGCCGGCACGCAGGGCGGCGGCGACCGCGGCGTTGCCCTCGTGGCCGGCGGAGCCGATCGTGTAGAACCCCTCGCCGAAGCTGCGCAGCCAGCGCCCGGCCAGGTCGAGCTGCCGGCTGGTCACCTGGGCGTCGAAGAGGTCCAGCACCCGCGCGCCGGTCAGCGTCGCGTCGTCGGTGACCGGCCGTGCCGGGTCACGCCGCTGCTGCGGCGCGGCCAGCGCGGCCAGCGCCTCCCGGAACCGGTCGTCGAGATCTTGCGGGGTGGTCACGTCGGACAGCATTACCGACGAGCGCCCGGCTCGCCCACTCGGACACGAACCGCGCGGGGTGGGTCAGTCGTCGCCGCACGACTCGGGGCAGCCCCCGTCGGAGACCTTCCACACCAGCTCGCGCAGGGTCGCCAGCTCGTCGGCGGTGAGCCCGGCGAGCAGTCGGGAGTCCGACATGACCTGGCGCACCCGGGCCCGCATCCGCCGGCCCTCGTCGGTGACGACCAGCGTCTTCTGCCGCCGGTCGACCGGGTCGACCCGCCGCTCGACGAGCCCGGCCCGCTCCAGCTTGTCGACCAGCGCGGTCACGTTGGAGCGGTCGCAGCCCAGCACCGTGGCGAGTTCCCGGGCGGGCAGCGGCCGGTCCGGGTCCAGCTCGTGCAGCGCCCGGGCGGCGGCGGGGGTGAGCCCCAGCGCGCCGATCTCCACGGCCTGGTGGTGCCGCAGCGCCGAGGCGACGTGCATGATCCGTCGCACGACGTCGCCGGCCAGCCCGGAGCCGTCGCCGGGATCCGGTCGGCCGATGGGGGCGCTGGGCTGGGGCATGTCTCACATCGTACTTGCGGTTCAATAGTTGAGCAGCTTCACTATTGAGCAGCTCACGCAAATCGCGGAGAGCACCACACGGAGGAGACCCGCCATGTCCGACATCTCGGTCCTCGCCCTCTCGGGCAGCCTGCGCGACGCGTCGTTCAACACCGCGCTGATCCACGCCGCCCGGCGCCTCGCCCCCGAGGGCATGACCATCGAGCGCTACGAGGGCCTCGGCGCGATCCCGCCGTTCAACGAGGACGTCGAGGCCGAGCCGCCGGCGCCCGTGACGGACCTGCGGGAGCGGATCGCGGCGGCGGACGCGCTGCTGATCGCCACCCCGGAGTACAACTACGGCGTGCCGGGCGTGCTCAAGAACGCGCTCGACTGGGCGTCCCGGCCGAGCTTCCCGATCACCTCGTGGGTGTCGCCTCTGGCGCACAAGCCCGTGGCCGTCATGGGCGCGGCACCCACCGGCATGGGCACCGTACGGGCCCAGCTCCAGCTCCGGCAGCTCTTCCTCTGGACCGACTCGGCAGTGGTCAGCAAGCCGGAGGTCATCGTGACGAACGCGCACGAGAAGATCGGCCCGGACGGCACGATCCGGGACGAGACCACCGAGGCCCTGCTGCGCGGGCTGCTCGACGCCCTGGCCACCCGCACCCGGATCACCCGGCTCGCCACCGCCGCCGCCTGACCGCGCCGGGCACGGGAAGTCGGCCGCGAATCCGGCCGCCCGCTGGCGCATCGCCGGCCGGCTTCCCGGGGCCCCGGGGGCGGAAACGACCACCGGCGCGGGACTTCCGTCGACGCGCCGGGCGGCGTACTCTGCGTTCAGAACTTCTTGAACGTTTCGAACGGGGTACCTGATGACGGAACTCTCCACCCAGCGCCGCTACGCCGAGGACGCCGCCGTCGTGCTCGGCGGGCTCGGCCTGCCCCCGGCGTACGGCAAGCTGCTCGGCTGGCTGCTGATCTGCGATCCGCCGGGGCAGACCAGCGCGCAGCTCGCCGAGGCGCTCGGGCTCTCCAAGGGCTCCGTCAGCACCGGCATGCGGATGCTGGAGACCAGCGGCCTGGCCCGCCGGGTCCCGGTGCCGGGGCACCGCGGTCACGCGTACGAGGTCAGACCCGACGCGGTCATCCGGATCGCCGCCGACGCCACGAAGTTCCGGGCGTTCCGGGAGCTGATGGACCGCGGCCTGACCGTCGTGGGGGGCGAGGACGCTCCGGGTGCCGAGCGGCTGCGGGTGATGCGCGACTTCTACGCGTTCGTCGAACGCGAGATGCCCAGGCTCGTCGAACGCTTCGAGGCCGAATACGCGGGGAAGGGAGACGTCGATGGCTGAGCCCGCCATCCACACCGAGGACCTGGTCAAGACGTACGGCCGCAACCGCGGCCTGACCGGGCTGGACCTGCGGGTCGAGCCCGGGGAGGTGTACGGCTTCCTCGGCCCCAACGGGGCCGGCAAGTCCACCACCATCCGGCTGCTGCTCGACCTGATCAGGCCCACCAGCGGGCGCGTCAGCGTCCTCGGCGTCGACCCCCGCCGCGACGGGGTGGCGCTGCGCCGCCGGATCGGCTACCTGGCCGGCGACTTCGTGGTCGACGGCCGGCAGACCGCCCGCGAGCTGCTGACCTACCTGGGCAACCTGCGCGGCGGCGTGCCCCGGGGGCGGATCGACGAGCTGGCCGCCCGGCTCGACCTGGACCTGGGCCGCCGGATCAGAGGGCTCAGCAAGGGCAACCGGCAGAAGGTCGGCGTGATCCAGGCCTTCATGCACGACCCGGAGCTGCTGATCCTCGACGAGCCGACCAGTGGCCTGGACCCGTTCCTCCAGCAGGAGTTCCTCGCCATGGTGCGGGAGGCCCGGGCCGCCGGGCGGACCGTCTTCATGTCCTCGCACGTGATGAGCGAGGTGCAGCAGACCGCCGACCGGGTCGGCATCATCCGCGAGGGCCGGCTGGTCACCGTGGCCCGGGTCGAGGAGCTGCGTGAGCGGGCCGTCCGCCGGGTCGAGATCCACTTCGACGACCCGGTCACCGAGGCCGAGTTCAGCGGCCTGCCCGGGGTCAGCGAGGTCGCCGTCACCGGAACCACCCTGCGCTGCCGGCTGGACGGCCGGGCCGACGGGCTGGTCAAGGCCGCCGCCGGGCACACCGTGGTCGGCCTGCTCTCCGAGGAGCCCGACCTGGAGGAGCTCTTCTTCGGCTACTACTCCCGCGAGGAGGACACCCGTGTTGCTGCGTGACCCGTTCACCAAGGCGCTGCACGACGCGCGCCGGTCGCTGGCCGGCTGGACGGTGGCGATCGTCGCCGTCGGCGCGATGTACGCCTCGTTCTGGCCGACGGTGCAGACACCGGAGATGAAGGAGGCGCTGGCGGCGTACCCGGAGGGGCTGCTGGAGGCGTTCAACTACAGCGACCTCACCACCGCGGCCGGCTACCTCGGCAGCGCCGTCTACGGGCTGCTGGTGCCGCTGCTGGTCGCGGTCTTCGCGATCGCGGCCGGCGCCCGGGCGGTGGCCGGGGACGAGGAGGCCGGCACGCTCGACCTGGTGCTCGCCCACCCGGTCGGCCGGGTCCGGCTCGTCCTGCTCCGCTTCGCCGCGCTGGCGGTCGGCATCGTGGGGGTCGCCGTCCTGCTCGGCGTGGCGATGGTGGCGCTGAGCGGCCCCGCCGAGTTCGACGGGATCGGCGCGGGCGGGTTCGCCGCGATGACGCTGCACCTGGTCCTGTTCGGCCTGACGTTCGCCGCGCTCGCCTTCGCCGTCGGGGGGGCCACCGGGCGGCGGGCCGCCGCGCTCGGCGCCGGCGCCGGCGTCGCGGTCCTCGGCTACCTGGCGAACTCGGTCTTTCCGCAGGCGCAGGGGCTGACCTGGACCCGCGAACTCTCACCGTTCCACTGGTACCTGGGCGGGTCGCCGCTGGTCGACGGGGTGCAGCCGGTCGGCGCGCTGCTGCTGGCCGGCGCCACCGCGCTGCTGGTCGCCGCCGGCGCCGCCGCCTTCGCCCGCCGCGACGTCGCCGTCTGAGGCGTCGCGCGACGGCACCGTCCGAGGCGTCGCGCGACGGCACCGTCCGAGGCGACGAGGGCCCGTGTTCCGCTGGACGTGGCGGGCACGGGCCCTCGACGTCACCTGCCGGTCACCCGCGGTCGGGACGCTCCCGGAGTCAAGGAGAGAAACCGGACTCCCGGGAGGATTTCGTGGCCCTGTCCCGACGTACCATCCTGCTCGCCGGCGCGGCGGTCGGCGCGGCCGGCGCGGTCACCGCCCTGCCCGGGCCGGCGGGCGCCGAGCCCGCCGGCCCCGCGCCGTCCGGCGGCACCCGGCGGCTGCCGTACCCGTTCACCCTGGGGGTGGCCTCCGGCGACCCCGACCACGACGGCTTCGTGCTCTGGACCCGGCTGGCGCCACGCCCGCTGGCCGAGGACGGCCTGGGCGGGATGCCCGACCGGGTCGTCCCGGTGCAGTGGCAGCTGGCCGCCGACGAGCGGTTCCGGCACGTCGTCCGGCGGGGCGTGGCGTGGGCCCGGCCCGGGGCGGCGCACAGCGTGCACGTCGAACTGGACGGGCTGCTGCCCGGCCGGGAGTACTTCTACCGGTTCCGGGCCGAGGGCCACCTGTCGCCGGTCGGCCGCACCCGCACCGCCCCCGCGCCGTGGAGCCTGCCGGCCGCCCTGGCGATGGGCTTCGCCTCCTGCTCCCAGTACGAGCACGGCTGGTTCACCGCCTACCGGCGGCTGGCCGAGACCGAGCCGGAGCTGATCCTGCACCTCGGCGACTACCAGTACGAGTACGCGAAGGACACGTACAACGTCCCGGGCGGCAACCCGCGCGACCACGAGGGCCCGGAGACCCGGACGCTGGCCAACTACCGGCAGCGGCACGCCCAGTACAAGACCGACGCCGACCTGCAGGCCGCGCACGCCGTCGCGCCCTGGGTGGTGGTCTTCGACGACCACGAGGTGGAGAACAACTGGGCCGACGAGACGCCCGAGGCGCCGGACCCGGACTTCGCCGCCCGACGCGCGGCGGCCTTCCAGGCGTACTACGAGAACATGCCGCTGCGCCGGACCTCGGTGCCGCGCGGCATCGACATGCAGCTCTACCGGCGGGTGCGCTGGGGCCGGCTGGCCACCTTCCACATGCTCGACACCCGGCAGTACCGCGACGACCAGGCCTGCGGCGACGGCTACCGCAACTGCGCGGCGGCCGCCGACCCGGCCCGGTCGATCACGGGCGCGGAGCAGGAGGCGTGGCTGCTGGACGGCTTCCGCCGCTCCGACGCCCGCTGGGACGTCCTCGGCCAACAGGTCTTCTTCGCCCAGCGGGACAACAACGCCGGGCCGCTGACGGTCACCAGCATGGACGCCTGGGACGGGTACGTCGCCTCCCGGGACCGGATCACCCGGGGCTGGCTGGCCGCCGGCGTGCGCAACCCGGTGGTGCTGACCGGCGACGTGCACGCGCACTGGGCCAGCGACCTCAAGCTGGACTACGCCGACCCGACCTCCCGCACGGTCGGCAGCGAGCTGGTCTGCTCCTCGATCACCTCGGGCGGGGACGGCGCCGACTCGGCGACCGGCTCGCACCCCTGGCTGGCGTTCAACCCGCACCTGCGGTTCCAGAACAACCTGCGCGGCTACGTCCGCACCACGATCACCCCGGACCGGCTCACCGCCGACTTCGACGTGCTGCCGTACGTCAGCCGACCGGGAGCCCCGGCGCACACCCGGGCCACCTTCGTGATCGAGGACCGCGTGCCCGGCCTGCACATGGTGGCGGACAACCCGCTGCCGGCGGCCTCGGCGCGCGGCGCGGCGCCCGGGGGCGACCCGGGCCGCCGGACGGTCGAGGCGGAGACCGTCCGGCCCTGATCCGGCCCGGCCGCCCCGCCGCCCCAAGCGCCAGGCGGGGCGGTCAGCCGGGCAGGAAGGAGAAGCGGACCTTGCGGGTCGGGTTGTCGCCGTTGGTGTCGACCAGGCAGAGCGACTGCCAGGTGCCCAGCGCCAGCCGCCCGTCGAGCACGGGGAGCGTCGCGTAGGGAGGCACGAACGCCGGCAGCACGTGGTCGCGTCCGTGCCCGGGCGAGCCGTGCCGGTGCCGCCAGCGGTCGTCGGTCGGCAGCAGGTCGTCGAGCGCGGTGAGCAGGTCGTCGTCGGAGCCGGAGCCGGTCTCGACGATCGCCAGCCCGGCCGTGGCGTGCGGGACGAAGACGTGCAGCAGGCCGTCGCCCTGCCCGGCGACGAACCGCTCGGCCTCGGCGGTGATGTCCCGGACGGTCGGCCGGGAGCCGGTCTGGACCGTGATCAGCTCACTGCGCATACGACGCATTCTGCCCGAGCGGGTCAGAAGCCGCCCCCGGAGTCCCCGCCGCCGGACCAGCCGCCCCCGGAGTCCCCGCCGAGCGGCGCCACCCGCCTGTCCATGCCGGCGCCACGGGAGGGCGGGGGCAAGGCGTTCCGCGCCCGTTCGGGGCCCGGGCCGCCGGTCGCGGAAAGTTACCGGCGGGTACCTGTGTTGAGCGTCGCGTCTCGGGGCGGTGGGCGTGACGGGGGGTGCCACCAGGGGGCAGGATGGCGCTAGAGACCTATCCCACACAGAACCGAGGGAACGCCTGTGGCTACGGAACGCAAGCGCCCGGTGATCACCGCTGGTCTGCCGAGCCAGCTTCCGGACATCGACCCTGAAGAGACCAGCGAATGGGTCGAGTCGCTCGACGGTGTCATCGACGAACGCGGGAACAAGCGCGCCCGCTACGTCATGCTGCGCCTGCTGGAGCGGGCCCGCGAGCGCCAGGTCGGGGTGCCGTCGCTGACCACCACCGACTACATCAACACCATCCCGCCGGAGCGCGAGCCGTGGTTCCCGGGTGACGAGCACGTGGAGCGGCGGATCCGGGCGTACGTCCGGTGGAACGCGGCCATGCTGGTGCACCGGGCGCAGCGCCCCGAGATCGGCGTCGGCGGGCACATCTCCACCTTCGCCAGCTCGGCCTCGCTCTACGAGGTGGGCTTCAACCACTTCTTCCGGGGCAAGGACCACCCGGGCGGCGGCGACCACATCTTCTACCAGGGCCACGCCTCCCCCGGCATGTACGCGCGGGCGTTCCTCGAGGGCCGGCTGACCGAGCACCAGCTCGACGGGTTCCGCCAGGAGCTGTCCCACCCGGGCGGCGGCCTGCCGTCGTACCCGCACCCGCGGCTGATGCCGGACTTCTGGGAGTTCCCGACGGTCTCCATGGGCCTGGGCGGGCTCAACGCGATCTACCAGGCGCGGTTCAACCGCTACCTGCACCACCGGGGCATCAAGGACACCTCGGACCAGCACGTCTGGGCGTACCTCGGCGACGGCGAGATGGACGAGCCCGAGACGCTCGGCGCGATCGGCGTGGCCGCCCGCGAGGAGCTGGACAACCTCACCTTCGTGATCAACTGCAACCTCCAGCGGCTCGACGGGCCGGTGCGCGGCAACGGCAAGGTCATGCAGGAGCTGGAGGCGTTCTTCCGGGGCGCCGGCTGGAACGTCATCAAGGTGGTCTGGGGCCGCGAGTGGGACCCGCTGCTGGCGGCGGACACCGACGGCGCGCTGGTCAACCTGATGAACACCACGCCCGACGGCGACTACCAGACCTACAAGGCGGAGTCCGGCGCGTACGTCCGGGAGCACTTCTTCGGCCGCGACCCGCGGACCCGCAAGATGGTCGAGCACCTCAGCGACGACGAGATCTGGAACCTCAAGCGGGGCGGGCACGACTACCGCAAGCTCTACGCTGCCTACAAGGCGGCGATGGAGCACACCGGCCAGCCGACCGTGATCCTGGCAAAGACGATCAAGGGCTGGACGCTGGGCTCGCACTTCGAGGGCCGCAACGCCACGCACCAGATGAAGAAGCTGACGCTGGAGGACCTGAAGACCTTCCGCGACCGCCTCTACCTGGACATCCCGGACAAGGCGCTGGAGGACAACCCCTACCTGCCGCCGTACTACACGCCGGGCGAGAAGTCCGACGAGATCGCCTACCTGCGCGAGCGCCGCCAGCAGCTCGGCGGCTACCTGCCGTCGCGCCGGCCGGGGAGCAAGCGGCTGGCGATCCCCGGCCCGGAGCGCTTCGCCGACGTCAAGCGCGGCTCGGGCAAGCAGAAGGTGGCCACCACCATGGCCTTCGTCCGCCTGCTCAAGGACGTGATGAAGGACAAGGAGTTCGGCAAGCGCTGGGTGCCGATCATCCCGGACGAGGCCCGTACCTTCGGCATGGACTCGCTCTTCCCGACGCAGAAGATCTACTCCCCGCACGGCCAGCGCTACACCTCGGTCGACCGGGAGCTGTTCCTGTCGTACAAGGAGGCCGTCGGCGGGCAGATCCTGCACGAGGGCATCAACGAGGCCGGCTCGGTCGCCTCGTTCACCGCGGCCGGCTCGGCGTACGCCACGCACGACGAGCCGATGATCCCGATGTACATCTTCTACTCGATGTTCGGGTTCCAGCGCACCGCCGACGGGCTGTGGGCCGCCGCCGACCAGATGGCCCGGGGCTTCCTGCTCGGCGCCACCGCCGGCCGCACCACGCTCAACGGCGAGGGCCTGCAGCACGAGGACGGCCACTCGCTCCTGATCGCCGCCACCAACCCGGCGGTGGTCGCGTACGACCCGGCGTTCGCCTTCGAGATCGCGCACATCCTCGAGAACGGCCTGCACCGGATGTACGGGGACGCGCAGGAGAACGTCTTCTACTACCTGACGGTCTACAACGAGCCGATCCTGCAGCCGGCCGAGCCGGCGGACGTGGACGTCGAAGGGCTGCTCAAGGGGATCTACCGCTACTCCCCCGCCCCGTCGGTGGGTGACGACGCCCCGAAGGCCAACGTGCTCGCCTCGGGCACCGGCATGCAGTGGGCGCTCAAGGCGCAGCAGTTGCTCGCCCAGGACTGGGGCGTGGCCGCCGACGTCTGGTCGGTGACCTCCTGGACTGAGCTGCGCCGCGACGCCGTGGAGTGCGAGGAGCACAACCTGCTCAACCCGGGCGCGGAGCAGCGGGTGCCCTACGTCCAGCAGAAGCTGGCCGACGCCGAGGGCCCGAAGGTCGCGGTCAGCGACTGGATGCGCGCCGTGCCGGACCTGATCGCCCGCTGGGTGCCGGGCGACTACACCTCGCTGGGCACGGACGGGTTCGGCATGTCCGACACCCGGCACGCCCTGCGCCGGCACTTCCACGTCGACGCCGAGTCGGTGGTGGTGGCGACGCTGCGGCAGCTCGCCCTGCGCGGCGCGGTGCCGGCGAACGTCCCCGCCGAGGCGGCCAAGAAGTACGCCATCGAGGACGTCAACGCCGCCCCGGTCGGCGAGACCGGCGGCGACAGCTAGGTCACGCCCGGGACTGACGGGTGAGGGCCCGGCACGGTGGACACCGTGCCGGGCCCTTCGTCGTACGCAGCGGTCAGCCCTCCGCGAGGGTCGCGGCGGTGGCCCGCAGCCGGTCGCCGGCGCCGGTCAGCACCGGCTCGCCGTGCCCGAAACAGGCCACGTCGGAGTCGAGCGCGGCGAGCCGACGGAACGCCGCGGCGGTGCGGGTCCGGTCGAGGTGGAACACCCCGAAGACGACCTCACCGCCGTGCCCGGCGGCCACGTCGCCGGTGAACAGGACGCGGTGGCGGGGCAGGTGGACCGCGATGCTGCCGTCGGTGTGCCCGGGCACGGCGAGCACCTGCGCGCCGTCGCCGAAGTCCAGCACGTCGCCGTCGGAGACCTCCCGGTCCACCCGCACCGGCGGGGCCGGCGGGAGCCCGGCGGCGACCTGGGCGTGCAGGCCGCGTTCGAAGTCGGTGAAGTTCGGCGGCGGGCCGGGCCGCTCGCCGCGCAGCACGGGCGCCTCCCGGGCGTGCGCGACGACCTCCACGTCACCCCACGCGGCCACCTCCGCCGCCGCCCCGGCATGGTCGTCGTGGAAGTGGGTGAGCACCAGTCGGCGCAGGTCGGTCGGGGCGAGGCCGAGGCCGCGCAGGGCCGCCTCGATCGCCGGCCCGGACCCGGCGGGACCGGCGTCGACCAGGGTCGCGCCGTCCTCGTCCGCCCAGAGGTAGGCCTGGTAGCGGCCGAGGGGGATCCGGTGCAGGCGGGGACGGAGCCGTTCGCTGCTCATCCTCGCAGCGTAGGCAGCGGGGGCCGCCGTTCCGACGATCATCTGCTGTCGGCAGAACGCCGGATGACGCGGAGCCGGTGATGGCCCGGAGTCCCTGGCGGGGACACCGGGCCACCATCGTCGCGCGGGTGGCGCCAGGACCGGCCCGGTCAGCCGACGGCGGCCAGATCGGTCAGCCGGGCGAGCGACTCCTCCAGGTCGGCGCCGACCCTGCGCAGGCCGAGGCGGAGCAGGGCGGCCTTGACCGGGCCGGCGGGCCAGCGCACGACGATGAGCCGCACGATCGTCCCGCCCTCCTCCTCGTCGGCGGTGAGCTGGACGTAGATCTCGGTGCGCGCCTCCGCTCGTGCACCGGCGCCCTTGGCGCGTTCGCGCCAGCCGATCAGGGTCGGCTCCTGGTAGGCGATCACCTCTGCCTCATGCGCCGCGCCACGCCCGGCCTGGACGAGTTGTCGGCGCCCGAAGCCCTCTCCCGAGAGCACCTCGGCCGCGCGGACCCCCGCCAGCCAGGCCGGCAACTGCTCGGCCCGCTGCACGACGTCCCAGACCGCTTCCACCGGCGCCATCACGTGCGCACTGCGTTCCACGAGGATCATTTCCGTCTTTCCTCCAGTGAGGACATCCCACGATATCGGCACTCTATGCGCAAATTCGGACGTACCTGGACGGGTTCGGAAAAGACACGCCGAAATCCATTGCGCTGCCGGGCGGGAAGGCCTATGGCGCATCGATCGACGGCGCTCTAGAGTCGCGAACACGATTCACGTACGCCGGGAGGGCGCATGTCGACCGCAGCGATGCCCGAGTTCCCCGCCGGATTCCGCTGGGGAGTGTCCACCTCCGCCTACCAGATCGAGGGCGGCGTCGACGCCGACGGTCGGGGGCCGTCCATCTGGGACACCTTCGCCCGCTCCCCCGGCCGGATCGCCGACGGCAGCACCGGCGACGTGGCCTGCGACCACTACCACCGGCACGCCGAGGACGTCGCGCTGCTGGCCGGGCTGGGCGTCTCGGCGTACCGCTTCTCGATCGCCTGGCCCCGGGTGCGGCCCACCGGCGACGGCCCGGTCAACGCCGCCGGGCTGGACTTCTACGACCGGCTCGTCGACGACCTGCTCGCCCACGGCGTCGACCCCGTCGCCACCCTGTTCCACTGGGACCTGCCCCAGCCGCTGGAGGACGCCGGCGGCTGGCTGGCCCGGGACACCGCCCACCGCTTCGCCGAGTACGCCGACGCGACCGCCGCCCGCCTCGGCGACCGGGTGAAGCTCTGGATCACCCTCAACGAGCCGTTCATCCACATGAGCCTCGGCCACGGCACGGGCGAACACGCCCCCGGCCGCACGCTGCTCTTCGACGCGTTCCCGGTGGCCCACCACCAACTCCTCGGCCACGGTCTCGCCGTGGCGGCGCTGCGGGCGCGCACCGCGAGCCCGGTCGCCATCGCGAACAACTACTCGCCCGTCCGGCCGGCCGGGGACACCGACGCCGACCGGGCGGCCGCCGCGGCGTACGAGGCGCTGCACAACCGCCTCTTCACCGACCCGCTGCTCGGCCGGGGCTACCCCGACGAGCTGGGCTTCGACACCGCCGTGGTGCGCGCGGGCGACCTCGACGTGATCGCCGCCCCGATCGACGTGCTGGGCGTCAACTACTACAACCCGACCGGCGTACGCGCCCCGGCCGAGGGCTCGCCGCTACCGTTCGAGTTCGTGCCGCTCGACGGCTACCCGCGCACCGCGTTCGACTGGCCGGTCGCCCCCGACGGGCTGCGCGAACTGCTCGGCTGGCTGCGCCGCACGTACGCCGACGACCTGCCGCCGATCCAGGTCACCGAGAGCGGCTGCGCGTACGACGACGCCCCCGACGCGGACGGCCGGGTGCACGACCCGGAGCGGATCGCGTACCTCGACGGGCACCTGCGGGCCGTGCGCGCCGCCATCGCCGACGGCGTGGACGTGACCGGCTACTTCGTCTGGTCGCTGCTGGACAACTGGGAGTGGGCGGAGGGCTTCACCAAGCGCTTCGGCCTGGTGCACGTCGACTTCGACACCCAGGCCCGCACCCCCAAGTCCTCGTACGCCTGGTTCCGTGACCTGATCTCCCGGCCGTGACCACGGTCGACCCGACGCCCGCGTCGCTGCCGGCGGCGCTCGCCGAGCCGACCGCGCCGGTGCGGCGGGGCTGGGTCGCGCTGCTCTCCGCCGCGAACCTCGGGGTCTGGATGGCGTTCTTCACGCCGATCCAGGTGCTGCTGCCCCAGCAGGTGGAACGGATCGCGCCGGCCGACAAGGAGGCCGCGCTCGCCGTGGTCACCGGCGTGGGCGCGCTGGCCGCGGTGCTCGCCAACCCCCTCGCCGGGGCCCTGTCGGACCGCACCTGCCTGCGGCTGGCCGGGCGGGAGTTCGGCCGCCGGCACGCCTGGACGGCCGGCGGGGCGCTGCTCGGCGCGGCGGCGCTGGTGCTGCTCGCGCAGCAACGCACCGTCGCCGGCGTCGCGCTCGGCTGGGTCGCCGCCCAGGTCTGCCTCAACGCGATGCTGGCCAGCCTGACCGCCGCCGTGCCGGACCGGGTGCCGGTCGCCCAGCGCGGCGGCGTCTCCGGCTGGGTCGGCATCCCACAGGCGCTGGGTCTGGTGCTGGGGGTGGTGCTGGTCACCGCCCTGGTCACCGGCACCACCGCCGGCTACCTGGCGGTGGCCGCCGCGGTACTGCTGCTGTCGCTGCCGTTCGCGGCGCTCACCGCCGACGACCCGCTGCCCCGGGCGCACCGGCCGGCGCTGCGCCCCCGCGCGCTGCTCGCCTCGATGTGGGTGTCGCCCCGCCGCCACCCCGACTTCGGCTGGGCCTGGATCACCCGGTTCCTGGTCCAGCTCGGCAACGCGCTTGGCACGCTCTACCTGCTCTACTTCCTCACCGACGAGGTGCGCCACGTCGACCCCGAAGGGGGCCTGCTGGTGCTGATCCTGCTCTACACGGCCGGCCTGGCGGGCACCACGGTGGTCGCCGGGCGGCTGTCGGACCGCAGCGGCCGGCGGAAGGTCTTCGTGATAACCGCCGGCGGGATCATGGCGGTCGCCGCGCTGCTGCTCGCCGTCGCGCCGGTCTGGCCGGCGGCCGTGGCCGCCGCGCTGCTGCTCGGCGCCGGCTACGGCGTCTACCTGTCGGTTGACGCCGCGCTGATCACCCAGGTGCTGCCAGCCGCGACCGACCGGGCCAAGGACCTCGGCGTGATCAACATCGCCAACTCGGCCCCGCAGGTGCTCGGTCCGGCGATCTCCGCCCCGCTCGTGGTGCACCTCGGCGGCTACCCCGTGCTGTACGCGGCCACGGCGGCGGTCACCGTGCTGGGCAGCGTGCTGGTGCTGAAGATCCGCTCCGTGCCCTGAGGTCCCACCCCTGGCCGAATCCGGTCGCGCGCCGCCGTAGGCTGGGGGACGTGACGGTACGTGTACGCTTCGCCCCTTCCCCGACCGGTATGTTCCACGTCGGCGGCGCCCGCTCCGCGCTGCAGAACTGGATCTACGCCAAGCAGCAGGGCGGGGTGTTCGTGCTCCGCATCGAGGACACCGACGCGGCCCGCAACAAGCCGGAGTGGACCGAGGGCATCCTCTCGGCGCTGGACTGGATCGGCATCGAGCGCGGCAGCTACGAGGGCCCGTACTTCCAGTCCGAGTACGCGGGCGAGCACCGGGCCGCCGCCGCGCGGCTGCACGAGTCCGGCCGGGCGTACTACTGCGACTGCACCCGGGAGGCCGTGCAGGCCCGCACCGGCTCGCAGTACCAGGGCTACGACGGCTTCTGCCGCGACCGGGGCCTGCCGGCCGGCGAGGGTCGCGCACTGCGCTTCCGTACGCCCGACGAGGGCGAGACCGTGGTGGTCGACCTGATCCGCGGCGAGCCGACGTTCGAGAACAAGCTGATCGAGGACTTCGTCATCGCCCGGGGCGACGGCTCGCCGGTCTTCCTGCTCGCCAACGTGGTCGACGACATGACCATGGGGATCACCCACGTGATCCGCGCCGAGGAACACCTGCCCAACACCCCCAAGCAGCAGCTCCTCTGGGACGCCCTCGGCGTCAAGCCGCCGGTCTGGGCGCACGTGCCGGTGGTGGTCAACGAGAAGCGGCAGAAGCTCTCCAAGCGCCGCGACAAGGTGGCCTTGGAGGCGTTCCGGGACGAGGGCTACCTGGCCGACGCGATGCGCAACTACCTGATGCTGCTCGGCTGGGCGCCGTCGGGCGACCGGGAGATCGTGCCCTGGTCCGTCGTCGAGGAGGAGTACCGGCTGGAGGAGGTGAACCCCTCGCCGGCGTTCTTCGACGAGAAGAAGCTGCGCGCGTTCAACGGGGAGTACATCCGGGCCCTGCCGGTGGAGGAGTTCGTCGAGGCCTGCCGGCCGTGGCTGACCGGAACCGGCACCATCGCCCCGCCGCCGTGGCAGCCCGAGGAGTTCGACGCGGACGCCTTCGCGGCCGTGGCCCCGCTGGCGCAGACCCGGATCGCGCTGCTCAGCGAGATCGTGCCGAACGTCGACTTCCTCTTCCTCGCCGCGCCGCTGATCGACGAGGCCGCCTGGGCCAAGGCGATGAAGGAGGGCTCGGCGGAGCTGCTGGACGCCGCCACGGCGGCGTTCGAGGCGCTGGAGTCCTGGGACGCGGAGACGCTGAAGTCGACGCTGGAGGCGGTGGGCGCCGAGCGCGGCCTGAAGCTCGGCAAGGCCCAGGCGCCGGTGCGCGTGGCGGTCACCGGCCGCACCGTCGGGCTGCCGCTGTTCGAGTCGCTGGAGGTGCTCGGCCGCGAGCGCACCCTCAGCCGGCTGCGCGCCGCCCGGGTCCGCCTGGTCTGACCGCGGGCGGCCCGCGTCGCGGCGCCCCGACGGCGTCGGCGGGCCGGGCCCCCTCCGCCGGGTCACGTCGCCCTGTCACCGCGCACGCGGCAGGGCAGAAGGGGTCCGGCGGGGCCGCGCGGCCCGACGGCGGTCGCGCCAGCCGCGGCCGGCGCGGCGGCAGCCGCCTCAGCCGCGGCCGGCGCGGCGGCGCAGCAGGAGACCGGCGGCGAGGGCGGCGAGCAGCACCGCGCCGCCCAGCGCCCAGAGCCAGCCCCGCCCGCCCGACGCCGTGCGCTCGTCGGCCGCCGACGCCGCGGAGCCGCTGGGGCTCGCGCTCGGCGCGGCCGGCGCGGCCGTCGACGGCGACCCCGACGGTACGGCGGCGGCCGGGGCGCCGGCCGACGCCGAGGGGTCGGCGGGGGTGCCGGTGGTCAGGGTGAAGCGCACCTCGCCGGAGACGGGGTGCCCGTCGCTGGACGCCAGCCGGTAGCCGACGACGTACAGGCCCGCCGGGCCCGGCTTGAACGGGACGCTCACCCGGGAGCCGGAGAAGGTGGGCGCGCCGCCGAGGGCGACCACGTCGTCCGGCCCGGTGACTGTGATCTTCGTCGTGCCCGGGTCCGGCTTCGCCAGGAAGCGGAGCTCGATCCGGGTGGGGGCCTGCGCCACCCGGGCGCCGTTGCGCGGATCGCTGCCGGTCAGCGAGTTGTGCGCCGCGGCCGGCGCGGCCGGCAGCAACGACACACCGAGCGCCACGCCGACCACCACTGGCCAGGTACGCGCCACTCGTGGGACCCTGCCCCCCATGAACCCCTCCGTAAAGGTACGATCCGCCCGCTGATCAACGGCTGCCGCTCATTGGTCGGGCCGGGATCGCAGATAGTTCCAATTACTGTTCCACGAGCTGCAACAGATCGACGTAATGCGGAGTCTTGAGAGTGGCGCCCGTCGCGTGCGGATTCGGTCACTCCGTCGGCCAGTCAACGCGTGACCTGCAGCAAGCCATCCATCGAACGGGGCGAGGAGGCGGCGATGGTCCGGACGATGCGGCGACTGGTCGCGGGGCTGGCGGGTGGGCTCGCGGCGACGGTGCTGTCGCTCGGCCTCGCCACGGCGGCGAAGGCGGCGCCGAAGCCGCCGGCAGGGGTGGAGATCACGGGCGAGGGTCTCGCCGAGCCGCTGCGGCTGCGCGCCGACGCCCACCCGGCCCACGTGGTGGCGATCATCGACCAGGTCAGCTTCCTCGGTCGCACCGGGCAGGCCAGCGGCCCCAAGGCGGCCGACCTCGGTCCGAAGTACACGGTCGTGGTGTACGCCGGTGACGTGCCGAAGCAGACCTACGACCTCTACCCGAAGGCGGTCGGCGGGCCGCGGGTCTACCGGCCGGCCAAGCAGCCGGATTCCCGCAAGACCGCCGCGGGGTGGTTCCTCGGCCGGCTCAGCATGTCGGAGACGCTGCGCACCGCCGGAGTGCCGCTGGAGCGGCAGCTCGACACGGTCACCGGCGGCGTCGGCGGCGGTGAGCGGGTCATCCCGGAGGATGCGCTCAACCCGGCGAAGGACATCGACGAGGCCCTCGGCGAGCTGCAGCGGCTGCTGCTGCTCAACGGGGCGGTGGTGCTGGTGATCACGTCCGGCCTCGCCGGGATCGCCCTGCTGGTCCGCCGCCGCACCCGCTGACCCGCGACCCCCGGCCCGCCGCGCCACCCTCCGGCGGGCGGGGCGGCGGGTCAGCCCTCCAGGGCGACCCGCCCCGGGCTGCCCCGCCCCACCGGTAGGTGCGCGTCGGCGGCCCGGGCCGGCGGCAGCGTCCGCGCCACAGTGGACGGCCGACCGTCCGGCGTCGACCAGGCGTCAGCGGCCGGGCGGCCTCCCCGTGGTCAGCACCAGCGCCGTGGCGGTCGCTCACGGCGCACGGCGCGCTGCCGGGGGCGGACCGGGCCGTGCCGGTGTGCGCCCGCCCAGCCGGGCAGGTCACTGCGGCAGCCCCGCGCCGCGGCCGGCTCGGACTCGCCGGGCAGGGCCGCCTCGGCGGCGCGCTGCCGGGGCACCGGGGCCTCGTCGTCGGCGCGCTCCGGCCCGCGGCCGGGTGCCTCCGGCGTGTGCGCCGGGAACCCGCCGGGCAGTCGACGGTGGTGCTTGGCGGCCCCCTGCTGCTCGTGGTGGCCCGTCCGGCAGGGCTCGCCCTGGGCGCAGCCGTGCTCGGCCTCCCCGTGCGCCATCCGGTCTCCTCACGCTCGCACGCCCGCCGGGGTCGCCCCGACGTGCCCTGACACCGTACTGGCCGGCACCGACGGGCCGTGCAGCCGGACCCGGGTCAGCGGCGCGCCCGGCGCGGGAAGATCGTCTCCCGGAGGGTCCCCCTCCGACGGCCCTCGCCGACCCGCCCGGTCGCGGGGCGCGGGGCCGGGGAGCGGGCACGGGCGCGGGGCCGGGGAGCGGGCGCGGGGCCGGGGAGCGGGCGCGGGCGGGCGCGGGGCCGGCGTACATCTTTGGGTGTGGGTGGGGCGGGGCGGGGTCGTCCGCGGGTCGGAGCCCGCCCGGCGGCGGATGTGGTGGGATCGGGCCATGCGAGCGCCGACGTGGCTCGGGCCCGGCACGGCCGGCCGGGACCTGCTGCTCGCCGCCGCGTCCCTGGCCGGCGGCGGGGTCATGTACGGCCTGGGCACGCAGCCGCAGCTGTCCTGGCAACCGACGGTGCCCGAGCCGCTGTTCCTGCTGCCGCTGCTGGTGACCTGCGTGGCGGTGGGCCTGCGCCGGGTGGCCACCCGGACCAGCCTGACGCTCGGCACGGTGGCGGTGGTCGCCGACCTCGCGATGGGCGGCTCGCTGGCCACGGTCCTCGTCTACACGCAGGTGCTCTACGACGCGTGCGTGTTCGGTTCGGCGCGGACCTGGCGCTGGCTGCTGCGGGTCATGGTCGGGTTGAGCGTGCTCGCCACGGCGGTGGGGGTGCTGGTGGTCGGCGACTGGCGGGGCGTCGGCTTCGGGGCGCCGGTGGTGCTGGCCGGGGTGCTGCCGGTGCTCACCGGGATCAGCGTGCGGCAGTACCGGGACCAGGCGGCGGCGGAGCGGGCCCGGGCCGAGCAGACGGCCCGGCTGGTGGAGCTGGACCGGCGGCAGGCGGTGAGCGCGGAACGGGCCCGGATGGCCCGGGAGCTGCACGACGTGATCGCCAACCACCTGAGCGCGGTGGCCATCCACGCCACTGCCGCGCTCTCCGTGCCGGGCCTCGACCCGGCCCAGGTCCGGTCGGCGCTGCGGGTGATCCGGGAGAACAGCGTGCAGGGGCTGGCCGAGATGCGGCAGATGATCGGCCTGCTCCGGGAGCCGGCGGAGCCCGGGCGGGCCGTGGACGCCACGGACGAGTCGACCCGGGCGCGGCTGAGCGAGGTGGACGGGCTGGTCGACCGGGCCCGCGCGGCCGGGCTGGCGGTCCGGGTGACCCGGCGCGGCGAGCCCCGCCCCCTGCCGGTCGGCGTGGACCTGGCCGCGTACCGGATCGTGCAGGAGTCGCTGACCAACGCGCTCAAGCACGGCGCCGGCGAGGCAGACCTGCTGGTCGCGTACGAGCCGACGGGGGTGGTGGTGGACGTGGACAACCCGGTCGGCGCCGCCGGTGGCGCGCCGACCGGCGCGGGCGCCGGCCTGATCGGGATGCGGGAACGGGCGGTGCTGCTCGACGGCCGGTTCTCGGCCGGACCGGCGCGGGGCCGCTGGCGGGTACGGGTGGAGCTGCCGACGGGGGCGGCTCAGTGAGGGGACGGGACGTGGCATGGCCGACGTGATCCGGGTGCTGCTCGCCGACGACCAGCCGGCGGTGCGGGCGGGGCTGGCGCTGATCCTGGCCGGCGCGCCCGGCGTGGCCGTGGTGGGCGAGGCCGACGACGGCGTGGAGGCCGTCCGGCTCTGCCGCGAGCTGCGCCCCGACGTGGCGGTCGTGGACGTGCGGATGCCCCGGCTGGACGGCATCTCGGCCACCCGGGAGATCGTCGCCGACCGGCTCGCCGACGTGCTGGTGCTCACCACCTTCGACCTCGACGAGTACGTCTTCGGGGCGCTGCGCGCCGGCGCGGCCGGCTTCGTGCTGAAGGACACCGACGCCGAGGGGCTGGTGGCGGCGGTGCGGACGGTCGCCCGGGGCGAGGGGTTCATCGCCCCTGCGGTGACCCGCCGCCTGATCACCGCGTTCGCGGCGACCGCGCCGGCCGCCTCCGGCGCGACCCGGGCGGCGGTGGACGCGCTGACCCCGCGGGAACGCGACGTGCTGGCCTGCCTCGGGCTCGGGCTGTCCAACCAGCAGATCGCCGACCGGCTGGCGCTGGCGGAGAGCACCACCAAGACGCACGTCAGCCGGATCCTCGCCAAGCTGGAGCTGCGCAGCCGGGTGCAGGCCGCCATCCTGGCCCAGGAGCTGGGCCTGCCCGCTCCCCCGCCGGCCTGACCCGGCCCGCCCGCCGAGCCGGCCCCGCCCCCGCCCCCGCCCACCGAGCCGGCCCCGCCCCGCCCACCGGGCCGGCCCCGTCGGCGGCCGGTGGCGGCCGACGGGGCGCCGCCCGGCGGGAAGCCGCAGGTCGGGACGTGTCAGGCTGGAGCGGTGAGCGAACCGGGCGGTACGGAGCTGTCGGCCACGCTGCGCCGGATCGAGCGGGCGGCGGGGGCGCTGGCCACCGCCAGCGTGGCCCGGATGGACGAGACCCTGCCCTGGTTCCGCGACCTGCCGGCCGACCACCGCTCGTGGGTGATGCTGGTGGCCCAGGCCGGCGCCCGGTCGCTGGTGCAGTGGCTGCGCGACGGCGGCGGCACGGCGGACAGCACCCAGGAGGTCTCCGACGAGGTCTTCGCCACCGCGCCGCAGGCGCTGGCCCGCTCGATCAGCCTCCAGCAGACGGTGGCGCTGATCAAGGTGATGATCGACGTCGTCGAGGAGCAGGTCTCCCACCTGGCCGCGCCCGGCGAGGAGCAGCAGCTGCGTGAGGCGGTGCTGCGGTTCTCGCGGGAGATCGCCTTCGCCGCCGCCCGGGTGTACGCCCGCGCCGCCGAGTCCCGCGGCTCGTGGGACGCCCGGTTGCAGGCGCTGCTGGTGGACGCGCTGCTGCGGGGCGACTCGCCGGACGTGCTGGCCAGCCGGGCGGCGGCGCTCGGCTGGGCGGACGCCCCGCCGGTGGCGGTGGCGGTCGGCCGCTCCCCCGGCGGCGAGGTCTCCGCCGTGCTGCACACCGTGCACCGGCAGGCCCGGCGCATCGGCGCGGAGGTGATCGGCGGGGTGCACGGCGACCGACTGGTCATCGTGCTCGGGGGCGCCGCCGACCCGGTCGCGGCCACCGGCAAGCTGCTCGGCGCGTTCGGGGACGGGCCGGTGGTGGTGGGCCCGGCCGTGCCGAGCCTCGACGAGGCGACCGAGTCGGCGCGGGCGGCGCTCGCCGGCTTCCGCGCCGCGCCCGCCTGGCCGACCGCGCCCCGGCCGGTGCCGGCGGGCGACCTGCTGCCCGAACGGGCGCTGGCCGGTGACGCGGAGGCGCGCCGGCGGCTGCGGCACGACGTATACGCCGCGCTCGTGCGGGCCGGCGGGGAGCTGCTGGAGACCCTGGACGCGTTCTTCGCGGCCGGCGGCACGCTGGAGAGCGCCGCGCGCGCCCTCTTCGTGCACCCGAACACGGTGCGCTACCGGCTGCGGCGGGTCGCGGACGTGACCGGCTTCTCGCCGCTCGCCGCGCGGGACGCGTTCGCGCTCCAGGTCGCGCTCACCGTCGGCCGGCTCGACCCGGTGGTCCCGGTGGTCCCAACCCAGACAATGGCCCCAGCCGCCCGGAAAACATCACAGTCAGGTGACGATCACCGCCGATCTTTGTAGGAACCCTCCAAAGGTCCTAGTGCGGTTTGGTCGGGCGCCGCACAGCGCTACCCGCGCGTATCCGGGAGAGTCATAGGCGTGCTCGCCGTACTCTCTCCCGGCCAGGGTTCCCAGAAACCCGGCTTCCTGACTCCCTGGCTCGACCTGACCGGCGCCGAGGCGCGCCTGCGCTGGTGGTCGGCACTGGCCGGAGTCGACCTGGTGCACCTCGGCACCGCGGCCGACGCCGACGAGATCAAGGACACCGCCCGCACCCAGCCACTGCTGGTCGCGGCGGCGCTGCTCGCCGCCGAGCACCTGCCCATGTACGACGTCACCGTCACCGCCGGCCACAGCGTCGGCGAGCTGGGTGCCGCCGCGCTCGCCGGGGTGCTCCCGGCGGAGGCGGCGATCACCCTCGCCGGCGTACGCGGCCGGGAGATGGCCGCCGCCTGCGCGCTGGAGCCGACCGGGATGGCCGCCGTGCTGGGCGGCGACCCGGACGAGGTGCTCGCCACGATCGCCGCGCACGGGCTGCACCCGGCCAACCGCAACGGCGCCGGCCAGTTCGTCGCCGCCGGCGCGGTGGCCGGGCTGGACAAGCTCGCCGCCGAGCCGCCCGCGAAGGCCCGGGTGATCCGCCTCAAGGTGGCCGGCGCGTTCCACACCCCGTACATGGCCCCCGCCGAGGCGGCGCTCGCCGCGGTCGCCGCCGGGATCACCCCCGCCGACCCGACCCGGATCCTGCTGTCCAACCTCGACGGGGCCGCGGTCGGCCACGGGCGGGACATGCTGCAGCGCCTGGTCCGGCAGGTGACCGCGCCGGTGCGCTGGGACCTGTGCATGCGCACGCTGGCCGATCTCGGGGTGACCGGCGTGATCGAGCTGCCCCCGGCGGGCACCCTGGCGGGCCTGGTCAAGCGGGAGCTCAAGGAGAGCGGCCTTCCGGAGATCGTCACCCTCAACACCCCGGACGACCTGCCCGCCGCGCGGGACCTGGTCGCCCGGCACGGGATGGCGCCGAGCCACGAGCCGACCATGCAGTTCCGCGTGGTGGTGTCCCCGTCGGCCGGCACCTTCGAGCCGGCGCCCGGCCTCGCCGAGGGTGACACCCTCGACGCCGGGCGGGTCGTCGGCCACATCGCCACCCGGCAGGGCCCGGTCGAGGTGACCGCGCACGGCAGCGGGGTGCTCACCGAGTGGCTCGCCCACCACGACGACCCGGTCGCGCCGGGCCAACCGCTCGTCCGCATCGGAGGTCACGCATGACCGGCAGCCGCATCCTCGCCCTGGGGCACTACCAGCCCTCCCGGGTGGTCACCAACGACGAGATCGCCCAACTGGTGGAGACCAGCGACGAGTGGATCCGCGACCGGGTCGGCATCGTCACCCGGCGGATCGCCGACGGCGAGTCGGTCGCCGACATGGCCGCCGCCGCCGCCGGCAAGGCGCTGGCCAACTCCGGCCTCACCGCCGCCGACATCGACCTGGTCGTGGTCGCCACCTGCAGCTCCGTGGACCGCAGCCCCAACGTGGCCTGCCGGGTCGCCGCCAAGCTCGGCATCACCGCGCCCGGGGCGTACGACATCAACACGGCCTGCTCCGGCTTCGCCTACGCGCTGGGCACCGTGGACCACGCCGTGCGGGCCGGCGCCTCGCGCAACGCCCTGGTGATCGGCGCGGAGAAGCTCTCCGACATCACCGACTGGACCGACCGCTCCACCTGCATCATCTTCGCCGACGGCGCGGGCGCCGCCGTGGTGACGGCCACCGCCGAGGGCGAGCCCGCCGGCATCGGCCCGGTGGTGTGGGGCTCGGCCCCGGAGAAGAGCGACGCGGTACGCATCGAGGGCTGGCGGCCGTACATCCAGCAGGAGGGGCAGTCGGTCTTCCGCTGGGCCACCACGGAGCTGGCGCCGCTGGCCCGGCAGGCGTGCGAGCGCGCCGGGGTGGACCCGTCGGAGCTGGCCGCCTTCGTGCCGCACCAGGCCAACACCCGGATCATCGACGGCATCGTGAAGCGGCTCGGCATCCCGGACGCGATCATCGCGAAGGACATCGTCGAGTCCGGCAACACCTCGGCGGCGAGCGTGCCGCTGGCCCTGTCCAAGCTGGTCGAGCGGCGGGAGGTGCCCTCCGGCGCCCCGGTGCTGCTCTTCGGCTTCGGCGGCGGCCTGACGTACGCCGGTCAGGTCGTCCGCTGCCCCTGAAGCCCCTCCGGCGCGCGGCGCCGGAGAGTGACGGCCGGCGTCGTCGGCCGTCGAGTGAAACCGATGAGAGGAACCCAACCGCAATGACCCGTGACGAGATCACCGCCGGCCTCGCCGAGATCCTCGAAGAGGTTGCCGGGGTGAACCCGGACGACGTGGCCGAGGGGAAGTCCTTCACCGACGACCTGGACGTCGACTCGCTCTCCATGGTGGAGGTCGTGGTGGCGGCCGAGGAGAAGTTCGGCGTCAAGATCCCGGACAACGAGGTGCAGAACCTGAAGACCGTCGGGGACGCCGTCAGCTACATCGAGGCGCAGTCCTGATCATGACGCACACCGACGTCGTCGTCACCGGGCTCGGCGCGACCACCCCACTGGGCGGGGACGTCGCGTCGACCTGGGACGCCATGGTCGCCGGCCGCTCCGGGGTGAGCACGCTCACCCAGGAGTGGGCGGAGCAGTTGCCGGTCCGGATCGCCGCCCAGCTCGCGGTCGATCCGACCGGCCTGCTCGACAGGGTCAAGCTGCGCCGGCTGGACCGCTCCGAGGCGATCGCCATCATCGCGGCGCAGCAGGCCTGGGCGGACGCCGGCCTGGCCGACTCCGGGCTGGACCCGGACCGGCTGGGCGTCAGCGTCGGCTCGGGCATCGGCGGCGCCCTGACCCTGCTCGCCCAGGACGACGTCCTGGAGGCGTCCGGGCCGCGCCGGGTCTCCCCGCACACCATCCCGATGCTGATGCCGAACGGCCCCGCCGCCTGGGTGGGCCTGGAGCTCGGCGCGCGGGCGGGGGTGCACTCGGTGGCCAGCGCCTGCGCGACCGGCGCCGAGGCGATCGCGCTCGGCCTGGACATGATCCGGGCCGGCCGCGCGGACGTGGTGGTGGCCGGCGGCACCGAGGCGGTCATCCACCCGCTGCCGATCGCCGGCTTCAGCTCGATGCGGGCGATGTCGACCCGCAACGACGAGCCGGAGCGGGCCTCCCGGCCGTGGGACAAGGGCCGCGACGGCTTCGTGCTCGGCGAGGGCGCGGGCGTGCTGGTGCTGGAGCGCGCCGAGCACGCCGCCGCGCGGGGCGCCCGGGTCTACGCCCGGCTGGCCGGCGCCGGCATCACCAGCGACGGCTACGACATCGTGCAGCCGCACCCGGAGGGGGCGGGCGCGATCCGGGCCATCGCCAAGGCGATCGCCGACGCGGACGTCGCCCGGACCGACATCACGCACGTCAACGCGCACGCCACGTCGACCCCGGTCGGCGACATCGCGGAGATCAAGGCGCTGCACGAGGCGCTCGGCGACCACCCGGTGCTCTCCTCCACCAAGTCGATGTCCGGGCACCTGCTGGGCGCGGCGGGCGCGCTGGAGTCGATCGCCACCATCCTGGCGATCCGCGACGGCGTCGTCCCCCCGACGATCAACCTCGACGAGCCGGACGACGGCCTGACCCTGGACGTGGCCGCCAACAAGGCGCGCCACATGGACATCCCCGCCGCGCTGAACAACTCCTTCGGCTTCGGCGGGCACAACGTGGCTCTCGTCTTCACGCGGGCCTGAGACCACAGCCTTGGAGGCTCACGTGACCACCACCGCCGTTGGCGTGGACACATCATCCGCCGTGGACTACCGAGATCCGGAGTCGCGGCTGCGGGGCCTGTTCGACGCCGGTTCGCTGCGGTTGATGGCGCCGCGGGACACGTCCGGCGTCCTGTGGGCGCGGGGCGAGATCGACGGCACGCCGACGATCGCGTACGCCACCGACGCCACCAGGATGGGCGGGGCGATGGGCACCGAGGGGTGCCGGCACGTCGTCGACGCCATCGACACCGCCGTGCGGGAGCGGGTGCCGGTGCTGGGCCTGTGGCACTCCGGCGGCGCCCGGCTGGCCGAGGGCGTGGTGGCCCTCGACGCGGTGGGCCAGGTGTTCGCCGCGATGGTGCGCGCGTCGGGGCGGGTGCCGCAGATCTCGGTGGTGCTGGGCCCGGCGGCCGGCGGCGCGGCGTACGGGCCGGCGCTGACCGACATCGTGGTGATGAGCGGGGCGGGCCGGATCTTCGTCACCGGCCCGGAGGTGGTGCGCAGCGTCACCGGCGAGCAGGTGGACATGGAGCGGCTGGGCGGGCCGGAGCCGCACGGCCGCCGCTCCGGCGTGGTCCACGTGACCTGCTCCGACGACGAGTCGGCCCTGGCCGAGTCCCGGCGGCTCGCCGCGCTGCTCGGCCGGCAGGGCAGGCTCTCCCCGGACGACGTGACCGACGGCGACGGCGGGCACGACCTGACCGCGAAGATGCCCGCCGAGCCCAACCGGGCCTACGACGTCAAGCCGGTGGTCAAGGCGCTGCTGGACGCCCCCGGGGTGGAGCTGCACGCCAAGTGGGCGCCGAACGTGGTGACCACGCTGGGCCGCTTCGCCGGCCGTACGGTCGGGGTGATCGCCAACAACCCGCTGCGCCTGGGCGGCTGCCTGGACGCCTCCAGCGCCGAGAAGGCGGCCCGGTTCGTGCGGATGTGCGACTCCCTCGGCGTGCCGCTGATCGTGCTCGTCGACGTGCCCGGCTACCTGCCCGGCCTCGGCCAGGAGTGGGACGGCGTGGTACGCCGCGGCGCGAAGCTGCTGCACGCCTTCGCCGAGGCGGTGGTGCCGCGGGTGACCCTGGTGACCCGCAAGGCCTACGGTGGGGCGTACATCGCGATGAACTCCCGCTCCCTGGGCGCGACGGCCGTGTTCGCCTGGCCGAACGCGGAGGTCGCGGTGATGGGCGCCAGCGCGGCGGTGAACATCCTGCACCGCAGGAGGCTCGCCGCCGCACCGGCCGAGGAGCGGGAGGCGCTGCGCGCCCAGTTGATCGAGGAGCAGACCCGCGTCGCGGGCGGCGTCAACCGCGCCCTGGAGATCGGCGTGGTGGACGACGTGATCACGCCGGCGGAGACCCGTCGCCGGATCGCCGAGGCGCTCGCCGCCGCACCGGCGGCCCGGGGCGCGCACGGCAACATCCCGCTGTAGCCGCACGTACCGTCGAGGGGCCCGCGCTCGCCGAGCGCGGGCCCCTCGCGTCGCTCAGCCCCGGTTGCGCGGGTGCTGGCGGGCGGCCCGCTCGTTGCCCCGACGGTAGTTGCCGGTCCACCGGGCCATCACGAGCTGCGGATCGTCGTCGACCTCGGCGAGGAACTCCGCCGCCCGGCCGCCGCGCAGCGTGCCCGCCGCCCGCCCGTTGTGGGTGATCACCACCGTGCCGTCCGACCGTTCGACGTACGCGAAACCCTGTGCCGTTCCCATGTCCGCAGAGGGTGCCAGGCGCGGCGGGCGGACGCCATCCGGATTTCCGGGTTGACTCTCCAGCGGCTGGAGACGGGAGGCTCTTCGTCGTGGACGACCGCACCGAACTGTTCACCATCGGGCAGCTCGCCCGGCGGACCGGCCTGTCGGTCCGGACCATCCGCTTCTGGTCCGACCTCGACCTGCTGCCACCGACGGCCCGGTCCGCCGGCGGCTACCGGCTCTACGACGCGGCGGCCGTGGCCCGGCTGGACCTCGTGCGCAGCCTGCGGGAGCTGGGCATCGGCCTGGACGACGTCCGCCGCGTCCTGCACCGGCGGACGAGCGTCCGGGAGGTGGCGCGGGCGCACGTCAGCGCCCTGGACGCGGAGATCCGGGCGCTGCGCCTGCGCCGGGCGGTGCTGCGGTCGGTCGCCCGACGTGGCAGCACGACCGAGGAGTTGAGACTGATGAACGACCTGGCCCGCCTCTCCGCCCGGGAGCGGCAGCAGATCATCGACGACTTCGTCGCCGAGGTGTTCGCCGGCGTCGAGCCCGGCCCCGAGGGCGAGGGGCTGGCCCGGGCGATGCGGACGCTCCCGGCCGACCTGCCGGACGAGCCCACCGACGAGGAGGTGGACGCCTGGGTCGAGCTGGCCGAACTGGTCGCCGACCCGGCCTTCCGCCAACGGGTCCGCGCGATGGCGGTCGCCGGCGCCGAGGGCGCCGCCACCCCGCCCCCACAGCCGCTGTCCTCGATCGAGTCGGCGCGCGCCGCGCTCGATGCCGGCATCGCGCCGGATTCGGCGCGGGCGCGGGCCGTGCTCGACGAGATGGTCGATCCGGGGCTGTCCCGGCGCGAGCGGCTGGCGCTCGCGGACGACATCGAGGCGTTCACCGACCGACGGGTGGAGCGGTACTGGCAGCTCATCGGCGTACTCAACCGGCGGCCACCGTTCCCGCCCGCGGTTCCGGCGGTGGAGTGGCTGGTCGCCGCCCTGCGCGCGGCGGCCCAGGTCTGACCGGCGGCCTCGGGTTCCGCCGGGTGCGGCGCGTGGCCGGGGTCGCCGGCGGCTGCGCGCCGGCATCCTGGACGCGGCCGACCCGGTCAGTCGGCGCAGGTCGTGGCGGGCAGGCCGGGCACCGGCACCGGGGACCGGCCGCCCGGCCGCGCCTTGCCGGCCAGCACCCCGGCGAGGGCGGTCATCGACGCCCGGCTGGAGGAGTACGTGGCCAGCAGGGTCGGCGACTTCGCCTTCGCCAGCACGTACGGGGTGTCCATGGCGACCGTGACGGCGGCGTCGGCGCGCAGGTCACCGGCCCCGTCGCCGTACCCGACCAGGTGCACCACCGTGCCGCCGCTGGGCACCACCTTCACCCCGGCGGCGGTGAGCGCCTCGGTCAGCGCCGCCCGGGTGTGGTCCCGCCCGCCGGAGGACGTGACGGTCACCGGGCCCCGCACCGCGCCGCCGCAGGAGCCCCGGAGCATGGTCACGGCCGCCGCGGCCAGGTCCTCCGCCGCCTTCCGGTGCGCCGGGTCGCCCAGCGTGGACAGCTCGGGCGCGGGCCGGTCGGCGAGCTTGAACTTCATCGTCAGCACCCGGGTGGCCGCGTCGACGAGGCGGGCCCGGGGCAGCGAGCCGTCGCGGAGCGCGGCGAGCAGCCCGTCGTACGCCTGACCGACGTGCGGCGGCATCAGGATCAGGTCGTTGCCCGCCTTCAGGGCGCGCACCGCCGCCTCCCCCGGCGACCAGCGCTTCGCCGGCGGCATGTTCATCCCGTCGGTGATCACCACGCCCTGGAAGCCGAGCTGGCCGCGGAGCACGTCGGTGAGCAGCTTGTGCGAGAAGGTCGCCGCGGTGCCCGGGTCCACCGACCGCGCGTCGAGGTGGGCGGACATGACGGCCATCGCGCCGGCGTCGATGCCGGCGGAGAAGGGCGGCCAGGCGTCGGTCTCCAGCGCCTTGCGGGACTGGCCGAGCACCGGCAGGTCCTTGTGCGAGTCGGCGGCGCTGTGCCCGTGGCCGGGGAAGTGCTTGACGGTGGCCGCGACGCCCGCCGCCTGCAGCCCCCGGACCGCGCCGGCCACCTGCGCCGCCGCCGCCTTCGGGTCCGCGCCGTACGACCGGGAGCCGATCACGGTGCTGCGGGTGGCGAGCACGTCGGCGACCGGCGCGAAGTCCAGGTTGACGCCCATCGCGGCGAGTTCGGCGCCGGCGGCCCGCCACGCGGCCTCGGTCAGCTCGGGCTTGCCGGCCGCGCCGGCGGCGAGGGCGCTGGGCAGCAGGGTCACCCCGTCGGTGATCCGGGTGACCACGCCGTACTCCTGGTCGGTGCCGATCAGGAACGGGGCCTGACCGGCGGGCAGCCGACCGGCGGCCTCCCGCAGGCCGGTGGTGAGCTCGCGGACCTGCTTCGGGTTGTCGACGTTGGTCGTCTCCTGGTTGCCCTTGGTGGGGTCGTCGGCGCTGAAGCCGACCAGGATCAGCCCGCCGAGCCGGTACTTCGCGATCATCTCGGCGGGGGTGTCCACCCCGGCCAGCGCCTGGTTGCCGGCCTTGGAGCCGGCCGAGACCCGGGTGGCCGCGTCGCCGTAGGCGTAGGGCATCAGCACCTGACCGACCAGGTCCTCGTCGGCGAGCGTGCCGACCAGGGCGGCGGCCCGCGCGGCCGGCTCGCCGGCGGGGGCGCTCGCGCCCGGCGTCGGGGCGGCCGGCGCGGCGGGACTCGTCGGCGCCGGCTCGGGGCGGCGCTCGGTCGGCCCGGTGCACCCGGAGACGAGCAGCGCGGTCAGGACGGCGAGCGCGACGCCGGCACGTCGCGGGGTAGTCGACACGCGGCCCATCCCACCAGTTCACCCCTTATCGGGGCAACTTGACCTCTGCCCGCGCCGGGCCGGGGGCGCTCCCGACGTGGGCGTCAGCCGACCCGGGTGAGCAGAGTCACCGGCGCGCCGTCGCCGGCGTACCGGTAGGGCTCCAGCTCGGCGTCCCAGGCGGTGCCGAGCGCCTTGTCGAGCGCGTGTGCGAGCGCCTCCGGCGCCCGCGCGCCCGCCATCAGGCTGCGCAGCCGGTCCTCGCCGAGCTGGATGTCGCCGGCCGCGCCGACGGTCGCTCGGAACAGGCCGCGCCCCGGGACGTACATGAAGCGCTCACCGTCGGCGCCGGGGCTCGGCTCCTCGGTGACCTCGAAACGGATCATGGGCCACTGCCGGAGGGCAGCAGCCAGCTCGGCGCCCGTCCCCGGGCGACCGGTCCACCCGCACTCGGCCCGGCGGGCGCCGGGGTCGACGGGCTGAGCCGTCCACTGCAGGTTGACCGGCGCGGCGAGGACGCGCGCGATCGCCCACTCGACGTGTGAGCACACGGCGAGCGGGGTCGAGTGGACGTATACGACGCCACGCGTTGGCACGGTGACCTCCCGGAGAGCGAGGTGCGTCTTCCCCTACGACCTCGATCAACCGGGTGTCTTCTGCAACACATGATGACTGCTGTGACGGATGGTGCGCCAGGGAATCGGAAAATTCGCCGACGGAATAGTCGGACGGGTGACCGCCGTTGACTCGCACGGACGCGATGACCAGCCAGGGATCGTGGTCGTGTACAGTTCCATCGGCGGCCTGTGCCGCGCACATCTTCCGCGGGCCCACTCCACCAGGTGCCGCCCGCACAGCCCCCGGACGTTCCGTCCTCCCGTACGTCTTGCAAGGAGTACCTCCGTGGCGAGCAACACCTCTAAGACCGCGCGCGCGTCAGTCCGGGCCGGCCAGGCTGGCCAGGGTGGCGCCCTCAGCGTGCTGGGCGAGTTCAAGTACCTCATCCCGCTCAACGGCGGCAAGCACGCCTACGTGCGGAACCTGACCAACGGCAAGACCGCGCACCTGCGCACCGACTCCGAGGCGTTCGTCGAGGAGATCCGGGTGCTGGCCGCCGCCGGCCACGCCGCCAAGATCCGGGCCGAGCTCAACACCCTGAACGCCACCCACCCGGGCGACGGCTGGGACGCCACCGAGAAGCGCCTGGTCGAGGCCGGCGTCTTCGAGGGCTGAGCGCTCTCCCTCCGCGACACCGGAACCGCCCGTCGGGACGATCCCGACGGGCGGTTCCGCGTCTCCGGCGCCGACGGGCGTCGCCGCCCGGCCCCGCGATCGCACGGAGCGCCTCGCCGGGCCGACGTGCGGCTGAGCCTCGCAGGGCCGGCGGGCGCCCTTCTTCACTCCGGCAGCAGGGTGACCTCGCCGGTGGCCAGGTCGTAGAGGGCGCCGACCACCGCCAGCCGACCGGCGGCGACCGGTCCGGCGAGCGCCTCGTCGGCGCGCAGCGTGGCCACCGTCCGCAGCACGTGCCGCCGGATCGCCATCGGGTGCGCCCGGGGGTCGTCGACGCCCGCCTCGGTCACCGCCGGGGCGATCTGGTCGATCAGGTGCGCCAGCGCGCCGCCCGGCGTCCGACCGGCGCGCAACGCGTCCACCGCCGAGGCGACCGCGCCGCACCGCTCGTGCCCGAGCACCATCACCAGCGGTACGCCCAGCTGGCCGACCACGTACTCGATGGAGCCGAGGACCGCCCGGTCGAGCACGTGCCCGCCGGTGCGGATCACGCAGATCGAGCCGAAGGTCTGGTCGAAGATCGCTTCCAGGGGCACCCGCGAGTCGATGCAGCCCAGCAGCACCGCGTACGGCTGCTGGTCGCCGGAGGCCGCCGCCGCGGCGGCGGTGACGTCGTGGCCGTGGACCGGCTGGCCGCTGACGAACCGGCGGTTGCCGGCGAGCAGCTCCGCCAGCGCGGCGCGGGGCGTGCCGCCGGCCGCGCGTCCGCCCGGTCGTGCCTGCGGCGACCCCATGCCCCCAGCTTGGCGGGCCGGGGCCGCGCGCGGACGCGGGTTGCGAATCTTCTCACCGGCACGGTTGGCGTGGTGTCATGGGGGGTAGCCGGTGTTACCACCGGGTATCCCCGGTGTTGCGGACCAGCGCGGCCTGGGGAGGTGGCGATGCCGGAACACGTCGAGGTACGTCTTCCCGACGACGTACGCCTGCACGTCGAGGCGACCGGGCCGGCGGACGCCGAGGTCACCGTGGTGCTGCTGCACGGCTGGACGCTCGACGGGCGGGCCTGGCACAAGCAGCTCGCCGACCTGCGGGAACGCTTCGACGGCGCGGTGCGGGTGGTGGCGTACGACGCCCGCGGGCACGGCAGGTCGAGCTGCATGGCACTGCCCACCGCCACCCTCGCCCAGCTCGGCGACGACCTCGCCGCGGTGCTCGACGAGGTGGCCCCGACTGGCCGGGTGGTGCTCGCGGGCCACTCGATGGGCGGCATGACGATCATGGAGTACGCGCACCGGCACCCCGAGCACTTCGCGGCCCGCGCCGCCGGGCTGGTCTTCGTCTCCACCACGGCCGAGGGACACACGCACACCGCCTACGGCCTCTCGCCCCGGATCGCCCGCCTGATCCGGCTGGCCGAGACCACCGGGGCCGGCGTGCTGGCCCGCTGCGGGTCCTGGCGGCCGCCCCGGGCACTGTTGCGCGCCCTGCGCCCCAGCATCCGCTGGATGCTCTTCGGCGACCGCTGCGACCCGCACGACATCCGGCTGGTCACCTCGGCGGTGGCCCGCGCCTCGCTGCGCTCCATCGGCGGGTTCCGCGCCTCGATCGGGACGCAGCACCGCCTGGACACCCTCGCCCGGCTCGCCCACCTGCCGGCCGCCGCGCTGGTCGGCGACCGGGACCGGCTCACCCCGCCGCCCTGCGCCGAGTCGATCGCCGGCGCGCTGCCGGCCACCGAACTGACCGTCTGCCCGGGTGCCGGGCACATGCTGATGATGGAGCGCCCCGACGAGGTCAACGCCGCGCTCGGCGGCGTGCTCGGCCGGGTACTCGCCGGGGCCCCCACGCCCGCGACGGCCCCGAACGGCTGACCGGTAGTCGGCCCGCACCGGACCGCCGGGCAGGGGTTTCCTCGCACCTCGGGCGCGGCCGGTTGCGCGGGAGCCGTACCCTCTTGCGGTTGGCCTGGCGCGGTTCGCGCGGTTCGCGCCGCCCGCCGCCGACGTCAGGAGGAGCGACCGTTGAGCGACCAGACCACCCTGGCGCAGGAGACCGCCGTCGAGCAGCGGCACCTCGACCGGGTGTACGCCCGGCTGGCCGAGCTGCGCCGGTCGGCGGTGCGCGCCGAGAAGGAGGGCTACCGGCTCGCCCGGGTGGGCAACTTCGGCGCGCTGGTCGAGCGGGACGCGATGGTGTTCCACGCCGCGCAGCGGCGGCACGTGCTGGACGCCGAGCACGAGGGGCTGGTCTTCGGTCGGCTGGACCTGCGCGACCGGCAGGTGCTGCACGTCGGGCGGCTCGGCATCCGGGACGAGGACGCGACGACCCTGGTGGTCGACTGGCGGGCGCCCGCCGCCGCCGCCTTCTACCAGGCCACCCCGGCGCAGCCGCTGGGCGTGGTGCGGCGGCGGACGATCCAGTCCTCCGGCGAGCGGGTCACCCGGATCGAGGACGACCTGCTCGATCCGGCCGCCGCACCCGCCGACATGGCGGTGGTGGGCGACGGCGCGCTGCTCGCCACGCTCTCGAAGGCCACCGGCCGGGGCATGCGGGACATCGTCGCCACCATCCAGCGCGAGCAGGACGAGGCGATCCGCTCCCCCGGCTCGGGCGTGACGATCGTGTCGGGCGGCCCGGGCACCGGCAAGACGGCGGTGGCCCTGCACCGGGCCGCGTACCTGCTCTATTCCGACCGCAGCCGGTACGCCGGCGGCGGCATCCTCGTGGTCGGCCCGTCCTCGGTGTTCGTCGAGTACATCGCCTCGGTGCTGCCCTCGCTCGGCGAGGACACCGCCACCCTCCACTCGCTGGGCACCCTCTTCCCGGGGATGAGCGCGACCCGGACGGACCCGCCGGCCGTGGCGGCGGTCAAGGGGTCGCTGCGGATGCGCCGGGTGCTGGAGCGGGCCGCCCGCGACGCGGTGCCGGGCGGGCCGGGCGAGCTGCGCCTGCTCTACCGGGGCGAGCTGCTCCGGCTGGACCGCCGCGAGCTGGACGCCGTCCGGGACCGGGCGATGCCCCGGGGCGCCCGCCGCAACGAGGTGCGCCGCGCCGGCTTCGACGGCGTCCTCGCCGCGCTCTGGGCGCAGGCCCGCCGGCTGGGCATCGGCCGGCTGCCGGAACAGCGCGCGTTCGAGGACGAGATCATCGAGCGGCCGGAGTTCCGGGAGTTCCTCAAGGCGTGGTGGCCGCGGCTGCACCCGCGGCACGTGCTGGGCTGGCTGGCCCGCCCGGACCGGCTGCGCCGGTACGCCGGTGGGATCCTCTCCGGGGCGGAGATCCGGCTGCTGGGCGACGCGTACCGGAGCCTGGACTCCGCCGGGCTGACGGTCGCCGACATCGCGCTGCTGGACGAGCTGGACGCGCTGCTCGGCAAGCCGATGAAGCCGGCCCGGCCGAGGCGCGACCCGTTCCAGCTGGCCGGGGGGGTCCGCGAGCTGAGCACCCACGCCGACCGGCAGCGCGCCGCCCGCGAGGCGGCCCGGCAGCGCCCCGAGGACTACCGGGAGTACGCGCACGTGGTGGTCGACGAGTCGCAGGACGTCTCACCAATGCAGTGGCGCATGGTGGGCCGGCGCGGGCGGCTGGCCTCGTGGACGGTGGTGGGCGACCCGGCGCAGACGGCGTGGACCGGGGATCCCGACGAGCTGGCCCGGGCCCGGGACCAGGCGCTGGGCCGGCGCAGGCGGCACCACTTCACCCTGACCACCAACTACCGCAACTCGGCGGAGATCTTCGCGGTGGCGGCGGCCGAGATCCGCCGGCTGCACCCCGACCTGCCGCTGCCCACCGCCGTGCGCTCCACCGGCGTCCACCCGGTCGAACTGGTGGTGCCGGCGGCGGAGCTGGAGACCGCGGTGGTGGAGGCGGCCACGGCGCTGCTCGCCGAGGTGGAGGGCACGGTCGGCGTGATCACCCCGGTGCCCCGCCAGGACGAGGTGGCGGGGTGGCTGGGCGGGCTGGGGGCGCCGCGCCTGCAGGTGGTGACCAGCCTGGAGGCCAAGGGCATGGAGTACGACGGGGTGGTCCTCGTCGCGCCGGGCGAGATCCGGGCGGACCCGGGCTCCGGCGTGCGGACGCTCTACGTCGCGCTGTCCCGGGCCACCCAGCGGCTGACCACCGTCGACCCGGTCGGCTGAGGGGTCGGCCGGCCGGCCAGTCACTTGCACATATTGCGATGTGAGCATAGTTTGGACGCGGATCCGGACGAGTGACGGAGGGTGGGCGCGTGGGCGCAGGTCATGACCACCACCACGGGTCGGTCGCGAACGCCGCGCACCGCCACCGGGGCCGGCTCTGGGCCGCCTTCGGGCTGCTCGGCGCCCTGATGGTGGTGGAGGCGGCAGCCGCCTTCCGCACCGGCTCGCTGGCCCTGCTCAGCGACGCCGGGCACATGTTCACCGACGTGCTCGGCATCGGCATGGCGCTCGCCGCGATCACCGCCACCCGGCGGGCCGACGCGGACCCGCAGCGCACCTTCGGGCTCTACCGGCTGGAGGTGCTGGCCGCCCTCGCCAACGCCGTGCTGCTCTCCGGCGTCGCGGTCTACGTGGTCGTCGAGGCGGTACGCCGGTTCGGCGACCCGCCGGCGGTGCTCGCCGGCCCGATGCTCGCCGTGGCCGTGCTCGGCCTGCTCGCCAACGTGGCGGCCTTCGCCCTGCTGCGCTCCGGCGCCAGGGAGAGCATCAACCTGCGGGGCGCGTACCTGGAGGTGCTGGGAGACCTGCTGGGGTCACTCGGCGTGATCGGCGCGGCCCTGCTGATCTCCGTCACCGACTGGTGGTGGGCCGACCCGGTGGTCGCCGTGGCGATCGGGGCGTTCATCCTGCCCCGCACCTGGCGCCTCGGCCGCGCCGCGCTGCGCATCCTGGTGCAGGCCGCCCCGGAGCACCTCGAGGTCACCAAGGTGCACGACCGACTGGCCGCCGTTCCCGGCGTCGCCGAGGTGCACGACCTGCACGTCTGGACGTTGACCTCCGGGATGGAGGTGGCCTCGGCCCACCTGACCACCGAGCCTGGCGCGGAGGTGGGCGCGGTGCTCAGCGCGGCCCGGACGGCCCTGCACGACGACTTCCAGATCGAGCACGCCACGTTGCAGATCGAGCCGGGAGCATCGCCCGGGGCCTGCGGGTCGGTTGAGTGGTAATGAGCACAACCTTAAATCTGGGAGAGTATTGTCGACTTATGTCGGATTTGACGGTAAGCGGACAGGCACCCACGGTAACGCCCGCTGCACCAGTCACACCGGCACCGGTAGGCTCGGACCCGGCCCTCGCCAGGCGGCACCCACCGGTGCCGGCGACGGCCGCCGCCTAATCGCCCGGCGGGGCGAACCGGGGAACCATGTTCGTGGGGTGCATCCGCGTCAGCGGTAGGGATCTTCCGTCCCGAACCCGTCAGCTAACCCGGTCGGCGGCTGACGGAAGGACACGTGTATGCCAGTGATGGCACCTGTACGACGACGCGCCGCCCGGATGGCGGCCCTGATCGCCGCGACGCTCGCCCTCGGCGCCGCGGTCGCCCCGGTCACCGCCTCCCCCGCGGCGGCCACCCCCCGCGCCGGCCTGCCGGCCGCGGCGCCCGGACAGGACGCGGAGGGCGGCACGCCCGCCCTGCGGGCCCAACTGGAGGCCGCCAGCAAGGGCTACCTCGACGCCAAGCGGGCCCTCGACACCTCGGTCAAGCGGCAGAAGCAGCTCACCGCGCAGCTCAAGACGACCGAGACCGAGCTCGCCGAGCGGTCGGAGAAGGTCGGCGAGATCGCCGGGCTGGCCTATCGCACCGGCCGGCTCGGCGCCGCGTCCGCGCTGCTCAACAGCAACTCGCCGGACGGCTTCATGGATCGGGCCGCCGCCCTCGACGCGGTGGCCGCCAACGAGGACCGCGCGCTGCGCGAACTCCAGGAGACCCGCGACACGGCCGTCCGCACCAAGCTCGCGCTCGACGGCGAGATCCGCGAGCAGCGCAAGCAGGTCACGCTGATGGCCAAGCGCAAGGAGCAGGCCGAGCGGGCGCTGACGGTGGCCAACCGGCAGCAGTCCGGCGGGAGCGGCGGCGCGCCGCGCGGCACCTCGACCGCGACGGCGAAGCCGGCGCCGCGCAACTCCGACGGCTCCTGGCCGTCCGAGTCGTGCAGCGTCAACGACCCCACCCCCGCCAACGGCTGCATCACCCCGCGCACCCTGCACGCGCTCAACCAGGCCAAGGCGGCCGGCTTCACCCGCTACGTCTCCTGCTACCGCCCCGGCGGTTCCGGGGAGCACCCGAAGGGCCGGGCCTGCGACTTCGCCGCGCAGAAGAGCGGGTTCGGCGGCGACGCCACGGGCGGCGACCGGACGTACGGCAACAACCTGGCGACGTACTTCGTGAAGAACGCCGACCGGCTCGCCGTGCTCTACGTGATCTGGTACAGGCAGATCTGGCTGCCCAGCAGCGGGTGGAAGTCGTACAGCGGCGCCAACGGCGACCCGTCCAGCGACCACACCAACCACGTGCACCTGTCGGTCTACTGACGCACCCGGCCCCGGTGACCCGCCCGTCGGGTCGCCGGGGCCGCGCCGCGCGTACGGCCGGTCCCCCCGGCCCGGGCCGGGCGCCCGGCTGTTCCGTCCGGGCTGCCCGAGCGTCCCGGGCCGGGCGGCCCGGTGGCGTGCCGTCAGTCGGGCGGGCGGCGGTCCAGGGCGGCACCGAGCCGGGCGGCCAGCCCCAGGTGCGCGGCGCGCGCCTGGCGGAAGGCGTAGCCGAAGAGCGGCGCGGGCGCCTCGAGGGTGATCTCGACCTCTATCCGGACGACGCCGTCCGGCTCGGCGCGCAGCCGGGTCCGGTTGCGCACGGTGGTGGCCGGCCACTGCCGCGCCACGGTGACGATCTCGTCGGGCCCGTCGGCCAGGACGTCGGCCCGGTAGGTGACCGGCAGGCGCAGCGGCCCCGCGGCCAGCCGGTCGGTGATGAGATAGCTCGCCCGCGCGCCGGGTCGGGGCGGCGCCACCCGGCGGACCCGGACGATCAGCGGGTGCAGTTCCTCCTGTCGGGCCGGGTCCGCTAGCAGGCCGGCGGCCTCGGCCGGCGAGCAGCGCGCCTGGACGGTGTAGCTGAAGGAACCTCGCCTGAGCACCCGGCCTCCCCACCGTCGCCGACGCCGTCGCCCGATCGTCGCGCACGCGCGGCACCGTGGCAACGGCGCGCCGGCACCCGCGCGGATGTCGACCGCTCACCCACCTCTGCGACTACCGTCGGCTGCTGACAGGTCACGACGCGTGTCGGTCGACGGAGGGCGGGAGCATGAACGGGTACGACGGATGAGCGGGCACGTGATGGTCTTCGCGCCCACGCCCCGGCTGACGGTGACCGTCGACCAGCCCAGCGACGCCCCGGAGCTGCACCTGCACCCCGGCGGCCAGGGCGTCTGGCAGGCCCGGATGGTGATGTCGCTCGGCGTCGACGTGGTCCTCTGCACCGCCCTGGGCGGCGAGATCGGCCAGGTGCTGGAGCCACTGCTGGTCAGCGAGGGGGTCGACCTCAAGGTGGTGCTGCGGGACTCGGGCAGCGGCGGGTACGTGCACGACCGGCGCGAGGGGTCCCGGCGGGAGGTCGTGGACGTGCCGGGCCAACCGCTCAGCCGGCACGAGTTGGACGAGCTCTACAACCTGGCGCTCGGCGAAGGGCTGCGCGCCCCGGTCAGCGTGCTGAGCGGGCCGAACGAGCCCTCGCTGGTGCCCGCCGACCTCTACCGGCGCTTCGCCGCCGACCTCGGCGCCAACGGCGGCCGGGTGGTGGTCGACCTGGCCGGCGAGCACCTCACCGCGGTGCTGGACAGCGGCGTCTTCTTCCTCAAGGTCAGCCACGAGGAGCTGATCGCTGACGGTCGGGCCGCCGGCGACGACGAGGAGCAGCTCACCCGGGCGATGTACGACCTGCACGCGGGCGGCGCCGAGAACGTCGTGGTGAGCCGGGCCGACGAGCCGGCGCTGGCCCTGGTCGACGGCGAGGTGTTCGAGGTGGAGATGCCCCGCCTGCAGGCCGCCGACCCGCGCGGGGCGGGCGACTCGATGACGGCCGGGGTGGCCGCCGTGGTCGCCCGGGGCGGCGACGTGCGCACCGCGATCCGGACCGGGGCGGCGGCCGGCGCGCTGAACGTGACCCGGCACGGCCTGGGCACCGGCCGGCTCGACTCGATCACCGGCCTGGTCGACCGGGTGCGGCTCGTGCCGGCCGGCAGCCGGCCGCAGGAGCGGACGACGCCCGACGAGCTGGCCGACCGGGCGGCCGAGCGATGACGCTGCGCGTGCTGGTCACCAACGACGACGGGATCGCCGCGCCGGGCATCCAGGCGCTGGCCCGGGCGGCGGCGGACCGGGGTCTCGACGTGGTCGTCGCCGCTCCCCTGGAGGAGGCGAGCGGCACCAGCGCCGCGATGACCGCCGTGGAGCGGAACGGGCACGTGGTGGTCCACGAGCACCCGCTGCCGGAACTGCCGGAGGTGCCGGCGTTCGGGGTGGGGGGCTCGCCCGGCTTCATCGCGCTGATCGCGGTGCACGGCGCGTTCGGGCCGCCGCCGACCGTGGTGCTCTCCGGCATCAACCGGGGCGCGAACGCCGGCCGCGCCGTGCTGCACTCCGGCACCGTCGGCGCCGCCTTCACCGCCGCGGCGAACGGCTGCCGGGCGATGGCCGTCTCCCTCGACGTGCTCTCGGCCGGGGAGGCGACGGCCGCCAGCGGGGGCGCCGCCGTGGCCGCCGCCGCCCGGGTACGCGACGCCGAGCGGCACTGGTCGACCGCCGCCCGGGTCGCCCTGGACCTGCTGCCCCGGCTCACCGCCGGGCCGGTGGAGAGCGTGCTGAACGTCAACGCGCCGGACCTGCCGCACGGCCGGCTGCGCGGGGTGCGCCGGGGCACGCTGGCCAGCTTCGGCCAGGTGCAGATGACGGTGGCGGAGTCCGGCCACGGCTTCGTGCGCACGTCCCTGGAGGAGCCCGGGCAGGCGGTGCAGCCCGGCACCGACCTGGCCCTGCTGGCCGACGGGTACGCCTCGGTGACGGCGATCCGCGCGGTCACCGAGGTGGCGGACGTCGACCTGTCGGGCCTCGGCGGCGACTGAAGTGGCCCGGCCACCGGCCGGTCAGGCGCCGGGGAGGACCTCCGGGGTCGGCGCGCCAGCGTAATAGGGCTCGGGGGCGCCGAAGAGGCCGAGCAGGCCGGTCACCCAGAGCTGCCGGTGCACGAACCGGCTCGGCTCGGTGACGACGAGCTTGACGCCGCTCACCTCAGCGGTCTGGAAGCCGGCGACCATCGCGCTGATGCCGACCGAGTCGATGAAGGTGACCAGCCTCATGTTGAGCTCGATCCGGCTAGGGCGCCCCTTGGCCAGCACCTCGGCGATCGCCTCACGCACCTCGTACGCGGTGTCGACGTCGATCTCGCCCCGAGGGGCGATCTCCACGACACCACCGGGCAGGACCGACTTCACGATCGACAGGCTCACGCGAGCACCTCCACTCGCCCGTCCGACGGGCGCCTCATCAGTACGCGGGCCGCGACCGAGAGTATTCCTCCGACGGCCTCGGTCGCCACCCCTCGGGATGAGCAATTCGCGGACGAGGACGCCTCAAGTCGCCCTTATCCGGACTTTTGACTTCTTCTTCCCCCAACGATCAGCTGGCGCTGACGCGTCGCCGACCCAGGGTAGCGGTCCCCCGTCGACACCGCCCGGTACCCGACCTCCCGGCGTGGCCCGGCCTCTTCCGCCCCGCGCGTTGCCCGCGCTGCCTAGCATCGGCTCGACGGACGGGACCTCGACGGAAGGACGACCGATGATCAGGAGACTTGCCGCGCTGGCCGGTGTCGGCGCGCTGCTGGCCCTCGTGCTGGCCTGCGGGTTCGGCGGCGGCGGGGACGACGACGATGACGACGGTGACGACTTCGCGCGCGGCCTGACCGCGGTCGTCACGCCCCGCTGACGCACCGGGCGTCCCGGCGGTCCCGGTCCGCCCGCGACGGGCGGGGTTTGCGGAGCCGCCCGACCGGGCACAGGCGGGACGAGTGAACCGTGACCGCCGGTGCGCCGTCGAAGTCCGAAGTGGCCGTCGGCTTCGGCACCCCGAGGAGGTAACCACCATGTTCGGAACCAACCTGCTGGACCGCCGCAGCAAGCCCGAGCGGATCGCGGACCAGGCGTGGCAGCACCTGGTCTCGGCGGTCAGCTCCGCCGGCGACACCGTCCGGTCGGCCCGCCGGGGCGGGTCCGGCCTCGCCGACGAGGCCGGCGACCTGGTGGGCTCGGCGGCGGACGAGGCGCGTCGCCGGGCGACCCTGGCCTTCGACGCGCTCGCCGGCCGGCGGCCGGCGCTGCCCTGGACGCTGCTGGTCGCCGCCGCGCTGGCCGGAGCCGCGATCGGCTGGGCCGCCGGCACCGCGGCCCGGGCGGCCGGCAGCCGCGACCGGGCCGCCGACGACATCGAGTTCGTCGACGTGGACCGGCCGAACTCCCCCGTCGGCCTGGACAGCTGAGCGCCCACCGGCACGAGCGCCGGCGGCTGATGCAGGTCACGTGACCTGGGGTGGGCGGCCCGACTGGACCGCCCACCCCAGGGTCAGCGGCTGGTGCAGGTGATCGCGCGCGGTGGACCGTTGGCGCCGGTCCAGCTTCCAAGGAAGCCGATCGTGGTGCTGGCGCCCCCGCCGAGTCCACCGTTCCAGCCGGCGTCGCGGACCGTGACCGCCGGGCCGGTCTGGGTGTGCGTACCGCCCCAGAGCTGGGTGATCCGCTGGCCGTCCGGGAAGGCCCAGTCCACCGTCCAGCCGGTGATCGGTGTGGGGCGGGTGTTGCGCACCACCACCTCACCCTGGAAGCCCCCGGCCCAGGAGCCAATCACCCGGTAGCTGGCCGAACACCCGCCGGGCGGCGGCGTGAGCGTCGGCGTCGGGCTCGGGCCGGTGGGCGTCGGCGTCGGGCCGGTCGGGGTGGGCGTAGGGCCGGTCGGGGTCGGGGTGGGATCGCCGCCGAGCCGGTCCGCCACGAGAATGCCCCGGCCGTTGGTGCCGAGGTAGACCCGGCCGTAGACCCTGGGGTCGCCGGTCAGCGCCTCGCCCGCGTTGCCGTACTGGTGCCGGTCGTCGTTGATCCGCACCCAGGTCGCGCCCGTGTCGTCCGAGCGGTGCACGCCGGGCCGACCGTCGACGGTGCCGAAGAGGTACAGCGCCGGGTACGTCCGGCCGGGCGCGGCCTTGCCGAAGCCGACGTTGCCGGCGGTGCTCACCGCCGGCAGCTTCGTGAAGGTGGTGCCGGAGTCGGTCGAGCGCCACAGCCCGCCCCTGCCGGCCAGCCACAGCTCGCCCTCCCGGCCGGGCAGCGCCTTGAACCTGACGGTGCCGGTGGTGGGCAGGCCGGCGGCGGCCGAGGCCGTGAAGCTCACCCCGCCGTCGGTGCTGACGTGGAATTTTCCGCCGCCGAAGGCGTAGAACTTGTTCGGGTTGACGCGGTCGGACTCGATCGTCGAGTTGGCGGGAACGCCCGTCGACGCGGCCCACGAGGTGCCGAAGCCGACCGAGTAAACCACCTGCTGGCCGGCGTCCCCCGGGGCCCAGACGAACCGGCTGCCGTCGGCCGACGCCGCGACCGTGCCGCCACTGTCGACGCCGGACGGCTCGGTGCCCTGGAACCAGCTGGCCCCGCCGTCGGTGGAGAACGCGACGTGGCTGTCGCCCGGGCGGTCCGCGTCGGCGAAGCTGCCGGCCCGCACCATCACGCCCGGCTTCGTCTCGGCGTAGTCGAGGCTGGTGGTGCTGGTGAAGTTCGGCTGGGTGAACATCATCGGCGGTACGGCGTCCAGGTCGGCGTGCCGGAAGCCGCCGATGTCGCCCAGCGCGCTGACCAACGGCGCCCCGGAGGGCGGGCTGATCAGGTCGAGCACCGCGGTCTCCTCCAGGCCCCTGACCATCGGTCGGATGGTGAACTGGCCGCCGGTGTCCCACTTGGTGAGGTCGGTGCTGCCGTAGATCGTCGCGCCGGTGCCGTACATGAAACGGTTGCTGTCGTGCGGGTCGATCTCGACCGACTCGTTCATCCAGCCGAGCTTCGGCGAGGTGTCCGGCGGGCTCGGGTCGTCGTTGCCGAAGGTCAGCCACGGCACCGACGAGACGTCCATCCTGTAGCGGAAGCTGCGCTGGGGATAGGAGGCCCAGTCCCAGATCCGGGTCCAGGTGGCGCCGCCGTCGGTGCTGCGGAAGAACTGCGCGTCCGGCCACCAGGAGACCTGGGTGGCCACCATCAGGGTGTTCGGCCGCTGCCGGTCGACGGTCAGGCCGCTGTAGCCGAAGGTGTTGCCGCTGTCCGTGGACGGCACGGGGCTGATCCGGGTCCACCCACCGGTGGCCCGGTTGAACTTCCACACGTCGCCCTTGCCACCGTCGTACGGGCCGCCGGTGTCGCTCGTGGCGATGTAGAGATAGCCGCCGACGTGGTCCACCACACCCTTGTGCGGAATGAATCCGGTGGGAGCACCCGGGACGGGCTGCCAGGTGGCGCCGGCGTCCGTGGAGCGGTAGACCGGGTTCTGCTTGTCCGCCACGCCGACGTAGACGGTCCTCGTGGCGTTGCCCGCCGTGCCGGTGCTCGGGTCGAAGGTGACCCACACGATGCCCTGGTTGTTCGCCCCCGTCGACGGGAAGTTGCCCACGTTGGGGAAGTTGGCGACCTTCGCCCAGGTGGCGCCGTGGTCCGTGCTGCGCCACAGCCCGTTGCCGCCCGGCGCGCCGAGATAGACGATGCTGTTGCGGTTCGGGTCGACCGTCAGCCGCTCCCCCATCCCCCGGCCGTTCTCGTTGCCGCCCAGGTGGAACGGCAGCTCGGCGACCTGCCAGGTGGCGCCCTTGTCCGCCGAGCGCAGCACCGCCCCGTGGTTCGGATCCCAGCCGTTGGTGTACATGCCGGCGGCGACGTACACCCGGTTGGTCTGCACCGGGTCGGTGGCCAGGCTCACCACTCCGTTCCAACCCCACTTGTCCGCGCCGATCCAGTCCAGCAGCGGCGTCCAGGACTGGCTGGCCTGCTCCCACCGGTAGGCCCCACCGATGTCCGTGCGGGCGTAGATGAGGTTCTTCTCGGTCGGGTTGAAGATGATGCCGGGGACGAAGCCGCCCCCGTCGATCCGGACGTTCTTCCAGGAATACGGTTCCGCCGCGGCGGCGGCGGCCGACCCGGTCGGTGCGAGGGTGAACAGGACGGCCACGACAGCCGTGGCGGCGGCCAGCACGGCTGCGACCGCGCCGGCGAGACTTCTCCGCATCTGCGGGTCCTCTCGGGTGACGCCGGGAGCGGACGTCGACGACGTCCGTGCCCCGGCACGGGTGACGTGCGAGGCACCGGAGCTGCCCTGGCTCCGACATCGATGCGACGGCTCCCGCATCCGAGGATCGGCCCCACCCTAGCTCGTCCACACCGCCCAATGGAAGCGCTCCCATCGCGCCTGTGGTTTCGTCCGGTCCGGGTGAGGAAAGGTCACCCGCGCCCGGGCCAGCATCGGTCCGGGCGGGCCCGCGTCCGCCCGGGCAGCCATCCCGTGAGGAGGGACAGATGGCCATCGCGACGATCAGCCGTACCGACCAGGACATCCAGTCCGCCGTGCTCGACGAGCTGACCTGGGAGCCCCGGGTACGGCCGAACGAGATCGGCGTGACCGTCTCCGAGGGCGTGGTCACGCTCACCGGCCGGGTCGACAGCTACGCCAAGAAGTGGGCCGCCGAGCGGGCCGCGCACCGGGTCGCCCGCGTCCGGGCGGTCGCCAACGACCTGGCCGTACGCCTCGGCACCGGCGCCGAACGCGCCGACCCGGACATCGCCGCCGCCGCCGGACACGCCCTGGAGTGGGACGCGTTCGTCCCCCTGGAAGGGCTCGACGTGACCGTCTCGCACGGCTGGGTGACGCTGCACGGCGAGGTCGACTGGGAGTACCAGCGCCACGCCGCCGAGCGGTCCGTTGCCCGGCTCACCGGCGTACGCGGGGTCAGCAACGGCATCACCGTCCGCCCCGACGTCCGGCCCGACGGGCACGCCCTGGCCGAGCGGATCGTCGACGCGCTCGCCCGCAACCGGGCCACCGAGGCGGAGCGGATCACCGTCCGGGTGCACGGCGACACGGTGGTGCTCGGCGGGCTGGTCCACTCGATGCCGGAGCGGGCGGAGGTCGAACGCACCGCCTGGAACGCGCCGGGCATCCGCGAGGTGCAGAACCACATCGCGGTCGCCCCGGTGCTCGGCTGAGGCGCCCGCCCGCGTCGCCGGACCACCCGGGCGGGGTGAGCCGCCCTCACCCCGGCCCGGGGCAGCCTGGGAGACATGACTGAGCCGAAGGGGCCGACCGGATGACGACGCCACTGCAGGTCACCGCCCGCCTGCGGACCCCGGTGACCGAGGACGACCACGTCCGCGGGCCCCTGGACGCGCCGGTGACGATCGTCGAGTACGGCGACTTCCAGTGCCGGTTCTGCGGTGCCGCGTACCGGAACCTGCAGGAGGTGCTGCGGCAACGGGCCGACACGGTCCGGCTGGCGTACCGGCACTTCCCCATCGTCAACATGCACCCGTACGCCGAGCACGCCGCCGAGGCGAGCGAGGCGGCCGGGCGGCGGGGCCGGTTCTGGGCGATGCATGACTGGCTCTACGAGCACCAGGACCAGCTCGACCCGGTACACCTGTCGCTCGGCGTCACGCAGCTCGGGCTGCCCGCCGAGGAGGTCGCCGCGGAGGTGGAACGGCAGGCGCACGGCGACCGGGTGCGGCGGGACTTCGTCGGCGGCATCCGCAGCGGCGTCGACGCCACCCCCACCCTGTTCGTCAACGGGATCCGCCACGACGTCGGCTACGACCTGGCCGACCTCCTGGCCGCGGTCGACGCCGCCGCCACTGCCTGAGCGCCGGCCCCGCGTGCCGCGGCCTCGTCCTTCTCGTCGTCCGCCTCGCCGAGCTCGGCCTCGGCCTCCGCCTCACCGGCGGCCCACGCCCGGAACGGTTGCCCGGCGGCGGGCTCAGATCAGCCGCAGCTCGCGGGCGCGGCTGACGGCCTCGCGGCGGCGGGTGGCGTCCAGCTTGCGGTAGATGTTGCGGACGTGGGTCTTGACCGTGTTGACCGACAGCGACAGCTCGGCGGCGATCTCCACGTTGGACAGGATGCTCTGCAGGTAGCGCAGGATGGTCAGCTCCCGCTCGGTCAGCGGCTCGTCGAGCCCCGCCGCGCCCCGGTCCGCCGGGTTCGCCTCGGCCGGCGCGTCGGCGCCCCGGACCAGGTCGCTGACCGTCGGCCAGTGCGCGGTGCCCGCGTCGAGGTGGGCGGCGAGCAGCTCCCGGACCCCGGGCTCGGCGCGGGTGAAAACCCGCCGGAACCCCTCCGGCCCGGCCAGGTCCAGGGCCCGCTCCAGCACCCGACCGGCCCGCCGCTCGTCGCCCGCCCGCCGCGCCAGGACCGCGTCCAGCACGGCCGCGTCCAGGCGTGCCGGCAGCGGCCAGTCGGCCGCCTCCGGCGCGTCCCAGTCGGGCAGCGCGTACCCGGCGGCTCGGGCGTCGCCGGCGCGCAGCTCCACCCGGGCGAGCGCGATCGCGAGCGGCGGAGCGGCGGTGTCGCGTACCCGGTCGGCGAGCAGGCGCCGAGCGCTGTCCAGGTCGCCCCGCGCCCCGCGCAGGTCCGCCTCGGCGGCCAGCAGCCAGGACGCCAGCTCCGTGGCCCGGGGCCGGTCGGCCAGCCGTTCCCGCGCCTCGGCCAGCGCCCGGTGCCCGCCGGCCAGGTCGCCGGCGTCCCGCAGCAGGTACGCCCGGCACAGCGCCGCCGTCGCCGCCACGGTCGGCTCGCCGGTGGCCGGACCGGCCAGGGCCAGGTGCGCCTCCGCCTCCTCGGGCTGGTCCCGGTGCAGGGCGACCAGGGCCAGCGCCAGGTACGCGTGCGCGCAGTCCTCCCGGCACGACCAGCCCCGGCAGGGCGGCAGCGCCAGGGCGTCCCGGGCCAGCGTCTCGGCGGCCCGCAGCTCGCCCCGCACGGCGTGCAGGAGCGCCGCCCGGCTGGCGCAGACCAGCTCCGTACGCGTACGCCCGACGTCCCGGGCCGCCGCGAGCGCCCGCGTGAAGGCGAGCCCGGCGGCGGGCAGGTCGCCGTCGGCCAGGTCGGCCAGCCCGAGCGCGGCGCCGGCCACCGCCCGCACGTCGGCGTCCTCGGCGGCGTCCCCGCGCGGCTCGGCCGTCGCGGCGGGACCGGAGGCGAGCAGCCCGGCCGCGGCCCCGGGCCCCGCCGGGCCCGTCACGGCGGCACCGGGCGGCTGTCGCGGGGTCAGGCCGAGGGCGGGACGGGCGGCGAGCAGCCGGCCGGCGGCGGCGCGTACCGCCGCCGGGTCGCCGGCCAGCCGGGCCAGCGTGACCTCCAGCGCGGCGGCCAGCCGCCGGAACCGGTCGCGTCGCGGCGCCGGCAGCGACCGGGCGGCGGCCACGGCGCTGTCCACGTGACCGGCGGCCGCGCCGGCGTCCCCGGCCCGGGCCCGCTCGGCCGCGCAGGCGAGCGCGAGCTCCGGGTCGCGTCGCACGGCCTCGGCCGGCGGGGACGCGGGCGCCGGCCCTCCAGGCTCGTCCCGGTCGTACGGGACCAGCTCCGGCCAGTGGGCGACGAAGAGTTCGGTGGCCCGGTCCCAGTCCCCGCCGGCCAGCGCGTGCCGCAGGCCGTCGGCGGGGCGCCCGTTCCCGGCGTACCAGCCGGCCGCCCGCAGGTGCAGGTCGCGCAGCTCGTCGGCGGGCAGCCGGCCCAGCTCGGCGCGGAGCAGCTCGGCCAGCAGCGGTTGGCAGCGGTACCAGGGCGGGCGGCCCTCGTCGCGGCGGAGCAGCCCGCCGTCGCCCGCCAGGCCGGCCAGCGCCTGCTCGCCGTCGGCGCGCCCGGTGAGCGCGTCGACCAGCCCGGCGCAGACGGCGTCGGCGACGGCGGAGCGGCGCAGCACGTCCCGGGACTCCGGGTCCAGCCCGGCGAGCACCTCCTCGCGCAGGTAGCCGGCGACGTCCGGCTGGTCGCCGCCGAACTGCTCGGCCCAGCGGGCCGGGTCGGGCTGGCCCCGCAGCGCCAGCGCCGCGAGCCGGAGGGCCGCCGGCCAGCCGCCCGTACGCTCCCGGAGCCGGCGCACCCCGGCCGCCGGCAGCGTCACCCCGTGCGCGGCCAGCAGGTCGGCGACCTCGTCGCCGGTGAAGGCCAGCTCGTCGGGGCCGATCTCGGTCAGCTCGCCGGCCAGCCGCAGCCGGTGCACGGCCAGCGGCAGCCCGCCACGCGCGCCGGCCACCAACCGCAGCCGCTGCTCGGCGTGGCGCAGCAGGAAGTCCAGCCCGGTCAGCGCCGCCGGGTCGGTGATCCGGTGCAGGTCGTCCAGGACGAGCAGGACCGGCCGCTCCCGCGCGGCGAGGGCCGCGGCCAGCACCTCCAGCTGGTCGGGTCGGGGTGACCCGCCGGGCACGGGCGGGCCCGGGGCGTCGGCTGCGGGTTCGGTGGCCGCGCGCAGCGCCGCGGCCAGGTAGGACCAGAGCCGGTCCCCGTCGTCGCCGCTCTCCACCGACACCCAGGCCGCCTGGGGCCGGGCGCGGTCCGCCGGCCCGTCCGCCGCGCCGAAGTCGCCCGGGCTCGCGCCGGCCGCGCCGGCGTCCCGGGCGCCCTCGGCCGCGGCGGTCACCGGTCCCTCCCCCACCCGGCCCCGGTGCGCGCCGGCCTCGCCGGCCGCCCGGAACCAGGAGGCGAGCAGCGTCGTCTTGCCCCAGCCCGCCGGGGCGCGGACCAGGGTGACCGGGCCGGCCGTCCCCGCGTCCAACGCCCGCAGCAGCCGGGGCCGCAGCACCAGCGGCTCCGGCGGCGCGGCCGGGGCCAGCCGGGACGCCAGCAGCGGACCGCCCGTGACCGCGACGACCCCGGTGTTCCGTACCTGCTCCGGCATCCGGCCCCACCCCCACGGACGCGTCCACTCCCCCAGGCCCTGCGGCGGGCGGTTACCCGGCCGGGGCCGGTTCACCCCTTCGGGGGGAGCCGGCTTCACCCCGGCCCCGGCGACCCTGGTGGCACGTGGGCGACCGGCCGCGCGCGACGGCGCGCTCCGGCGCCGCGCGGAACGGAGGACGGCGGTGCGCGCACGGGGACGGAGGGACCGGTGGGACGGATCGTGGGGACGGCCGGGGCCGGGCTCGCCCTCGGCGCGGCGGCCGGGGCGGCGGCGGTGCGGGCGTTGGCCGTACGCCGGGCGGCCCGGCCCCGTGCGGCCGGTGCCGACCCGCGGCCCGCGCGCTGGCAGGTGGTGACCGTCGACCGCGCGCCCGGCGAGGTGCTGGCCGGAGCCGCTGCGCCGGCTCGGCGGCGCGGTGCAGGTGGAGCTGCGCCCGGCGCCCGGGTGCCGGGGCACCGAGCTGGCCGCCCGGCCGCTGCCCGGCGCGACCCCCGCCGGGCTCGCCGCCCACCTCGTCGGCGACGATCCGGGGCTGCTGATCCGCCGGGCGCTGCGGGAGGCCAAGCAGCTCGCCGAGACCGGCGAGGTGCTGCGCGCCGACCGCTCCGCCGTCGACCGGCCGGTCGACCCGCCGCGATGAGGGCGCTGTGCTGGGCGGGCGCCGGCGAGCTGGCGGTACGCGAGGTGCCCGACCCGGAGCTGCGCAACGGCCACGACGTGATCGTCCGGGTCCGGCAGAGCGCCACCTGCGGCGGCGACCTGCCGCTGCTCGCCGGGCGGGTGCCGTTCCTGGCCGTCGGCGACGTGCTCGGGCACGAGTTCCTCGGCGAGGTGGTCGAGGTCGGCCCGGAGGTGCGCCGGCACCGGGTCGGCGACCGGGTGGTGGTCTGCTCCTCGGTCTCCTGCGGTTCCTGCTGGTACTGCCGGCGGGAGCTGCCCTCCTGCTGCGACAACGGCAGCGCTGACCCGGCGCTCGCCGAGGCGGTCTGGGGCCACCCGACGGGCGGGGCGTTCGGCCAGCCCCGGGCGATGGGCGGCTTCGCCGGCAGCCACGCCGAGTACGTCCGCGTGCCGTACGCGGACGTGGGCGCGTTCACCGTGCCGGAGCCGGTCAGCGACGACCGGGCCCTGTTCGCCTCGGACGCCGCACCGGCCGGTTGGATGGGCGCGGACCTCGGCGGGGTGCGCCCCGGCGACGTGGTGGCGGTCTGGGGCGCGGGCGCGGTCGGTCAGCTCACCGCACGGGCGGCCCGGCTGCTCGGCGCGGAGCGGGTCATCGTCGTCGACGCCGAGGACGACCGGCTGCGGATGGCGCAGCGGTACGCGGGGGCGGAGACGATCGACCACCGACTCGCCGACGTCCCCACCGAGCTGCGCGAGCGCACCGGCGGGCGGGGGCCGGACGTCTGCGTGGAGGCGGTCGGGGCGGCCTGGGACGGGTCCGGCCCTCGGTCGCTGGCGGACCGGCTCACCGGCGGCGCGGAACGGCCGGCCGCCGTCCGCGAGGCGGTGCACGCCTGCCGCAAGGGCGGCTCGGTCTTCCTGCTCGGGGAGTTCACCGGGGTCGTGGACGCGTTCCCGCTCGGTACGGTGACCAACAAGGGGCTCACCGTGCGGGGCGCGCGGCAGCACGGGCAGCGCTACATCCCGATGCTGCTGGAGCGGATGGCCCGCGACGAGCTGCGCACCGAGCACCTGGCCACCCACCGGCTGCCGCTGGACCGGGGCGCCGAGGGGTACGCGCTGTTCCGGGACCGCGCCGACGGCTGCGTCCGCGTCGTCCTCACCCCCGACGCCCCGGGGTGAGGACGCCGACGCCCGCCCGGGTGACCGGTGCCTCCGCGACTCCTGCGGGCCGCCCTCGCGGGTGGCAGACTCGGCGGATGCGTGAGCAGCGGGCGTACGACATCGTCCTGTTCGGGGCCACCGGGTTCACCGGTGGGCTGACCGCCGAATACCTGGCCCGCACCGCCCCGCCCGGGCTGCGCTGGGCCCTCGCCGGGCGCAACCCCGACAGGCTGGCCGCCGTCCGGGACCGGCTGGCCGCGGTCGACCCGGCGCTGGCCGGGCTGCCCCTGCTCACCGCCGACGTCACCGACCCCGCTTCGCTGCGGGCGGTCGCGCAGAGCGCGCGGGTGGTGGCCACCACCGTCGGCCCGTACGTCCACCACGGCGAGCCGCTGGTCGCCGCGTGCGCCCGCGCCGGCACCGACTACCTGGACATCACCGGCGAACCGGAGTTCGTCGACCTGATGTACGTGCGCCACCACGCCGAGGCGGTGCGCACCGGGGCGCGGCTGGTGCACGCCTGCGGCTTCGACTCGGTCCCGCACGACCTGGGCGTCTGGTTCACGCTCAGGCACCTGCCGGCCGACGGGCCGGTCACGGTCGACGGCTTCGTGCGGGCGGGCGGGCGGTTCTCCGCCGGCACGTACCATTCGGCGCTGCTCGCCCTCTCCCGCCGGGCCGAGACGTCCCGGGCGGCGCGCGAGCGGCGGCGGGTCGAGCCGCGGCCGACCGGACGGCGGGTCCGCGCGGTGCCCGGTCGCCTCGCCCGGTCGAAGGAGCTGGGCATGTGGGCCGTGCCGTTGCCGACCATCGACCCGCAGGTGGTCCGCCGCTCGGCCGCCGCCCGCCCCGAGTACGGCCCCGACTTCCGCTACCGGCATTTCGCCGCCGTCAAGCGGCTGCCGACCGTGCTGGCCGCCGGGGCCGGGCTGGGCGGCCTGGTCGGCCTGGTGCGGGTGCCGCCGGCCCGGCGCTGGCTGTTCGGCCGGCTCACCGCCGGGCAGGGGCCGACGCCGCAACAGCGGGCGAAGTCGTGGTTCCGGGTCCGGTTCGTCGGCACCGGCGGCGGCCGGCGGGTGCTCACCGAGGTGGCCGGCGGCGACCCCGGCTACGACGAGACGGCGAAGATGCTCGCCGAGTCGGCGCTCTGCCTGGCCACCGACGAGCTGCCGGCCACCTCGGGCCAGGTGACCCCGGTGACCGCGATGGGCGACGCGCTGCTGGACCGGCTGGTCCGGGCGGGCATGACCTTCCGGGTGCTGGACGGCCCGCGCTGAACGGGCCCCGGTCGGCGGCTTGACCCTCGACCAGGTTGAGACGACAGGATCACCGCCGTGGAGAGCGACCTGCGCAGCATCGGCGAGCTGGCCCGGGCCAGCGGGCTGACCGTGAGCGCCCTGCGGTTCTACGACTCGGCCGGGGTGCTGACGCCGGCCCTGGTCGACCCGGCCACCGGCTACCGCTGGTACACCGGCGACCAGGTGGCGCCCGCCCGGCTGGTGGCGGGGCTGCGCCGGATCGGCATGCCCGTGGCCGAGATCGCCGCCGCGCTGCGGTCGGAGCCGGTGGAGGTGCACCGCCTGCTGGACGCGCACCTGCGCCGGCTGGAGGACGGCCTCGCCGACGCCCGTCGCGAGCTCTCCCGGATCCGTACGCTTGTCGACTCCGAGGAGCTTCCCATGACCACCCGCATCGTGTTGTCCCGCGCCGACCTGGCCGCCGCCGTGGACGCGGTCCGCTTCGCCGTCGGCACCGACCCCGACCTGCCGGTGCTGACCGGCGTGCTGCTCGACGTCGACGGCGACGGCGTACGGCTGGTGGCGACCGACCGGCACCGGATGGCGCTGGGCCGGGCGGCGGGCCGGGTCGACGGACCGGCGGTGCGGGTGCTCGCCCCGGTCGCCTTCGTCGACGAGGCGCGGGCCCTGCTCGACACGGGCGCGGGGATCACCCCCGAGGCGCGGCTGACCGTGGCCGGCGGGACGATCGCGGTCTCCGTCGCCGGCCGGACGGTCGACGCCGCCGCCCTGCCGTACGACTTCCCGGACTATCGCCGGCTGCTGCCGTCGGCGCCCGACGACGCGCCGACGCACCGGCTGACCGTCGACGCCGCCGCCCTGCGCTCGGCCCTCACCAGCGCGGACGCCCCCGTCGTCACCCGTCGGCACGACGGCGCGCCGCTGGCGGTGACGGTGCTCGGGCCGGACGGAAGGGGCGGGGTGCGGCTGTTCGGGGCGGACGAGCTGCCTGGCGAGGAGGACGCGTTCCGGGTCGGCGTCAACGGCGGGTACCTGCTCCAGGCCCTCGACGCCGCCGGCCCGGGCCAGTTGCTGCTGGAGTTGGACGGCCCCATCGCGCCGCTGGCCGTGCGCCGCCCCGACGACGCCGACGCCTTCTCGATCCTGATGCCGATCCGGCTCTGAGCCCGCCCTCCGGTGCGACCTGGGCCCGGGTGCGACCTGAGCTCGGTGCGGCCTGGGCCCGGTGCGGCCCGGTGCGTGGCGGCCACCGCCGGGCGGGCCGGGCCCGGGCTGCGGGCGTCGCCCGGACCGGGCCGGGGCGCGACGGGCCGCGACGGTAGCATCGGTGGGTCCACCAGACGTCCGGACGGAGGCGTACGGAGCAGCATGCTCGACATGGAGTTGATCCGGAAGGATCGCGAGGCGGTGGCGACCGCGCTGGCGAAGCGACTGGATCCCGCCGAGGTCACCCGGGCCCTGGACGAGATCCAGCGGCTCGACCAGGAACGCCGCGCCCTGATCAGCGAGATCGACGCCGAGCGGCAGCGCCGCAAGGCCGAGGCGCGCGCGTACGCGCAGGCGAAGCGGGCCGGCACCGAGCCGCAGGTCACCGCCCCGGAGGCGGAGCGCAAGCAGCTCGCCGAGCTGGAGAGTCAGCTCGACGAGGTGCAGGCCCGGCTGCGCGCCCGGATGAGCGAGCTGCCCAACCTGCCCGCCGACGACGTCGTGGCCGGCGGCAAGGAGGCCAACCGGGTCGTCAAGACCTTCGGCGAGCCGCCGGTGATCGAGAAGGTCCGCGACCACGTGGAGCTGAGCCGCGCGCTCGGCCTGGTCGACCACGAACGCGGGGTCAAGCTCGGCGGCTCCGGCTTCTGGATGTACACGGGCATGGGCGCCCGGCTGGAGTGGGCGCTGGTCAACTGGCTGATCGAGCGGAACATCGAGGCCGGTTACGAGTTCCTGCTCCCGCCGCACCTGCTGCTGGACACGGCCGGCTTCGCCGCCGGGCAGTTCCCGAAGTTCTACGACGACGTCTACCACCTGGACAAGCAGTCCGCGCCGCGCGGGCAGTTCCTGCTGCCGACCGCCGAGACGGCCATCCTCGGCGCCTACCAGGACGAGATCCTCGACACCACGAAGCTGCCGCTGAAGGTGTTCGCCTACACGCCCTGCTACCGGCGCGAGGCCGCCGGCTCGCACTCCGACGAGCGCGGCACGGTGCGCGGCCACCAGTTCAACAAGGTGGAGATCTTCCAGTTCACCCTGCCGGAGCAGGCCGACGCCGCGCTGGAGCAGATGGTCGGCCACGCGGAGAGCCTGGTCGAGGGGCTGGGCCTGCACTACCAGCGCAGCCTGCTCTCGGCCGGCGACGCCAGCGCCGCGATGCGCAAGACCCTCGACATCGAGGTCTGGATGCCGAGCACCGGCAAGTACAAGGAGGTCTCGTCGGTCTCCTGGGGCGGCGACTACCAGGCGCGCCGGGCGGCCATCCGCTACCGCGAGCCGGGCGGCAAGCAGACCCGCTTCGTGCACACCCTCAACGGGTCGGCGCTGGCCACCAGCCGACTCCTCCCGGCCATCCTGGAGCAGTTCCAGCAGCCCGACGGCTCGGTGCTGGTACCGGAGGTCCTCCGCGACCGCCTGGGCACCGACCGCCTCACCCCCCTCCGCTGACCCCACCCGCCCCCACCCCGCCCCCCGCCGCACCGCCCGGCGATCTTGCACTTTCGGCCCCCGATTCGCGTGGAACGCGGCTTTCGTCGGGGCATCAAGTGCAAGATCGCGGCCGATGGGCGGGGCGGGCAGGGCGGGGTCAGTCGGGGGGGTCAGGCGCAGGGCCAGTTCCGGGCAGACCTTGACCGCCTTCAGCGCGCCCTGCCGCAGCCACGTCGGCACGGGGGTGGGCGGGAAGGCGGGGTAGCCGTTGGCGTCGAGCCGGATGAAGTCCGGCACGACGTGCGCGCAGAGCCCGTGCCCGTCGCAGCGGGACCAGTCGAGGGTGAGCCGCTGCGGGTCGGGGTCGGGCGCGCCGGGCAGGCCCAGCACGCCCCTCACCCGCCGGCCGCAGCCGTCCCCGGTGGTGTGCAGCCGCAGGTCCTCGGCGAAGACCTCCATCGCGGAGAGCGCGAACCTCGCCGTGCCGTCGGGGTGGCTGCACGCGCCCCGGCCCCGCACGTCGCCGGCGGCGGCGCGGACCACCTCCACCGGGGCGCTACCGGCCACCGCCAGGTCGACCGCGCGGGCCAGGTCGGGCAGGCCCCTCCGGCACGGCCCGCACTGGCCGGCCGACTCGCCGGCCAGGTAGCGCACCACCTGGGCGGCCTCGCCGAGCGGGCAGGTGTCCGCGCCGAGCGGGACGAGGATTCCCGCGCCGAGGGTGCCGCCCACGGCGGCCAGCCCGCCGCGGGAGATCTCCGCCCGGTCCGCCGCCTCCCGCGTGACCCACCTGCCGTGGTAGCCGCCGGTCAGGACGCCCGGCCCGTCCGGCACCTCGCACAGGTCGAGGATCTCCCGCAGCCCGGTGCCGGCGGCGCACTCCACCACCGCCGGCCGTCCCGCCGCGCCGGTGACGGTCAGCAGCACCGTTCCGGGCTCGTCGTCGGTGCCGAGCGCCGCGTACTCGTACGGGCCGAGCCGGGCGGCGACCGCGAGCTGGGCGTACGTCTCGGCGTTGGACAGCAGCGTGGGCAGGCCGCCGACGCCGGAGTCGCTGGACCGTCTCTTGGTGCCCGGCGGGATGTGCGGCAGGCCGTTGATCCCGTTGACCAGTGCGCCGCCCTCGCCGGAGATGAACCGGTGCGGCACGGTGACGATGCTGGTGGGCACCGGCATGCGACGCTCCCGGAGCGCCTCGGTCAGGGAGCCGTGGCCCACCCCGTCGTCGGCCACGCCCACGACGATCTCGTCGGCGTCCAGCGCGTACGCGGCCAGCGCCGCGCCGTCGAGGATCAGGTGCGGGGCCCGGGTGAGCAGCACCTTGTCCTTCCAGCTCGCCGGCTCGCCCTCGGTGGCGTTGACCACCACCACAGCCGGGAGGTCCTGCCGCTCGCAGGACTCCAGCACCGCGCGGAGCTTCCTGGCGAACGGGAATCCCGCCCCTCCCTTGCCCCTGAGCTGGGCGCCCTCGGCGAGCCGGAGCAGGTCGGCCGGCTCCATCGGCCCGAGCGGCCCGTGCACCTCCTCGTGAGCGGGCAGGTCGAGCCGTCCGAACTCGGCGAAGCCCGCCGTGAGCCGGGGCTCGCCGAGGCAGGCCACCGGGGGCACGGTCGTACGCGTCACCTCGCCTCACCCCGCAGCCCCGCCCAGTACGCCCCGTCGACGGCGTCGGCGGTGGCGCGGCGTCGGCGCCCGGCCCGGCCCTCGCCGGCGGCCCGGCGTGCCCGCCGGGAGGCGAGGTCGACCAGGGTCGGGGTGTCGTCGGCGGGCGGCGGGACGTCCTCGGGGACGTACCGGGCCGGGGGTCGCCAGTAGTCCGGCTCGACGTCCGGCTCGTCCTCGACGCTGTGTCGACCCCTGGCGCCGCGCGCCCCGGCGAAGACCGACCCGCCGAAGACCGATCCGGCGGAGGCAGGGCCGGCGGAGACCTGCCCGGGCAAGACGGGACCAGCGGAGACCGGCTCGGCCGAGACGGAGCCGGCGGAGACCGGCGTGCTGCCCGCCCAGCGGAGCGGGCTGTCCCAGGGCTCCTCGGGGCTCTCGCCACCGGTCGGGGCGGAGTAGCGGCCGACCGACGCCGCCTCGGCCAGGCGGCGACCGTCCTCGGCGGACCGGCGGCGCCGGCCGGTCGAGGCGGCCTCCGCCACACCCCGCCGCGCCACCACGCGCTCCCGCTCCTCCGCCACGCCCCGCCGCGCCACCACGCGCTCCCGCTCCTCCGCCACGCCCCGCCGCGCCACCACGCGCTCCCGCTCCTCCGCCACGCCCCGCCGCGCCACCACGCGCTCCCGCTCCTCCGCCACGCCCCGCCGCGCCACCACGCGCTCCCGCTCTTCCGTCCCCCGCCGCGCGGTCACGCGCTCCCGCTCGTCCAGGCCCCGCCCGGGCGGGCGCGCCACGACGGGCTCCCGCTCCTCGACGGGGCGCCGTCCGGTCGCCGGCTCCACGGCGCGGCGGCGGGACCGGGCCCCGTCGCGCCCGGCCGCCGGCTCCGCCAGGCGACGGCCGGGGCGTAGCGGCTCGTGGAGCGTGCCGGCCTCGGGCACGACCGGCACGACGAACCGCTCCGGGTCGCGCCGTCGCCCGACCGGCACGACGAACCGGTCCGGGTCGCGCCGTCGCCCGACCGGCACGACGAACCGGTCCGGGTCGCGCCGTCGCCCGGCCGACGCCGGCCAGGTGCCGGCGGCCGTGGCCTCCGCCCAGCCCCGGCGGTCCTGCTTCTCCGCACCGCGCCGCAACAGGCCCCTGAGCAGCGCCCGGCTCGGGGCGTCCTCGGCCGGGCCGCCGGCCAGCGCCGCGTTCAGGGCGGCGGCCTGGTGCCGTTCCCGGCTGCGCCGGCCGAGGCTCACCGAGAGCCGGACCAGCAGCGCGAGCACGACCAGCAGGACACAGGCGAGGTAGCTCAGGCTCACCCACGCGCTGGCCGGTCGCCCGGCGTTGAGGCCGTGCAGGATGGCGAAGGGCCAGGAGAGGTACGCGGCGGAGTGCAGTGTCCGCCACAGCCACTTCGGACCGACGCCGGCGAAGCGGGCCCGGACGACGCCGGTCCAGAGGACGCTCACCATAAGCAGCGCGGCCACCGTGCCGAGCCCGACGTAGAGCCCCCGCCCGCCGACGAAGGGCACCACCGCGTCGGTGCTCGCCGCCCGACCCGTGGCGACCTTGGTGAGCACGTGGAACGCCAGCCCGGCCACGCCGAGGACGCCGGTGGCCCGGTGCGCGGACTGGAGCAGCACCCGGTGCCGGATCAGCAGGACCAGCCGGTCGGTGGCGAGCAGCCCCAGCATCACGGTGAGGCTCAGCGCCACCAGGGCGATCACGCCCGCGAAGAACTCGGTGAAGAAGAAGCCGTACGCGTACGCCGTGGGGCCGACGCCGGTGAGCATGGTGCCGGCCCACGCGGCGGCGAGCGCGGAGACGCCCAGCAGGGCCAGCGCGGACCGGGAGCGGGTGCGGGCCCCCCGGCTGGTGCTGCTGGTCCGGACGGTGGCCGCCTTGCTGTTCTGCTGTGCCCGGGCCATCTGCTCCTCGATCGTCTCGCGGCGGCGCACCGCCGGCCGACCCTCGTCCCCCTCCAGTACGGACCGACGCGGCGGCCGGATCACCGGCGCGCGGAAATTCCGCGTACCGGCGTCGAACCGCCCGGCCGTCGCGCGCGTGCCCGGCGGCCCGGACGCCCGTCGTGGCGCCACTTGCAGTGACGCATGTCCATGCGTTGACAGCCGCTGCAACACGCTTGTAACCTTTCAGAAATTTTCAGGCCGGGATGCAAGACCCCGGCAACGGGCTCCCCCGGCCCGCACCGCCACCCGTCCCCCACACCCCCGTCAGGAGTCCCCGATGCAGAGACGTCGGCGTCTGTCGGCGATCACCGCCCTCGGCGTGATCGCGAGCCTGATCGTCCCCGTCACCGCGACGGCACCCCCGGCCGCCGCGGCGCCGGCCGGCAGCAAGAAGGTCATCGCCAACCTCTTCGAGTGGAACTGGACCTCGGTGGCGTCCGAGTGCCGCACCACCCTCGGCCCGAAGGGCTACGGCTGGGTCCAGGTCTCCCCGCCGCAGGAGCACGTCCGCGGCTCGCAGTGGTGGGTGGCCTACCAGCCGGTCAGCTACCGGATCGAGTCCCGCAAGGGCACCCGCGCCCAGTTCAAGTCCATGGTCGACGCCTGCCACGCCGCCGGCGTCAAGGTCGTCGTCGACGCGGTCGTCAACCACATGTCCGGCCAGGACAACGGCGGCACCGGCTGGGCCGGCTCGTCGTACGGGCACTACAACTACCCCGGGATCTACCAGACGCAGGACTTCCACCACTGCGGCCGCAACGGCGGCGACGACATCGCCAACTACAACGACCGGTGGGAGGTGCAGAACTGCGAGCTGGTCAACCTCGCCGACCTGAAGACCGAGTCGGACTACGTCCGCACGCGGATCGCCGGCTACCTCAACGACCTGCTCTCGCTCGGCGTCGACGGCTTCCGGATGGACGCCAGCAAGCACATGCCGGCCGCCGACATCGCCGCCATCAAGGGCAAGCTGTCCCGCTCGGCGTACGTTGTGCAGGAGGTCATCCACGGCGCCGGCGAGCCGATCCAGCCGGGTGAGTACACCGGCAACGGCGACGTGCACGAGTTCCGCTACGGCAAGGACCTGGCCCGGGTCTTCCGCTCCGAGAAGCTCGCCTACCTGCGCAACTTCGGCGAGGGCTGGGGGCACCTGCCCAGCGGCTCGGCCGCGGTCTTCGTGGACAACCACGACACCCAGCGCGACGTGGGCGGCGTCCTGACCTACCGCGACCGGGGCGTCTACGCGTTGGCCAACGCGTTCATGCTCGGCTGGCCGTACGGCTCCCCGACGGTCATGTCGAGCTACACCTTCAGCCAGCGCGACCAGGGCCCGCCGCAGGACGGCTCGGGCCGGACCCTCGACGCCACCTGCTACTCCGGCTGGGAGTGCGAGCACCGCTGGCCGGCGATCGCCAACATGGTCGGCTTCCGCAACGCCACGGAGGGCGCCGGCGTCGCCAACTGGTACGACAACGGCAACAACCACATCGCCTTCAGCCGGGCCGGCAGGGGCTACCTGACCGTCAACGACGAGGATTACGCGATCACCGGCCGGTCCTACTACACCGGGCTGCCGGCCGGCCGCTACTGCGACGTCATCCACGGCACCTTCGGCAACGGCACGTGCAGCGGGCCGGTGATCACCGTGGACGGCAACGGCTGGTTCGCGGCGGACGTGCCCGCCCACGACGCGATCGCCATCCACGCCGGAGCGCGCCTGAGCTGAAGTCCGCCCCGGCACGCGCCCGGGCCGAGGCCTCGCCCTCCGCGCGTTCGGCTGGCGCTCCGCCCGGCACGTGCCCGGGACGCCGCCCCACCCCCACGGACGCCCGTCCCGGCCGACCTTCCGGCCGGGACGGGCGCTTCACGCGTTCTATACCCGTTATAGTGAATTTGTGCACTTTGACCGAATCACCACGCGACGGGCCGGCCGGCTGGTCGCCGCCGTCGGCGTACCCCTGCTGCTGCTCGCCGCCGGGGTCACCGGCTGGACGCTGACCCCGGACGGCGCGCCCCCCGCGCCGCCGGTCGTCGGTCCGCCCGCGCCGACCGCCGCGAGCCCGACCGGCGCGGCCCCCACCCCGGAGCGGGTGCCCGTCGCCGCGCCCGCGCCCGACGACCTACCGGTGGTCGACTACGACCCGGCGCCCAAGGGGTTCCCCGCCGACCCGGGCGCCCTCGACACCACGCCGCTGACCGAGGGCCTGCATCCGACCCGCCGGATCGCCGCCTACACCGCCCCCGGCGGCCGGCCGCTGGCCTTCCTCGCCCCCACCATCAACGGCGTCGAGCTGACCATGCCGATCGCCCAGCGGCGCGCCGGCTGGACGGCGGTGCTGCTCCCCTCGGCCAACCGCACCCTCGCCTGGCTGCCGCCCGGCGGCTTCACCACCGTCGCGCTGCGCGACCAGATCGTGGTCGAGCGCAGGGCGCACCGGCTGACCTGGTACCGGTCCGGCCGGGCCGTGCGCACCTGGGAGGTCAGCCTCGGCCAGCGCGGCCAGGAGACCCCGCTGGGCCGGACCTTCGTCCTCGGCCGCACCCCGCCCCCGGAGAGCGTGTACGGGGGCGTGGACATCTTCGCCCTCGGCTCGGTGCCCGACGACCCCGACTCGGTGCCGCCCGGCCTGCGCGGCGCGCACATCGGCATACACAGCTGGTACCACGACGGCGAGCTGGGCGAGAACACCACCAACGGCTGCATCCGGCTGACGAAGAGCGGGCAGCGGGAACTGCTGGCCGAGGTGCGCCCGGGCACCGAGGTGGTGGTGGTCGACGAGCTGCCCGCCCCGCCGCCGACCGCCTGACGGGCGCCGCCGACCGGCCTACGCCGGCGCGCTGCCCGGCGGTTCGGCCACGACAGCCGGCCCGGTGCCCGGCGGTTCGGCCACGACAGCCGGCCCGTCCGCGAGCCGGGCCGGGTCGGCCGGGGCGGCCTGGCGCGGCACGGCGTGCGCCGGCACGGCCAGCCTGCGCCAGAGGAACTCCAGGGTCAGCGCCCAGACGAAGGCGCGCTGCTCGTTGTTCGCCGCCGCGCCGTGCCCGCCCTCGACGTTCTCGTAGTAGGCCACCTCGTGGCCGTGTTCGCGCAGCCGGGCCGCCATCTTGCGGGCGTGCCCGGGGTGCACCCGGTCGTCGCGGGTCGAGGTGACGAGCAGGATCGGCGGGTACGGCCGGTCGCCGTCGACGTTGTGGTAGGGCGAGTACCGGCGCAGGAACTCCCAGTCGGCCGGCACGTCCGGGTCGCCGTACTCGGCCATCCACGAGGCGCCCGCCAGCAGCCGGTGGTAGCGCCGCATGTCCAGCACCGGCACGTGCGCGACGACCGCCCCGAACAGCGACGGGTGGCGGGTCAGCATCACCCCCATCAGCAGGCCGCCGTTACTGCCGCCGGAGATACCGAGCCGCTCCGGCGTGGTGATGCCCCGGGCCACCAGGTCCGCCGCCACCGCCGCGAAGTCCTCGTACGCCCGGGGCCGGTTCTCCCGCAGCGCGGCCCGGTGCCACCCGGGGCCGTACTCCCCGCCGCCCCGGATGTTCGCCACCACATAGGTGCCGCCCCGGGCCAGCCAGCCCCGCCCGATGACCCCGCTGTAGTGCGGGGTCAGGGGAATCTCGAACCCGCCGTAGCCGGTGAGCAGCGTCGGAGCGGCGGGCGCGTCCGGGTCCCCCACCACGAAGTACGGCACCCGGGTGCCGTCGGCCGAGGCGGCGAAGAACTGCCGCACCGCCAGGCCGTCCGCGTCGAAGGACGCCGGCGCGCGCCTGAGCGTCTCGACCGCGCCGCCGACCTGCCCGAGCCGCAGCGTCGCCGGCTGGAGGAACCCCTCCGAGGCGAGCAGGTAGGCGTCGTCGTTGTCCGGGTCGGTGTCCACGACCTCGCTGTGGTCGAACTCCGGCACCCCGGGCAGGGGTTCCCGCCGCCAGCCCGCCCCGTCGGGCGTCAGCACCTCCAGCCGGCTCCGCACGTCGACGAGGGTGGCCAGGATCAGGTGGTGGCGGGTCCAGAAGTGGTCGCTCAGCGCCGTACGGTCGTCGGGGCGGAAGAGCACCGTCAGCTCCCGCCCGCCGGCGAGGAACGCGTCGAACCGGGTCGCCAACAGGGCGCCCGCGGGGTGCTCCACCCCGCCGACCCGCCACGGCGAGCGCGGCCGGACCAGCAGCCACTCCCGGTGCACGTCCCACTCGGCGTCCTCCGGCACGGCGATCAGGATCCGCTCGCCCGTACCGGTCAGCAGGTGTCGCTCGGATCGGAAGAAGTCCAGCCTCCGACCCACGAAGTCGCGTTCGAAGCCGGGCGTCGGGTCGTGCGAGGCCCAGACGGCGACGTCGTCGGCGTGCCCCTCGTGGACGATCTCGGCCTCAGCCAGCGGCGTGCCCCGCCGCCACCGCTTGACCAGGCGGGGATACCCGGAGGAGGTGAGCGACCCGGGGCCGAAGTCGGTGGCGACGTAGATGTGGTCGGCGTCGATCCAGCCGACGTCGCTCTTCGCCTCCGGCAGCGTGAAGCCGTCCGCGACGAAGGCGCGACGGTCGAGGTCGAACTCCCGCACCACGACCGCGTCGCCCCCGCCCCGGGAGAGGCTCACCAGGCAGCGCCCGTAGCCCGGCCGCAGCACCGTCGCCCCGCCCCAGACCCAGTTCTCGCCCTCCTCGGCGGCCAGCGCGTCCAGGTCGAGCAGCACGTCCCACTCCGGCTCCGCCCGGCGGTACTGGTCGAGGGTCGTCCGCCGCCAGACCCCGCGCGGGTGCGCCGCGTCGGTCCAGAAGTTGTAGTAGCGGTGGTCTCCGCGCCACCCGGGGTAGGGGATGCGGTCCTCCGCGTCGAGCACCCGCCGAAGCTCGGCCCGCAGCGCGGCGAACCCCTCTCCGCCGGTCAGGGCGGCCACGGTCTCCGCGTTGCGGTCCCGCACCCACCGCGCGGCGTCCGCGCCGTCGAGATCTTCCAGCCAGAGGTACGGGTCGTCGCGCTGCACGGTCACGCTCGCCACTATCCCCGACGTACGCCGCGCCCCCATGCCCGGCCGACTGTCGGCATGGCGACGACCACCCGGGCAACAGGCCTGGCGTCGGTGATATCAAGGTGACGCCAGATCGATCTCATCGGCGAGTACCGCCTACCGGAGGAGTCCACCCGTGAGCCGGACGATTCTCGACGTCGATGACGAGCTGCTCGCCGAGGCCGGCAAGATCCTCGGCACGACGACCAGGAAGGCCACCGTCAACGCGGCGCTCAAGGCGATCGTCGACCGTGAGAAGCGGCGGCAGTTCGCCGACTGGCTCGCGAGCGGAGGGCTGCCCGACCTCACCGGCCCCGTCGAGCGTGCACGGTAACTGCTGAGCGGCACGGAGTCACGGTCCTCCACTACGACGGTGACTTCGACATGATCACCGCGATCACCGGGCAGCCCACGACCTGGGTCGTCCCGGCCGGCACCGCCGACTGACGTCGCGGTAGCCGCCACCTGATTAGCCCAGTCGCCCAACGAGAGACCGCGCTGACTTGCGCTGCGGGTGCTGCCGCTGTCCGATACGCAGCTTCAGCGTCACCGCCAACGGAAACGCCGGGAGCACTCGCCGTCGTGCTCGGGCCGCAGCAGGCAGCGCAGACCTCCGGGCATCAACCGGTCGCAGAAGGCCCAGTGGCGTACGTTCTGGTCATCCTCGGCCGAGACGCTGGTGCCGCCCGGATCGGTCTGCGGCAGGACGTGCGTCCAGTGCGCCACCACCCGGGCCAGCCGCTGGGCGGAGAGCAGGTCGCTGGCGACCACCGGCAGGTGGATGACCCACCGCCCGCTCACCGGTCGTACCGCCGCTCGTTGCGGGCCCGGGTCTGCTCCGACTGCCAGCGGCGCAGCGCGTCCTTGATCCGGTCGGTCTCCCGGCGGCTCTGGGCGAGCGCGTCGTAGACGATGGCCAGGTCCCCGGCGACCTGGTCGAGAAACTCCCGCACCTCGACCGGGTCGAGCCCGCGCCGGCCGAGCGGGGTCGGCCGGAACCGACGCTCGCGCACCTGCCACGGCCGCAACGGATGGTAGGCCGCCGAGCGGTAGCGGGTCGGCCCGAGGACCGACCGCTGGCGACGCCGGGCATGCCGAAAGAAGACGCGCATGACAGGAACCTGCCTCTCATCATCGAGATTGATCTGTGGAAGGGGCGGACCCGTCGATCCGCCGCGAACCGACGGACCCGCCCCGGCACCTACCACCGCAGCCTCGATCGGCGGTACGGCAGCAGGGCATACCGGGCAGCGCGGACCACGGGTCTGGTAACCCAGGCGATCCGGCCACTCACGCATCGTGCAGCGAACTGCACCCGTTACGCAACTCCCGATTCGGGAGCGTGTCATTGCGAAGCACGTCCGGATCCGCCACACTGACCGGCATGACTGGAAGTCCGACCGTCCGACGTCGACGCCTGGCTGCCGCGCTTCGTCGCCTTCGCGAGCAGACCGGCATGACCGCCGACCAGGCCGCCAAGGAGGTGGGTATCTCGAAGTCGGCGATCAGCCGCATCGAGAACGCCCAGGTCTCCGTCATGCCGCCGGTCGCCCGTGGCCTCCTTGAGCTGTACGGCGTCGAGGGTGAGGAGGTCGACGCACTCGTCCAGGTGGCCCGCGACGCCCGGAAACGCGGCTGGTGGCAGGCGTACGACGATGTGCTGCCGGACTGGTTCGAGGTCTACGTCGGGCTGGAGGCCGAGGCGTCGGAGATCCGAGCCTTCGAGCCGCAACTGATCCCGGGCCTGCTCCAGACCGCCGACTACGCCCGCGCGGTGATCCGCGCCGAGCACCCGGACGCGCCCGGCGACGAGGTCGACCGGCGGGTGGAGTTGCGGATGCGCCGCCAGAACTCCGACACTCCGCCGAAGCTCTGGGTGGTGCTGGACGAGGCAGCCCTGCGGCGGCCGGTCGGCGGCGCGGAGGTGTTCGCGGCACAGTTGCGGCGGCTGGTCGAGGAGGCGGACCGGCCCGGCCGCACCATCCAGATCCTGACCTTCGGCGCAGGCGAGTACGGCTCGATGGGCAGCGCCTTCAGCGTGCTGACCTTCCCCGAGCCGGCCGATCCGGGGGTCGTCTACGTCGAAACCCGCGCGGGTAGCCTCTATCTCGAAGGCCAACAGGTCAGGGAGTACAGCCGCGTCTTCGAGCACCTGGTCGCCACGGCGGCCAGCGCCCGCGAGTCACGCGACCTGATCCAGGGGGCGATCGACGAGCTGTGAGAGGACGGCGCGGGTGGAAGAGGTCAACCAGGCCGCAGTGACCTGGCGCAAGAGCACCCGCAGCAACGGCTCCGGCAACTGCGTCGAGTTCGCCGACAATCTCCCCGGCGTCGTCGGGCTTCGTGACAGCAAGGACCCGACCGGCCCGATCCTCGCCTTCGAGCCGATCAGTTGGGCTGCCTTCGTTCGGGCCGTCAAGGACGAGACGCTGGGCTGCTGACCTGATTGCCTGCGCCGCCTCCACATTCCGCAGCGGCGGCGCCAACCGTTGTCGGCGCCAACCGTTGTCGGCGGCATGAGCCGGCTCGCCCTGGGTAAGGGGCAGGAATGAGGGCGAGTTTCCGGCTCGGCCGGATCGCGGGCGTTCCGGTCGGGGTCAACTGGAGCGTCCTGGTCATCTTCGCGCTGATCGCCTGGGCGCTGTCGGCCAACCAGTTCCCCCGGGCCTACCCGGACCGGCCGGTGATCGCGTACGTCCTGGCGGGGCTCGCGGCGGCGGTGGTCTTCTTCCTCGGCCTGCTCGCCCACGAGGTGTCGCACGCGGTCGTCGCCAAGCGCAACGGGCTGGAGGTCGGCGGCATCACGCTCTGGCTCTTCGGCGGGGTGGCCGAGCTGCGCGGCGAGGCGCGCGACCCGGGCGCGGAGCTGCGCATCGCGGGCGTGGGGCCGCTGGTGAGCCTGCTGATCGGGTTCTTCTTCGGCGCGATCGCGGTGCTGCTCGCCCTGGCCGGGGTGGAGGGGCTGCTGCTCGGCTCGCTGGCCTGGCTGGCCGGCATCAACGTGCTGCTGGCGGTCTTCAACGCGCTGCCGGCCGCCCCGCTGGACGGCGGGCGGCTGCTGCGCGCGGCGGTCTGGAAGGCGACCGGCGACCGGACGAAGGCGTCGGTGGTGGCCGCCCGGGCCGGCTGGGTGCTCGGCGCGCTGCTGATCGGGCTGGGGCTGTGGCAGTTCCTGGCGGGCGTCGGCTTCGGCGGGCTGTGGCTGGCCCTGATCGGCTGGTTCCTGATCGGCGCCGCCGGCATGGAGGAGCGGCAGGCCCGGATGGGCAGCGCGCTGCGCGGCGTGCGAGTCGCCGACGTGATGACGCCGCAGCCGCAGACCGCGTCGGGTCAGATGACGGTTGCCGACTTCGTCGACCACTACCTGTTCGCGTACCGGCACACGGCACTGCCGCTCACCGAGGACGACCGGCCCGTCGGCCTGGTCACCCTCGACCGGGTGCGCGGCATCCCGGCGGACCGCCGGGATGCCACCACGCTGGCCGAGGTGGCGTGCCGCGCCGACGAGCTGGTGCTGGCGCGGCCGGAGGAGTCGCTGAACGACCTGCTGCCCCGGCTCAGCGAGTGCGCCGACGGGCGAGCCCTGGTGGTCGCCGACGGGCGGCTGGTCGGGATCGTCTCGCCCAGCGACATCAGCCGGGCCGTGCAGCGCGGCAGCCTGCGCGAGCAGCTCGCCGACCGGCCCGGCCGCTAGCGTCTCGTCGGACCGCCCCGCCCGGCCGCCGGCGTCCCCGTCGAGACCGCCCCGCCCGGCCCGTCAGCTCCGGGGGAAGTAGCGGTCCAGCAGGTCGGTGCGGAACTTCCCGGCCGGGTCGAGCCGTCGCATCAGGTCGAGGAAGTCCGCGTACCGGGGCCAGGCGGCGGCCACCGCCGCCGGGGCGAGGCCGAACACCTTGCCCCAGTGCGGGCGCGGCGCGAACGGCGCGAGCCGCTCCTCCACCGCCGCCACCACCGGCAGCACCGCCGCCGCGTCGGCGACCCAGGTGAAGTGGACGGCGAGGCTGTCCCGCCCGTGGTTCGGGCTGAGCCAGAGCGCGTCCGCCGCCACCGCCCGCAGCTCGCAGACCTGGAGCACCGGCGCGATCAGGTGCGCCACCGGGTCCAGCGCGGCCAGCACGGCCGCCGCCGCGCCGCGCGGCAGGTGGTACTCCGACTGGAGCTCGTCGCCGCTGCTCGGGGTGAATCCGAGCCGGAAGTGCGGCAGCCGCTCGTGCCACGGCCCGGGCGCGCCGAGCTGCGGGGTGCAGTTCTCCGCCGGCATGCCGGGCACCGGATGCCGCGGCCCCTCGGCCGCCGTCGTGCCCAGCCAGTCCGCCGGCGGTGGGGGCGCGTCCGCGCGCTGCTTCAGCCACACCTCCCGCAGCCGCCGGCTCCGGAAGTCGGTGAAGACGCTGACGCTGTACGCCGAGGCGAACGCCGCGTCCAGCGTCTCGCGGGGCAGGCCGAGGCGGACGTACTGGCGCAGGTCGTAGGCGGGCACCACGTCGAGGGTGAGCCGGGTGACCACGCCCAGCGCGCCGAGCGACACCACCATCCCGGCGAACGTGTCCCCGTCCGTGGCCCGGTCCACGGTCAGCAGGTCCCCGTCGGCGGTCACCAGTTCCAGCCCGGCGACCGCGGTGGCGAGGTTGCCGACGGTCACGCCCGAGCCGTGGGTGCCCGTGGCGACCGCCCCGGCGACCGAGATGTGCGGCAGGGAGGCGAGGTTCGCCAGGGCGTACCCCCGCTCGTGCAGCCGGGCGGCCAGGT